>JAZNKD010000016.1:0-49530 GCA_045578385.1 Eubacteriales bacterium | reverse complement strand
GAGGCTCTTACCTCCAGCAACGGTCTCGATGCACCCGAGTTCGCTTGCATCAAGGAGCTTATGGATGCAGTTGATAACTACATTCCTACTCCCGACAGAAAGGCTGACCTTCCCTTCCTTATGCCCGTAGAGGACGTATTCTCCATCTCCGGCCGTGGTACTGTTGCTACCGGTAGAGTTGAGAGAGGTACTATCAAGATGGCAGACGTTGTTGAGATTGTTGGTCTTAAGGAAGAGAATAGCTCTACTGTTGTAACCGGTATCGAAATGTTCCACAAGATGATGGACATGGCAGAAGCTGGTGATAACGTTGGTCTTCTTCTTCGTGGTGTTCAGAAGAACGAGATCGAAAGAGGTCAGGTTCTTTGCAAGTCCGGATCTGTTCAGCCTCACACCAAGTTCGTTGGTCAGGTTTACGTTCTTACCGAAAAGGAAGGCGGCCGTTCTAAGCCCTTCTTCTCCGGTTACAGACCTCAGTTCTACTTCAGAACTACCGACGTTACCGGTATCATCAATCTTCCCGAGGACGTTGAAATGTGCCGTCCCGGCGATAACGTTAACATGAACGTTGAACTCATCACTCCTATCGCTTGCGAGAAGGGGCTTAGATTCGCTATCCGTGAGGGTGGTAGAACTGTTGGTTCGGGCGTTGTTGGCGATATCCTTGCTTAAGTTTTAAGTAAATACGCTTTAACTAAGTTATAAAGTTCAGGAGATGTTGCAGACGCTGTTTGTGGCATCTCCTGTATTTAATTATACCGTCTTTTAATGAAAAAGCGAAAAATGTAAGCTGTTATTTGCAAATGTCTTCATTTTTTGATAGATTTTATAATCCTCTAAACTAAATTAATAAAATAAAAATTCTTTGGGGAGTGGTGCAATTCCATACCGGCAGTATAGTCTGCCAAGAGATAAAATGCTCGAGGCTTTATCTCCCGAAAAGGTGAAATTCCTTTACCGACGGTATAGTCCGGATGATAAAAGAATTTTGTTTTACGCGGCACTTTGTATGTGTCGGTAATATAATTCTCCTCAAGGTCATACTATGGCTTTGAGCTTTTTTGTTTTCCAAAGAATGAGGAGAAGATATGAAAAAAAAGAATACCTATTTCAGTACTAAAAAAATAACGGGTATGGCTATATTTGCCGCTTTGGCATTCGTAGTAACGATGGCTACTCGTTGGATAAAAATCGCAGGATTTCTATCCTTGGATTTTAAGGACGCTATAATAACCATAGCTTCCTTTATATATGGACCTATTGCGTCAGTTACAATAACCGTGATAGTTGCGGGAATTGAATTTTTCTTCAGCGAAACAGGTTGGTACGGTCTTGTAATGAATATCGCTTCGTCAACTACCTTTGCCCTCGTGGCATCGTTTATATATAGCAGAAAGCGTAATATAAATTCTGCGCTTATAGGACTGTTTTCCGCAGTTTTTGCTACCATAGCTGTTATGCTTGCCCTTAATGTTCTTGTAACTCCGTTCTACTTTGGATATCCAAGGCAGGTTATTATAGAGATGCTTCCGACGGTAATTTTGCCGTTTAACGTCGCAAAAACGCTTATGAACAGCGCTATTATAATGCTTCTTTATAAGCCTATCGTTATGGCGCTAAGACGCGCAAAGCTTATAAAAGGCGAGGTCGGCAGGCTTACTTTCAATAGAACGTCGCTGCTTATTACTATAATATCGAGCTTGTCTCTTATTACCGCTATAATAATATTTGTCGTAATAAATTAAAGTATTATTGGGCGATATGAAATAAACATTTTAAAATTATATTTATTTGGTCACTTATTATACAGTAAACGATTTTTTTATATTTTCAAAAGTGAATAGCCGGCAGAAAGTTTTAAACATATAACATATGTAACAAAGAAAAGAGTTATTCTATATTATGGATAATAGATAGGCTACATTGATTAAATAAAAAATGCGTAATGCTTGATTCAAGACATTACGCATTTTTTATTTTGATTTTCAATGATGCATTTTATAGTATTAAGATTTGGAATGATTAATATTTGCTGCAAAGTGCAAGTGTTATCTTCGTGCTGTTCTTTACGGCGATGGGTAGAAACTCCATATAGTCCATCGAACTACCCTCGTCGGCAGAGTCGGATATTGCGCGGATAACGCAGCACGGGGTGTTGTTAACATACGCTACCTGAGCGATTGCCGCACCTTCCATTTCGCATACCGAGGCTGAAAATTCGTCTCTTATTGCACGCTTTTGCTCACTCTTTGAAACAAATATGTCACCCGAGGCTATGATTCCTGTGTGGCATTTTATACCTAGTTCCAAGCAAGCATCGGAAACAAGTCCGATAGCTTTTTCATCGGCCTCGAAATAAATTCTGTTGATTCCCGATATAAGACCTTTTGGATCTCCCAAGGGGGACGTATCCATATCGTGCTGAACGAGCTTTTCCGCTACGACTACGTCACATACCGAAATGCCTGATGCAAGCGCACCGCCTACACCTGTATTAACTAAAAGACGGGGGGCATAATTAATTATCATAGCTTCCGCAGCTAATGCGGCAAAAACCTTTCCTATGCCGCACTTTGCGACAGCAACGCGTTTTCCCTCGAGCATACCCGTGTGGAATTTCACGCTTCCAACGTTTTCTTCTTTTTTATCTTGGAGCTTTGAAATAAGAGCTTCAACCTCTGAATCCATAGCACCAAGTATGCCTATATCAATATTCTTATCAGTCATTTTAACCTCACTTTGTGGGATAATCAAATCGGTTTGGATTGCTTTCGAGGTCTGCAAGATATCTCTTACATTCCGTCTTTGCGGCATCAATATCGAGATTCAAGTAGTTGCCGCATTCTTCACGCACCTTGCCGAAAATTTCTCCGTCGTGCGAGATAATTTTTTTAAGCGTCTCAATAACGACATCGAAAACAGTCTCTTTATCTACATCTCTTGTGAGAAAATAAAATCCCGTCTGGCAGCCCATAGGACCAAAGTATATAACACGGTCTGCTATATCGCTGTTTCGCACGTAGGTGGCAAACATATGCTCCACGGAGTGCATAGTGAGAGTATCCATATAGTCCCCGCAGTTTGGCCTTCTAGTTCTTAAGTCAAACGTGGTTATATCGCCGTCAACTCTTGATATATAAATCCCGGGAAGGATATAGTCGTGATTGACGGAAAATGATGCTATACGATTTATATTTTTCATAGTGATAAAAATCAGAATTCGAGTCTTGCTTCAATGTACGACTTAACTTCAGAAACGGGAATTCTTACCTGTTGCATAGTATCTCTGTCACGAACGGTAACGCAGCCATCGTTTTCTGTTTCAAAGTCAACTGTAATGCAGAAGGGAGTTCCTATCTCGTCCTCGCGACGATATCTCTTACCGATAGAGCCGGTTTCGTCAAAGTCAACAGCAAAGTGCTTAGCAAGAGAATCGTATACCTCGAGCGCCTTGTCGGAGAGCTTCTTGGAAAGAGGAAGAATTGCTGCCTTGTAGGGAGCAAGCGCCGGATGAAGATGAAGAACAACTCTTACGTCGCCTTCACCGAGAGTTTCTTCGTCGTAAGCGTCAACAAGGAATGCAAGCGCAACTCTGTCTGCGCCAAGAGAAGGCTCTATAACGTAAGGGATATACTTCTCGTTGGTTTCGGGATCAAAGTACTTCATATCCTTGCCCGAATGCTCCTCGTGCTGACCGAGGTCGTAATCCGTTCTGTCAGCAACGCCCCAAAGTTCTCCCCAACCGAACGGGAAGAGAAACTCGAAATCGGTAGTTGCCTTGGAGTAGAAGCAAAGCTCGTCGGGATCGTGATCTCTGAGTCTGAGGTTTTCTTCACGCATGCCGAGATTTAAAAGGAATTTGTGGCAGTAATCTTTCCAATAAGCAAACCATTCGAGGTCGGTGCCGGGTTTGCAGAAGAATTCAAGCTCCATCTGCTCAAATTCACGGGTTCTGAAAGTGAAATTGCCGGGAGTTATCTCGTTACGGAAGGATTTGCCGATCTGAGCAACACCGAAGGGGAGCTTCTTTCTGGTGGATCTCTGGATAGAGGGGAAGTTTACGAAAATACCTTGTGCGGTTTCAGGACGAAGATAAACAGTATTCGTCGAGTCCTCGGTAACGCCAATAAATGTCTTGAACATAAGGTTGAATTTTTTAATATCCGCAAAGTCCTTGCTACCGCATATAGGGCAAGCAATATCCTTTTCCTTGATGTACTGAGCCATTTCGTCAAACGTCCAACCGGCAGGATTATCGTTTGTGCCGTTTGAGAATGCGTAGTCTTCAATAAGCTTGTCGGCTCTGTGACGAGCCTTGCAGCCCTTGCAGTCCATAAGTGGATCAGAGAATCCACCTACGTGTCCCGAAGCTACCCAAGCCTCAGGGTTCATAATGATAGCGCTGTCAAGACCTACGTTATAGCGAGACTCCTGAACAAACTTTTTCCACCAAGCGCGCTTTACGTTATTCTTAAACTCTACGCCAAGAGGTCCGTAATCCCAGGAGTTTGCAAGACCGCCGTAAATTTCTGAGCCGGGGAAAATAAATCCTCTTGTCTTACAAAGGGCTACGATTTTGTCCATTGTTTTTTTGCTGTTTTCCATTTTTATATCTCCATTTGTAAATAATTATTCGCAAATTAAATGATTTTTCCTATTATTATATCTCCACAAAGCTCGGTTGGAATAACCTTTTTCATAACTCCGTGAAGATTGGTATCAGACTTTGCCATAACCTCTGCAAAGGTTGACGAGTGACCGTACCACATACCGTCTCTTTGCTCCTCAAATATAACCGAAAGAGCTTCGGTTTTTGAAACAATTTCCGAAAGAACTTCGAGCCTTACTTCTTTTACCGTCCGTATAAGCTCCTCGCTCCTTTTGCGCTTTATTTTTTCGGGAACTTGATTCGGAAACTTCTCCGCGGGTGTATTTTTACGTTTTGAGTATGCGAATACGTGCGCATCTAAAAAGCGAGCTTCACGTACAAAGCTTACGGTGTCGTTAAAATCTTCATCCGTTTCACCGGGAAAACCGACCATAATATCTGTAGTGAAGGTGGCATTCTTTATTGAGCTGCGTATTCTTGCAATATTCTCAAGTGCCATAACTCTGTTATAACGCCTTTTCATAGCTCTTAATACCGAGTCGGATCCGCTTTGTATGGAGAGATGAAAGTGCGGAGCGAGGATTGACAGGCCTTTAACCTTTTCGACAAATTCCTTTCCAATAAGCTCGGGCGCAAGAGAGCCAAGTCTTATTTGTTCTGCGGATCTTCTTTTATCGAGCGTTACGAGAAGGTCGGATAGGCGGTACTTTATGTCAAAATCCTGACCGTATGAGCCGGTTTCGATACCGGTTAAAACTATTTCTCTCACACCGCTTTTTGAGAGTGATTCAACCTCGTCGATGACGTCATTTACGGGTTTTGATCTGACAAGTCCTCTTGCCGAGGGAATTGCGCAGTACGTGCATCTGCACTCACAGCCGTCTTCTATTTTCACGTATACACGGGTACGGGGGCCGCGTGAGATTTTCATATTTTCGAACGGCTCGTTATCTATATCTGTAACCAATGCAATCTTTTCACGCTTTATAAGAAGTCTCTCTGCTATATCCGTTAAGCTCATCTTGCCTGCAGAGCCTATAACGGCATCAACCTCATCAAGCATTGCAACCTCATTTACCGAGCGTTGACTGTAGCACCCGCAAACGAGGACTATCGAATCGGGGTTGGTACGCTTTGCGCGCCTTATAATTTGCCGTGATTTTCTATCCGCTTCCGCAGTAACGGTGCAAGTGTTTATAACGTATATGTGGCAGGGTAGAGAAAAATCGCAAATCTCGTATCCTTTAGCTTCAAATCTTTCGGCTATAGCCTCGGTTTCGTATTGTGATACCTTGCAGCCGAGTGTGTAAAATCCAACACGGGTCACTTCGTATAAACCTCAGGCTTAAGAATTCCGACGAAGGGGAGAGCGCGATACATTTCAGCGTAATCAAGACCGTAGCCGATAACGAATTCATCGGGAATTTCCGTTCCGCAGTAATCGGGGACGAAATCAACCTTCCGCCTTGACGGCTTATCAAGAAGCGTGCAGGTCTTAACGCTCTTTGCACCTTTGAGCTTAAGATATTTGGTTAGGTGAGAAAGGGTATATCCGCTGTCTATAATGTCCTCGATTATGAGAAGATCGCAGTTGCTTATATCAGGGCGTATGAGGTCAAGGGAGATGTGTATCTGACCCGTCGACTCGGTTCCTGCACCGTAGGAGGATACTTTCATACAGTCTATCTCTACCGGTACTGTGAGCTTTTTCATCAAATCGCCCATAAATACAAGCGAGCCTTTAAGAATACATACGAGAACGAGTTTTTTATCATCGTCCGAATAGTCACGGTCTATTTCCTTTGCGATTCTGGTAACCATAGCATCGAGCTTTTCTTCGCTGATAAGTACGCTTGCGACGTCGTTTTTTAAATCTCTCATTCTTTGTGCCTCACGTAAGATTTTTGTTGATTATATATTTTAACATAAAAAAAAAGTAAAGTCAATAACCTAAGTCTCTAAGCTGCGTCAAATATAACAAATTTTGCTGGACTTTTTTTGTAAACTGTGCTAAACTGTTTTACGGAAGAACTTTTTGCGCTTTGAAAAGCGGTTTTTAACAAAAACACTGCGAGGAAACAGTATGGCAAATATTATTGAAATAAAAGATTTTTCTGAGCCTGAGCTTGACGTATACGTAAGACTTACCGGAGCAGAGCTGAGAAATAAACTTGAGCCCGAAAAAGGAATATTTATAGCCGAGAGTCCGACGGTTATTGAGGTTGCCTTAAAATCCGGCTGTGAGCCTGTTTCAATGCTCACTGATAAAAGACTGCTCGGAGGCTCTCTTGATAAAATATTTTCACTTGCCGGAGATATACCAATCTACGTAGCAGAAAGAGATGTATTAAAGGATTATACAGGCTTTGAATTAACACGGGGGGCATTGTGCGCTATGAAAAGACCTGCGTTGCCAAGCGTTGAGGATATATGCAAAAACGCAAGGCGCATAGCTGTCCTTGAGGGAGTATGCGACGCGACGAATATTGGAGCGATTTTCAGATCTGCAGCGGCGCTCGGTTTGGATGCTGTGCTTCTCTCGCCAACCTGCTGCGACCCGCTTGTACGGCGTGCTGTCAGAGTAAGTATGGGCACTGTTTTTCAGATTCCTTTCACACGAATAGGCACTTCTCACACCGATTGGCCTAGGCCTTCTATGGATATTTTACGTACTCTCGGATTCACGACATGCGCTATGGCTTTGTCTGATAATTCTATTAGCATCGCTGACCCCGTGTTAAAACAGAAAGAAAAGTTAGCGATAATTCTTGGCACCGAGGGAGACGGATTGTCTCGCTCGACGATAGCCCAATGTGATTATACAGTAAAAATACCTATGTATCACGGTGTTGATTCGCTGAATGTTGCTGCTGCAAGCGCAGTTGCTTTCTGGCAGCTTGCCGGTAACCTGTAATTACCTTATAAAATTAAAGTTTTATGAAAATGCAAAAAAAACACTTGACAAAATACAAAAAATAATATATAATGTATTCTGCTTTCGTATGGTCGTTCGAATGTACGAGAAGGACGTTAGTAATTAAACAAGGAGGTGCAGTTCATGAAGAGAACATATCAGCCTAAGAAGAGACAGAGAAACAAAGAACACGGTTTCAGAAAAAGAATGGCTACAGCAAATGGTAGAAAAGTTCTTAAGAGAAGACGCGCCAAGGGTAGAGCACGTCTCACCTATTAATCGGTCACAAATCAGAAGTGACATACAAATCCTCCGATAAGTAGCGCTTCGGGTGCATTTATCGGGGTTTTTGTTTTGAAGCTGAAATTCCGGCAAAAATAAGAGAGTTAGCTCTATATCACTGCAGAAATAAAAAAGTTCTGCGGTAAGCCAATGCCAATCTAAACCCAATAAGCGTGCGGTTTGTTAGGTTCAGATTGGCATTGGCACCGGAAGACCGTAAAAAAACGAGCTATGGAGATTTTATGAAATTCAGAGCTATAACAGAAAATCACCTTTTCGGTAAAGCGTACGCAAAAGGTAAAAGAGCAGTGACGTCGGCTCTTGCAGTATATGTGCTACCGGATTACGCAGCGAAAAGGCTCGCGAAAAACGACATAAGAGGGCAAATTAAAAACCGTTACGGAATAACGGTATCAACTAAAATCGGCGGCGCAGTTACGAGAAGCCGATGCCGTAGAATTATCAGAGAGGGTATACGCTCCATTGAAAAAGGCGGCAAGCTCAAACAGGGCTTTCTCATAGTTATTGCAGCAAGGAGCTCTGCGCCGAAATTAAAAAGCTATGATATCGAGCACGATCTCGATGAAGCATTCAAGAAGCTCGGAATGTACCAACAATGAAATATTTGATGATCGGACTTTTAAAGTTCTACCAGAAATTCATCTCTCCCATAAAGCCGGGATGCTGTAGATTTACGCCCACCTGCTCCTCGTATGCTATTGAAGCCTTTAGAAAAAGAGGATTTTTCGTCGGCTTTATTTTGACGGTATGGCGTATTTTGAGATGTAATCCGTTTTGTAAGGGTGGATATGATCCTGTTCCCGAAAAGGGTTTCAGAAATATAAAAGGAGATGACAGTATCTGCAATGTTGCAGAAAATTCAGAATCCGAGATAAAAGAAAATAATTCAGAAAAGGAAAGTTGAAGTTAAATGTTTAAGTGGCTTTATGACCTCTTAGGTAGTATGCTCTCATGGTTCTCGAGCATTACCGGAAGCTACGCGGTTGCGCTTTTGCTCTATGCGTTGCTTTTTAAAATCGTATTTCTCCCTTTCTCAATCAAGCAACAGAAAAATCAGATTGCCATGGCAAAGCTTACACCGAAAATAGAAGCTATCCGTGCCAAGTATAAGGGAAGAACCGACCAAATCACAATGCGCAAACAACAGGAAGAAATTATGGAGCTTCAGAGAAAAGAAGGCTACAGTCCTCTCTCGGGATGTCTACCTATGCTTCTTCAAATGCCCATAATTATCTTACTTTACAATGTTATTAGAAATCCCCTCTCCTATCTTGCCAAGATTCCGGAAAACGTAATAAGTGTTATAAACACTATTCTCAATCCCGACGGAAAACTTGACCAGATAAGTCTTGCAGGTAAGCTTGCTAATATGAACAACGAGGTTTCGACGAACCTTACGATTGCTTTGCAGGAAGCTGAAGGCGTTGATATGACGGTAAGCGATATACTTGCAAAGCTTCCCAATTTCAATCTCTGGGGACTTAACCTTGCAGATACGCCTAAAATTGCAAGCTGGCTTGTTCTTATTCCTATTCTTGCGGCAGGATTCCAGTGGTTCACTATGTTCCTTTCCCGTAAGATAAACGGCAATCCTCAGATGGCAACTGCAGATCAGCAGACTCAGATGTCTATGCGAATGATGGACCTTATGTTCCCCGCAATGACCATTTGGCTTACGTTCTCCTTCTCTGCGATGATGGGACTTTACTGGATATATCAATCTATAATTGGTATTATTCAGATGATTATTCTCGCAAAGCTTATGCCCATTCCGAGATATACCGAGGAAGAGCTTAAGGCTATGCAGAAGGAAGCTAAGAAGGCAGCGAAAGAGCAGAACGCTATTATGAAGACTCAGCCCAAGTATAAATCGCTTCATTATATAGATGAAGATGATTACGAGGAGCTTCCCGAGGTTAAATCGAACGAGAAGAAGAGAAACGATCAGCCCAGCAGCTCTGACAGACCCGAAATAAAAGACTAACACGAAGTGAGGAAATACAATGTTAAAAGAAATAATTGCAACAGGTAAAGATATTACCGTAGCAAAAGAGAATGCAAGAGCTGCACTCGGTGCAGGTCCTCTTGATGACGTTAATTTTGAGATTCTTGATCTTGGAAGTCGCGGATTTCTTGGATTTATGGCTAAGCCCGCAAAGGTAAAGGCAACTATTGAGATTCCTGACGTTCACGAGCCTAAGCCCAAAAAGGAGCGTCCCGCTCGTCAAAGAGATAATAAGGAAAGCAAAGAGAACAAAGAAAACGCGGAAGGAGCAAAGAGCGCAGATAATAAAGACGCTCACAAGTCTCATCAGAACAAAAAGCGTAATAACAACCACAGAAGGCACGATCTAAGGAAGAAGGAAGTTAAGGAAGACGCGGTTAAGTCTACCGTAATTCCCGAGCCCGAGCTTAAAATGGAGCGCCGTGAGGTTTCCGAGGGCGAGGATATGTCTTACGATTTCGTAAAGACCGTTATTGCAGATATTGGACTCAACGCAGAGGCTGAGCTTTATGCTTGCGAGGACGGAACCAGAAGAATTACAATCGTTGGCGATGATGCAGCTACTCTTATCGGACATCACGGAGATACGCTTGATGCGCTCCAGTATCTTGCAAATCTCGCATCTGCAAGAAAAAATATCAGGGGCGAGCGTGATAAGAGCCGCGTTACCCTTGATATCGAGGGCTACAGAGCTAAGAGAGAAGAAACTCTCAGAGCACTGGCACGTCGTATGGCGACAAAGGCTCTTCGTAACAGAAGAAGCGTTATGCTAGAGCCTATGACTCCTTACGAGAGAAGAATTATTCACTCCGAAATTCAGGGTATCGAAGGCGTTTCTACTAACTCGGTAGGCTCTGACAGCAATAGAAAGATAGTTATTTTCCTTACGGATAAGAAGCCTCAGGGCATCTTTGAGGACGAAGAAATCGTAACACCTCTTAAAACCGAGTTTGCTCCCGACGCTGACGACGTAACCGAAAGCGTTGAGGCAGTTGAGCCTTCCGTTACTTCTGACGAGGAAACAGATAGTGAAACTGTTGTTTTAGAGGCTACTCATCCTGCAGAAGATTATTCTGTTGACGATGATGATGACGAAAAATAATATGCTTGCAGGAAAAACTATTGCAGCAATTTCAACCCCACCCGGCAAGGGTGGGGTTGCGGTTATAAGAATATCGGGTGATGAAGCTCTTGAAATTGCAAAAAAGATTTTTCGCCCGCGAGGTAATAAAATCCTTGATTCTATAATTCCGCGTATGCAGATTTACGGAGATATTCTCTATTCGGGGGAACAGATTGATGACGGACTCTTAACATATTTTGCTGCGCCGAATTCATACACGGGAGAGGATATAATAGAAATTTCCTGCCACGGAGGTGTTCTTGTAACGCAGTCTGTCTTGGAGTCTGCCTTTATTGCGGGAGCTATTCCTGCCGAGCGAGGTGAATTTACAAGAAGAGCATTTGTTAACGGCAAGCTCGGTCTTACCGAAACAGAGGCGATAAGTATGCTTCTTGAAGCGGAAAGCCACGCGCAGATTATGCTCTCTCGCGAAAAATCGAGAACAAGACTTAAAAATGCTACCGAGAAGATAAGGTCTGAAATAGTTTCCATACTGAGCTCGGTGTTTGCAAGAATAGACTATCCTGACGAGGACCTCGGTGAAATGACTAAAGATGAGATTCTTTCTTCTATAGAATCTGTAAAATGCGAGGTAGAAAGGCTTAATGCGACTTATAAAACGGGCAGGGCAGTTACCCTCGGAGTGCCCACGGTTATCTGCGGAAAACCAAACGTCGGAAAAAGTACACTCTATAACCTCATCGTCGGAGAAAATGCCGCTATAGTTACCGATATTCCGGGAACGACAAGAGACGTGCTTGAAAAAAATATACCACTCGGAAGCGTGCTTCTTAAGCTTTACGATACAGCAGGCATCAGAGATGGAGAGGTTGACACGGTTGAGGCAATAGGCATCTCTCGCTCTATGGAAAAAATAGAGTCGGCAGAGCTTATACTTGCGCTTTTTGATACGTCTGGTTTTGGAAAAGAAGACGAAAAAATACTTGATGCTATCAAAGAAAGCTCTGCTGTTAAAATTGCGATATTAACAAAAAATGATGAAAATGCAAATAAAACCTCTCAAAATAGCATAGCTATGAGCAATTATAGAGAAAAACTTGCGAGATGCAACTTTGAAAAAATAATCGGGATTTCGGCAAAAGAAAGGAAGAATGAAGCGCTTTCTTTGCTTACCGAAACCGTAAATTCGCTTTTCTGTGATGAAAAGATAACAATAGGTGAGGATGCAGTTGTCTCTTCGGCACGTCAGCACGCTGCGCTCGTAAGGGCTGCCGAGTTTCTTTCTACCGCATCAGATGCAATTAAGTGTGGACTTCCCGAGGATGCTGTGAGCTCTGACGTTGAACTAGCCCTCGGAGCTATATCCGAGCTTGACGGAAGGTCAGTGAGTGAGGAAATAGTCGCTGATATTTTTGCTAAATTCTGCGTTGGAAAATAACGTGTAACTGTACCAAGAGCCGAAATAGTCTGTAAGTTGAATAAAACGAATTTATGGTATGCAAAAAATAAACACGAATCCCTCAAGTTGCGACGGATTTATTTGATTATAAGACTTCCTATTCCCTCAAGCTCCCTTGTAAGACTTAATCCGAGTGCCATGCAAATTATTATGACTGCGCCGATTCCGAGAATTCTTTTCATTATGTCCTCCGTTTATCCGGCGTTGAATCAGAGGTAACTAACACTCGTTTTTGCAGGCTCGGATAAAAGTTTTTACCTATATCCTGCCCGAATTTTCAAATTTAATACGCTAGGTGATAAAATATGGAAAGTAAAAGATTTTCAAAAAACGATAACGGATTTATATGTAAAAACTGCGGCAAAGAGGTGCTTCCGCTTGGGTACACTTCGAGAAATCATTGTCCGTTTTGCTTATGCTCGCTCCACGTGGATATAAATCCCGGAGACAGAGCTAATTCCTGCGGCGGAATACTTCGTCCCACGGGCGCTGAGCCGGATTCGAAACGTGGATATATTATCACTCACAGATGCGAAAAATGCGGAGCAGTTGTCAGAAATAAGGCAGCGCACGAGTCAAAGATTCAGCCCGATGACCTCGACTTGATTATAAAGCTTACTGCGTACCACTAAGACTATTTAATATATCAGAGAATAAAATACCGAGATGTTGTTTTGTGCAGCACCTCGGTATTTTCTATTAAGTTAAGACTTTGTAGTTTCAAGGCTTGCGTTTTTACTAAAAACCAAACTATTAATAACAACACTTCCATATATGCTTTTGGAGTGTAACGGCGACTTGTGTGACAAGTTACCATTAAAATATTTCAACCTTAAACCTCGCTGTCTATATCGCGCCAGAACTCGACAAGTCTGTCCTTCAACTCGTGCGCGTCTGATAAGAACTGCATACCCGACCAGAGAGACGGCATTATTTTTTTATATAGCGGATCGTTGAAGCGGTCGTCGATGAGAACTATAACGCCTCTGTCATCCTCGGTTCTTATAACACGTCCTGCGGCTTGCAGAACTCTGTTCATACCGGGGTATAGGTAGGCGTACTCGTTTCCCGACTCAAGCTTTTCCTGGTAATATGCGGCGATAGCCTCGCGCTCAAACGATAGGGCTGGCATACCTATTCCGACTATAATTGCGCCTATCAGTTTGTCTCCGGCGAGGTCGATACCTTCCGAATAAATGCCGCCCATAACGCAAAATGCCGCAAGATACGCGCCGTCCGCCTTTTCAAATTCGAGAAGAAAATTTTGTTTTTCCTTGGCTGTCATATCGGGAGTCTGCAAAATTACGTTGATTTTAGGATATTTTTTTTTGAAAGCCTCGTAAAGCTTCTTTGAGTATAGAAACGAGGGGGAAAAAATCATATAATGACCTCGCCTTGACGAAAGCGTTGCGGCAATGATCCGGCAAACTGCGGCAAGCGAATCGTCGCGCTCGGAAAAACGCGTCGTTATGGTATTCATAACCGTTACTGAAAGTTGCTCTTTGGCGAAGGGGGAATCGAGTGCAAGCACGTTTGAAGCTCTGTCGCCCCCTAGCACTGAACGGTAATACTCTATAGGGGAGAGCGTTCCCGAAAAGAGAACTGCGCTTCGTCCAAGCTCAAGACGGGAACGTATGACCCTACCCGTATCAAGACAAAACAGCTTTGCGCGAAGCTCGTCACCGTCGAGAAATACGAAAAATTCAAATGAGTCGTCAAATCTTTCAAGTGCCGCGCGAAACTTGTTTACTTTGAATAAATAGTCACGTATATAGGTTATTCTTGCGTCCTTTTCATCATCGCGAGCTGCGAAGCTTGCAAAAAGCTCATCCTCGCCGATTCCCGAAAGCTTATCAAAAACGGTATATAAAATTCCCGGCACCTCGCGCGTGTGGTACGCACCGTGCGAAATTCCGCCCTTATCCGTGCGTAATTCATCACGTAGCAGTGGTAAAAGCGTATTTTTGAATGCTTCCGCAGCCTCGTTTGCTGCCCGCTTAAGCGGCGATAAATCGGAAAGCAATTCAACCGAACTAAGCTCGGAAAGAGAAATTTCAGCGCTGTACATCTCTCTGGCGCGCTCTCCGAGGTTATGCGCCTCGTCTATGAGAAAGGCGAAATTTCCACGCTCAGAGAAAAATCTTCTAATATATACTTGCGGATCGAAAAGATAATTAAAATCACATATAATAACGTCGCAAAGCTCAGAGTATGTCAGAGAAAGCTCATACGGACAAACGCAGAATTCTGTAGCGTATTTTGACACGTCATCGGGGGTAACCGTAGGAAGCTTCTCATCAAAGAGCGCCTTTACCGCCGCCTTCATATTGTTTTTGCGGTAGGTCTCGCACGCAAGCTTGCTTATTTTGCATAAATGCCCCCTCTTGCAGAGCTTTTCCTTCGCGATAAGAATGATAGAGCGTATGAAAACGCCTTTTTTCGTCATAGCTTCAATGCATTCCTTTGCAGCGTTTGCCGTAGTCTGCTTTGGGGTTAAATAGAAGACCTTTTCACACTTTTGTTTACCTAAAGCGCGAATTGCAGGGTAAATTGCCGAAACAGTCTTGCCTGTTCCCGTGGGCGCAGTAGCGTATAAAACGTTGCCTTTTGCTATCGCGTGATATGACGATCTTATAAATTCGTTTTGCCCGTCCCGCACCTTTCCGTAGGGGAATTTTGCATTCTCCATGGACGGCAGTCTCTTGCTTACGCGCTCTATCTCCGCCTTGCCCGATTCTATAAGCTCCCTTGTACATTTGTCGAAAAATGAGAGAATTTTTTTCTCGGATAAAACGTCCTCGAAAATTTCTATTTCTCTTGTGTCCTCTGCGACGAAGATGTTTCGTATAGTAAATTTTTCGCAAGGTATTGACTTAAGATGGATTGCGGCAAGAATAATTGCTTCGCCTTTTGCCTGTTTTTCGACCTCTTTTTTCTTGACGTCGCGAATTGTGGGTACCACGGATATATGATATAACTTTCCATCGGCAATTTTAGCTGCTTCACCGTAAATTTTGAAAGAATAGCCGCCGCACTCAAAATCGCATTCAAGACGTACGTAGTCTTCTTTTGTATATCCATCCGGAAGAAGCCCGTCGGATATATGAGGCTCATCGGTATCGCTTGGTGAATACGAGCTGATACCGCGCCTTGCGGTATTAACAGCTTCTCTTACGTTGACATATAGTATTTCATCGTCCTTGACGTATTTCATAGGCTTCTCCTTTCAGGTTTTTCTCTAGTTTATCACAGGAGTCATCTGCTGTCAAGTGCGTCGCAATAAAGATTGAAAGTCGTTTTTAACATAAGCGTAATCAAAACATTCTTGAATATGACTGCAACGAGTATTAATTTTGCTGTATCTGTTTGCATATTTAGTGATAATTTAAAAAATATTATTTGCATTTTCTAATTTTTAGTGCATTGACTTTTATATTTCGCTTAATATACGATTTAAATAAGCATAGCCTTGCTGAATTGGTATAACCAATCCAATTTTTGAAATAATGTAAAGGAGAGTATCGAAACTATATAGCTTAACGGCGACGTTATCAGCAAGCCTATAGTTAACGAGAATATTCAGATTACACATAACGGATATTCTATAGTTATTGACCCCGATTCCTACGGATTTATTGATGATGGGGAAAAATAAATTATACTTCTTGACATGATGGAAGAAAAAAGTGTATAATTGAATAAAAAATAAATTATAGGGATTTATCGATGGAGAAAAGAAGATACACGGTTTCGGGAATGTCTTGTGCCGCCTGCGTAGCAAGGGTTGAGAGGGCAGTCTCATCTCTTGACGGCGTGGAGAGCTGCGATGTGAATCTGTTGCTTGGAACGCTTGACGTTTCGGGAAATGCCGACGATAATGTAATCTCCGACGCAGTAAAAGCTGCAGGTTATTCTATCAAAAGAGAAAACGGTACCGACGAAATTGAAAGAGATGATGCGGAGAAAAAAAGCTCTGAAGTAAAGCTTACTTTGATAAGGCTTGTTCCGTCGGTAGCTTTGCTTCTTGCGCTTATGTATATATCAATGGGGCATCTGATGTTATCGCTTCCATTGCCGAGCTTTTTATCTTCAAACGTTTCCGCGTTGGCACTTACGGAATTTTTAATTTGCACTGCAATAATGGTAATAAATAAACATTTTTTCCATAACGGTGCGAAAGGAATTGTACATTTCTCGCCAAATATGGATACGCTGATATCGCTTGGCTCACTTGCGTCTTATGTGTATAGTATTGCGGTTCTTTATCTTATCAGCGCAGATATTCATTCGGGCAATTTAGCCATGGCGCACGAAAGACTTCACGGACTGTATTTTGAATCGGCAGCTATGATACTTGTGCTTATAACCGTAGGAAAGCTCCTTGAAGCACTGGCGAAAGGAAAAACCACTTCTGCAATAAGAGAGCTAATGGATCTCTCGCCTAAAACGGCAACTGTAATAAGAGACGGGAAAGAAACGGTTATCGCTGCTAAAGATATTTTGGTTGGAGACGTATTCATAGTAAGACGCGGTGAAAATATCGCTGCAGACGGGGTTATCCTCGAGGGCGAGATATCGGTGGATGAATCAGCGTTAACGGGTGAGTCGTTGCCGAAGGATATGACGGTGTCCGCATCCGTTTTGGGTGCAACTGCCGTTCTTTCCGGGTATGCAAAAATAAGAGCCGAAAGGGTAGGCGAAAAGACTGCAATTTCCGAGGTCATAAAAATGGTAAAGGAGGCTTCGGGCAGTAAGGCGCCGGTGGCAAAGGCGGCAGATAAGGTTGCGTCTGTATTCGTACCCACCGTGCTTGCTATATCGCTTATAACGTTTATCGTCTGGATGCTTATAGGGAGGGGTGTAGCTTTCTCTCTTTCACGAGCTGTTACCGTGCTCGTTATAAGTTGCCCTTGCGCCCTTGGCCTTGCAACTCCGGTGGCGATAATGGTCGGAACGGGCGTTGGCGCAAAGCGCGGCGTGCTATTCAAAAATGCAAGAGCACTTGAAGCGGCAGGTAAGATAAAGGCAGTTGCATTTGATAAGACGGGAACTCTGACTGAGGGCGAACCCGAGGTTGTTGACATTTTCGGTATTTCTGTCGAAAGTGACTGTTTGATAAGGCTCGCTATTTCGATTGAAGAAAAAAGCGAGCATCCGTTAGCACGCGCAATTATAAGGTATAAGGAAGAAAATCAAATCTCTGATTTTCCGAAATCAGAAGATTTTAAAGCGTTCCCGTTTGGTGTCAGCGCAAAAGTTATAGATAAAGAAATTTATGCAGGAAATTCGCTTTTTATAGAGCAAAAGACAGCGCTTGTCTTAAAGGATAACGGATTTGTGAAATTCAACGAGCTGAAATCGGAGGGTAAAACGGTCATTATAATAGCTGATAATAACAATATTCTAGGTCTTGTTGCACTGTCCGACAAAATAAAAGAGGATAGCAAGGATGCAATATCCGAGCTTAAGGCTTTAGGGATAAAAACCTTTATGATAACGGGAGATAGCTCTGCTGCCGCTGGATACGTGGCAACCCGTGTCGGAATAAACGAGGTTATTTCAGAGGTATTGCCCGGGCAAAAGGCAAATTCCGTAAAGGAGCTTTCAAGACTAAATGGCAGTATTGCAATGGTTGGAGACGGTATTAACGATTCTGTAGCTCTCACCGCTGCTGATCTCGGTATAGCTATAGGTAAAGGTGCTGATATAGCTATAGATTCTGCAGACATTGTTTTAACACGGGGTAGTATTAAAGGCGTTGCCGCGGCCGTTAGGCTCGGTCGCAGAACCCTCCTTTGTATATATGAAAATTTGTTCTGGGCATTTATCTATAACGTAATAGGGATTCCGCTTGCTGCGGGGCTGTTTATAAATAATTTTGGTTGGGAGCTTGAACCTATGTTCGGAGCAGCAGCTATGAGTTTGTCAAGCTTCTTTGTTGTTATGAATGCGCTTCGTTTAAATTTTTATAATCCCGAAAAACGCAAAGTGTGCGATTCTAAAAAGGCGAAAACGGAAACAATTATTAACAATAAAGGAGAAAACATTGTGAAAACTATAGCGATTAAAATAGAAGGTATGATGTGTCCTCACTGCTCGGGCAGAGTTAAATCCGCCATTGAAGCTTCTGAGCTTGTATTCTCGGCAGACGTTTCTCACGAGAGAGGCGATGCGGTTATAACGCTTGCTTCCGATAGTGAAAATGCAAAGGACGAACTTGCAAAAATCATCGAGGATGCAGGATATAAGGTTGTGGGGTAATTTTTCAGTCCGTTTATTAGACACAAAAATATTTTTGTGCTTAATTTTGAAAACTATATTAAATAAAAACAAAAATGCCGACGCATAGAAATGTGTCGGCATTTTTATATTAATCTGATATTGTTTTTATATTGGCATTTCTGAATTTACCGCGCCAAGAAAACGTATGGATATATTTCCTGTCCGCCAAAAAAGGAGTATATATCTTTATTGGGATTTTTTTCTTTAAGGATGGATATAAGCTTTTCGGCGTCATTTTTTGTTTTTCCATTCCCGTAAAAGACGGTTAAAAGCTCTTTATCCGAAAGAAGCTTGTTTCCGATTTCACTCGTAACGTAATCATCTGATTTAGAGCTTACGACGATTTTCCTATCTATGATACCAACCGTATCTCCCTTTTTAACGTTAACTCCATCAATATTGGCATTTCGAACAGCGGAAAATACGCATCCGTCAGTTACATTTGAAAGAGTATTAGAAATAGATTTAATAACACTTTTTGTATCACTTTCGGATTCAAGAAACGCTGTAAGCGCGGCGTAACCCTCACTGATGCTTTTTGTTTCAATAACGTGAACTCTTTCCTTTCCGTAAAGCTTTGCAGCTTGCTTGGCTGAAAGGGTAATATTTGAATTGTTCGGAAAAACGAAAATTTCTTCTCCGCGCGTTTCATTAAAAGCATCGAGAAAATCTCTTGCTGACGGAGCTTTTCCGGCTTTGTCATATATTACTATATCAGCTCCGAGCTCATAAAATAAGTCTGTAAATCCTGACCCACAGGATACGGTTACGATTGAGTGCGTTTTCTTGTTTCCATCTGTATTTTCTGAAAAAGTAAATAATTGTTTGCTATCTTCTTTATTTTTCGAGCTTTTGTCTGCTTTCGTATCAGTAGGCATTTCAGAATGCTGTAGATTCATATTCTCGATTTTCACAGCAACAAGCTCTCCGGATTTGCGAGCGTATTCCAAAACTTTTTCGGGAACGAAGGTATGCACGTGAAGCTTAACAGTATTATCTGATTTTACTGTGCAAACCGAATCACCTAAAAGTGATACGTATTCTCTGAAATCGTCAATTTTGAAATTTTCTACTTTGCATTTTGAATTAAGAAGCTGTATCATAACCTCCGTGCAATACGGAAGTGGCATTTTTGAATCGGGAGTTAACTTTAACGATTTTGAATTATTCGAAATTCTGGTATTCGATTTATCAAGTTCTTCGGGTATTGCTTCACCGTCAAGTACTCGGCGGAAGCCGTCCATTATATAAAAAAGTCCTGCGCCGCCACTGTCAACAACGCCTGCCGATTTTAGTGCAGGTAAAATTTCGGGAGTTCTTTCAAGAGAGGCGTACATTTCGCGGCTTAGATTGGCAAAAAAGCTTTTTATGGTTGTTTGCGGTGTTATTTTTGATACGCTGTAGTCCACAGCTTCTCTTGCAACCGTAAGTATAGTACCCTCAATAGGTGTCATAACCGTTTCGTATGCCTTTTTTACGCCGAGCTTTAAGGCTTCTCCAAGCGAATATGGGTCTGCTTCCTTTGCATTTTTAAATCCGTCGGCAACTCCGGCAAAAAATTGAGAAAGGATAACTCCTGAATTTCCTCTTGCTCCAAGCAGCATTCCGTGTGAAAGTACGCGCATAACCTCTGCAAGATTATCACTGTTTAGATTTTCAATAGCGGCAATACCGCTTTCTATCGTCATTCTCATATTGTCACCGGTATCTCCGTCTGGTACGGGGAATACGTTAAGCTTGTTAACCTCGTCAGCGTTTGTTCTCAGCTCTGCGGCCCCGCCTCGTGCCATTTTTGCAAAAAGTGCACCGCCCAGGCTCTTTTTAGCCGATGCTTTGGATTTTTCGCGTTTCGTTTCTTTTTTTGCTGATTTGTTGGAAGCTTCTTCTAAAGTATTTTTTTTTGTTTTTTCTTTTTTCTTCTTTTCTTCCTGCTTTGCTTTTCGCATAACGGGTAGATTATTCTCCTTTTCTGGCTTTTCCTATAAAGAACAGCGCAAGCGTTCCGGGTCCTGAGTGACCTCCTATAACACATCCTACGTCGGTTATTACTTTAACTGATGCTCCGAATTTTTCTGCTAACATTCTTTCTAACAGTTTGGCATCCGAAAGTGCGTCTCCGTGTGAAATAAATATAGTATTCTTCGTTTTATCATCTGCAAGCTCGCCGTACTTTGTTGCAAGAGCTTCTATTGCAGCGTGTCTTCCTATTGCCTTTGAATGACTTTTTAAAAGTCCGTCGTCGTCCATAAAAAGTATAGGCTTTATACCAAGCATATTTCCGAAATATGCGGTAGCAGAGCTGACACGACCCCCGCGTTTTAGATAACTCAGATCGTCCACGGTAAACCAGTGGCATATTTTAGGAATAAGATTTTCGGCATAATATCTTGCCTCTTCAATAGTCGCACCCTTTTCCTTTTGCTTGACAGTAAGATACACGATAAGTCCGAGTCCTGCCGACGCTGAACGGGTATCAACCGTAATTATTTTTCTTTCCGGTACTTCCTTTGCAAGTTCCTCGGCGGCAAGTCTTGCCGAATTAAAGGTGGTGCTTAGCGCTGAAGAAAATCCGAGGTAAAGAATATCACTGCCCGTGTCAAGAATGTCGGCGAATTTTTTCTTAAAATATGCGAGGTTTACCGCCGACGTTTTAACATCAGCGCCATCTCTCATACGCTTGTAGAACGTCTCGGCTTCCATTTCGGTATCGAGAAATTCACGCTCCGAGTCGGAAAGCTTAAATGTAAGGGGCGCCATTTTAACACCTAGTTCGGAAAGAAATGCAGGGTCGGTATCGCAGGCAGAATCAGTGAAAATTACGTAATTATTCATATAACCTCCGTTATATTTATTTTTTTTATAAAGACATAACAAGCTATCACTGCTAAGCTTTAAGGAAATTATAACCAAAGACAGAAAAAATAATCGTTTCAGATTTTGGTTTGTATTGATTTTACTCTCAATACATTTAGTATATTGTTTGCTGTTATAGAAGTAAAGCGTATAGGCAGAAACAGGAAAAAGTCAATATAGTTAAAAAAATCCCAAACATATAATTTAAATTGAAAATATAATGAATGTATAATATAAGCGAAACACAGTGCTTCTCAAATTTTGCAAAGCTTATTTAATATTCTGCTTTGCGGTACTTTAAGGAGAAAAAATATGGCAAACGTTATTGGACATATTTATTACGTTCAGACCGGTGGTGGCAGACGCCGCGGTATTCCTACACCTTTTGCCACGAGTTTTATTGAGGATGAAACCGCAGGTCTCGGTGCGCTTGCTGATATCGGATGCTACTCTCTCGTTATGAGGGAGCTTGAAAGTGTAAAAGCATCAAGAAAGTATCTTAAAAACACATTCGGTATATAATCTTTACATACAGAACGGCAATATGCAGTATAAAAGCAGATTGCCGTTTTTATATGTAAACTTTTGTTCTCAAAATTCCTGTTTTTTCCATTGTTACCATATATGTTATATTGACGAATGCGGTGGAAAAGTGTATAATATTTGTATTAAAAGGTGATTCAAAGTTGGATTTGGAAAATCTTTTAGGCTTCATTAAGCCGCAAATAAAAAGGAAAGGAGAAGAAATGAAGTTATTTCAGAAAATCGGAGTTTTGATGATACTCTCTGCCGTTATCTTTTTATGCTCAGCGACGGTTCCTGCTTCTGCTGCGGGTATGAACGTCACTAAAGCGGAACTGGAATATTTCAAAAACGTAGAGAATAAAAACACGTCAATTTATCCGGCAGTCAGATTGAGTCTCGGCAGCGTTTACATAAACGAATCGGCATACCTAATAAATGATACGACGTACATACCGCTTCGTGCAGTAACTACTCTTGCGGGCGCTTCGGTAGCCTTTGACAGTTTGACAAGATGCGCGTATATTACTATGCCGGGACTTTCAATGAGTATTGCAGATGGGGCTTACATAGTGTATGCAAATGAAAGGCCTTTGCTATCAAGAACGCCTGCGGTTATACTATCCGACGGTAGAATGTATGTACCCGTGAGGAGTATTGCAAAAGCATTATCGCTTAACGTTGAATGGCTTCCCAGCCGTGAAGTTCGTCTTTCGGGTAATATTAAACCACTTCAGCACGCAGATCATTATTATAGCTATGACAGCGTTTATTGGCTATCGAGAATAATTAGCGCTGAAAGCAGAGGAGAGATCCTTCTCGGTCAAATAGCGGTTGGTAACGTAGTTCTCAACAGAGTAAAGCACAAGGATTATCCAAACACTATCTATGGCGTTATTTTCGACAGAAAATACGGAGTTCAGTTCAGCCCCGTGTCAAATGGAAGCATATATGACGTACCAAGCTATAATTCGGTTCTGGCAGCAAAAATATGCCTTGAGGGAGTAAGTCTTTCGAGTGATATACTGTTCTTTATGGAACCGACAAAGTCTACGTCTTCCTGGATATATAAAAATCGGCCTTATGCGTTTACGGTAGGAAATCATTATTTCTTTTATTAAAATTCCGTTATTGCTTGCAAAAACGGAAATCCTGTAGTATAATATAGGTGCAAAAAAGCTTATGTCGGTCGGTTTACCGCATAACAACTTCAGAAAGGGTACTTATATGACTTACAGAATCAAAGTTGCTGGGCTTGAGCGCGATCTTCCGCTTTGTCCTATCGGAAGCAACCTCAATATCGGAGCATTCATTCTTTTTGGCGACGTTGAGCTGACGGAGAAATGCGCCGAGGCTCTTTACGCAAAGGCTCCCGAGCATGACGTTATGCTTACGGCGGAGTCAAAGGGAATTCCACTCATCCACGCAATGTGCAGACTTTCCGGCAAAAATCGCTACGTGCTAGCGCGCAAATCGGTCAAGCTTTATATGAAGGATGTCGTTGCTTGCGAAACTCAGTCTATCACCACTGCGGCAAGGCAGACGCTTTACATAGACGGCTCTGACGCAGAGTTTATGAAGGGCAAACGCGTGCTTATCGTTGACGACGTTATCAGTACCGGCGGCTCGCTTGAATCTCTTGAGAATCTTGTAAAGCTTGCAGGCGGTGAGATAGTTGGTAAAATGACTATTCTTGCCGAGGGCGACGCTACTCGCAGAGACGATATTATTTACCTTGAAAAGCTCCCGCTTTTCGACGGAGAGGGAAATCCCATTTAACAATGGAATAAACAAAAAGAGGATTCCGCGATTTAATACGTTTAATATGCACTCGAAAAATATGAATTTTTGGGGTGCATATTATTGTATAGAAACTCTCTATTTTTTGATCATTTCTTCTTGTAAATAAATTTAATATGTTATGATATGTTTCAAAAAATATCGTAATTTACTTTAAAATCAAATGAGATTCCTAACATGTGCATCTATTGACAATAGTAAATAATTATGTTATAATTATTAAAAACTTTGGAGGTCTTTATGATAGTTATCAAAACGGGAGATGTTATAAATCCGATTTTTAGAACTGATTGTGTTCCAATTTGCTTCTCAGCAAATAATTCTTATGTTCCGCAAACAGCAGTGATGGTCAAATCTGTTATTGAAAATTCATCCAAAGCTAAAAACTATGACATTATAATTCTTAGCACAGACATAGATGAAACTAACGAAGAAATAATAACAAGTTTCGCAAATGGTTACGAAAACATTAGTGTTCGAATAGTAGATATTTCATCTATGCTTGAAAATGTTACATTTTTTACTCAAAGTGTATATACTCCTACAACATATTCCAAAGAGGCATACTTTAGGTTATTCATTCCCTTTGCGATGCCCGAATATGATACAGTCCTTTATTTTGACGGTGATATGGTGGCAGTATCCGATGTATCCGAATTAATGAATATTGATATGTCTAGTTATATAGCTGCAGCAACACGTGATTATTGCGGAATTGCTGCATGTTATGATCCAGGTGCGGGAAGATTCGAATACAGAAAAGAAATTAATATTAAGCAACTTGATAATTATTTTATTTCAAGTATGGTCATTGTGAATATTAAGAAGTTTAACGAAAAGTATTCATTGGATGGTATTAAAAGTATAATTTCTTCGAGGGAGTGGAGACAGCACGATCAGGACATTTTTAATGTTTTGTGTCAGGATAACTTGCTTTTAATTGATGCTAAATGGAGTTTCTTCGAAGAATATGATTACTCAATGAGATGGCTTCCTGATTACTTAAAAGAAGAATTATTGGAAAGCAGTAAAAATCCTTGCGTTATTCATTATGCCGGAGAAAAAAAAGCTTGGAAAGATGAAAATAGTGAATTAAATAGGTATTTTTGGAAGTATGCAAGTATGACACCGTATTTCGATGAATTTTATTCGAAAATAAATTCTGGTTCCTTTGCATACAAATATGGCATAATAAAGAATAACTTAAATAAGTCTATCGATTTTTGTGATGAAAATGGTGAGCGTTTGCTAATTTCTTCTCCGTATCGAATAGGGATTATAAATAACTTAAAGTTATCGGTAGAGCATATAAAAATCAGTGGAGATAATGTTTTAATTGATGGATTTTATGAGTGCGTTGATGAGTTTGGCAAACTAAAGATTTGTGCCTTTCTCAATTATTCACCTATTGATGTAGATATTTCTGATCGTCAATATGGAAATACGAGTTCGTACAAGTTGATACGTTCATTTAGTATTTCAGTTAGCATTCAAAAATACAGAGAAAGCAAGATAACATTTGCCTTTACTTATGACGGAGTAAAAATGTTTAAGCCTTACTATGTTTCGGTTGATCAATTTGCTCCAATAAACGAATATGGATACTCATTTTATTCTCACGAGGACGTTATTTTGACAAAAAGAAATAACACAGAGATAGTATTTGAGCCATACTCAAAAAAGAAGATTCTACAATTAAATTATTTGATATGCAAACATTTGAGATCACACAAAAGCAAGTATTTTAAAAAAATGGCATTAGTTAGGTGGATATATTATCTTACCAAAAAACGTATGGGAAAAAAGAATATAGTTTTGATTTCCGATACTCGCGATGTGGTTGATTCAACAACTGTTAAGTTTGTTAAGTATATAAAAGAAAACGAGGGATTGACCCCATATCTCGTTGTTACAGAAAATTGTGCCAATTTTGAGGAATTAAAAAAAGAAGTTGGGTGCGTGGTTATCGCTCAGTCCAAAATACATAAATTTTTATTCCTTCATTCCAAATCTATCGTTACCTCTGATTACTACATGCCTTTTATTCTTCCTATGTATTCTAGATCAAATGAAATACGAGATATAGTTGCAAATAAGAGAATTGTATATTGGCATAAACGTAACGAAGATCTTTCATATAATAACAAAGCTTGGTACGATGTAAGTAAATTTATAATATTTGATGAAGGTGTTTATCAACGTCAGCTATCGCATGATAACGGATACAGTGATGATAATCTTTGCTTAATAAAAGATAAAAATCTTGATGATGTTTACAAAATTGCTTTAGATTGTATTAGGGGTGATGTAATATGAATGTAAAGGAAAAAGTTAGTGGTGATATTTGCTGCGGATGCGGTGCATGTATTGACAGTTGTCCTACAGGTGCATTGTCCTTTGAATATGATGATAAAGATTGGCATCTCCATCCATTGCTTGACACGCAAAAATGCATCTCGTGCGGAAAATGTTTAAAAACCTGTCCTGCCATTAACGAAAAGGTTGTTAGCGATTTTGAGCCGTTTGGATATGCTGCGGTTTCGGATGATGAGGTTAGGATGAATAGTTCTTCCGGAGGTATTTTTTATCCGATTGCAAAATATTTTATCTCTAAGCGCGGTTATGTTGCCGGTGCAGTATATGACGAGTCATTGACGGTGAAGCATATTGTAAGTAACTCACTAGAAGATGTTAAGCGTATGCAGAAGTCTAAATATGTTCAAAGCGATGCTTCAGGCGTGTATGGTGAGGTTGAAAAACTTTTAAAAATGGGAAATAGGGTAATGTTTACCGGAACACCTTGCCAAGTCGCTGCTTTGAGACTTTTCTTAAAGAAAGATTACAAAGATTTATGTTGCGTTGAAATTTTGTGTCATGGAGTGCCGTCTCCAAAAGTTTTTGATTATTATTTGAATGAAAACTTTGTAAAGAGCGATATCAGTGATGTAATATTTAGAAATAAAAAGCACAGGAATGGTAATCCGGGCTCTATTACAGTTGTTTTAAGGGATGGCAGAGAGTTTTATTCCGAATATTTTGATAATTCATATTACGACGCGTTTGCGTATAAATTAACGCAACGCAAATCTTGTTTTAATTGTAAATACGCAGAATTTCCTAGGGTTGCAGATATTACAATAGGAGATTTCTGGGGAGCGAAAACTACTGAAACAAAAATAGATTATGAAAAAGGGTGTTCCATAGTAATAATTAATACGGATATTGGTGAAAAAATCGCAAAAAAAGCTTTAAAATCCTTGAAATCAAAAGAAAATTATTCTATTGAAACTCTTATGTCTTGGAATAGAAACAAGAGGATTCTTGAATCACCCAGATATAATCCTGACTTTATAGAACTTATAAAAAGACATAATTCTTTGAGAGTGGCATATCAGATTACCGCAAGAAAGAAATACGATGTTGGTGTTTTTGGAGTTACAATGAATCCAAACTTCGGTGGTCTGGTAACTTATTGGGCGTTATATGAAGCTATAAGAAGTATGGGATATACAGTTGCCGTTATAGGCAGACCGATTAATTCTGCTGATAGCAAAAATATTACTCATTCTAATCGTTTCTTCTCCCAATTCTGCGAAACAACCGAACAAATTCCTGACTCTCGATTAAAAGAATTAAACTCAATATTTGATAAATTTGTAATTGGTTCTGATCAAATATGGAATTATGATTTATTCAAATGCTGGAAAGAAAGCTTGTATTTGGATTTTGTAGATGATTTTAAAACTAAAATAGCATACGCTTCTTCGTTTGGTCATAGTGAGCATAAACTTCCAAAGGAAAGGGTTGGTCAAGTATCGAAATATTTCAAGCATTTTGATAGAATTGGCGTAAGAGAGGCTGATGGAGTCAAAATACTGAAAGAGAATTACGGAGTTGATTCAAAACACGTTTTTGATCCTGTTTTTTTGGTTGAATTGTCAAAATACTGTGAATTAGCCCAAAAATCTAGGCTTGAATCCGACGGTGCGTTTGTCGGTTCATATATAATTGAACCAAATGATTTTAAACTTTCTGTCGTTAAAAAAATCGTTGAACACCTTGGCATAAAAAATGTTAATATTACCGATGGTGATCCTCAGCATTTTAGCAGAAAAAGTCAGTGGTTTAGAGATCGAGATATGCATATAATGGAAAATGCTGAAATTTTTGATTGGCTTAAAATGATTATTGATTCAGAATTTGTGATAACTGACTCATATCATGCTGCTTGTTTTTGTATAATGTTCAAGAAGCCTTTTATTCTGCTTCAAGAGAGATGGGCACTTTCTAGAATAGAGTCTATAATGAATATTTTTGGACTTCACAATAGATGGTTAAAAATTAATGATATGCAAAATTTCGTTATAGATCCTGCGTGGTTCCGGCCCATTGTAGACACTGATGTTATTCTTCAAGAAAAAATTAAAGAAAGTTATGATTGGCTTAAAGACGCTTTAAGTGAGGAAAAGCCACTTGAATTTATTAATAAATTCGATGCGCTTCTTCCTTATCAAAGAGTAGAAGATTATTTCTATTTCTTGATGCGCGATAGAAAAAATTATATAATGATATTAACTTCGGCAAACATTAGTAAGGATGTTTTGCAAAAGATTGATTTCAAATCTAAATTATCTTTCATGGAAATTAATACTTCTAATTCTTCAAGTTTGGCACTTTTGTTTGATTTTGATGAAGATTATATCGAAATAAAAAATATTGATATCAATGAAATATCATATTCAATCGGAGAGGAAAAAATACGTATTCTCGTTGATAACTCAACCCCTAAAACGAATAACATATATACCACATGCCGTGATCGCAGACGTGCGTCGATATTAAATACCGATGCAGGTGTAGTGATAAGCATATATTCTAAACTTCATAAAAAGGTAATTGATAGTTTTGAGGTTGTTGTGGAAAACGATATCGCTGTCATAAAGCGATAAATATTTATAGCATTTTTATTTAATCGAATTACAAAAAGCAAGCGGTTAATCAGTACTGTTTAGTAAGATTAACTGCTTGCCTTATTTTTACATATTTTTATGGAAAGAAAATTTATTAAAAAGAGGGCAACTGTTTTGTTTTGAGATACTTTTCATACTCATCGCATATAAGTTTTACATTATCCCCAAAAATAACTTGTTTGCCATGGTCAAGCCAAAGTATCTTATTGCACATAGCTCGCACCTGTGGAATTGAGTGAGAAACCAGAATTGTAGTTGCGCCGCCGCTGATTATAGATTTCATCTTAGCTTCGCTTTTTGCTCTGAATCCGCCATCACCAACCGAAAGAACTTCGTCTAGAATAAGAATGTCAGGACTTACAAGCGAGGCTATTGAAAAAGCAAGCCTAGATTTCATGCCTGATGAAAGGTGTTTAAAGGCGCTGTTTTCGTATTCCTCGAGCTCTGCAAAGGCTATAATGTCTTTATAGGTTTCGTCCATAAACTTTTTCGTATACCCGAGCATAGCTCCGCGAAGATAGGTGTTTTCTTTGACAGTAAGATCGCCGTCAAATCCCGAACCGAGCTCAAGTAAGGCTGCGATTTTTCCGTTGCATTCAACGAAGCCTTCCGTTGGAACCATAATTCCCGATATCGCTTTCAGGAGCGTTGATTTACCGGCACCGTTAGTTCCTATAATTCCAAGCATATCGCCGCGGTTTATCGAGAATGTTATATTTCTGTCTGCCCAGAAATCTTTTACTTGATATTTCCGCGTTATTTTTCTTAATACAAATTCCTTTATACCTATTTCTTTAAAATCTCCGGTGATGTAACGTATGGATACGTTGTTAAGACTGAGAATAGGTTTATTGTTTATGTTTTTTATCATAGATGCCTACCTCCCTTACACATAATAGAGGAATTTGTGGTTGAATTTTTTGTAGAATAACGCACCCATAATAAAGGCTATAGTGGCGTATCCTAACGCGAGCAGATTATATTGAATAGAGGGGAACGAGTTATCGATGACGATGATTCTGAAATATTTGATATAAACGTAAATTGGATTTAATAAAAAAAGTTTTTCATATGCTCCAAAAGTGTCAGTAGTATAGAATATAGCAGACAAATACATAAGCAGTGTGGTAAATACACTCCAGAGATACTGCATATCGCGGAAGAATACAAAGAGTGCGGAAAGAATAAGTCCAACTCCTATATTAAATATAATTAAACAAGCGATTGGTATAATTAAGAATATAAATCCAAAAGTAAATGTGATTCCGTCGAAAATACAAAAAATAAAGAATACTGCAAGTGTTAATCCGAAATTAATAAGAGAGGAAACGTTTCTTGAAAACAGAAAAAGATATTTCGGCACATTGACCTTAGTGAAAATGGAAGCGTTTGCCATAAGTGCGCTCATACCTCCGCTAGTCGCATCGGAAAAATAGCCGAATACAATATTACCGCAAAAAAGATAAATAACGTAATGTTCGGTTCTTCCTCCAAAAAACTTGCCAAACACTATCGACATAATCAATAATGTAAGAAGTGGTGATAAGACGCTCCAAATCATACCAAGATATGTTCTTTTATATTTTTGCTTGAAGTCGCGTTTTACAAGCTCTGTAAATAAAAAATGGTGTTCCCAAAATCTTGATAAGGCGTTTCGTATTTTAAAACTTTTCATTTTTTTCTCCCATATTAAAAATATATAAGTGATAGTTACATACTAAATGTACGTATTTTAAATATGCTTTTTCAAAAACGCTCTGAGCTTCGACCCTTTCTTAAATAGAACGAGACCTAGCGAATAGACGAATTTATTCATAATTATTTTGTCTTTTAGCTTAATGCGTGCTTCGGGCGGTGCTATTCCATTGTCGTCAAACGAAATATTGGCGTTAATTAAAGAAAGGTACGTCACGCTTTTTCTGACGTAGTTACAGCTTTTCCTGAGATCTATGCAGATAGGCTTTGACGCCCGGTAAATCCTAAGTATGAATTCTTCAAGCTCCGCAAAATTATACGGTAAAACTTTGTTGTTGGAGTAAGCGCTGTTATCTCTGAATTTTGATTTTTCAAGCTTGTCCGTGTAATATCTTTTTTTGATTAAATCAAAAAGACCGATGTATTTGTTTGCCTTCGCGTAAGAGTAATGAGTCCTTGACATTAACTCACGCCATTTTTTAAATGAGACGCCAATGTCTTCTTTTTTAGGGTGTGATTCTATATTGCTCATCATTATATCGAACGTTTCGCTCATATTCATAACGTGAGATTTTAATCGCTCCTCGCTTACGACGTTAACCGTTTGAGATGAATGTATTCTATAGAAGTAATATCCGGTGTGAATGTTAGCGATTCTTTTTGCGCGAGACATTGCCGCAAAGCAAATGAGAGTATCCTCGGAATAATTGAAACGCTCGGGGCGATTTGCAATCGGCTCAAGAAATGGGACAGAATCTTTTAGCAGCTTCGCCGAAAAAAGCTTGTTCCATAAAACAAAATAAGAATGCTCACGGCCCTCGTTTTTTGCAAAAGCGGGCAGAATATCTTCACCCTCATATATAAAGTCTGTAGATATCGTAGTGTCTTTTTTGCAGTAGTATTTCGTACGCTCGGTATGAAAGGCCCAATCGTTGAAAATAATATCGGAATTGCTTTTCTCCGCTTCTTTAAGCATAGGAAAATGGTAATTTACGCTGACGGTATCATCGCTGTCTACAAAAGCGATATATTCACCTTTAGCTTCTGAGATACCAAGCAATCTTGCGCGAAAAATACCGTGATTTTCAGTTTTGATAGTTCTTGCGCCGTAAGTTTGTATCAAATCGGAATAATCTTCCGAGGATCCGTCGTCAATAACGAGAATTTCAAAACAATCGGATGATAAAGTGCTGTTTTTTATTGAAGACAAACAGTTTTCAAAATAGTGTCTGTCGGTATTGTATAGGCAAATAACTATCGAGAGCTTCATAATCGTTCCTTATATTTTACGCGAGTATTTTAATCTAATATAAAATATATCACATATTCGGAAAAAAGTCAACACACACCAAAAAACCTTTACAAAATCATAAAAATGCGGTAATATAAACACTCCCGTAAAAACATTCAGAAATAGAGTTTTCTCTAATACGAACGAATTGCGAATCAGTTCATATTTGAAATAAATAACTTATAAGCTACCTTGTCTTTTACGCCATTACATATTATCAGTGTTGACAGAGCCTATATAACTACGGATATCCGATGTAATAAATCAAATTTTTCTCTACAACGCGGAACGTCTGGTCATAAAGAAAAAACGATTTTCTCGAGGTTCTTATGTGAGAAAATCGTTTTCTTATTGCGTTGCAAATTAAAGTTTGCAAAAATAGTTTTTGCTGTTATATAAAGTTAATTTGAAATTATTCCATATACTTTCGCATTTTTTCTATAGCACATTTTTCAATTCGGGATACCTGAGCTTGAGAGATTCCGATTTCGTCGGCTATTTCCATTTGCGTTTTGCCGTTATAATACCTGCGTTTTATTATACCGATTTCTCGCTCGTTCAGTTTTTTTAATGCTTCCTTTAAAGCAATGTTTTCGATTAGTATATCGTCGGATTTTGTATCGTCGGCAAGTCTGTCTATGACGTACATTGAATCCTCACCGTCACCGAAAACCGAGTCATAAAGTGACACGGGCTCAACGATAGCCTCGATGGCTTCTTCCACTGCCTTTTCATTTTCGCCAAGAATTTTTGCTATTTCTGCTGGCTTGGGCTCTCTTTGCTCGCGCCTCATAACGTCCTCTTTGACCTGCAATGCTTTGTATGCCAGATCTCGTATGCTTCTTGAAACTCTGACGGAGTTATTATCCCTTTGGAATCTTCTTACCTCACCTATAATCATTGGAACGGCGTAGGTTGAAAATTTTACGTCAAACGATGGATTGAAATTGTCAATAGCTTTAATAAGTCCTATGCATCCGACCTGGAAAAGATCGTCCGCTGTGTCGTTTTTTAAGCTGAAGCGTCTTATAACACTAAGGACAAGCTTAAGATTTCCAAGCACCAGCTTTTCTCTCGCTTTCATATCACCCTCTTTTGTTTTTGAAAGCAAGGCGCGCATCTCATCCTCTTTTATAGTCAGCAACCGTGATGTGTTAATTCCGCATATTTCCACTTTGCTCATTATTATTCTCCGACCGCTTTATATGCCCGCGGATGTTTTGAAAGGACTGATCTTTACGTTGGTTCAGGAATTATGTTCGACAGATTTCGTCCCGACGGGCTACGAGTATAATTATGGACGGAATATGCATTTGTTACGCATTTTTTGACAAGGCAATTTTTACCTATATAAAGTTTACAAATTAATTTCTATATCCAATTAAAACACTCATACTCGTCAAAAAACTTCTTGCAAATATTCTTTGGATATGATAGAATAAGCAAAAGTGAATTTTTAGAATAATTAGGGTGAAGAAATGAAAATAATTACGTTAACGCTCGCACCTGCATTTGACGTTCATTGCGATGCTGAGGAAATCACTATCTGTAATGAAAACATAGCAAGCATTACGGATTATAATGCAGGCGGTAAAGGGATTAATATTTCGAGAGCCCTGCTTAGCGTTGGTTTTGAAAGCTTGGCTATAGTTGCTTTGGGTGATGAAAACGGTGCTGAATTTGAGCAAAAGATAAAAAACGAAAACATTTGTTTTCAAAAATTGCGTACTAAAGGCAGAATACGTGAAAATATTACTATTCATACTAAGGATAGCAAAGAAACAAGAATCAGTTTTACAGCAGATAAAGCACCGGAAGATCTTTTGCTCCGCGCCGAGAAAATAACCGATAAATTGTGCAAACCTGGAGACGTTTTGACGTTTACGGGAAGACTCCCAGACGGAATATCCGTTGACTTGGCAAAAAACTATATTAAAAGGCTTTCCAAAAGGGGAGTACTTGTTGTTCTTGATTCCAAGGCATTCTCTCTTATAGATGTGCTTGAAGTTAAGCCGTTTCTTATCAAGCCAAACGAAGAAGAAATTTCCGCATATATGGGCCGTAATATTTCTGATTTTGATTCTGCATCGGTTGCCGCGTTGGAGTTGTCAGCGCAGGGAATTGAAAACGTCATGGTATCTCTCGGTGAAAAAGGCGCTTTAATTTCTTCACACGGTACTATACATATAATCGAAGCTCCTAAAATAAAGGCGGTATCAACCGTGGGCGCGGGAGATAGCTCCATAGCAGGATTTTTATATGCATTATCTTGTGGAAAAAGCGCATACGAGTGTTTGAAAACTGCGGTTGCATTTGGTAGTGCATCCTGTATGACTAACGGAACAAATCCGCCTAGAAAATCCGACATAGAGCAACTTTTATCGAAAATACAATAAAAATCTGCGTTACGTATAATTGCCATTTATTAAGGGGCAGACAAATATACGTATCGCAGATTTTTATATAGTTTACTATTCCGATTAAAGATCGTAGAATTTTTTGTGAGGTGCAAGTTCCTCGGTTGGAATGAGGTCTGAATGGGTTTTCGCAAGCTCATTTCTGCCGTCACCGCCGTCGGTACGCTTTACGTAACCCTCGCTTCTAAGATATGCGCACCATCTGGGATGCTCAAGCTTTGAATATTCGAATATCTTCTCATCTTCCCATTCCTCGATGATTTTGGGTGGATTTTTAAGTTCGTCCAGAACAATACCGTAATCTGTAAATTGATGAAGCTTAAGCTTAAGCTTTTCGTGTATTGCCTTGGTAACGGATGAACGATAGTTGTATTCCTTTTGCCAGAATCCCTTGTCTGCAGCTTTGTCTGATTCAGCTTTTTCTTTCATAAGCTCCTTAGTATCGGGATTTTCGACATCGGCAGTATCGGCGATGACTTCTGTTATTGCTCTGTCAGAGAGTCTTTCCGCAAGCTCCGCTTTTTCGGCCTTCAGATGCTGCACGAAGTATCTTCTGTTAACGACCATGCCTGCATATTCCCACTGTGGATCGACAATCGTATCGCAGGAGTAGAAGCTATCAAGATCGCCTATTATATGTATACCGTAAGTGTTTTTCTTTCTGCTTTCTTCGTCCTTGATACGCTTTTCTTTTTCGGCTAGAAGCTCCTCAGAGCTTTTTTCGACGTTTTTTTCGGAGGGCGACGATGCTTTAGGCTTTCTGGCTCTGTTTTTCTTAGCCTCAGCCTTGGCGATCTTAGCTGCTTTTTCTTCGGCTGCCACTATAGCATTTTCTTTGTCTATGACCGTATCGTAAAGCGGAACTGGTGTTTTATCGAGATCCCATATGCAGCCCATAAGTTCTGCGGAATGAGAATCGTAAACAACCGTTTCTACGTCAACTTTATTAATTGAAAGACCACGGCTTTCGCAAAGCGTTCTGATGTTTAGAGCAGCATTTATATTGTCCTCGTCACTTCCTAAGCAGACGAAAATATAAGTAGGATTGTCTATAGCGTCGAATTTTTTCTTAAATTCGGGCGAATTGACGTCTATACCGGAATGGAAGTTGATGGTGTAATTATCTTCGCCTATTTTGAAATTGTCTATTTTTTCGGTTGTTCCGCGGCGGTTGTCCATACCGGGAAAGTGAAATTTAAAATAGTCTTCAGCCTTAGGGTCACTGTCAAAGACGTTGATAACGAGATTAAACTTAGGATACTGGCAGAACCACGCGAGTGCTTTAAGCATCTCTTTTCCGTAACGCCCGAAGCCGACGATAACCGCTGAAATTGTACTGTTTTTGGATTTTTTATCAGAGTTGTTGTTATACGCCTTTTCGAAAAGACGCATACCGTAGGTATCAAGATTATGGTATATAAGCGTTCTTATGTCATTTACACGGACAACCTTTATATTTTCTACCTTTTTGTGCCTGAGAATTATCTGGCTCTGAGTGCTCTCGGAGAATACGTAAAGCTCAATTCCCGGAAAATCATAGTTTTTCATTATATGATTCGCCTGCTTGATCTTTTCGTTTTCATTTTCCGAAATAAGATATATCTTTACGTTTCTCTTCGTATAGCTTTTTGCAATATTGAGAGATTCAATATCCTTGTAGAAAAGTATCGCTCCAAGCTTTTTAGCTTCGTCAATAAGGTCGGAGGTCAGCTCCTCTTTATCAGCTATTACGTCTGTAAAAACTATAATATCTTTCCTGAAAAGCTTAGAAATTCTTTTCAGGAAAGAATCGCCTATCTCTCGTTCAATAATGCTTTTTGCAAGTGCAACAGATTTATCGTTAAGCTCGGAAAAGACGTGAGTCTCCTTCCACCATAATACGCATCTGTAGCTTACAAGAGCAATAAAGTTCTTAAGCATTAACAAGAGAAAAGTAAACGTAAGTATTGGGGCTACAAGATACAAAGCCGTGCAAAGTATAATATACAAGCTCAGAGTTGTAGGTTCGTTACCAATTACGTTTTCCGCAACCTCAACAAATCCTAGATATTCGCCGTCAAGGGCAAATAATCTGAACGTGTGCTGCAACGACGAGAAAAGTGAAATCCAGAAGCTGTGATCGTGGTTTTTGAAATTTTCAAGATAAACGGGTAGGAACAACGAAATTGCGGATACGAAAGTTCCGGTGAATATAATTTTAAACGGAGTGAAAAATTTATCTTTTTTGTATTTAAATCTGAAAGGAGCGATTATGATACCTGCGAAAAATATCAGCGCAGAAACCAGTATAATATTGTTCCAAGTCATATTTTAATCTCCTGTATAAGTTGAAATTCGGAGCTTAGAAAGAAGTTACCTCGGGAGGAAGAACTTCAATAAAAGGTGCTTTTGCAGCTTTAACTTCCTCATAGAAGTGAGCGTTTGCGGCTTCCATATAAGCCTGAACCCAGAACGTACCGATTCCGAGACAGAGAAGACCTACTATAAACCAGCCTATAAACGAGAGCTGGAGTAAAAAGTATTTCATTTTGAATCCGTCCATCATACGTCTGCTTTCTGTTATAGCTTCCGTAGCTGAAAGCTCGGGCCGGTCGTTTTTGATATAGAAGGTCAGCGCATATGAGCAACCCTTAACAATACCGGGAACTACAAAGAGCAGCGACCAGAGCAGTATAAATACGGTATGAAGAATACCCGTTATCATACTTCCCGCAATATCCTTTTGCGCTCCTCTTAAAAGGGCGGAAAATCCGTCGTGAGAAACGTGGCCGCGAACTCTGCCTATAAAATAATTTGCCATAGCGCAGGATATAATGCCTGAAACGATAAACGTGCCTATTCCCGTAACCGAGAGTGCGCCGTTGATTACCGCAACGCAGAGCGAGATGAGCATTGCGTAAAGCCACTCGTTATTGAAAATGCCGCCACCGAGCGTTGCTCTTGCTTTGGCGCGTAATTCATAATTTGAACTTGTCATAAAAAATCTCCTTTAAAGCTGTATAGCTTTATTATACTCTCGGCACTTATTTTTGTCAAGTGTGAATGAGCATTTGTGGGAAATCTCAGGAAATAGACAGATTTATCTGTTGACAAATATTACGGGAAGTGTTAAAATTCTGTTTGAACAAGAAATTTTGGGTGCAGAAATTTATGAAGAAACAGAACGAAAGCAAAAAAATACTTATCACGGGTGCCGCCTCGGGTATAGGACTCGCCGTAACGAGATATTTTACAGATAGGGGACATACCGTTTATGCGGTTGATATAAAAGAATCCGAAAAATATCCAAACGTTGTAAGCTTCATCGCAGATATAAGAGACGAGAATACGCTTAGTGCAATAAATAATCAACTAAAAAAGAGCGGTGTATCGCTTGACGTTATTATATGTGTTGCGGGAGTGCATACGATGGCAGCGCTTGCCGAGAGTGAATTTTCGGAAATGAAAAAAGTTATTGACGTAAATCTTCTCGGAACTATGCTGACCGTGAGAACTTTTCACGGACTTCTCGCAGGAAATGGCAGAGTGGTTATAGTAACAAGCGAGGTTGCTACGTATGCACCGATGCCGTTTAACGGACTTTATAACGTATCCAAAACTGCGCTTGATTGCTATGCTGACGCTTTGCGCCAGGAGCTTAACTTGCTTGGTCAGCGTGTTGTAGCAGTAAGACCGGGCGCCATAGAAACTCCTCTGGCAGCCTCGTCTGCGTTGTCTACGAATAAGCTTGCCGAAAGCACGGATCTATATCGCTCTGAGTCGAAGCATTTTGCATCTCTTGTGAAGAAGTTTACGGGAACTCCTATGAAACCCGAAAAGTTTGCAAAAACTGTATATCGTGCCGCTACCGTTAAAAAACCTAGACTGGCTTACAGTAAGAACAGAAATCCGGGGCTTATTATCCTTTCGCTTTTACCGAAAAGAATGCAGTGCGCGATTATAAAAATGCTGTTGAAAAGAAAATAAATAAAACGGCAAAAGACGTCATTAAGATTACACGTATGTAGTGTAGCGTTCTAAGTCTTTTGCCGTTTTATTTTACAGCATAGGATATTAATTGTTTGCTTCTGATTTTACAGAGGTCTTTTTCTTTCTGTCAATAATATACCAAGGAAGGTAAGACAGTGCAAAAAGAATGGTTACAACGACAGCCATAATGATTATTCTCAGAGCATAGTTTGGGGGAAGAATATCAAGAATTGACGGAGTTGATTCGGGTCGTGCCATAAATAGATAGTTTGCACCCGGTCCGATCACGTTGTTGGCAACCACCGCAATTACAGCGAGCACGGCGAGCATACAATATGATTTCACTATAGATTTATAGTTCGGCCGCATCTTATGTACGAAAATTGCATAGAATACTGCTATATAACCGAGCAAATGCTCGCACCAGAACTGGTAGTAGCGATATCTGGTAGGACCGGTGTTGGTGATAACCGTGGGAGTTATAAGAGCAAATATTGTTCCTGCAAATACCCAGAAATAAACTATATCAAATAAGTTCTGAGATTTCGTAGCTATCATATAGCTTCCGAATATAATAGCCCAGCCGCAAACGGTTATCGGTAGATGGTCTACGGGGTTTGGATTCAGAGATTCTATTCCGGTAAGACGCCAAAAATAAGACATTTCGCAGATTATCATTGCAAATGCCAGCCCCATACGTAGCTTGCCTTCGTTCTTCCAGATTCTTAATTTATTTTGGTATTTATATATGGCGAAAATTATTCCCGCCGCAATCAAAATAGGGGCAAAGTGAGCAAAAGTGAAATTTTTAAATTCAACATCCGTTCCTTTACCGAAGAAATAGTTAAAGAAATCTTTCATTACCTTTCCTCGCTTTCAATATGTCTCGCTTATTATAGCACACATCTACAAAAAATGCAATAGAATGTAAAAGAATATTTGTTTGTAACAGAAGAAGGAATTACCGTGACAACGTACCAGTTTACAAATCGCCTATTAATCATACTAACCCGCCATAAGTACGGGCAGTTTTTATATTTTAGTCTGTCAAATGCCTTTTTCATTTGCACAAATCATAATGCAAAAAAGCTTTTTCATAGCATAGCTCTTACAAAGGAAGATACAAACTTATGCACAAGGCTCAAGCGAGCGCCCGAAAAATCAAAAACGGTAGATGCTTTTAAGAAGCACCGGCGCCGATTGATTCAGCAAGGGCGTTGTCGTAATCTTCTCTATAGTTTTCGATGTAACGGAAACAAAAAAGCCCATCCACCGAAAGCTCAAAAACTCTCGGAAGATGGGTCTAATCGTACTGTATCACACCGCCAGGTTTGTATATCATCAATGCGGAGCATTGCATATCACCAACACGGAGTGTTGTATATCATCAAGTCGCAGAAGATACACGCTAAAGCGTGATGATATACAGCCTGGAGGGCTGATGATATTCACCTCACTTCGTGCGGTGATGATATACCAAGTCTGCGACTTGGATAAAAAATCCTGCAGAAAATGTATCCTCTTCTGCAGGATTTTTTGGTGCAGGTGACGGGATTTCCTCCCGTGGCGGCCTTAGCCGACGAACAGTTATTAACTGTTCGGTGCTTCGCACAAATTGCTTGTGCAATTTTCTCCCTATTTCAAATCCCGTCTTTAAAAGCAAAAACAACCCGAGATGAACCCGGATTGCTTTTGCTTGGTGCGGACGACGGGACTTGAACCCACACGAATCTCTTCACTGGAACCTGATGGTAATGTCACCTCGGTGGAAACTCCCGTACCCGTGTTAAGTTTATTTACGTACTTAGTATACCATAAAACCGCAATTAAATCAAGCGATTTCAATGATTTTATTCTCTTTTCCCAATAATATTCGCTCTGAGATTTCTCGCTCGGGGCGATTTCTTTTTATGAGATGGTGGTTAAAAATTACGCAGCCTTAAACAAAGAAGAGCGAGTTTGTCAATATGCAATTTGTGTCACCAGCGATGACACAAATTCAACAGCAAGTATTCTTATTATAGCGTCTTCTTCAAACATCAATTTTGCGTCGCTGTAATCAAAGATATAGAGAAAAATATATTCATCGTAACCAGCAATTCAGAACGAAAATTTTATAGTTTTATCCGCAAAACAAACTGTACCTATTGACAAACCACCTATCATAGTATATAATATTGTTGAACAACAAATGATAGGTGGTATATCATGAAAGACTTAATCAAAGCAATTCGCTCAGCAGCTAATATGAATCAGGAACAGTTCGCATCAGCACTTGGTACGACTACTCTCTCAATCAACCGTTGGGAGAACGGAAAAACACTTCCTAACAGAATGGCGCAGACGCAGTTATATAATTTCTGCAAGGACAAAGCAATCGACGTTGCAAAGCTCATTATAGATACGAAAGCTTACGGAAATACTGATAATAGGCTCGTCCTTTACCACGGCTCTAAAAAAGGCATAACCGGAGATATTGCACCCATCAGCCGTAGCGAATGCGATTTTGGCTGTGGCTTTTACATGGGTACAAACACTCTCCAACCTTTAACACTCGTCTGCAACGAGGAAAAGCCGAGATTCTATACAGTTGAGCTTGATATGGCCGGACTGAAAGTGCTGACCGTTGACATCGGCATGGACTGGGCGATGCTCATTGCTTATTACCGCAAAGAGATGGAAGAAGCAAAAGGAACTCCTATATATGAAAAATATGCCCACATGGCTGACGGATACGATGTAATTGTAGGTTATATCGCCAACGATAGAATGTACACAGAACTTTCCCGTTTCTTTAACAAGACTCTTACTGATGTTGCTCTTATAAACTGCCTCTCTGCACTTGACCTTGGAAAGCAGTACGTTGCCATCAGTGAAAAGGCGTGCAAACAGATTAAGATAATCAAGGAAGAACCACTCTCTCAACTTGAACTGTCCCTCCTTAAAGATATGAGTTCGGAAAGAAGACGAGAAGGGGTTGCTCTAGCAGAAGAGATTGAAGTTAAATACCGTCGTGAAGGTAGATTCTTTGATGAAATATTGAAAGGCGAATGATTATGAGTAAATCATTACAACTTGCTCTGTGTGATACGCAAGGTCAGCTCTTTGAACTTGCCGCAGAGCGCGGATATAGCAGTGAAACCTTTATAAAAGCTTTTATGACCTCTCAGGTCGCAGCCGACATGGACAAGGACTTCCACCACGTTCAGTGGGCTGGAAAAGCATATATACTTTCTCGCATGGAAGATGAACTTGCAGATCAACTAACAAAAGAGGGCGAAATCTACGATAAGGAAACGCTTTATTGGGCGGGCTACATTTATCGCTATTGGAACTTCTATAATGGTGAAAGTAGCAGTGAGATCTATAAGCAAGCTCCGACAAAAACCATGAAAGTGGTATATCTTATGTACCACACTATGAGTCCGGAAATGGCGATTGATAGACTCAAGGAATCATACGAAGCAATAGATAAAGCCAAGAAGATAAAAGATGCCGAAGATACAATTCAGAATATTAATGAACTATTGGCTGATTCTGCTTTGTTTAGACGCCAAGCGGATTCGTTGTATGATAAAATATCTAAAAATTTTGATTACGCTCCTTTCATAGCAACAGCTAAAGCGGCATCTGGTATGGGTGGAAACATCCCATTTAAACAACTACCATACCAACCAAAGCGAAATGCACTTGTTATGATACGAGATGCAATCAAAGCATATGTTGCAAAAACGATTGTGGATTAAAATTATATAAATTTAGTATTATGGAGTAAACAATGTTTTACAAAATTATAGAAAACAAACGCAATCAGTGGTTATCTTCTCCCGATTGTACGATAACTTCTCTGGTTGATTATATAGTAAAAACAGGTCAGATGCGCAATGCTCAGATTGATGCGATAAAGACTTATTTGTTTTTGAAAATAGCGTGTCAGGGTAAGCCTCTTTCAACGCTTTTCAAAGAAGGCGCTTTTAATACGCTTGATTTGAATGCGTTGGAGCTTTCTCAAAGCACCAGAGATTATCTGATTTCTCATCCGTCCGCAGCGGCACTCTTTGAGTATGCATGCATGAAGAATGATAAAGCTGAGCAGGTTTCTGTAAAGCTTGAAAAAGCAATCAAGAAAGATCCCGACAGTATTGATTATAACAAAGTCTGGAATGACGTGTTTTACGGAGTTTCCTATACTGACTATTTGTTTAGCTTGCCTATGGGTGCGGGTAAGACTTACTTAATGGCGGCATTCATTTATATCGACCTTTACTTTGCTATGAATGAGCCACATAATCCCGCTTTTGCACACAACTTCATCATTTTCGCTCCGTCAGGATTGAAATCTTCGGTTGTGCCAAGTTTGAAAACCATTCAGAACTTCAATCCGGCATGGATTATTCCCGAACCTGCAGCAACCGATATTAAACGTATGATTTCCTTTGAAGTACTTGATCAAAGCAAGACCGAAAAGAAATCGAACAAAACCAAGAATCCTAACGTTCAGAAAATTGCCAACCATCAGCCGCTTTCAGAACTTTTTGGACTGGTTGCTGTTACCAACGCAGAAAAAGTTATTCTTGACCGCATCCAAGAGAAGAACGGACAGATAACCTTGTTTGAAGAAAGCGATGATGAAAAGGATAGACAGGCTAACGAGCTTCGTAATCTCATCGGCAAACTTCCGTCTCTCTCAATATTCATCGATGAAGTCCATCACGCAGTAAGCGATGAAATTAAACTTCGCGCTGTTGTAAGCAAGTGGACTGAGAACAAGACAGTCAATTCGGTTATAGGATTTTCCGGTACTCCTTATCTTGAGAAAGCTGAAAAAATCAAAATAACAGAAGAGCTGTCCGTTGGAACAGCAGAAATTACTAACATAGTATATTACTACCCACTGATTGATGGTGTCGGCAATTTCTTGAAGCGACCTGTCGTAAAAATCGCAGAGATTGCAGATAGCTCTCGTATAATCGAAAACGGTGTGCGTTTATTCTTTGATACATACAAAGATACCGTTTATGATGGAGGACTTGTTGCAAAGCTCGGTATTTATTGCGGAACGATTGAAAAACTCGAAGAGGTTGTTTATCCCATAGTTTCAAGCATTGCGGCAGAATACGGAATATCTTCCGATGCAATTCTGAAATTCCACAAAGGAAATAAGCAATATCCTCAGCCTACTGATAGCCAAATGCAGTTTGATATTCTCGACAAGTCGATATCGAAAATCAGAGTTGTACTGTTGGTTCAGATAGGCAAGGAAGGCTGGGACTGCAAGAGCCTTACGGGAATTATACTTTCCCAAGAGGGTGACTGCCCGAAAAACATGGTATTGCAGACATCTTGTCGTTGTTTGCGCCAAGTTGTAAAGGGGTCTCCCGAAACTGCGTTAATCTATCTTAACGACACAAATGCAGACAAGCTCAATGCACAGCTTATGCAACAGCATCATATTTCACTTAAAGAGTTCTCCGAAGCGAACAACGAAAAAACCACCATACAAAGATACAGCCGAATGGCATATCTCAAATTGCCCAAAGTGGATTTCTATCAGTTGAAAATCAACTATGAATCCCTTGTGATAGAAGAAGCCGACATTGTAGGTGGCATAACCAAATCTACCGACAATGCTACTATTGCTGCTGATATTATCAGAACTACCGACCTGTCTATGCAAGACCTCGGGATCTCTGTTGATGACAGCGAGCGCGGAAATGAACCTGCTTCTTATAACATATGGCTCTATCGCATTACCAAGGGAAGCTTTGGATTTGTAACAATGGAACAGCTTCGCCCCTATGCCGTTGCATTGAATATGATTTTTGAGCAGATAACCTACACAAAAGACGGTATCCGTTATTATAGCTCAAAATATAATCACGTACTTATTGAAGCAAATATCCGCAAGGCATTTTGCGACAAGTGCAGCTTCTCTACAAGAGAAGAATTGATCCCCGAGGAAGCAAACCTGTTGAACATTGCAAATTTCACACCCACTGTTCAAACAGAAAAGCCGGAAGATTACTACCCCGATGCAAAAACTGTTGAAAACATTATACAGGACGACAAGGGCAAGTTAAAAGTTGACCCTAAAATTCAACAGCTTATTGAACTTTCGGCTGCAACCGGAAATGCAGATTTTGCAGAAAATCTGCGCAAACAATACTCCTCGCATCCGCATAAGAATCGTTCTTTCCATTATCTGCCGTATCGTACCGATAGTGGTTTTGAGCAGACCTTCTTAAGAGAAGTTCTTGGACTTGACGATATTGCCACACTTGACCTCGAAGTCTATTATAACGGTGATCGTGCTATGACCGAGTTCAAGATTAAGTGTTATAAGAATGCAGGTGGCAAGTGGAGCTATGTAGGTATTTATACTCCCGACTTTTTGATTATCAAGCGTAAGGGCGGTAAGATTCATAAAGCCATTATCGTTGAAACCAAAGGCGATATTTATAAAAATGAGCCTACGTTCAAGGATAAACGTACCTTTATGGAAACCGAGTTTGCGAAGAAAAATAATGAAGCATTCGGATATGACCGCTTCGACTATCTCTATTTGGAGGATTCGCTTCCCGATAGTGATAGAATTATATTGACACACAAGAGAATTAAAGAGTTTTTCAAGGAGGAATTGTAATGAATGGAATTAGACCCACTGTGGGTATAGAGTTTGATGATAAATACATTAATGCAAAAAACAAACTGATTGAATTTGTCAAATCATTGGACGAGTTGACTGATATGCAGAGCGCGCAATTGGCACAAGAATTTATAGCATCGTATAGTATAGCAACCTCTTTTGAACAGTTTGTAAGCTATATGAATAACGGAGGAATTAGATAATGCCGATTAAATATGTACCGTTTATTCCCGAGCCGATTGAAGGACAGGCTGTTCTCGGGAACTTTAACAGAATACTGAAATACAAGGGTGCTGACGAGGTGTCGATGACGCTTCAGCGCGGTATGCCCTTATACGAGATGGAAAAAGTAGAAACCGTGGGCGAGAACATTGACGGTAATATGGTTATTCGCGGCGAGTGCGTTTCTGCATGTGCCTATCTCAAATCGCAAGGTATTCAAGTAGACCTTGTTTATATTGATCCTCCTTTTGCCAGCGGTGCAGATTATGCTAAACAGGTTTATATCCGTCGCAATCCCAAAGTTGCAGAAGTTATCGCGCAAGTCGAACAGGAACTTGATATTGAGGATTTGAAGTCGTTTGAAGAAAAAATGTACGGTGACGTTTGGGATAAAGAAAAGTATCTCAACTGGATGTATGAAAATCTTATGGCAATCAAATCTGTAATGAGCGAGAACGCATCTATTTATTTGCATTTGGACTATCGTATGATCCACTATGTAAAAATTCTTATGGATGAAATATTCGGAGATGATAATTTTGAAGCTGAATTAGTATGGAAAAAGACAACAAAAACAACTAATTTCAATAGCTATGGTTCGGAACACGATACGATATTATATTACTCTAACAATTATGATGATGTTGTGTTTAATCAAGCCTATACGACACTTAAAGAATCTGAGTTGCTAACAAAATATATTTATTTAGAAAAGCCCAACGGCGAAATTATAAAGTTATCAAAAGAGCAACGCGAAGGAAAGATTCCACTGCCCGAAGGAAGAAGATTTAGAGGCGTGCCGCTATTAAACATGAACCAAAATAGACCTAACTTAAGGTATGAATTTTTAGGGCACACTTATGTTTGGGCGGCTAAAAAAGAAAAACTCACAAAAATGTACGAAGAAGGTCTCATTTTTCAAATAAATGGTGGTATGCCACAGAAAAAGGGATACTTAGATGAGAATAAAGGCGCAAAGGTTAATGATATATGGACTGACATTAGTGCTGTTAACTCACAAGCGATCGAAAAGGAAGATTATGCAACACAAAAGCCTGAAGCCCTGTTAGACAGAATATTAAAGGTGTCTTCTAACAGAGGTATGATTGTTGCTGACTTTTTTGGTGGAAGCGGTGTTACGGCAGCAGTCGCACACAAACTTGGTCGAAAGTTTATTCATTGTGATATCGGCATCAATTCCATTCAAACAACCCGTGACCGTTTAAAAGCTGACGGTGCGGAATTTGATGTGCTTGAAATCAAAGACGGCGTGCAACTTTATCGCAATCCTGTTCAGACAATGAACAAGATCCAGTCGCTCATTCCCGGACTCAAGAACGAGGATTCTTTGGATTCGTTCTGGGAGGGTGCCATTTCCGACAGCAAGCTCGGTACGATTCCCGTATACGTTCCCAATCTAATGGATAGCTCCACCAAGCTTTTGGATGTTGTTCTTATGAATCGCATAATCCATCAGGCAATACCCGATTTGGATCATAACATCAAAAAGGTCATTGTGTATTATATTGATATCACGGATGAGGCAGAGATTCGCAAATTTATTACTGACGATGATAGCACGACCGTTGAAATTGAACTGCGTGATTTAAAAGCAATTCTCGATGACGTTATTATTGGAGATCATGTAGAATTTCATCTTGATCAAATCAACGATACACTGTTTGGTGGTTACGCTATTACTGTTGATAAATTTATCAGTGATCGAGTATTATCTAAAATAGCAGAATTCAATCATAAGGCCGCTCTTAATTCTTCAGAAAAGAAGCCGTATAATCCTATAGTTATTAGCGATGACGGACTGGAGCTTATTGAGTTTATTAGCGTAGACTGTACCTCTGCCGAGGGCGAATGGCATTCAGATAGCGAAATCAAGATTGACAAGCTCGGCTACGTTGTCCGCAACGGCGTGAAAACTAAGGAGTTTTGGGATTGCCGCATTACTTCCGACAATAAACCTCTCCGTATCAAGATTAGAAATATCTGCGGAGATGAAACGGTTTGGGAGGTATGATTTATGTGTAAAAAGCTTTTTGATTCCATCAAAACTTTATTCTCGAAAGATAAAAAAGACAAGGCAACACTTGAAGTAAATGTATCGAATCAATCGCAGGATAAAATCAATTCCAAATCAAAACGAATAAAAAACGGGAACGATACCAGCGTTAATATTATTGGTGATGAAGCCAAGGTTGATGACCACAGCACAACCGTTCAAGGAGATCAGTATAATCAGCAGAACTATTACCTTGACAATGAAAGTACGGATCTAATTGTTCACGCAAGATGGCTTTATCGTGTCCCTCACGAAATAAAGCGTGTCCAAAATGGAATAGATTCATTTAATGTGCTATCTCCTATTGATCCTAATTATATCCAACCTTCATTACGTGTTACATTGGACGATGTCGACGATCAATATCACGGTGTGTATTTTTGCGTAACCAAAAATGCAACTATCAAAAATTTAAGACTTTTATCAATTGACTTGTCTTTGGATACCTGTCAAACATCGTTCAAAGGAAATGAAGATATTTTTGCAATCGTTGACAAAAGTTCTTCCTTTGTGGTTTATGGAAAGGATTACAAAGAGGGCAAAGGTAACATAGACGTAGTCTTTGGATTTAGCAAAGATAAGATTGATTACAAACAACATTTTAGCTTCACGGTAACCAATGATTCCAAGGAATTTGTTCAAAAAAGATATGAATATCCCACGAGAGATATAGACAATATTTCTGGAATTATTATGTGAAATTTTATATTGACGCTATCTCAGCGTGTATATCACGCTGAGATAGCGGTTTGCTTATTACACTCAATTTTCTTTCTCAATGACCCAAAATACATCGCATATAACAAAAAGTCTTATTTAAAAACATTATTTCTTTCCCAAATTGTCTGGACTTTGCGAAAGTTATGTGATATTGTGTTGTGCTAACAGGAGGTGCAATCAATGGAAAGCATAATCAAAGAACTATGGCACGGTAATATCATACCGCAAGGGGATAGCAGAACGAACTCGAAGGAAATGAAAGAGCTTCTCGGGTATATGGCGCGACATCACGAAGACCTCGAAAAGACCTTCAGCGATGAGCAGAAGAAAATCTTCGAGAAGTTCCACGACTGCTGGAGCGAGTACGCAAGTCTCGGTGAGTGTGCGATATTCTGCTACGCATTCAAACTCGGCATGAGAATCGCAATTGAAACGTTAACTAAATAAGATAGCGAGAGGGATAGGTTCAACTAAGAGCCTATCCCTTAAAACTTGCAAAGAATGTAAAAAAATCCTTGCGATTTGACTGATTTGTATTTTTATTATTCTTTCCCAATGACCGAAAATCCCTTGCTGCGTCTAGGTTTTTGCGCCTTCCGATTTTTCGAGACGAAGTCGTTTAAATAGTAGGGGGTATCAAAAAACTAAAATTTGCATTGCGTGACAAATAAAAATTCATTGGAGCAAATATATTTCTAAAAGCAAAAAAAGATATTATTAGCAATTTAAATTCCAAGTCTTTTTCAATTATAATTGCGAGAGGGATATATTTAAAAAACGCATTATTTTTTCTCCAAAAAACTTTTTTGAAAAAATAAAAAGTCTCTTTCAAAAGTTGTTGACAGAATTTTTTAATGTGTTATAATATAGCCACCGTACCGCGAATGCGTACCAAGAAGCGAGGAGTTGACAGACTCCTCGCTTTTCGCATAGTCTTGAATTATACAAAAATCCACGATTTCAACGATGCGTCTGCCAACAAAACATAGGAGAAAAGAGAAAAGTAAAAAGCCTCAAAAACGTAGTGTTTTCAAGGCTTCTTGACGTTGTGAAAGAGCTACGAAAAGGATACAAAAATATAAGCGGGTGAATTAAGCAAAAACGGATGATTTTTTTGAAAACGGTTTCAATTTTAACGATAGGTCGATTTTATAGTCTGCAGACAATAAATTCTGTCATTTACCTAAATTTTCTCTGTTGCTTAATACGAGAAATCTCACCTACTAATGGAACGAGGGCAAATCCTATTCTTCTGTTTCTATTTGTTTCTTTATCTTTCCGATTTGTATCTGATACATAATGATTGGAATTAAAGTTAATATACTTATGCTACCCAAAATAATAGAAGCAATCGGCGCAGAAAATACAAACAAAACACCCATCAAAGCAAACATCGCAAAATAGGTAAACCATACATTTCGCCACTTCTTCAGGTATTCTATTCTGTCGTTTGCCGTGGTATGCAATTCAAAAGGCTTTCCGTCATTTTCTTTTTCAACGATAAATAATTCTTTATTGTAAGTGGTAGAGTTTGTTGCGAACTTTCCGCTACCTTCTGCCCACGGTCTGAATCGTACTTTTCCGATAGAATAATTTAGATTGATATTCTTGTAGAATACCTTATATCCGCAACCTTCAAGAAACTCTTTATATCCTTGCGAATCCTTTTTCGATTTATCCGCAACAAACTCAACT
>JAZNKD010000015.1:0-15777 GCA_045578385.1 Eubacteriales bacterium | reverse complement strand
TACGATCCGACTTCGAGTCGTAATAAATATGCCAAGCTTTCGCCTTGATCTTTCTACGCGTCATTTCAAAAGGAGCTAAAAGTCGGAAAGCTTGATCCCCTTGAGGCGTTGGTACAACGATAATATTATTTGCTTGAAAATAATCGATATACTCGATCGGAGCCTCAATCTCAAGATAAAAGTCTCCGTTGTCGACCTTATGGACGACGGCTCTTGTTGCATTGATTACCGCGTCTCCGTTTGTCTCGAAAGTTGTATCCGTCGGAGAGAATACTTTAATCATTTAATCAACTCCTTTTATTTATCGATTAAATACTCCTCGAGGCTCTTTTCTGCCGTTTTAAGAGCGTCGATATCGTTACCGTTAAGAGAGTGCTTTAAAAGCGCGAGGAGCGCCGTTTGAGTAATCTTATTACTCTTTTCGATCGCCTTAAAGCGATTATCGTCGTTTGTAAAAAACTCCTTAAACTTTGCGATCGTCTTATCGATATCGTCAAGTCTCTTATCGATATTGTCAAGTCTCTTGTTTTGCTCCTCCTCCGGAGCTCGAGCCTTATCGAGAGCTTTTGCGATAACTCCAATTGCTGCCGAGATCGTAACGATCGCGGCGCATATACCGAGGATAATTGATATCAGTTGAGCCGGAGTAAATGAGATTGTGTTATCCATTTCTTAATCCTCTTTACGACCAAGCGATCTTTAAACCGCTATAAAAGATCCTAATATCGATTTGTGTATTAGGGTTTGACGGATATTTAAAATATAAATAAAGCCATGTTTTACCGGTTTGACCGTCATAATTCAATGAATAACCAAGCTCAACCGCCATTGGAGGCAAGCTTGAAAAGTATACATCGTCGCCACATTTAATAGCTACACCGACGATCTTTAAATTGGTAATATCTCCGATCGACGATACATCAATCGAGGTATAATATACACCGTTCGCGTCTGTCGTTCCGGAGTGAGTACCCTCGTAAAAAAGATTTTTCAAAATGTTATTCGTAAGAAATTGATCCCTATTAAGCCCGAACGGAGTCGCGATCGTTCCCTTTTCGATCTTAATCTTACGGATATAATAATCTCCCGTGATCTCGGCGGCGTCTATAAACATACCGAACGTTGCAACGCCTTTATAAGTTCCGTCAAATAAAGACATTAACGCAAAGCTTACGCCGGTCTCAAAGTTCACGATTTTACGACCGATCTCGACCGAGGTATCGGTTATAAGCTTTGTTGAAGTATGGATCTCGTACTCGTCCTCTCCGACAAGTTTTGCCCACTCAACCGATATAATCGCTTGATCGACTCCGAAGTCTTTAAGAGAATAACTCGGTCTAATATATTGAGGAGAGTAAAAAGAGCTACGGAAGCCGACCGGAGTTTTCTTGACGTGTAAACCCTCTCCCCCGTCCCACTCGAGCCAAGACGGTATATACCAGCCGCAAGCCCTATATCCTCCGATATTTTTTACCTCGTCACTAATATCGATTTGAGGCTCGGGATAATTAACAAAGTCTCCACAAAAGAGGATCCCGTCGCCGTCGCCTCCATAACTTTTAACCGCCGCTATACTTGGAGCGACCGTCGTCTCGTCTGCTGCCGTCATACGGTTAACGACGTTGGCGTTTGTTACTGTAAAAGTATAAGTCTCGCCGTTATCGAGAGTAACGGTATAAGTATCAACATTACCGACCGTTGAGGTTTTCTCGATTGATATAATCGAGTATCCGTTCGTTACCTCAAAAGAATAATCCGGAGTATCGTCGTTGAAATGGATTGTATAAGTATCAACATTACCGACGGATCCGGTCTTTTCGATACTTGTTATTGAGGATCCCGCCTCGCCCTTGAGCATTATTGTTTTAAATACAATATCTTTCATTTAATCGTCCTCCTTAAATCAATCTGTTATCTCATACTCGAGAGATAAGCGTCCTCTCATAAGAGTTATAATATCGTTGTTTATATTGATTTGTAGATCGTAAAAGTAACGACCGAGCTCAAGATCTGCCGTAAGAATCGGAGGGATCCTTACAACGTAAGTCCTTATATCGTGCTCGGAGTCGTAAGATCTCTCTCTTATATGATCGTTAAGATCAACGGAGAAAAGAGCCGTATCGCTCTCCGGAGTCTCTTTACAAGTAAAAGTAATTACGCTCGGAGTCTGTCCGCCGAACCCTTGTACTTGGAAAGCAAAAGACAACGTATCCCCTCGGATCATAGTAATATCGCGCTTGATAGGATTAAAGAAATATCCTCCGCTTTGAAAATCGTCGTTATAAGGATTATTACTCATTACTTAACCTCCTTATCTGATATATCGAGATTTTGCAGCTCGTCAAGATCCTTAAGATTCTCGAGCTTTTCCTCTTTTATTATATCCTCAACGATCGGGCTTTTGCTCATTGCTCGAGTAACCGTCTCGGGCGGAGTACCCTTGTAAAGATAAGTAACGCTCGTATCGCCCGTATCGCAAAAGATATTATTTGAGCCGTTAAAGGTGTTTATCGGAGTAGGCGTACCCGTTGACTCGATAGGCGTTAAAAGTTTAAAATTAACCTCGACGGGATTATCTCTAAACCATTGATTTGCCTCCGTAGCACTTGTAACCGTACTCGGTAAAATCATTGTAAAGGTTGATTGTGCGCCACTTGTGCCACCCATACTATATAACGGCATACGATTATAAGCGCCCTCTGTATATTTAAATTTATTCGATATACAATTACTACGAGCGTAACCTAACAAACCAACGTTTATATAGACTGCATATCCGTTAGTTGTTGCGCCGAAAACTCCGCTAATTTGCAAGTTATTGCCGTCGATAATATCCTTAACATGAGTTATCTTTTTCCCGCCCGTAACAGAATTATAAACCGCTCCGTAAGTGTCCTCTCCGAGATCGACAGTCTTAACTTCGCCTTTATACGGATTATAATCGGTTCTAACAGAACTAACTTCTAACTGAATTTGTGAAGCCTCCATAGTTCCAGTTCTACCGCTTCCGTATGTAATCTTAATAAAATCGTTTTCGGTTGTAGGTGTAATTGTAACAACTGAATAACCCTCTTCTCCGCTTGCTATTCTGTTGCCTTCAATGACAGTACCCCCAATGCTTGCGTATACTCTGATATTATTTGTTGTTATTGCTTTTAAATAAGCAGAAAAGGTTATTTGCTGACCGATAAATACAGAAATAGGAATGTTGATAGTATCGAAATTATTGCCCGTTCCAATATAAGAATTTCCACTTTTATAGGCTGAATAATAATCGTCGGCATTTAAAAGATTTTTACCCGTCTTTGTAATATTAACCTTATTAAAAGGTACAAAATTACGCTTGTTATCCGGGCTCGGATTTCCCGAGCCCTCTTGATATGCTGCAATCGTAAACTCGCCATTAACGAGAGGCTTTACGACGTTAGTAATAAACGAGGCGACGGATCCCGATGCGGTAAGCTCGGTATACGCCTCAAGCTCCTCTTTAAGCTCAAGCAATAGCTCGGCGATCCTCGATTGAGGCTCCTCGGTATACTCGGTCTCCTCCAAGATTGAGATAAGGATCTCGGCAATACGGCTTGTATAAGCGGCGTCGTAAGGATCGTAAGACTCGCCCTCGATCTTTGCCTTGAGCCTTATAAGTAAATCTCCGATTACGGAGTGAGGATCCTCGTTGTATTCTGTTTTATTGAGTATAGATAAAAGGATATCCGCGATATTAGATTGAGAGTCGCCCTCAAACGTATAAAGCTCGAGGATATTCTCGATTATTTGAGCGATTGTACTATGTTGATAAGCATTATCCATTACTTACGCCCTCCTTATATCCAACGGGAGTAATTATCGATTAAGATCTTGCTTATAGTACCGTCAAAAGATACCGTATTACTCCCGATCTTTAACTTAATATTATCATAATCTCCGATTACTCGACGATTAAGAAGTTGCGAGCCGTCCGCGCTTAATGCGTTCATTTGCTCGGCGTCGATTATGATCGTCTCGTTTGTGTTCAAGCTTATGTTTAAGAGTTGGACTCCGTTAATATACAAGTTGATATCTCCGGATCCGGTTATTGTGATCGTCGGTCTTGAGTAGATATTGCCGTTATTACGAATATTAAAAGAGCCGCTTGTCTCGGTAAAGGTAAAGGTCTTTGTTGCCTCCGTATCCGAGTATTTAAACGGTTGGACGTGAAAGTTAACGTCTGCCGTCTTAAATCTGATAAGCCTCTCAAAATCGATTTGCTGATATATAGCATACTTGTAATACTTTTCGGGCTCGTTTGAGAAAACGACCTTACCCTCCGAGTTAAAAAACTCGATAATATCGTCGATATCATAATCATAAGTAAGCGAGATCTTAACGATCTTATCGTAAGCAGCAAAGCCGAGAGGAGTAACGATATCTCCGTCTCGTCCGTCAACGGTTTGTATTTGAGTCCTTTGTTGCGGCTTACTTATCGGAGGCAAAGCCGAGATCAATAAGCCTTGGATACTCCGAGAGCTGATATCATTAAGCACGATATACGGTCTTATATTTGTGTTCATTATCAAGACTCCTCTCTTAAGTATAAATTACGTCGGTTACGGTTTTCTTTACAAACTTACCAACGGTTACATCGTCAAGTTCGACGGTCATATCTCCGAGAGCCTCCTTAAAGGCGTTTACGAGATTATAATAATCGAGTCCTCCCGTTGAGCTTAAACCGCTGCTATTAACGTCCGTACCAACGTTAAAAGAAGTCGGGAGAGCGTCTTGCATATCTGCCGTTACGTTTCTCATTTCATCAGTAAAACCGACTCCGATACCCTCGGCGAGATACTTACCGACCTCGTCCTCGAAAAGCTTTGACGGAGAGTTGATACCGAAAAAGTTACGGATACCGGACAAAACGTTCTCTCCGAAACCTTGGATCTTACCGATTACCCAAGAGGTCATATCGTTGATACCATTCCATAAGCCCTCGACGATATTGTGTCCGATCTCCAAGACTTCGCCCGGGAGCTCCGCGATCTTGTCTTTAATCGCGTTAAAAGCACCGATTGCCGCCTCGCGTGCTTTATTCTTGAAGTTAGTCGCGAAAGTTACAACCTTGGAGACTACATTACTTAAGAAAGTCCATACTTTACCCGGGAGCTCTTGGATCTTGGTTACAATATTGCTTACGAAATTTCTCGCCGCCTCAAGAGCCTTTGCCTCCATTTCTATACGCCAAGTAATAATCTTAGTTATGAGGTTAGTTAAGAAAGTCCAAACTCGACCGGGTAACTCTGAGATAAAGTTAACGACGTTATTAACCCAAGAGCGGACATTTTCAACGACGTTATTAAAGATCTCCGGTAAAGTCTCGGAGAAAAACGTCTTGATACCGTCCCAAGCCGCCGAGAAACCGGCTTTGATTGCCTCCCAAGCGGATAGTACCGCCTCTCTGAAATCGTCGTTAGTCGCCCATAAAGCAACAAGAGCTCCGACGAGCATACCGATCAAGCTAAGGATTAAAACAATCGGATTTGCGTTCATTACGGCATTGAGTAAGGCTTGAGCGATAGTCATGCCCTCGGTTGCAGCTCTCCAAGCCGTAAAAGCGGTAACAAGAGCGTTGATCTTTTGAGCGACCATTATACCGACCATAGCTCCGGCGATAGCGGATATCATAGGCGCGATAACAGGTAAGTTTTGAACAAACCAAGCGACCGCCGAAACGAGCGGAGGTATAACATCGTTTACAAAATCGCCTACATCGGTAATTAATTGAGTTATATTCTCTTTGCCGATTGTGTCGTATATCTCAAGGAAACCGGCAACGACATTAGCTTTCATATTACCGACCGCGCCCTCGAAAGTTGTAACGGATTGAGCCGCCTCGACCGCAACCGGATCCGAGCCAAGTTGCATAATTGCCGCGTTAAACTCCTCGGCGGTAATCTGCCCCTCGGACATAGCCGTCCTAAAATCTCCCGTATAAGCTCCGGCGTCTTGGAGTGCTTGTATTAAGACACCGCTTGCGCCCGGGATAGCGTTTGCGAGTTGATTCCAATTCTCCGTCGTTAACTTACCGGCTCCGGCGGTTTGAGTTAATACCATAGCGACCGAGTTAAAAGTCTCCGCGCTACCACCGGCGACCGCGTTAAGATTACCCGCCGCCTCGGTTAAGCCTTGAAAGTCCTCAATACCATTAGCGGCAAGTTGAGCCGAAGTATTCGCGACGGTATTAAGCTCGTAAACTGTACTATCCGCGTAAGCTTGTACCGATTGACGAGCTTGTTGTATTGTCGCGTCGTCAAACCCGGCAAAAGACATTGTCGTCTCGAATTTATCGAGAGCGTCGCTCGCCGCCATAGCCTCGGAGGCTAGGCTTTGAAGTCCGGAGATTACGGATTGTATAATATTACTTGCGAGATCCGCAAGCATACCCTTAAATACAGTAAAACCGCCGTTTGCGGCGTCTCTCATTTGTTGAGCGGCGTCGTCCGCACTATTACCGAGATCGTTAGTCTCTCTCCCGGCGGAGTCCGCTCTGTTTTCTAAGTCTCTTAAATCACTCGCGGCACCGTCCGCACTATCTCCGAGATTCTCCTCTTTTGAGGCGGCGTTTTGGAGAGCTGCCGACAACTCTCCAAGCTCCGACTCTGTCGTATTCATAGCCGCTTTTGCGTTGTTAAGCTCTGTACGAGCCTTAGATAAAGCGGTCTCTTGTTTATTGATCTCCGTCTCGGATCTTTGATACTCTTTAGTTAATGCGGCTAAGTAATCCGATTGAGTTTGATACTCTTGAGAAGTCTTACCGCTCTCCGCCTCGATCTCTTTAAGCTCTTGAGCCGCTTTGTCGAGTTCGTCCTTAAGAGCTTTATGGCGATTAGTGTTATCTTGAGCCTCGGTCTCGAGTGTTTGATATCTCTCCGTTAAAATTTGTACTCTCTCGGCTTGAGTCTTTAACTTTTTCGTCAAAGCCTCAGAGCGAGCCTCAAGAGCCTCTTGAGACATATCGTTTTTTGCGTATTGTGAGGCGACAACTTTAAGCTCCGAGTCAACCTCTCTTAAAGTTTGAGTTATATTTTGTAGAGCCTTACGATAAGCACTCTCTCCGGTTAGTTTTACCGCTCCGCCAAAACCAGCCAAGTATAACACCTCCTTTTTTTATAACCATTCCTCCGATTGATCCGCTTTTCTCTTAATATCCGCGTAAGTTTTGCGGCTTAATAAGAGCATAAGCTCAATATCGAAAGTATCTTTATACGCTTGATAAAGTTTTATAAACTGTCGATAGGTTAACCGACCGCTCTCTTTATCACTAATGTTAATTTTCGCCCGACATATATAATAAATCCATGAGAAATTTATCGGGATATCTTCGACCTCGTCGTCCTCATGGATTATGAGTTTTTTTCGTCTGATTTCGTCGAGTCAATAACGAGTTGATTCATGTTTTTCGTTACGTTCTCGATACCTATCTCGGAGATCATTCGAGATACTGTTTTTCTTGTTAAAAACGGCTCGTTAGTACCGTTCTTTTCGTTATCGATATCGATAGCCTCGTTCATCATAGCCGTAAAGCCGAAAACAAGAGCTTTAATATTAGGCTCTCCGATCTGATTACCGTTAGCGTCGAGAGCCGTACCGTCTGTAAGAGCTCCCCATTTGCCGAGCGTCTCGTATTCGTCTTGGATCTCTTGCATAACGTTAAGATTAAAGATCATCTTGTACTCTTTTCCGTTATATTCGATCGTGCTTGATATCTCTTTCATGTAAAAGTCCTCCAAAATTAATAATAAAAAAGCCGCCTCGCCTCGAGTATAGCAAGAGACGAGGCGACCTCTTTAATTGTATCAATAAATTACCGCTTAAGCCTCGGCGGTATATACGGCGTAGAAAGTTACGTCCTTTGTAGGCGTATATGTAGCGCCGCCGTCGTAAGCCTTTACCGCTGCCGTACTTGTAAGAGCCCAACCGGAAAAGACGGTATTGCTCGGAGGAGTAATCCCGGATCCGTCGTCAAGAGTAATTGAAGATCCCGCGTTTACCGTCTCGGGAGCGATTGTACCCGTACCGCCGTTTACATCGTAAACAACGCGGAAAGTGCTTGTCGAGTCTGCAAAAGTTGCTTGAATGAAAGCAATTGCCGCCTCCTTACTCTCGAAAGTCTTTGAGTCGCTCCAATTGCCATTGGCAAGAGTTGCAACCGTGCCCTCGATCTCGGGAGTTGAAAACTCGACGGACTCGCCCTTTGTTTGATCTTCTTGAGACGGCTCGGAAAATTTAACCTTGTTAAGGATCTCGACCTTGTAGAGCTTTACGTTGTTTACCATTTTAACAACGATACGACCAAGACCAACCCAAGGAGCGGTATCGTTTGCGTTTCTGATAACCTCGCCCTCCTCGGTAATTTCGTGTCCGAGAATCTCCGCAAAAGTTGCCTCTCTGTCGTCGTCAACTCCAAGAGTTACCGTACCGCTTTGAAAGCTTGTATCGCTCTCGGCGAGAACATCGTCCGCATAAAGAGCGGCGGAGTTGTTTGAGATCTCAACACTAGCGGAGACCGCCTTACCGAAAGACTTTGCGCCTCCGTAAACGGGAGTACCGTCTTGCTCCTCTGTAAGCAATGCGTACCAAAGATTATTTAAGCCTATCTTTGCCATTTGTTATTTACCTCCTTTTGTTAATCGTTAGTGTCGGGAGTAAATGTAAATGTAACCTCTCCCGTTTCGGTATCCGCAACGGCTGTCATTGTAACGAGAGCAAAAGCTCCGTCAACAACCGCGAGGATCTTGCCGTTATCTGCTGCCGTTACCGCCGGGAGCTCCGCGCCGGGAGCGTAAAGAGATCCCTCGACTCCGTTAAGAGTGTAATCGGCGATCTTTGTACCGGACTCAAGAGCCGGAGTAATTTCTCCGGTTGCGTTGGATCCGAGTACGGTTGATATATCGGCGATAAAATCGGAGAGACTCGTATTATCTGCAAGAGCCGCGGCGTCTCCGCCGTGAGCAAGATAAAGATCTTTAAGAGCCTCGTTTACTGTTTTATTGCTCATACTTTAATCCTCCTCGTAAATATCTTGTATAGGATAAGCAAAACAGATTGTTTTGTGATAGTATTCCGTATCGGGCTCGTAAAAATCGGGGGAGTCTCTCCTCGGTTGCCAAGTCCAACCGGCATTTTTTAAGATTGACTTTATCGCCTCAATAATGACTCTTATGTTGCCTTTACTGTAAACGTCAAAGTCATAGTAAGTTATATAACCGGAGATCTCGTCGTCGCTTGAGTAAGAGTTATCTTGATCGTATTGCCTATAAACGACATACGGCTCGCCGTGTCCCTCATAGTCCATATAAGAGACCGGGATTGATTGTTCGTTAACTGTAAAGTCTGCAAACAACGTCTCGATTTGCTCGTTCATCGACTTATCACTCCTTTATATATTTCTCTTGCACTTTTAACATTGCTTTCTCGATTTGACGCTTGTTAAACGAGGCTCTGAAAAAAGATTGTTTCGGATATTCTCTCGTAGAGGATCCGTACTCAAACATATTTGCAACGAGCGGAGCGGGAGTCTCCTTGCCGTTCTTATTCTTAAAATACCCGGAGATCATTGCTTGACAATTGATACCGTCGTCGCTTGGAGTCTTATAAACTCTCGTAAGGATAATATTATCCTCAGATAATCCCTCTCGTAGAGCTCTTGGCATTTTAGCCTTAACGTTTTGTTTTGCGACCTCAGCTCCCGCCTCGACCATTTCGCCGAGCATTTTCTCCGTATTGATCTCAAGCTCTGAAAAGAGCTTAATAAGATCGTCCGGTAAGCCTCCGACAAAACGAGCCATTAATGCGTTATCTCCTTTGCTTGTATCTCAAGTAATACGTTTGCCTCGTCAACGTTGTTTAAGTATAAGATCTCGTAAACCTTGCCTCGATAATTGATCCTCATATCTCGATTAATTATTGCCGTTTGCGGATAACGGATCGTAAAGTTTGTAAGAGCCTTTTCAAAGTCTGAATTATTAACAATAAGCGTAAAGCCCTTTGTCGTCTTAACCTTTGCATAAGGCTCGAGTACGACCGCGCTTTGAGTCCACGTCTTAAAACCGCTCGAGTCTTTTACATAAGAGCCCGAGACGATTTGTATTTTGTGCTTAAACTCTCCCGCGTTCGGTATATTCATCATAAGAGGTTTGTACTCCTTGATCCGAGTATCGAGTCAACGATCTTATTTGAGATATCCGAGTCAACGATATAAGTCCTCTTATCGAACATATCCTCCGAGAGTACCATTACGGCAATCGTAAACTCCGGAAAAGTATCCGCGTCCGCTGCCGTCCTCCCGGTATAAGTTAAGACGTAACTTTTCGCCGCCTCGAGTATCGTTTCTAAAAGTGCAAGATCCGCCTCCGTTGTTTCATATAAACGGAGGTAGTTTACGAGATCGCTCGTTGCGATCTCGGTAAACTTTTTATAAGACGGAGCGGACATTACTCCTCCCCTCCTTTTGCTTTCGTCGGCTTGGAGCTTTTCGCGGCTTTCTGCTTTGCGCTCAAGTCCTCGACGTAACCGGACTTAAGAAGATCCTTAACAATCCCCTCGTCCTCAATCTCGCGTACTTCGCCCTTTACCATGGATACGAGTCCGCTAAATGATTTTAAAGCTCTGTAAGCCATACGATAAACCTCCAATCAATTAAGATCCCATTTGAAGAACGGCGATCTTCTGTTGATCTTGAATCTTTGCGTCAAACTCAAGCCAACCGACAACACCAACGGCGTGTTGAGCAGCGTAAAGCTCTCTCAATACTTCGATATGGAGCTCCTCGGAGAACTTTGTTGCAAGACCGGACATATCGCCGTAATAGATAACCTTTGCGTCCGCGTCGATATCGGGCATATTGTCGGAAACATAAACGGGCTTGCCGAGCAATACCTTACCGAAAGGACTTGTAAGGTCGTCGTTAAGGAGATAACGTCCTACGTCGTCCTTAAGGAGTCTCAAAGCGTCTCTTGTTGCGGGAGACATGATCCATATTGAACGATCTTGGAAAACGTCCTTAATTGTTCCTTGGAAAAGGATAAGATCATCGGCGGTAATAGCGCTCGAACTTGTAAGAGTTGTAACGTTTGTGGCGCCGGAAAGTCCCGTTACCTTGAGACTTGTACCGATAAGGAGCTCATGCTCGATAAATCTTGCGATATCGTAAGCCATTCTCTTAACAATAAAGCCGACAACGTCGATATCAGTATTGTTAATAAGAGTCTTACCGATCTTTGTAAGAGCACCGGCAAGGAAACCGTCAAGCTCGATACTTGTAAAGTTACCCGTTGAGCTTGTAAGGTCTGTAAAATCAGCAGCATAAGCAACCGTGATTTGAGTTGACTTATCAGCCGGGTAATAAGGAATCTCAAGCTTGCCCTTTACGTTGTACTTCTCGGATCTGTCGAGGATAGGGCAAATATCGTAAACGAGCTCGATGATCTTCTTAGCGATTGTAACGGGGATAATTGCGCCGTTGTTAGCCTTTGCAAGCTCTCCGGCTCTTTCGTGAACAACAACACCGCGTACATAATTCTCGAAAGCTCTTGCCTCCTCGATCTCGCGAGCCTTATCCTCGCCGCAAGCTCTCTTGTCCTCGCCGTCGATAACGTCGTGAGCCTCGGTCTTTTCGGCGTCAACAACCTTTGTCGGACGAGCGTCGTCGATATCGTCAACGATATCAAGATACTTCTTGATTCTCTGAATATCGTCGCGGATCTCCGCAAGCTCGGCAGCCTCTGCCTCTGTAAGCTCTCTCTTTTCGCTCTCCGCCGTATTAACAAGAGACTCGGCGCGAGTGATAAGATCGTTTTGCTTTTCTGTCATTGCCTTAACGTTCTTAAACATGATTTTTTCCTCCTTGTTAGTTTTTTACCAAGCTTTTAAGCTCGGCGATCATGTTTTTATATCGAGCGTAATATTCGCTTGATACCTCTTTTGTCTCCGGAGTTGCCTCCGTCTCTTTTTCCTCCTCTTGAGAGTCCTCCGCTCTCTCCTCGTTAACGGTCTCGATATCCCCCTCGATATAATCCTCGGAAATATTGATCTTTTCCTCGGATCCGTCGTCTCTTACGTTTACAAGAGTACCAACGTAAGCCGGGGACTTTTGACGATTGAGCAAGGATACCTCGAAAAGATCAAGGTCGTTAACCTTACGGAGCGGCAATCCGCTCTCGTCGTCTCTTAATTGAGTAACGTCCTCGTCTGCAAAGCCAAACGACCAACCGACAAGATTACCCTTGCGAGCGTCCTCGATTACTTCGGGATCCGATATCGTTGCTCTTGCCTTGAGACCGATAGCGTCCTCCTCAAGCTCGAGGTTGCCGTCGGAAATACCTCCGAGGTCTCTTGATTGATTATGATTGAGCAAGATACGGATATCCTTTGCCCTCTGTATTGCCCTCTTAAAAGCGCCCGCGCCTATTCTCTCGATAAAGGTTACTCCGCGCTCTGTAAGAGGCTTTGAGTTGCGTTCTACGGCGTTAACGTACCCCTCGATTGTTATTGAGTCATTACGGATTATTATTTTCATAACTGTTATACCTCCGATCCGTTATCGTGATCGATTATCGTCTCCTCCTCGAGAGTCTTAAGCTCCGATTGAGTGTCCGTGTTTGGAGTGTAATAAGAGTGAGTGTTTACATCGTAAAGCGCTGCACCAAGACCAAGATCGACAACGTCGAGCCCCTCGATATAATTCATGTTTTCCTCTTGGCGCATTTCGTTCTTTGTCATCATGCCGCACTCCTTAGCGAGACGATAAACCTCGTAACGCTCTTTTGGATTAGCCTTAATAATCTCTTTTACATCAAACACAAAGAAACACTTGCTTTTCTCATTCTCGAGCAAAAGATCCCGGTTGAGAGCCGTTTCAAAAGCCTTAAGTATCGGATAAATTGCAAACTTAAACGTATCGTAAAAATTATCGGTAATATGAAAGATCTTATCGATCTGCTCCCCAAGAGTTTTAATTGACTCGTTGAGCTGCATTTCGACGGAGGTATTTGCCGCCTCCTTAAAATCAAGCCCGTTGTTAAGGACGACAACGCTCTCGGTATTATTAGCGTATAGATTACGCCAAGCTTGCTTTAAAGCGGTAATCTCCTCCGTGCCGAGCTTACGCTCCGACTTGAGAAAGCCTCTCTTGTTGCCGCCGGTCTTAACGAGTCCCAATTGATAAAGTTGAGTTTGGAAAGCCGTTTGTAAAGCTCCGTTTAACTCGTCGATTATACCATTACCCCAAGCTCCCGTTTTGGTATTTCTTAAGAGCTTGATAAACTCAAAAGGCTTATAAGTATCGTCCTCGACGTAGATCTTATAAGATTTGTGGATAGGTTGAAAGTTGTAATTGATAACGACGTATTCCTCGGGTACATAAAAAAGCCCCGTTACTTCGTTTCTGTATTTCTGTATATAGGCATAACCGCCTTTACCAAGTAAATAATCGATGATAAGAGCCTTTTTAAACTGAAAGCCGTCGAGAGTATCTCCCGTATCGTTATTTAAGAGACGAGTCCTTGAATCGTTCTTAACCTCCTCGACCTTGTCCTTTTTATACTTGTAAAGTTTAACCGGCATACTTGCAATACAACCGGCAATAAAGTCCACGTTTGCGGATACCGCCGGGATTGAGAGAGCTTGCTCTCGAGATATCGTGTCGCCTTTAATAAGAGTTGTTAAGAGAACATCGGACGGAGTTGTTGCCTCGCCGATAGTTGCTTTGAGAGTCTCGCGAGCTTGATCCTCGCCCTCTCTTTTTCTTTTGAAAAGACTAAAAGCCATTAAACCACCTCGCGATTTCATTTGCTTTCATTAGGTCTCAAAGTGATTTTCATTTATTTTCAATTATAAAATAACCTAAAGCACTTGTATTGTAAAGTCTCCGCTATAACCGAAGTAATAATCTTGCTGCAATAGATACATTGCGTTGATTGTGCTTATTACCATATCGACTTTACCCGTCGATTTTTTCTTATTCACATAAAGATTCTTATTTGTATCGTAAGTACAACGGGAGTTAAGATAATTGATCTCGTAAAGAGGATTATCCATATACATAAACTCGCCGTTAAGGATCTTTTCTTTTAAGAGCTTTGTCGGCGGGTGTAATACGCTCGAGTGCTGCCTTACCTCGACCGTTGTTATCCCGGCGCTCTCGAGCTTTTGAGCGGAGCTTAAAGCGTTCCAACGATCGTAACCGACCGCTTGTATCTGTACTCCGTAACGATCCTCAAGACCGATTATAAAGTCCTCAACAACCTTATAATCGATTATCTTATCGCCGCAAGCGATAACCTTACCCGTCTTAATCAGCTCTCGATAATTGACTCGCTCGGAGGCTTGCTTTTCGTCAATTCTGCCCTCCGGGATAAAAGCCCAAGAGTCCGCAAGGATCTTATTATCCTCGTCAACCGCAAGCATTGAGACCGAGGTATTATCCCCGGATTGAGATAAGTCGAGTCCGAGATATACAACTCGTCCGCTCCAATTGATCGAGCTTACTTTGCACTCTTGGACGGCGGCAACGTCGATATAAGTCTCCGTCCCGGCTCCCGAGTATATGATGTTACAATGCTTAGTAACGAAGTTTTCGCGAGCGCTCTCTTGAGCGATTGCCTTTGCTCTTTTCTTAAGAAGATCTTGCCATATCTCCGGGATCTCAAGAGCAACCGGATTACTTTGCTGCAAGATAAGATCGTTTGTATCCCAACCTTTTATATCGTCCGGCTCATATAGTAAAGCAAAGACCGCCTCGTCCTTAACAACTCCGTCAAGCACCTTTTTACAGTAAGAGACCTCGTCCTCAAACGGATTATTTATCGTCGGATATTTCGTCGAGATAATAAAGCCGAGCTTATTTAAGATGTTTAATTGACCGGATCTCATTGCCTCGATTGCGTAAGAGTTTGGTAAAGCTCCGACCTCGTCGGCGCAAAAGACGTTAGGCAACTTACCGTCAAGCGTTGAGCTTGAGTAATTGAGAGGAGTATATTTCGTATCAAGAGTATTAAAGAGAATATAATCTCGGAGGATCTTAAAGCGAGCCTTGCCCTTGTACTTATAAACAAGCGGAGAGCTCCGTAAGATTTGAGCGATTGCCTCTCGAATCTCTCGAGATAAGGATCCGTCCGGGGCGACCGAGTAAAATTGCGAAAATTGAGGCTCGGTTATAAATAGAATGATAAAAAGAGTTGCAATTGTAAACGTTTTAAAGTTTTTACGGCATATCTCAAGTAAGACCGTCTCAAAACGTCTCTTTTGAGGATTATCCCGGTAAACGACCGCGAGGCTTGCCGTATATACAAGCCATTGATACCCGGTTGAGCACTCGTAAAGAGTTTGTCCGGCTTTTAAGCCCTTGGGCATGATTAAAAGCTTAAGCAATCCCTCGATTTGTTTTATCTTGGAGCTTGATACTTTATACTTCTTATCCTTGCCCTCGCATAAGCGCATAAACTCGCGCATTTGCAGCTTAACATAACGCGGAGTCGTCTTTTTACGGTAATTATCCTTACAATATAAGTAAGCTTTACTCTCTGTCGGAGACATTATCCTCGCCTCCGTTGATTATAGCGAGTAAAGGATCCACGTCCTCGTTATTGCCCTCGCCTTTAAGGTCTTTGATTATCTTAATCAAACAAGCAACCGTCTTATTTGCCGAGTCTGTCGTCCGGTTATACTCTTTGATTGCGGGATTCGTGTAAACATTCTCTCGACCTTTAACATATTCTAGCGATACCAGCCTCTGAGCCTCGTTTA
>JAZNKD010000014.1:0-62196 GCA_045578385.1 Eubacteriales bacterium | reverse complement strand
GATTGCTCCTCGGCGGTTCGGTGAAGCCGAACACAGTGCGTAGCACCAAAGACGAGAGTCTTTGCGCCGATGTGGAGTATAACCGGTCGGTCCTAGGTTCGAGTCCTAGATGGTCCACCAACAAAAGAGAGATAGCCTTTACGGTTATCTCTCTTTTGTTTATAGATTATTTGGAATTGCGCTAGGTTAGACCGGGTTGAGCCGGAGGCTACATAATCAAGCGAAACGAGTCGGCAAGCTTGCTTGTCAGCGAGTGAGCGTAGATTGCTCCTCGGCGGTTCGGTGAAGCCGAACACAGTGCGTAGCACCAAAGACGAGAGTCTTTGCGCCGATGTGGAGTATAACCGGTCGGTCCTAGGTTCGAGTCCTAGATGGTCCACCAAAAATAATCAAAGCCTAACCCTCGTGGTTTGATTTTGGTTATTTCTTTTTGTAAACCATCTCGATTGACTGACCTTTTTTAAAGCTATATTTAATAGTATTTAAGAATTTAATCGATTGAAAACAGAGCTTTAGATGTGTTATAATTAGCTTGTTAATCGGACGCCGAATTATTTTTAAGGAGAAATAAGAATGAATCTCAACGTATTTGGCGGCGTGCATCTGATTTATCTTGCGATAACGCTGCCGTTGTCCGTTCTTGGTCTTTATTTTGCAAAAAGGTACGCCAAAACTGAAAAATCGCAAAAAATTGTACTCAAATCTATTGCCGCAATGCTTCTCATCTGGATATTGATAAACAGGCTTTCTCAGGTATACCGGTATTCTGACGTAAGGTGGGAACAAATTATTCCCGACAGCTTTTGCGGAATGACAAGTCTAGTCCTTTCTCTCTCGGTGCTTTTCGGCAAAAAGGACAATGCCGTTTACCACTTCGTGTGGTCGCTTGGTTTGGTTGGCGCTGTGATTACCATTTTCTATCCCACGTTTCTTAACCAGGGTCCGAGCATCTTTTATCTTCCGACAATATCCGGACTATTGCACCACAGCATCACTCTCGTAATGATTTGCGCCCTGTTTCTCTTTAATCAAATTCACGTAACGTACAAAAAATGGTACTGTACTCTATTCGGTTTCACATCCTACCTTACCGTAGGAGCGTTTGAAATGGCGGTATTCGGGTTTTCCGATTCATTTCACATTGCCGAGCCTATGCTCGACGGAACTCCCCTTACAGCGTGGGTGATTGCTCCCATATACGCAGTATGCTACGCCGCAGTTTTGGTATCCTTTGAACTTGTTCGAAAATACCGCAACAACGCCAAAAGCCAATAGTTTTCCAATTCCATTCAGCGCGTAAAACTATAGTTTCAGACGACGTTGTAACAAACAAGCAAGGAGAATAAGCGTATGAATCCGCAAGTATTCGGGAAAGAGCATCTGATATACGTTATTATAAGCGTCTTGGTTGCTTTTACGGTATGTTTTTTAACAAAGCGCTATGCCAAGACGGAGCACGCGAAAAATTTCGTTATAAAGGCTGCGGCGGCAATTTTGTTTATCATTATATTCACTAACAGATTAGCTCTCGTATTCGAGCACGATACTCCGAACTGGAAGAAGCTTATAACGGACAGCTTTTGCAGCACGTCAAGCTACGTTTTGTCTATAACACTGTTAATCGGTAAGAAAAACAACAACGTATTGCACTTTATTTGGCTGGTTGCGCTGGCAGGTGGCGCTATAACTACATTCTATCCCAACTTTATAGATCAGCATCCGTCGTTTATGTATCCTCCAACCATACTCGGTATGATGCACCATACCTGGTCGGCAATCGTCGTTATACTTATGTTTCTGCTCGGACACCTTGACATTACCTACAAAAAGTGGTACTGTACTCCGATAGGACTAACGGCATATCTTTCGTTTGGCGCGTTTCTTATGTGCGTTATGGATTACGGCAATCCTTTTTATATGACAGGACCCGCGCTTGACGGAACGCCCCTCACCGTATGGGTGATAGCGCCGATATATATTACGGCATACGCGCTTATATTAGCCGTAACCGAGCTTGTCAAATATAAAAGAAAGAATACTCGCAAATTGTGAGTTTTCATTTCAGCAACTGATTTTATTTATATTATAAGCCATTTATCGTTTTATTTAATAACAGATTATAAAAAGGGCAGAGAATAATGATAAACCCCAAAATTCTCTGCCCTTTTGTTTTATTGTAATTCAATTTTATTTTTTCGCTTGCCACAGCGGCAGCTGTTTTCGATTGCAGGTGGATTTTATTCGTCATCTTTGCTTTTGCGGCCACAAAGTGCGCCAAAAAGCGAAAGTCAAACCCGGAATTATGCAAACCATTCTTTTCATTTATACACTATTCGTTTCAATTATACGGTGACTTCTTCTTTTTTCTCGCTGTTTCGGGTAAGTTCTGTATCTTTATTTTTAATTTTCATAACGAGGTAATATACGCCGTAAAGAAGAAGGACGGCGCAGAAAAATACCAAGGGATTGGCAATCATAAGAAGCCACTTCGGGATAATGCTGTTCTCTACAAGACCTATGTAGAAAGCGTCTTCCTCAAGGAAGAACCAGTTATGCTCAAGAAGCAGGTTGCCGAGCTTTGCCCAAAGAGTGATACCGCAAAGAAGCGTTGCTGCTTTGTAGCAATTCTTTATATCGGGCTTAAGCGCCCCGAGTGCGAGATTGAGTATTCCCCACGCCATAAGAGTACCGTGATAGAACATAGTCTGCACCGCCTGATAGCACCAAGGCTCTCCCGAGCCTATACTTGCGGGATAAACTATATACATCATAGGAGCAAGGGCAGCGAGCATAACCACAGGCTCTAAGAACTTATTTAGCTTACCGTTAAACTGAACGAACGCAGTTATCGGACAAAGCACAGTGCAGATATGGAAGGGGAGCTTATCCATATTAAGACCGCCGCCAACCAGAACACCGTCAACCTCCTCAGCGTAAACGAACTCGTGTACGAAGAAGTCCGAAATATACGATACGGTAAGAAGAATAATTAAAACGTCCAGCAGCTTTTTCTTAGTATCATAAGGTGAATTTCTGAATTTGAAATAAAGACCTACTATAGCACCAACGATAAGTACCAAATAAACTATGTGCGACAGCGAGAATGCGGTAACCGATATCCCCGTGTCAAAATGCGACATCTCAAAAAGCTTAAAGAATAAATCTCTCATTTGTTTTCTCCTTTATTTTTATCCTTTTTGAAATAGGATTTTATTTTTGAGTACCAGCGCTCCTCGGGCGGAAGCCTGAGTTCAACTAAGGCAAACGCTCCGAAATAAAGCGCAACCGCCAAAAGACCTAAAATTATAGAGGATACACCGACGTAAGGAACGCCGTTTATCCAAATTCCGTCGGGTGACTCCATTCCAAATGCGGAATAGATAAGATTCATACCGAGACCGCACACAACGAATATACCAAATCCGAAAATAAGGCTTACCGTGCTGAATATTCCCGGTCTTACATAGCCGCCGACGAAAAGATAAATACAGCCGAAAAGCATCGTTGAATGGCTGAGTAAGCCCTTCAGGACACTATAATCTGCAAGCGTGGGAGTTGCATCAAAGTTCTCGTTAAGAACTATTCCTATTACCCCGCAAACGATTCCCACTATAAAGCAAAATTCAGCAAGAAGCTTAAATATTCTGCTCTTTCTGTTCTCTATAAACGCCGCAGCAAGCAGCATCCACATAATTATATTGCAGGGATACATCGGGAAGATATGAACGCTCGAAACGTACGCGTTTCCGCCCGTTTGAAAATACTCTACCCAAAGATCGCTTATATGAATAATTACTGTGATAACCGCAGAAAGCTTCAGAATAAGATCTTTATATCGCTGTTCCTTTATCTTTTTTGCGGCAAGGTAAAGAAGCGCTGCCGTTAAAACAGCAGATATTACCATATACAAAACGTGCTGAAAATTAAACATAAAACCTCTCATTACTACATAATACACTAAAAAAATAACACACGCGCGCGAAATAATCAATATCTCAGCTAAAGAATTAAGAATACTTAATCTTTATGTAAAATGATTGAAACCTTGGAAAAAATATGATATAATACCATTGAAAATTAATTTTTGAAAAGACACTGTGATATTTTCAACGATACTTTTATAACCACACGTTTTTGGGAGGAGCTTATGCTAAACGAGTTTTATATAGAAGAACAAGTTCTAATGAAATATTACGGTAATGGCGGAAAAATTGTTATTCCCGAGGGTGTTGCAGATATATTTTTCGAGGTGTTCACGAATATGAATTCTATTACCGAGGTCAGCGTTCCCGGCAGCACAACAGAGCTTACTCCGTTTACGTTCGAGGGATGCTCGGGACTTACCGAAGCCATACTCGGCGAGGGATTGCGCGTTATCGGACTCGGCGCTTTCAGAGATTGCGCGGCACTCAAAAGAATTATGCTCCCGAGAAGTCTTAAGGCTATAGAAAAATTTGCATTTTCGGGATGCGCTTCGCTCTCTGAGATATGCTTTACGGGCAGCGAGACAGAGTGGTCACTCGTGGAAAAGCCGTCCGACCTTTTTATAGACTCAAAGCTCTGCACGGTCGTTTTCAATTACACCGCAGTATAGCCTTCAAAAAGAAAAAGAGAATATCGCGGAATTTTCCGTTCTAATCTCTTTTTCTATCGGCATTTTAGTTAACTTTTATCCAACGATTTAGTCGCTGTCGTCATATGTAAAGTGAACGCAAGCGCTTTGGCGTCCGTCTCTTACGGTGATACCAAAGCTGCAGGTGTAATCACCGTCCTCGTCGTAATAGGTGCTGTAAAGGCATTCGTTACAGCTTCTGCTAACCTCAGTGTGTCCACATCTCGGGCAATGGTGTCTGTCTCTTTCATCGACAACTTCGCCGCATTCGCAACAGGTTACGTATGGCATAATAATTCTCCTTTATGATTTATTTATAAAATTGTTTTATAACAGATTCTCCTTGGGAGCTTCACTTGCTTTTATTAAATTTTAACACCAAACTAAAGAAATGTCAAGTGATACGGATTTTTATATTGATATACAAATCTTGCGGAGGTGTTTGTTTTGAAAAAACAAATCTTTAAGCCAAAAACGGATATGCTTTTCTGGATAATCACAATATCCACGGCGGTAATAATGCTGTCTCTGACGGCGCTTTCTGCATTTTATCCAATCTCGCTTATAGTTACGCTGCCGATAGACTTCACCGTTTTTTATTTGCTCGTCTCTCCCCTTTTCGGCTACGTTGAGTTAAGGGAAAAGACGGTTTTGATAAAATTCGGGCTTCTTATGAAAAAAGAAATTCCATATTCAAAGATAAAAACAGCAAAGAAGGACCGGAAATTCTATTCAGAGTCTATGCTCGCGCTCAAGAACGCGGTTGAGCACGTTAACATAAGATATAACGCCTTTGACGTGGTTACCGTAAGCGTTAAGGATAACGATAGCTTCATAGAGGAGCTTGAAAAACAGCTGAAATAGCGCAGATAAAAACGAAAAGCAGTTTGAATATTCAAAGCAGGTGACATTATGAAAAAAATAACTTTGGTTTCGCTCGCATCATTTCTTTTCTTGTTTTTAGCGTCAAGCGTTGCAATTCTTACACGGGACATACTTAAAGACTCAATCACCGCGCTGTTTATCGGCGTTGGAATACTTATAGCAAGCGGTGTTTTGGCATTCGTTATACGAGAGAGAAACGAAATAAACCTTATATGCTTTTTCGTTAACACTATCGCTATGGGAGTGCTTATCCGCGCCTGGTATCTTTTCAGGGAATTTGATAACTCGTTTTTCACGATGATTCTGGTTTCTTTCGCCACGGTGCTGTACCTTTGGGTATTTTTCGCGCTCTCGAAAATTCCGTTTATACATAAATCCAAAGCGGCATACACTGTGCTTTGCGTAGGCTACGTATGCCTTTCGGCTCTCCTCTATATTCTAGCCGTAACAAAAACGCATACGACCTATTTATCCACGTTTGGCTACTATATGATAATCGAGCTTGCGTTCATTTTCGCAATGTCTCTCGAGGTTAACACGCCCGGGGAGCTTATAAGAAATCTTACGCTTTCAACCTACTCTATATTTCTTGCCGTTATTATTGCGGGGGTGGTTATTATAGCTATCGCGGCGGCAGGAGACGGCGGAGACTGCGATTGCGACTGCGGTCCCGAGGGCTGCGACGATTGCTGCTGCGACTGTTTCGAGGGCTGCGACTGCGGCACGCTATCGCGCGATAAATCCGCGAATAAAAAGAAAAAGCCGTAAAACAAAAAACGATGCTTCAAGTCTAAACAATTAAATATATAAAACAAAAACAAGCAGACGAAAAGATGCGGGTAACCCCCAAAAATTTCTCGTTCTGCTTGTTTTATTTGTACAATTTTGTAAACTATTGTTTATTTTGTTCAACTACAGTTATTTTGAGCGCAACTATTTGCGGCGGATAGCTTCGCATAACCTGACCGTTATAGACTGCCTCTATAACGTCGCCTGCCTTAACGCCGGCAAGCGTTATTCTGTTTCCGTCTTTGCCTAAAAGCTCTGTTTTATCCGACAAGAGAATATGATAAACACCGAAAGCATCCTCATTATCCTCAGTTACGGTAGCTTCTATTCTCTCCCCGGATACCCTATTAACTGCGGCTTTTATCCTATACGTCTCACCGCCCTGCTCTCCCGAACGTCCCTTTTCATTCGCGCTTGCGCTGACCGCGCATCCGACGAGAAGCGAAATCGAAAGCAGCATTAAGATACTCTTTATTATTCTTTTCATAACATAACGTTCCTACTAAAATTATTTGATTTGTTTGAGATTATATTTTAACACGCCATACGGCTTTTGTCAATCAGACATAATCTTTCCGCTTTTTAATCTATTGCCCTTACCAAGAAGCTCGTCTCTATTTTTCCGCATTTTCGGTTTATTAACCGATAAAAAAGTTTATCCTTTACTGCTCCATACCGAGCAGGTGCGTAGGCGTTACGCCGAGAATTTTGCAAAGCGCAACGATTTCGTAATCCGCAACGAAGCGTGTGCCGATTTCGATTCTGCTGACGCTGCCCCTCTCAATAACGACGCCTTCAAGCTGTAGTCTTGCCGCAAGATTTTCCTGCGAAAGCTTTAATCTTTTCCGAGCTTCCTTAACCCTCGCTCCGCAGATATTCTTATTTCCGTTAAAGTCGTAGATTTTCATATTCTTACCCTTTTGATTTGTGTTAATCTTAAGAATTTACTTGACTTTAACATATTTTTTGTTTGTAATTGTGTTAAAGATAAGAATATTATATTTTGTGAGGATTTTTATAGAAAAATCGGAATGATAAAGGAATTTGATAAGTTGGGACGCATTGTAATACCGAAAGAACTTCGTGAGCGATACGTATTCTACGATAAGGTTGAAATAGTAGCCACAAAAACCTGAGTACTGCTTCAAAATCCAGAGTACGTACTAATAAAACCAAAAGAAGCGCCCAAGCAGTCAAGCTGACAAAAATTTTAGTGTTTTAATCTTGACAAAGCCAACATAATATTGTATAATACCGACGTGAATATTTGGAGGCATAGCTCAGTTGGTTAGAGTACTTGCTTGACATGCAAGGGGTCAGTGGTTCGAGTCCACTTGTCTCCACCAAAACAAAAGGCACCCGTAGCGGTGCCTTTTTGTTTTTGGCGGGGACAGTCTCGAACCACCTCGCGCTACTATCTTTGTTCGCACCTTTGCGCTTCAACCTTGCATTCGTACTCGGCTCGCGCGCGAATATGGTTCGCATACCAAGCAAAGCCGACGAAAGCTTGCTTTCACGAGGCGTGCGAAGGTATATTGACGCTTGCCGTCAAAATCCACTTGTCTCCACCAAAAAATCCTCGTTCTGCGGAACGGGGATTTTTTATCCAAGCCGCGGGGTTGGTATATCATCACCGCACGAAATGCGGTGCATACAACCAAGGGCGGCGAGCCGCCCTTGTATATCATCACGCTTTAGCGTGTATTTCCCTGCGGCTTGATGAGATACAACACTCTGTGTTGATGATATACTAAACTGCGTTTGATGATATACACGCCCACAGGCGTGATTTGGTACGAAGGCAAGTTGGTAATTTTCCCCCGCATAAAAATCCACTTTTCTTTACTTACCCTTTTATAACTCAACGGCAAAAAATTTCTTTCAAAGCATCCATAGTCTCGTCATTTTTTTCAAAACTCTTGAAATATGATACATTTTAGGTTATAATGTATTCACAACACAGAAACAATAATTAAAAGTGTGATATAAGACCTTGTGCGATTATATCACGGAAAGGATACAAAAAGTGGATAAATTTTTGGGAGCGTACGAGCACTTTCTCCATGTTCTTGCAAAGCTTGCGGTACATACACTTGAAATAATAGGTATATCTATCGTAATTTTCGGGTCTGTTAAAATTCTGCTTCAATACGCCAAGATAATCAAAACAAAAAAATCTGAGCCTGTCAATGCAGTTATCGCTCTCGGCAGAAACCTTGCGCTTGCGCTTGAATTCAAAATGGGCGCGGAAATAGTCAACACGGTTATCATACGAGACTTAAAAGAGCTTTTGATACTCGGTATAGTTATAATTCTCCGCGCGATACTCGCGGTACTCATTCATTGGGAAATCACCACAGAGGAAAAGGAAGAACGCGCGCACGCCACAGCAAGAGAGCTTGCGCTCAAAAGAGAGCGCAACGTTGAAACGGATACCGACAATAACGTAAACGACGGTTAAATCAAATATGCACGATTTTAAACCGTTCATTCTAATTGATGACAAAAACACTTACAGAACGCATAATGACACGTTTTGTAAGCGTTTTTTGTTTTTGCTATTATTATGGCTTTCACACGCGTGTCGCTTTAAAATGTTTTATTAAAATATTGACAAAAATCACGAAAAGTGATATTCTTAATTTGTAACATTCATTTCGATTCAAAGCAAAATTACACAAAAAGAGGCACAAAATGGCACTTTCTATAACCATCAGCGCAATAACGTGCTTAACTATGATATGCGCGGTATTGTTCTTCCCAAAAATCAAGATCGGCAGGCTTTCAATAGGCTCATATTGGGTAGTTACCCTTGTCGGCGCGACGGCTTTGCTTATTTCGGGTGCTGTTGACTTAAAAACCGTCGGCAGCGCGCTCGTTGCAAACACCGCGATAAATCCGCTTAAAATTCTCGTCTTGTTTATATCGATGACGGTGTTGTCAATTTTCCTCGACGAGCTGGGATTCTTCCGCTATCTTGCGAGCGTTACGCTTAAACGCGCGGGCACAAGTCAGCTTAAGCTGTTCTTGCTGCTTTACGTTACCGTATCCGTTCTTACGGTGTTCACCTCAAACGACATAATCATTCTTTCGTTTACACCGTTTATCTGCTACTTTGCAAAAAATGCAAAAATCAGCCCAATTCCCTATCTTGCCGCCGAATTCGTTGCGGCAAACACCTGGAGTATGGCGCTTATAATCGGTAACCCCACCAATATCTATCTCGTTACGGCAGCAGGCGGAGACTTCGTTTCTCATCTTAAGGTTATGATTTTGCCGACGCTTACTGCAGGCGTGGTTGCCTTTGCGTTCCTGATGCTTGTTTTCAAGCGCAAGCTTTCGGAAACGATTTCGGCGGAGCCGGACGAGGTTACCCTCTCGGATAAGCCGCAGCTTATTATCGGTATCGCCCACCTTGCCGTATGCACGCTTATACTCGCGCTCGGCTCGTATATCGGTATCGAAATGTGGCTCGTTTCGTTGATTTCAGCCCTCTCACTGTTTCTTTTCAGCATCGGTATCTCGATATATCGCAAAGAAAAGCCGAACGCCCTGATTTCTTGCTTAAAGAGAGCACCGTGGGAGCTGATTCCCTTTATCATTTCAATGTTCGTAATGGTTGAAGCTCTCAGCGCAAACGGCGTTACCGATGCGATAGTCGGTCTGCTCGGAACAAAAGCGCCCGTATGGAGCTACGGTATCACGTCATTTCTCGCTTCCAACCTCATAAACAATATTCCTATGAGCGTTTTGTACTCCTCGATTCTCGCCTTGTCAAGCTCGCTTGGCGCGGTTTACGCAACCGTAGTCGGCTCAAATCTAGGAGCTTGCCTTACCCCTATCGGCGCACTTGCGGGAATTATGTGGAGCTCGATTCTTAAGGAGCATAACCTCAAATTCGGATATCTCGATTTTCTTAAAATAGGCATCACGGTAGCAGTTCCCTCGTTGCTCGCGGCACTGCTCACTCTCGGATTAGTTTTATAAAAAAGGATAGGAGAAAACAATGCAGGAAAAGGATTACAATGCAAATTACTACGATATGGGGCTTCCCTCTTACGACGGCGACGAGCCTTATATATTCGTAAGCTATTCTCACGCGGATATAACTAAGGTGCGCGAGATTTTGAAGCGTATCGACAGAGAAAAATTCCGCTTCTGGTATGATGATACTATGGAGATAGGCGAGGATTTCCGCCTTGAGCTTCAAAGCAAAATTGAAAACTGCAGCGCGTTCTTACTGTTTGTTTCGCAAAGCTCTATGCAAAGTAAATACTGCGGAATGGAAATCATAGTTGCTTACAAGAACAATAAGAGAATTTTCCCCGTATACCTCGACGACAACACCGAGATTCCCGGCGCGCTCAAAATGGTGCTTGAAAATCTCCAGCACGTTAAAGGAGTCGGACTTGAAAACGACTCTAAATACATAGACAAGCTTATAGACTCGCTTCCTACCGAAACTATGAGAAGCTTCTCGATAGAGGACGACGTTCTCGTGCGCTGCAAGGACGGAAGCTCCCACCTCACGCTCCCCGCAAACGTAAGAGTCATAGGTAAGGGCGCGTTCAAGAACTGCGAAAAGCTTGAAAGACTCGATATCGGCACGACGGTTGAAGCACTTATGAACGAGGCTTGCCGCGGATGCAAAAAGCTTAAGAGTCTCACCCTTACCGAAAACGTACGCTTCGTCGGTGAAAGTGCGTTCCGCGACTGCACGTCCCTTGAAGCTCTAGTGGTTAAAAACGACGAAATAGAGCTCGGTGAGAGAGCCTTTGAAAACTGCGCGAAGCTCTCGGACATCACGCTTGCAGACGGAATATCGGAAATTTACGGCGGCGTTTTCAACAGCTGCAAGTCGCTTTCCTCAATAACCCTTCCCCGTGAGCTTACAGTGCTTGGAGAAAGCTCGTTTGCAGACTGCGTATCGCTTAAGAAAATAGACATTCCCGAGCAGGTCACGAAGATTGACGATATGGTATTCAACGGCTGCATCAGCCTTGAAGAAATAGATATCAAGGACAGAGTTACAAAAATCGGAAAATACGCCTTTAAGGACTGCAAGAGCCTTGAGGAAATAACTATTCCGAGGTCTGTAATGTCTATCGGCATAGGCCCGTTCAGAGGCTGCACGGTGCTGAAAAAAATCAACGTAGACCCGAAGAGCCGTTTCTTTAAATCGGTTGACGACGTGCTGTTCAATAAAAACAAATCCGTTCTCGTTTCCTATCCTCCCTGCAAGGAGCTTAAGGTATACGAGATTCCCGACTCGGTTATGACGGTAAGCTCATGGGCATTCTGCGATTCCGAGCTTCTTGAAGAAATCGTAATTCCCGATTCGGTTACCGATATCGGTGAAGGAGCGTTCTATCAGTGTACGTCCTTACGTTCTATCGTGATTCCCGACTCGGTAAACAGAATCGACGATACAGCCTTCCGCGGATGCGTAAATCTTGAAAGCGTAACCATTTCCGCCTCCGTTACGGAGTTCGGCTGGGGTGTATTCAACGGCTGCGATAAGGTTAAGGTTATCTGCCCCGATAACTCCGCTGCCGCAAAGTATTGCGACAAGAAAAATATTCCTCACTCCGAGGCTTAAGCTACAAAAAACAGCAAAATTCAAACAAAAGTAGTCAAAATATAACAAACGACCGTTTCACTCTCGGCGTCTTACGCGCTTTGAGAAAGAAACGGTCGTTTTATTTTAGTTTTATTACTCTATTTCAAGAAGGACGCAAATCGCTTTCTTAATCTTGCTGTCAGAGCACTCTATTTTTTCGGCGATTTTTGCGATTTTTGCGTCGGAGCTTTGCAGCTCGCTTCCGTCAAGCATACGCGGTATATCAGTGATACCGACAATATAATCAATGGATATATTGTAAAACTTGGCAAGGGTTATAAGATGACGAGTGGGAATCTCGTTTTTGCCCGATTCGTAGCACTGATAGTATTGCTGAGAAATGTTCAGAATTTTGGCAATATCGGATTGCTTCAAATCCCTATCCTCCCGCAAATCACGTAATCTGTTCATAAAACCTCCACACAAAATATCATTATTTTTGAGTATATAATAATATTATTTTATGTAAAAACCTTGACATACAATATATTTCGTGTTAACATTTATTATATACATAAAATATTATGTTATTATTTTTGTCTTGTGAAAGGAGACCAAGCAATGAAAGTAAGGAGAATTTTTGCGTTTCTTCTCGTGATTCTTTTAGCAGCCGCTATGACGGTGATGCTGACGTCGTGCGAAGACTTGCTTTCCCATTTGAACCTGGATAGCAACAAAACCGACACGGAAAACGAGGAAACCGACGAAAACACCGATAAGGGTGAAAATGAAGATACAACGCCCGGCGGAAACGACGAAGAAGGCACTACCACTCCAGATGGAAACGGAAATGATAACTCCGGTGAAGGCGATGATGAAGATACTGCCACCCCGGGTGGAAACGGAAATGATAACTCCGGCAAAGGCGATGATGAAGACACTGCCACCCCGGGTGGAAACGGAAATGATAACTCCGGCGAAGGCGGTGATGAAGACGGAACCGGTGAAGACGACAACGGCGAAAGCGGTGACGAAGGTGCTCCATCTCACACTCATACATTAACCAAAACAGAAAGAGCCGAAGCAACCTGTACCGTAAACGGTAATATTGAATACTATACTTGCTCTGCGTGCTCAAAGTTATTTTCGGATGCAAACGGTACTACCGAAATCAATATGTCCGATACCGTGATTCCGGCTTCTCATAATTACGTAGATAATATTTGCACAGCTTGTGGAGCCAAGCTCATGTCTCTCGGACTTGATTACACCCTAAGCAACGATGAAACATATTACATAGTTTCGGGTATAGGAGATTGCACTGATACCGAGCTTATTATTCCCGCGAAGCACCTTGGATTGCCTGTTAAATCTATCGGTGATTCTGCATTCGAAGATTGCACAAGCCTTACAAGCATAAATATCCCCGAAAGCGTTACATCTATCGGTGGGGCTGCGTTCTATCATTGTACAAGCCTTACAAGCATAACTATTCCCGAAAGCGTTACAGCTATCGGTGATTCTGCATTTAGAAGTTGCACAAGCCTTACAAGCATAACTATTCCCCAAAGCGTTACATCTATCGGTGATTATGCGTTCTACGGTTGCGCAAGCCTTACAAGCATAACTATTCCCGAAGGCGTTACATCTATCGGTCGTTCTGCGTTTAGAAGTTGCATAAGCCTTACAAGCATAAATATCCCCGAAAGCGTTACATCTATCGGTAATGATGCATTCTACGGTTGCCACAAGCTTGTTGAGATATATAATCTCTCCGATTTAAATATTACAAAAGGCTACACATCAAATGGCTACGTAGGATACTACGCGCTTAACGTATATACCGATACCGAAGGCGAGAAGAAAACCTTTGAAACCAATGATGGATTTATCTTCTACGAAGACGGAAATATTTGTTATCTTTTAGGATATACGGGCAGCGAAGCAAATATTACGCTCCCTGCAAGCTGTAACGGTAAAAAATATGAACTTTACAAATATGCCTTTTCTGAAAATAAAATTATAGAGAAGGTTGTTATCCCCAAAGGCGTTACATCTATCGGTGGGGCTGCGTTCTACGGTTGCACAAGCCTTACAAGCATAACTATCCCAAAAGGCGTTACATCTATCGGTTATTCTGCATTTAGAAGTTGCATAAGCCTTATAAGCATAACTATTCCCGAAAGCGTTACATCTATCGGTGATCATGCATTCGTAGATTGCACAAGCCTTACAATCATAACTATTCCCGAAAGCGTTACTTCTATCGGTTATTCTGCATTTGGAAGTTGCACAAGCCTTACAATCATAACTATTCCCGAAAGCGTTACTTCTATCGGTAATGAGGCATTCTACGGTTGCACAAGCCTTACAAGCATAACTATTCCCGAAAGCGTTACATCTATCGGTTATTCTGCATTCGTAGATTGCACAAGCCTTACAATCATAACTATTCCCGAAAGCGTTACATCTATCGGTGGGGCTGCGTTCTACGGTTGCACAAGCCTTACAAGCATAACTATCCCAAAAGGCGTTACATCTATCGGTGATGAGGTATTCTACGGTTGCACAAGCCTTACAAGCATAACTATCTCAAAAGGCGTTACTTCTATCGGTTATTCTGCATTCAGAGATTGCACAAGCCTTACAAGCATAACTATTCCCGAAAGCGTTGCATCTATCGGTGATTATGCGTTCTACGGTTGCACAAGCCTTACAAGCATAACTATTCCCGAAGGCGTTACTTCTATCGGTAATGAGGCATTCTACGGTTGCACAAGCCTTACAAGCATAACTATCTCAAAAGGCGTTACTTCTATCGGTCGTGGTGCATTCTACGATTGCCACAAGCTTGTTGAGATATATAATCTCTCCGATTTAAATATTACAAAGGGCGACACATCAAATGGCTACGTAGGATACTACGCGCTTAACGTATATACCGATACCGAAGGCGAGAAGAAAACCTTTGAAACCAATGATGGATTTATCTTCTATGAAGACGGAAATATTTGTTATCTTTTAGGATATACGGGCAGCGAAGCAAATATTACGCTCCCTGCAAGCTGCAACGGTAAAAAATATGGAATTTACTCACATGCCTTTTATAATAATAATAAAATTATAAAAAAGGTTGTTATCCCCGAAAGCGTTACATCTATCGGTGATGGTGCGTTCTGCGGTTGCACAAGCCTTACAAGCATAACTATTCCCGAAAGCGTTACATCTATCGGTGATTCTGCATTCTACGGCTGCTATAGGATTAAGGTCATCTGCCCGGACAACTCCGCTGCCGCAAAGTATTGCGACAAGAAAAATATTCCTCACTCCGAGGATTAAATCTACATAATTGCAAATTATACTTTACAAAAAGAGAGCAGAAGCTAGGGCTTTAACGCCCGTAGCTCCTGCTCTTGTTTTATTTTAGTTTGTTGTTGATATTCGGCTTTTTCGAATTTTCAGCCGTATTTTACGGTGCGGTGTAGCTCGCGATAACGTATCCTTCCTTGACTTCGCTGCCGTTTGCAACACTGTACTTCAAGCGGTAGCTTCCGCTTGCGAGCTTGCTCTCAAGCTCGGTAACCTCAACGTATGCGCTGCCGGAAAGAACCTCAAGAGCTGCCCCCTTGGATACAAAACCGTACTTATATATCTCCTTTGAAAGAGCCTCGGTCATCTCAGCGCCGGTATAAGCTGTGCCGCCGAGAGCTATATTGACGTCGATTATCTCCCCGTACTTAACCGTAAGCTCGTTTGTGTCTTGCTTAAGAAGCGTAACCTTTGTATTTCCAACAGACTTTTCCGTCTCGGTAAAAGCGGTAAATACGAGCTTGGTGTATGCGCTCGTCCTGATTCCGTCTGCTGTTGAAATATACGCTGCGAGGTAATACTCGCCAAGAGCAAGAATCGGAATATCAAACTCAGCATTGCCGCTGACCGTGAAGACTTCAGCACCGTCGTACTTCACACCCGTCTGCCCCTCGGTATCTATATGAGTCAGAGTGTTATCTTTGCCTATAAGAGCAAAGGATACGACGTAGCTTTCGTTTTCAACAAAGAGCATAGTGTCCTCTACCGTAAGCTCAAGCTGATTTATTTTCACACGGAGTGAGTCGTTTACAACCGAAGCTGCTTTCTGCGCCTTAATCTCTGCAAACTTGATAGCAAGCTCTATTCTGTCCTTATTCGAGAAGTCTATAACCTCGGCATCCTTTATTTCGTTATAAAGCTCCTTGTAGAACTCGTGCTTTGCAAGGTTATTCTGCCATCCGCGAGCAAGATCATCCTCGGTATATATCGGGCTCTCGTTCCACTCGTGATATTTCACAAACTGCTCAAGCTCCAGATAAGCGCGGAGAATTCCCGCTTTTACGTAATCAATATTACGTGTGCAGACGAGTCCAACCTCGGAAAGAAATGCCTCAAAGTTTGCCATCTGCTCCTCAAAACTATCGCCGTCAACTACTATATCGAAGGACGGAACGTAGCCGCCGCCGTATCTGCCGTTTGTCGTTTCATCGGGCTCTCTGCCGAAATGCTCTAAGAAAACAGAGTGAACAACTACCTTGCCGTCAAGGAATCTGTCGTTTGCAGCTATGGTCTTTCCATTGTCAAGTAAAACCTTGCCGGCTCTCTGGTTGGTTATTACGTAAACGGGATTGTCAAAGGTGTCGGTATAACGAAACAGGTCTGATTCGTAATCTAGAGACTCCAGCGGCTTTACCTTATCGGGAGTTGTTTCGACTTCTATGCCCTTATAGCCTGTGAACGCCTGAAGCTTTACGCTTATGCTTGCGTGTTCCTCTCCCGACAAGAAGTTGATAATATCGGTTTTCCTGTCAGAGCTGATAATCTTCATCATACCAAGCTGACCGGGAGCTTCGGGTGCGTAGAAGGAGTCGTAGCAGATGTCGTTCTTTATAACCATACAGGATACGTTGTAATGCGTTTCGATTACGCCTACGTCAACAACCTCCCAGAAGCCTTTATTGTTTACAGCCAGGAAATTGTGATTAAAGCTCTCGTAAATATAAGAATACTCACAGATTTTACCCTCACAGTAAACCATACGCATTGTGCCGCCGTTTTCGCCAACACGGGCTATCTCGTAAAGATTTGAGCCGTCCTCGGTTTTGGTGCGGCGGCAAATCTCAACAAACTCGTCTCTCCTGGAAAAGAGAAGCTCGGAGTTCTCCTCAACGTGAAGATAATACTCTACACCGTGAACGTCTACCCACATATCAACCACTCTGACGTATTTCTTTACGTCATCAATAAGGGTTGCTCCCATCTCGGCAGAATTTGTGATATTGGTGGTAAGATTCTTGAAATACTCGTAAGAATTGGAATATTCGGTAAAGCCGCCCCATCTGTAACGGTTTCCGTTTATATTTACGTAGCTTCCGTCTACCGTCTTATAGGTCGTTCCCGCAAGGTCAGCCTTGCCGCTTTCCTCGTCCATAATTACGGTGTTGCTCGCGAGACTTACCCTTACCTTTTCGGCAAGGTCCATAAGGGTTTCGCTTCCGTCCTCAAAAATGTTATTACTGTTTTTGAGAAGCTGCGAATTAAGACGCTCGTTCGCAAGAATAAGGCTTGCCGCATCCTTGCCGCTCATTCCCTCAGGCAGAGTGGTAACAACCCTGTCTCCGCAAGAAGCAAGAACCGAAAGCGCAAGCGTAAGAATAACAAATAACGCTATGATTTTTTTCATTGTTTTTCTCCTCTTTGATTGAGTTATCTATGTAAACTTTTGATTGAGTTATCTATGTAAATTAAGTTTTGCTTTCAAGGTAACCGAGCATATTTTCAATAACCTTTTCGGCTATCGTTTTGAAGTCAAACTGCCCGACGAACGCTATTGCCTCGGCTATCTTTTCCTCGGATACCTTATAAACCCTGAACGTAGTTTCAAGGAAGAAGCGAACCTTCATATCCATAGTGAAGAACATATCGCAGGGCACCGTCATAAACGAGCGCATTATGCCGCCCGATGCAATTTCAAGGCAGTAGAAATCTTTAGTTTCAAGCTCTGGAAGATGCTCCTTGAAAATATCCTCAAGCTTACGCGTTATAGTATCATATATAATCCTGGAGGTCTCGGAAAGTGTGTACGACACCGAGTACATCTCTCTTATGTGCTCGTGGCTCTCCGCCATATAAAGCTGCAAGGTTGTTTCTGCCGCATAAAAGAGAATTTTATCTTCAGACTTTCCTGAAAGAAGCTTTGCGGTTGCCTCAAACTGCCCCTCCAGCACGAATGCAACGAGCTCCGCGAGCATTCCCTCTTTACTTCCGAATACGTTTATAAGCGAGCTATATGCAACCCCTGCCGCGTTTGAAATATCTCTGAGCGTTGTTTTGTGATAACCCTGCTCAAGAAACATCGCAGCCACCGTATGCAAAAGCTTCGATTTCATTTTTTTAAAATTCTTTCCTCTGCCAATGCGAGCCATTTTTCTCCCTCTTTCAAAATTCAAAGTTGTATCGTGATACAAATATAACATATTTTTAATTTGTTGTCAATAATTTCAAAAAAATATTTTTGAAATTATGATTCGTATATCTAACTCACAGCTTTTAATGCGCGAAACTGTCACTGATGTAAAAACGCATTGAAACCGAATAACAAAAGGGTTGTCTTACCAAGTATTCAATAAAATCAAGGAAAAAGATGAAAGACTGAATAAATGAAGAAAAACGCAGAATTTCAACATCAATTATACTAAAAAAGCAAAAACGAGATAGAATAGCAGTATAAATGCAACATCTACCTCGTTTTTTATTCGGTTCTGCCTAAATAGGACAGCCCCTTTTTATTTTAATACGTACTGATTATTTATCATATCCGATTTTGCGGATTTTGCTAAACAATCTTTGAGATTTATTATTCAACAGGAACGTTCTCAGTATCGCCCGCTTCGTCAACTTCGAATCCGCAGTGGTCGCACTGACTGTCTTTTCCTTCTTCATTGGTTTCATTGATTACGTTATCAACATGATTGCCCGCGTTAGGATTAGCTTCGCCGCAAACCTTGCAGTCCTTATCGCAAGCCTTATCATACTGATGGCCGGGAGCTACGCGAGTTTCGTCACAGCCTTCAACTGTACAGTCGGTGCCTTCGCAACCATCAAAGGTGTGCTTCTCTGCGCCTGCAACAACTACGTGAGTACAATACTCGTTAGAGCACTTAACAGCAGTAGTGCAATCGCCGTCATCTTCAGCTACTGCGTGGTCAGCCTTTGCGTCAGCAAGCTTCTTACCGCAAACAGCGCAAAGAACGTCAGCAGTACAAAGAGCGTTTTCTGCTGCAGTGTGAGTTGCATCGTTACGAACGAATCCACAAACGGTGCAGGTTTCGCTGCAAGCTTTTTCGTAGGTGTGAGCTGCGTTGGTCTCGCGGGTTGCTGCACAAACGTCACAGGTTGCATCGCAATCGCCTGCGTAGGTGTGAGCTGCCGTATCGGTGCGAGATGCTCCGCACTCGTTACACTCAACATCGCAATCAGATGTGTAGTCGTGGAGACAATAGAACTTAGCGAAGTGAGCAGGATACTGACCGCCGGAGGTCTCAAGGTTGTTCTCATTTATGTAACTAGTGTTACTAACTCTGATTGTATCATAATTGTTATAAGCACCAAGGTAGTAAACGTTGTACTTGGGCGCTTCCTCAGTAGAGTCGGTAGCTACAGTGGTAAGTACGAGAGTATTGTAGGTCTCGTGGTACGTGTAGTACTCCGCGGGAGTCTTATCGGTTACGTACTCAAGGCTTCCCGAACCGCTTCCTTCAACACCTTTTGTACGCTCGTACATACGGATATAGGTCTTTACTTCATCCTTGAAGAAGTAAATTCTGTAACCGAGAACGGTAGTTCCGTCTTCTGCGTAAGCATACTCAAGATACACGTCAAGAGCTTTGCCTACTGCATTTGTTGTTTCAAGACGATAGTTTACACTTGCGCTTTCGGGATTACCGTTGAAGTAAAGCTTCTCACCTTTCTTAACCTGATTGAAATAGAACTTATAAGCAACGCCTACTTCAAGAGAGGTAACCTCTTCAATCTGGATAACGGGCTTCTTAGCTACCTTAACGGTGAATTCCTTAGTCTCGGTTGCATCACCGCACTTGATAGTAGCTACAAGAGTGATGGTCTGCTCTTCTCTGCCAAGAACGACATTGATTACGTTATTAGCAACAGGCTCACCGTTTGCAGTCCAGGTGATAGTAACGTCGTTGAACATAACGGGAGTTACGTTGAGATTAAGAGTTCCGTCCTCAGCAAACTCGGTCTTCTCAAGATTAAGAGCGTTCTTTTCAACAGCAACCTTTTCTTCGTCGGTGATAACAACTTCTTCTTCAGCTTCGAACTCAATTACGATGGATTCCCAATATGCAGATTTTTCGTAGTCATACTCAAGCTTGAAGAACGTATAGGTTGCTGCGTCGGGAGTTACGGTATAAACCATCTGATCTTTAACGGTAGAAAGCTTGGTGGTGTAAGTTAATGCATCTGCTGCATTACCAAACGTAAAGATAATCGCATCGGTGTTATCATAAGCAGATTTTGTAGGATTAATCGTAAGAGTGATGCTCTTGATACCCTTGCCAAGCGCCGAGGTATTCCAAAGCATTGAAGTTCTCATTACGCCGTCCTTCTCACTGTCTCTCATCTGGATACCGTCGCCGTAGCTACCAAGCTGAAGGTAAGAGAAGCCAAAGCCAAATACGGTCTTGGATTCTTCCTCAGCGTTGTATTCTCCGAGTCCAAGAGTGTCAACGGTAAGGTTTACAGCGCCCTTCTTAAGAGCGTCAACAGCGATAGTGTATGTAGCTTCTTTAGATGCAGAGCCCTCAATAGACGCAACAACTTTAAGTGTAATAGTCTGAACTTCATCACCAAGAACTACGCTAATCTTGCCATCTGTAACAGCTTCGCCGTTAACAGTCCAAGCGAACTTAACGTTAGTGTACTTAGTACCTGCTGCGGGAAGAGTGATCTCGGTATCAGCTGCAACCTTATCGGTAATTTCGATATTACCAAGCTCAAACTCAACCTTTTCAGCATCGTTACGGTCAGGAGTTGCAAAGTTCTTATACGCATCAACTGATACGGGGATAAGGTAGAATTTACCGTCGTAAACCGATATAACACCGGTTACGTCAGCAATGTTACCCTTGTTTGCAACGAAATCAGCCTCGAACTTAGTAACGTCATCCTTGGACATACAGTTACTGGAGGAGGAGATTCTTACGTAAGAGGTCTTATTGCCGAGAGTGAAGTGACGGTATCCATTGTCACCAACATCGCCGATGGTTACGCCCTTAATGGTTACGAGCATACCCTGCTTACCTACAAGAGCTTCGTCCTTGAGGTCGGCAGCATTCTTAAAGATATCAGTATAATCTACGGGAGTTACAGACTTAACGGTGGAATCAATTATTTCTACTGCGGAATCCTTAACCTCGTGAGTACCGCTATAGATATCCTTGGTACCGCTTACTCTTACTGTCATACCAATCTTAATACCCAGATCGTTGATAAGATCGGAATCCTTGTCAGCAAAGCTGTAGATATAATAACCGCCTTCACCTTTCAAGTCATCAAGGTAAAGAGTATTGTAAGAGCCCTGAGATTTAGAAGCAATACCCGTTACGATACCCTCTACTATAACCAACGAGCCTTTTTCAGCTGCATAATATTCAGCTGCTGTAAGAACTTTAAACTTGGGAACCACTCTGTCAAAGGACTTGGACTTAGAGTTTCCATCTGCGTCCTTAACAGTTGCGGTAAGAACGTAGGAAACGTCCTCATCGCCTGCCTTGGGAACGACAACGGTTACAAGGTTTTCATCTTCTGCATGGGGAGCGATTGTAATAAGCTCGTTGTCAGTTGTCCAGGTTACAGTGAATGCAACACCGTCAATAGTTACTACGCTAACTAAATCGTAATTTGCAGGAGTTTCTGCGGGTTTCTCTCTGTAAAGGTCAAAGACGTAAGCAACTGCAGAATCCAACGCGTTTTTTTCGCCAGAGTTATCGGGTTCTTTGCCTAAAAGATCGTTTATCTTGTCCTTAATGCTACCGGTTAAGTTACCAACCTTATCCTTGATACTACCGGTTACGCTACTGATAGTTTCCTTAGGATCGCAAGCAACAAGGAAAGAAACACAGAGTACAAGCACAAGAACCAATGCAAGTAATTTTTTCATATTAGCTCCTTTTCTTTATGTAAAATTTAAAATTGGACTAACTTAATGATTTTTTCATTGCCGGCGGGCTTCCTTGACGTAAGCCGCGGCAAAAGCCTTTTTTAATAATATGCGAAATTTCTTTTTTTATCCGTTTTGTGACGGAACACATTGATATTATTTTGCGTTAACAAAGGTTATATCAGATACTGAGAATATTTTAAGCTGATATGCTCCGTTAAATACGTCAATTATTCCCTTTGCGTTAATAACACTGCCTACAGGAAATTCAGACGCTTTGACGGTTGCGCCGGTGGAATCCTTAAGAACTATAGTTCTAAGAATAACCTCGTTACCGTCAACGTCACGGCAGGTAATGGACATTGCGCCCGCAGAATTACCGTCGGGCGTGGTGTATACCTCGGTGATGGTAAGATTCTTAAGAGACGCAGAGCTGTGCATACCGATAAAACCGTAATCGTAAGTTTTAACCTCAACCTTTTCGGTTTCATCATCGTCTACGGTAGTTACCTCGTAGGTAAGCTTTCCTGAAAGAAGAGTAGGAACGTCTATCTCTCTGTAGGGAGCCGTATGACCTTTACTTATCTCGAGAATGTTATCCTCATGATCGGGAATCATCGCATTGTATTTAATGTCTGATATCTGATAGGTTCCGCCGGTTTCGTAATACTGAACAGAGCCTGTTATACGAACGCGGTTACCAACGTTGAGTATTGCAAGACCGAACGAGTTAAGTCCAAATCCATAGTAAACCTGAATTCCGAAATAGGTATCGGTTTCTTCATCGTACTCCTCAACGTAAGCGGTCTGATCGGAATTTCTTACCACAACACCCTCAAAGCTTACGTCAGTGTTCTTATATTTCTCAATATTGAGCTTAAGCTCTTTGAGCGTCATAGGAACGGCTGCTCCGTAGTAGAAATCGGGGTCCTGTTCTTTAGAGTGCACGTAAAGTTTGTGAGCCATAGCCTGCGAAAGCATCTTAACCGCCACATCTCCGTAGCTATTCTTAGACGAGTTCGAAGCAATAGCTAACCCGGATTGCAGAATCTCAAGGTTAAGGTTACGATAATCGGTATCCTCAGCTGTTTTATACCATACCCAAACGAGATGTCTATCACCCGTCGAGTCGAGATTCCAAGTCGCAGTGTCAGATTCGATAATGATATCCGTAGCCGCGGAAAGAGCGTTCTTTGTATAATTTGAAGCTTTCTTTCCCCAAGGCTCTATCTGACCGGTAGATTCCGGAGTGTTGATAGCAAGATATCTCGCCTTAAGCACGCCTGTAGGAGCAATCTTTCTGTCGCTAACCTCGAAGTGAGTAGTATCACCATCAACAAAGGTTTTTACCGTTGCGGTAGTATAAACTCTTCCCGAAGATGTGTTGAATTTTAACTGTGCGGCATAATCGATAAACTCACCGGGACCGTCATTATTCTGATCACCGTTTCCGGTAACGTTATCTCCTTTGTCATTTCCCGTTCCAGTAATGATATCGCACGCAACAAGTGACGTAACGAGCATTGAAATAACGAGAAGGACAAAGAGTAATCTACTTAAAATTTTCATATTTTCGTTTCCTAACTGAAAATTCGGTTAACAGTTAACCAAGAGCGTATTCACACTCAGCCATAGCTTCCTTGAATACTCTGTCAATTTCAGCGTCAACATCATTACCCTCGTAAACAAGAATAGTCTGCATAATTACACCAACCTGGTCACGAGCCTCGGAAGAACCGTTGAATGCAGGAGATACGTAGTATGCCTTTTCCTGAGCAAGAGCAAGCTTAACGCTCATCGCGGTGAGGTTAGCGGGCTTTTCGCCATCAATCTTACCGCTTGAAGTATCAAGCCACTTCTTGTAAACTTCATTCTCCTGAACGGACTTGATTACGGGAGCGTAACCGGATGCCATAGAGAATGCAGCCTGGAATCCAACGTTAGTAGTAAGGAACTTAACAAAGAGCCAAGAAGCTACAACTTCCTGAGGGTTAGAATCCTTGAAAATGCAAAGCGAGGGTCCCTGAGAAATAACCCTGGGTTCTGCGGGATTAACCTGAGGAGGAGTTGCCATTGCGGTTTCAAAGAGAGATACTCCGTCGGTTGCGGGAGGAGTCTGGTAGGATGCACCACCGGTAGAACCGATAACCATATAGCACTTCTGGCCTTCAGTAGCGGTGAAAAGACCGGATGTGTAAGAACCGTAGATTTCCTCGGTTGTTACAAGACCGTCCTGATGCCACTGACGGAATTCCTTAACGAAGTTACGAGTGGTTTCGTTATCGAAGAGGAACTTTCCACCGTCATCAAGGCTGGTGTAACCTGCGCCGTACTGCTCGCACATAGTAATGAACCAGTTAGCCTCGGAGTCATATCCAAGAGGAACGCAGGTAGGATCGATAGCCTTAATCTTTCTGCAAACCTCTTCCATCTCATCCCAAGTGGTAGGAACCTTAAGCTTGTTTGCCTCGAAGAAGGTCTTGTTGTAGTAAAGAGCCTCAGTGGACTTAGACATAGGAAGTGTGTACATAGTGCCCGCTTCATCAAATACGGTACCTTCTTTGTAGTAACCCTGAATAAAGTCTGCTTTCTGTGCATCTGTAAGACCGAGAACTTCGGTAGTGCCGTCTTCACGGGTTACGGTGATGGTGCTTTCGATAAAGCTATCAAGCGGAACAACGGCACCTGCAACGTTGTAGGATGCAACGTGGTCGGGATAGCAGTATGCGATGTTGGGCTGGTTGCCTGCCGTAAGCTGCGTCTTAATCTGATCGCGAACGTCGTCATAGCTTCCGGGAGCGCTGTGTTCAACCGTGATGTTGGGATAGAGCTTCTTGAACTCCTTGATATAAGTATCAAGAACAGGCTGAAGCGTAGTCTGGCTCATCGTGTGATAGAACGTGATAGTAACTTCGCTTCCGTCGTAACCCTCTGCTGGTACGTCATAGGTTGCTTTTTGGAGCTCTTTGTTGCCAAACATATCACATGCTGTAAGAGCAAGCACGTTAACAACCATGGCAACGAGAACCAAAAGTGTGAGAACGATTCTTTTCATTTTTTGTCCTTTCCTTTTAAATTTTATTTTATATTGTTAAAAGCCTAAACTCATTTAAGCCGATTAACCGAAAGTAATTTTGAATTTAAAATTCATTCTGCGATATTTTATTCGTATTTATGGAGCATTTGAACCAACATATAATTAACATTGATAAATCCCGTCTGTGTTTTGACTCTGCCTTGAAGATGGAATTTCGATTCACGAGTATAGGCGAATCCTCTATCTCGGTTTAATAAAGCAGAAAACACAAGGCTTTACACAAACGCAAACTTCCGTCTGCCTTAACCAAAATTCCCGTCTGTGTTTTGGCTCTATTTTCGTGGTAAAATTTTGCTTCACGAGTGTAGGCGTAGTTACCTACGTCAAACGAGTGAAGTGGAATTGTAACCGAAAAGAGAGCCAAAACCCTTACCCCTTGATGCCGGAACGGGATACACCCTTCATAATATACTTCCGAAGGAAAATAAACACCATAAACAAAGGAATGGATACTACCGTTACCGCTGCCATCTGAACCGGGAAATTCGTCTGACCCGCTTCGTCAAGATAAGAAGCTCCGCGGAGTCCGTTTGTAATAAGATGGTGAGCCTTTGTGGTAACGAGTCTTGGCCAGATATATGAGTTCCACGCGCCCATCATTTTAAGGATAGTGATTGAGATAAGGTTGGGCAGAGAGAGAGGAATCATAACCTTCCAAAGATACTTGATATCCTTAGTACCGTCCACCTTTGCGGCAAGATAAAGCTCATTAGGTATCTGCAAGAAGTTCTGGCGCAATAGGTAAATGTAGAATACCGAAACAAGAAACGGAACGATAAGTACCGTATAGGTATCTATCCAACCGAGCTTCGTTACGGTTACGTAGTTAGTAATAGTGAAAAGCTCGCCGGGAATCATCATCGTTGCAAGAAGAAGCGTAAAGAGCAAATTTTTGCCCTTGAACTCAAGCCGAGCAAACGCAAACGCCGAAATTACGGTAATGACAAGCGACAGTATCGTCGAAACAATGCCTACGTAGACGGTGTTCATAAACAGCTTTCCAAGGTCCGCTTTGGTAAAAGCATCGGCATAGTTTTTCCAAATTATTTCATTTGGGAACAGGGTGGGGACAGGAAGTCTGTACTCCACCGTGGATTTAAGAGATGAAATAATCATCCAATAGAACGGGAATACGACAATGAGTGCCATAATACCGAGGAAAAGATAAAGCATAACCTGAACGGCTATCTTTACTATTTTCTGCTTGGAGGTCACTTTTTTCATGTCCTGTTCAACCATAGTTACAATCTTAGTTTCAGACATAACAACCTCCTATTAATAGTGTGTCTTTTTCTTGCTGACATATAGGTTAACAAGAGTTACTAGGAATATAATGCCAAACAAGATAAGCGCCGCCGCGCTTGCACGTCCCTGCTGATTACGTGAAAGCGAATCGTATATGTAACCAACCATAGTATTGAGTGATTTGCCTCCGACCGCCTGCATATCCTCTCCAAATATACCAACGATACTTGAGTATTCCTTAAATCCTCCGATAAAGCCCGTTATAACAACGTAAGCTATCATTGGAGAAAGAAGCGGAACGGTAATTCTCGTAAACACTCTGACCCTTGGCGTAGCGTCAACCTTAGCAGCCTCGTAATACTGCTTATTTACACTCTGCAAACCGCCAAGCAGTATGAGGATTTTGAACGGAAGCGCATTCCATACAATGTAAATTATAAGAACCGCTATGTTTGCCCAATAATTTGAGCCTTGGTTTATCCAGTTTATAGGCTCAAAGCCAAAGATTCCAATGATATTGTTTATTATTCCGACAGAAACGTGCCCGAAAGTACCGTCGGGGTTAAGAACCGCCTTGTATCCTACTATGTTGAACATCGCTTCAAATACCATTCCTATTGCGATAGAGTTAGTAACGTAAGGCAAGAAGAATATAGTCTGAAGAAATCTTCTGAGAGGCTTAATAGCGTTGAGACATACGGCAATAACAAGCGCAAGAATAGTAGAAATCGGAACGGTAACTACACAAAGAATCATAGTGGTTTTAAGACAATCCTTGAATCTCTGATAATTGATAACGTCAACGAAATTCTTGATACCGAATTCAAATTCAAGAGTTCCGCCGATTTCCTGAAGCATATTATATTTGTTCCAGAACGCCATGCGAAGCGTATTAAAGATGGGCCATACCGTAAACACAAGTAAAAGAACTATTGCGGGTGCAAGATAAAGCCAACCTTTATAGCTGTTGAATTTTTTATAGAGAACGTTCACGCAGAAGCCTTGCCAGATCCACTTTTTGCATAACAGAGTCCAAACCCACGCTACGCAAAATGTCTTCCAAAAGCCATCGACGAAACATCTCTTCGCAGTATTTGCAAAGTTTGCCATATCAGTTCTCCTCTGCTGCGGAAGCTTTCTGATCTCCAAAATAAATTCTCTTTTCGGTTTCCTTATCAAAGAGGAATACCTTGTGAGACTTAAGGTTGAATCTTACCTTTTCTGCGGTAACATCAATCTTATAGTCAGCGTCAACTATTGAGCGAATAGTTGCCGAAAGCATAGCGTCGTTGTAAGAAACTATAGATACGTCGCGTCCCATTACCTCAACGTTGGAGAGCTTGCAGGAAAGCGCACCGTCCCCCGCGGGAATGAAGCCCTCGGGACGAACGCCTACGAACACTTCCTTATCCTCAACGCCGGGAACGTCGAGAACCTTATCCTCGCCAATGTAAAGAGCGCCGCCCTTTACAGCACCGCCAAAAACGTTGATGGGGGGAGTTCCGAGGAATTTAGCAACAAAGAGATTGATAGGATTATCGTAGATCTCCTGAGGTTTACCTATCTGCTGAACAACACCGAGCTTCATAACTACGATAAGGTCGGAAATAGACATCGCTTCCTCCTGGTCGTGCGTTACGAAGATGGTTGTGATACCCGTTTCCTTCTGAATTCTTCTAATCTCCTCACGCGTCTGAAGACGGAGTCTTGCGTCAAGGTTGGAAAGCGGCTCGTCGAGAAGAAGAACTCTCGGCATTTTTACAAGCGCTCTTGCAATCGCAACTCTCTGCTGCTGACCGCCGGAAAGCTCGCTCGGCTTTCTTTCCATAAGCTCGTCAATCTGAACGAGCTTTGCAGCCTGATAAGCGCGCTCAAGCATCTGCTCTTTAGTCATTTTATCTGCACCCTTGAGGTTCTGCAGGGGGAACAAGATATTTTGCTTTACCGTCATATGTGGATAGAGCGCGTAGTTCTGGAATACCAGACCTATACCTCTGTTTTCAGGGGAAAGCTCGGTAACGTCCTCGTCACCAAAAATGATTTTTCCGCTCGTGGGCTTCTGCAGACCGCTTATCATATAAAGCGTCGTGCTTTTTCCGCATCCCGAAGGACCGAGAAGTCCTACGAGCTTGCCATCAGGAATGGCAAAGGTGAAATCACTCACCGCCACAACTTCTTCATTGGATTTTTTGTTGCGGCTGGGGAAGATTTTTGTCAGGTTTTGTAATTCTACTTTCATTTAAACCTCCCGAAAGCTGAATTTATTTATTTTTATTGAAATTAATGAAAGAACAAAATCAATATTTCTTTTTATCTGCTTCCTCGGCATGAATCCTGTTTTTATACGCTATCATTTCTTCATTACTATCGAAAATCATCTGGCTCTCAAGGTCTACGGCAACCGTGTACGCTAAAAGGTCGTGAATGCAAGAGTTAGTACGAGTTTTAGTGACGAGCACTATTTGGAACGCGAGAATCATCAGTAGCGCAAGCCAACCGAAAATCCCGGCGCCGCCCATAAAAATAAGTATCAAAATGAACAGCGGAACCATCGTTTCTATTGTGCATTTTCCAAGTATAGCTCTTACAAAGAGCATCACGGGTGTTACTCTGACTCCGTCATCCCTCATCAAAGCAATACCAAATATTTTCTTTCCGACGGTTTGTCCGTTTTTCAGGCAAAGAGGGATTATGAATTCCAAAACCAGATAAGAAGCCAAAAAACTAAGGCTGGTAATGACCAGGCGTAAGTTCATAAGCAGGTTTGAAACCGCAATTACGCGTTCATCCTTTTCGAACGCTTTTTGTGCATCCTCGTATCTGGCTTTTTCTTCATCGGTCAGTTTTCCGTATTCTTCCTCGCTTATATCAATTACAATTTCGTATTCGTCTTCGTACTCTTCGTAGTAACCTTTTAGCTCATCAATCCTTGCGTCATATCCAAAAATTGCAGAACAAACAAAGGCTGAACCTACAACCAACATAAGAAAGAATATAAAATCAAGGATAAAAGCGGACAGCCTTTTTCCAAAGTTAGCCTTCTGCAAATCGTAAATCATTTTATTTCCCTTCAAAACACCTCGGCCATTACGTTTAAATTACGCTTAAATCGCAAAAGACAAACGAAAAACTCAAAAGCGCGCAACTGTGCCAAAGTTCTTTTTTACCACACAAGTATGATAACATAGCACGCGTGAAAAATCAACACATTATCCATTATTTTTCCGTTATTTTTTTCTTTTATATTACTTTTGCACAATTTGGTTCGCGATATTTTGACATTTTGACAAAACATTATTTTAAGCGCCGGCAAAGAGTAAACAGACTTAAAGAGTGTCCCCGTTTTTACGCCGATATACACAGGAATTCCGAGGGCGGCTCTTTATATCCTTGTATTTAGGTCGAAAAACGTCGGCGGCGTGGAATGACATCTCTTGAACGGTGATTATAAAACATTTTTTCGGCTACGCGGCACCGCCCTCTTATCAGAGCGCCGTTGAAAGAATAATTCAAAAATCGGGAGCTTTTAATTGACGAAAAACCCGCCAGACACGTGAATGCAGCTTTATAAGTTTATCGCTGTATTCTCACCGTAAGTTTATACAAAAATAGAGTTTTTTGCAAATTATAGTTTGCATATTCGCTATTTTAACAACAAAAAAGCTTCGGATTAACTCCCACAAGGAAGCTGTTTCCGAAGCTTTTTGTTTTCGCTTTGAAATTTTTAATCATCACGCGAAATCCGAATTTAAAAGGAATTTATTTTAGATTCGAACCTCTACCGTGCATTATTCCGATCGGGTGCCGTCTTCAGTGTCTGAAGAATTCTTGGCGTCCGTAAGTTTTGCTCCAACGAATCCTGCAATAATGCTCGAAAGGTCAAGACCCGTTGCCTGCTTTACACCCTCGATAATCTGATCGGTGCTGTTCATAACGTCACGAACTATTTTAGTTGAGTTTCCGTCACCGTACATAACAATCTTGTCGGTCTGCGCAAGAGGAGCCGCGGCATTCTTAACAACCTCGGGAAGAGCCGCAAGGTACATTTCAAGAACCGACGCTTCTCCCATCTTTTTCTGTGCCTCAGCTTTTTTCTCAATAGCTTCTGCTTCCGCAAGACCTTTTGCCCTGATACCCTCAGCCTCCTGCTCCATAGCATAACGGAGAGCTTCGGCCTCGGCGCGCTTAGCCTCGGCGTCCTTAAGAGCCTCGTACGCAGATGCTTCCGCATCTCTCTGACGCTTGATAAGCTCAGCCTCTGCCTTTCTTTCCGCCTGATACTTAAGAGCATCCGCCTGCTTCTTAACGTCCGCATCAAGCTGACGCTCCTTAATTGCGATTTCCTTTTCTGCAAGCTCCGCTTCTTTTTCACGGCGAGCTATATCCGCATTAGTCTTTGCAATCTCGACAATCTTACGCTGGTTTTCCTGTTGGATTGAATAAGCGGCATCAGCTTCCGCTTTCTTTGTATCGGCGCGCACCTTCATATCCGCCTGCTGAACGGCAAGGTCGGCATTCTGCTCAGCTATTTTCTTTTCAGCCTCAACCTTAACGGCGTTAGCTTCCTGCTGAGCGTTTGAAGTTGCAATAGAGATATCTCTCTGCGCGTTTGCCTTAGCTATCTGAGCATTCTTCCTAATCTGCTCGACGTTATCTATACCCATATTTTCTATGGTTCCTGCGGCATCCTTGAAATTCTGGATATTGAAGTTAACGACCTCGATACCAAGCTTTTCCATATCCGGAACAACGTTTTCGGTAATTTTCTTTGCAACGCCCTGACGATCCTGAACCATTTCCTTGAGCCCGACAGAACCTACTATCTCTCGCATATTACCCTCGAGAACCTGAGTAACAAGAGTTATAAGCTCCTGTCGGCTTTTTCCGAGAAGCGCTTCCGCTGCGCGCTCGAGATTTTCGGGGGACGAAGAAATTTTAATGTTTGCAACACCGTCAACGGTCACGTTGATGAATTCGTTGGTAGGAACCGCCTCGCTCGTTTTAACGTCGACCTGCATCACGCTGAGCGAAAGCTTATCGATACGCGTGAAGAACGGCATTCTCCAGCCGGCTTTTCCTATAAGTATTTTTCTTTTCCCAAGTCCCGATACAATAAATGCTGTGTCCGGGGGTGCTTTCAGGTAACCTATTGCAAAAAGCAACGCGGCTAGCACAACCACGATGGCAATAATTGCATAAATCATAGAATTTCCTCCTAAATTAATTTCTTATTTTTTCTCATTGGGTAAAATCTTATCCCACTAAATACAGTTTAACATTTGCAAGCTTTAAAGTCAATGTCAAAAAAAGTAGATTTTGGAATAAAATATACCAAAAAGTTACTATCTGCGAATCTGTCGCTTTTTTCTTACCGTTCTGAAGGCATAATATATGGTACGGAGCTTTTCCGTCAGATATTCCATAGCTTTTTCTTCAAGCTCGTCGTCAATACCGTAATATGATTCGGCAATAGAGCCGCATATTGCTCCCTGCGTATCAGAATCGCCGCCAAGCGATATAGCGTTTCTCACCGCATCCTCAAAGCTCACCGATTCAAAAAACGCAATCATTGCTTCGGGAACGCTTCCCTGGCAAGTGATAAATTTTCCTAGAGGGTCTATTCCGTAATCGGGACGTATTTTGTCAAGCGTGAGGTTTCTGATTTGCGGATAATACTCTATCATTCGTTCTTTTATCTCATCCATCGGTCTGCCTATTCTCGCAAGATAAATCGCCATCGCAACCGCCTCGGCGCCTTTTATACCCTCGGGATGATCGTGGGAAACCTCGGTAACGAGTCTTGAAAAGTATTTAACCTCATCCTCAGACTCGGCTATCCATCCGACAGAGCTGACTCTCATAGCCGCGCCGTTGCCGCAACCACCGTAAGGCTTGGAGCTTTCCATAAACCATTTATAAAACCGTTCTCCCCACATTGCCGCCTGATGCTCGCGTCCCATTTTTACCATACGCGAAATGACGAAGCTCTGAAAATCCTCGTCGTATCGCCTATCCCAGCGAAGCAGGAAAGCCTCGCCTATCGCAAGCGTCATAAGGCTGTCATCGGTATAACAACAGGAAGGAGTCATAAAAACGAACTCCTTTTTCTTAAATTCCTGCCACTCAAATCTACTTCCGACTATATCACCTATTATGGCTCCGAGCATTCAAACCTCCGTTTTTTGATTTATATTCTAATAATTGTTTACATTTTTAGCTTTTTACTATTTTCAGCTTCTTTAATGCGCACTCAGCAGCGACGCTTTCCGCAAGCTTAACACTTCTTCCGCTTCCCTCGCCCACGAACTCGTCGCCTATATAGCAGGCGACGGTATAGCATTTATTATGCTCGGGGCCGGTTTCGGATACTTTTTTATACACGGGTTGGGGCATACGACGCTTTTTATCAGCGCACCACTCCTGGAGCATATTCTTATAGCTCTGCATCGGCGCCTTAGCCTTTGTCAGATAAACCGACAAATCCAGCATGCGTTCAACCGAGCTCGAAACCGCACTCATATCAAACCCCGAATCTATGTATATTGCGCCCACGATAGACTCAAAAAGGTCTTCTTTGACAGACCTTTCGTTTTCTATCCCGAGCTTCGCATCTCCCTCGCCCATTATGAAATACTTTTCAAGTCCAAGCCTGGTAATATTCTCAGAAAGATTTCTTTTATCGGCGAGCTTCGAGCGAATGTTTGAAAAGTCCCCCTCCTTTAAGCCGGTTTTTATACCGTGAACATATCTCTCTGTCTTAGTTTTTATAAGACTTGTGACGATAACCGCCGAAAGAACGCTGTCCCCGAAAAATTCAAGCACCTCGTTTGATTGGTAACCCGCTTTTTCGCTGCGGTTTGCTTCATTGCAAAAGCTTGCTCTGGTAAACGCCTGACGCAGCAAGCTCTTATCTCGGAAGCTGTATCCGATTTTCTCTTCAATTTCGGGTATGCGCTTATCAAAAACCATTTTACGCCCTCGTTTTTCTGTTTTTTCACATCTAGTTTACCACCTTTACAGGTACCTGTCAATAAAAAAGTTGACAAAACTCCAAAAGCGTGATACTATATATACAGTATAATTTAAAATAATAAATAAAAAACTGTCGAGGAATATTATGCCAAGCGGAAAACGAAGCTTACTCTCAATGGTAGAAAGCTATATAGATATGATAATAAATGCGGTGTCGGTTTATATCGCATTTATTTTGGCGTGTCTTGTTAACGGCAATCCACCGTTTGAAATAACAGAGCCGAAGGCTCTCATCGCCATCTTTGCGGTTATTATCATAACCTCTTTTATGTATCACGCAACCGACAATTACCGTCCGACAATATACACCGTTCCGAGAAAATCCTATTGGAACATTATAAAAGCCAACGTAATGGTATTTGCACTCATAATGATATGGATAGCATTCTTCGGAATAGAGGGTATGCGAACCTTCGAAAGCTTCTGGGCGCTTATGCACTTATTAATAGGCTCAGTTCTTTTAATCTCGAAGCGCAAGCTTATGTTCCTAGTCCTCAAGCTTTTGAGAAAAGGGCAATACGTCTTAAAGCGAACACTTATAATAGGCGATAATACCGCGTCGGTAAAAGAATACGTTGCCGAGATTGCAAACAATCCCGAAAGCGGCGTTATGATACTGGGCTACGTAGGCGACAAGATTGCGCCCGACGTAGGATGCGACAACCTGGGTTCGTTCAAGGATCTTGTGAAAGTGCTGGACAGATACCGCCCCACCGACGTTGTTTTCGCCATCGACGCGTATGATAAAAGACATCTCATCAAGCTCGTAAACCTTTGTGATGACAGATGTATAAAGGTATATTTCCTCCCCGTTACCTACGGATACTTCAAGAATATAAAGCAGATAGAGCAGGTCGGCTCCATACCGATGATAAACGTCCACGCAAATCCGCTTAACAGCGTTGTTAATTCCGCCATTAAGCGCACCGTTGATATCATCGGATCAATGATTCTGATACTCCTCACGTCTCCGATTATGATAGCAGCCGCTATTGGAGTAAAGCTATCCTCCGAAGGTCCCGTGTTCTTCAAGCAGAAGCGAGTCGGTAAGATGGGCAAAACCTTTATGATGCTAAAATTCCGTTCAATGCCCGTAAACAAGAATACCGAAACGAACTGGTCAGCTCCCGGCGACGCAAGACCTACGAAATTCGGAAGTTTTATACGCCGTACAGCGATTGACGAGCTGCCTCAGTTCTTTAACGTTCTGATGGGGCATATGTCGCTCGTCGGCCCGAGACCCGAAATGCCAAAGTACGTTGAGAAATTCCGCGATACAGTCCCGCTTTATATGATTAAGCATTACGTAAAGCCCGGCATTACGGGACTTGCGCAGATTAAGGGTCTGCGCGGTGACACCTCGCTCGAGGAGCGTATCCAGAAGGATATCTACTATATCGAAAACTGGAGCATCTGGATGGATATCGGTATTCTTATTAAGACACCCTTCAAGGCGTTCAACAAATACGAGCAGTACGTAGAAAAGCCCGAGGACAAGCATAACAGCATAATCAATATGATTGGCGCAAAGCTCGGATACATTGAAACGGAGGAGCGCACTCACAGAAAAAATCAGAAAATACTCTACGCAGCATCCACTGCAGGTCATCTTTCCGATTTTCACCTGCCGTACATCGCAGCCTTAAGAAACGACGGACACACCGTAATGACTATGGCTCGCGGCGAGGGTGTTGATTTTGACATTCCCTTTGAAAAGAAGATGTTTTCAAAGCAGAACAAGCTTTGCAGACGTATGATACGCGAAATAATCGAAAAAGAAAAATTCGACCTTATAGTTCTTAATACTTCTTTAGTGGCGTTCCACATAAGATATGCGTTAAAATATAAAAATCGTCCGAGAACGGTTAATATCGTACACGGATACCTGTTTTCCGAGTCGCCAAAGGGACTTAAAAACAAAATCAAAACCGCAATGCTTTCTTTTGCTGAAAAGTTTCTGCGCCCCAAAACAGACGCTATTCTCACAATGAACGACGAGGATTTGCGTATCGCTACGAAAAAGGGACTTGCCAGAGGTGCTATTATACCGACGTTCGGTATGGGAGTTCCTGCCCCAAAGCAGATTTTGCCTGCAGGCGAGTTAAGAGCAAGATATGCAAAGAAGGACGAGTTTGTTATGCTCTTCGTAGGCGAGCTTTCAGATAGAAAGAATCAGGAAATGCTAATAACGGCGCTTCCAAAAATAAAACAGCACATTCCCGGAGCGCGCCTATGGCTCGTGGGTGACGGTCAGGGAAAAAATTCGCTTATCGAAACTGCACACGATTATGGGGTTGATGACAGCGTTACGTTCCTCGGCAGAAGGAAAAATCCCGCAGATTATATGAGAGACTGTGACCTTTACGTCAGCGCTTCAAAAATCGAAGGCTTGCCGTTCAACATAGTTGAAGCACTCGGATGCGGAAAGACCGTCCTCGCATCAAGAATTAAGGGACACACGGATATTCTCGACGGAGGAGTCGGCGTTTTGTTTGACGTTGATAACACAAAGGATTTCGTCAATAAAGTAATACTCATTCACGATAAAAAGGTCGTCGTAGACGAAATGCTCATCTACGAGGGCTTCAGAAACTTCTCTGACAGCGTAGTATTCGAGGATACTTACGAAAAGCTCAAGGAGGCCGCATGGTTATAACGAAAGAAAACAAATTCAGGTGCTTTTACAATAAATACCGTCCAACACTAAAGCTCTTTTTTGAAGGGAAGCTCTACCCCTTTATCGTAGCGCTTTTCGTTCTTCTGGGTCACATAACAGCTCTCGAGCTTTACTTCGGAATCGCGGTACTGTTGGCAGCGGCGCTTGCCTTGGTGGTTTGCGACACAATTAAACCTTTTTTGCCAACCTTGCTAACTTTTGTTTACTTAGTGAATCTTAAGCATACTCCCGGTGTTCCAAATTGGTCGGACTATTACACAAGATTATACGTTCTTATACCCGTTATTTTTTGCTTTGTTATTCTTGTTGCCGCTGCAGCTTGTTTCACAGTACGGAACATCGTTCCAAGCTTTAAATTAAAAACAGCTCCCCTGTTTTATCCCTTGCTTATACTTTCAATCGCGTTTCTTTTAAACGGCGCGTTTTCTTCGGGATGGAGATTTTCAAGTCTCGTTTTCGGCTTTGCAGAGGCTGCCGTTTTCTTCTTGCTTTTCTATCTTTTGTATTACGGAATCGAAAAGGAAGACCCGGCAAAGCTTTTCGACTACGTAACATATCTTTCTCTGCTTATCGCTATGGTGCTTGTCGGCGAGATGGTGTTCCTTTTTTTAACTAGCGATAGGCTTATATCCGACGCAGGCGCGATAGTCAAGGAAGAAGTAATGTTTGGATGGGCTGCGTGCAATCCTATGGGATTTTCACTCGCTGTTATTATTCCGCTGCTTATGAGAGGCGCTATGACCTCTAAATACCGGTTCGTATATCTTGACGCAGCCGTTGTTACCTGGGTATCTGTGGTGTTGACAATGTCTAGAAACGCACTCATTTTCGGAACGCTCGGTCTTTGTATATCATTTGTGATAGGTGCGTTTTTTGGACCGCGCAAAGCTCGCACGCTCTTCAAGGTTTTGCTTGCCGCGGGAGCTGCGGCCGCACTTTTGGGCGCGTTTGTCCTTTGGGACAAAATCTCTACCGTTCTTGCAGACTTCCTTTCTCGCGGTTTCAGCGACAACGGAAGATTTACGCTATGGAAAAATTCCTTTGATAACTTCATTAAATCCCCTATTTTCGGCAGAGGATTCTTCGACTGGGGAGCTATGGACGTTTATGAGTCGGCAACCTTTGTTCCGACTATGTCTCACAATACCTTTTTCCAGCTTATATCCTCTATGGGAATCTTTGGAACTCTGGCATACGGTTACTACCGTGTTAAAACAGCCGCGCCGTTCATCAGGAAATTCTCGTTTGACAAGGCTATGCTGCTACTGCCCATTCTAATCACTTTAGGCGCAAGCCTGCTCGATAACTTTATCTTCTATTTTTACACCGCATTTCTTTATATACTCCTGCTCGCAATTTCATTCAGAATGAGCGAGCGCGAGACAAAAAGCAAAACCACGACGGCCGATACGAGCGTCGATGAACAATAACAGACTCTCTGCAAACAAAGACTCCAGCGTGCCACGTGTTAAATTGAGGTGCAATTATGATTGAAACAAAAACTTCGCTGCGCGACATTTCGGCTAAATATTTACCCAAGGTAAAAGTCTTCTTTGAGGGCAACGTTTATCCTTTAATCGTCGCATCACTCGTACTTTTCGGTCACGTTACGGCTCTTGAATTTTATTCATTTATTTTAATAATTCTCGCAGCATCGTTGGCATTTTTAGTGTGCGATACGGCAAAGCCGTTTATTCCTACGGCGCTTACGTTTGTTTATCTTGTAAATCTGAAGCATAGTCCGGGATTTCCCACCTGGTCGAACTATTATTCAAAACCCTACGTAACCGTCACCGCTGTCGTAATGTTTTCCCTGCTATTTCTCTCGGCGGTTTACTTTATCGCTCGCCACGTTGCGCCTAAAATAAGCTTTAAAAAAACACCCCTTTTACTTCCGCTGACAGTTCTTTCCGCCGCATTTCTTACTAATGGGGCATTTTCGTCTGTATGGAGACCGATAAATATTGTTTTCGGCCTTGCTGAAGCGGCGGTTTTCTTCCTACTGTTTTATATTTTCTACTACGGCTTTGAAAAAGAAAACGTCAATAAGCTTATAGACTATATATGCTACGTCTCGCTTCTTGTTGCTGCTGTGCTCATCGGTGAAATAATATTTATGTACGCGACGAATACAGAGATTCTCAATTCAAACGGCGCTATTTTAAAGCATGAAATTTCACTTGGCTGGGGAATAAGCAACCCCATCGGTAACGCCCTCGTCGTTCTTATTCCAACGCTTATGCTCGGTGCGGTAAAATGCAAGTACGCGCCCGTGTATCTCGCCGCTTCTCTATTAGTATCCTTTGCCACCCTCTTAACGCTGTCGAGAAACGCTATTCTCGTATGCTCTCTCGTATTGACGGCCTCATTTATTACAGTATATATCCTCAGTGATTCAAAAAAACTGCTCGGTTTAGTTCTGGGCGGCGGCGCGTGTATTGCCGCAATAACAATGATTATATTCAAAGACTCGGTATCAAAGCTTCTGACCCACTTTACCTCCGTCGGAGCGTCCGACTCGGGTCGTTTTGACCTCTGGGCTCAGTCATTCCAAAAATTTCTTGAAGCGCCCATATTCGGAAAAGGCTTTTTTGGTTGGGATAAATCGGAACTTCTCGAGATGGCATCATTCCTTCCGACCATGTCTCATAACACCTTCTTCCAGCTCATTTCCTCAATGGGTATATTCGGACTCGCCGCTTACGTATTCTACCGTGTAAAATCTCTCGCACCGTTCTTCAAAAGAGTGTCGCGCGAAAAGCTAATGCTTTTATACTCGGTACTTGCGCTTCTCATCGGAAGTCTTCTCGATAACTTTATATTCTACTTTCACAGTGCCTTCCTTTACGTAATTTTGATAGCTCTCGTATTCAGAATGAACGACTATGAGGAAGATTGGATACGCACTCACGCATACGGAGAGAATGACGTCCCCAAAGAAAACGAAGAAGATTCAGAAGACGGTGACGACTGTTATATTTGACGATAAAAGCGTGAAAATCAGTGTAGTTAAAGTACCGTAGTTTACGATATATTAAATCTTAACGCGAGGAAAGAATTTTCTTTTGATACCTAAAATTTCACTTAAAGATTCTATGGCGGCATAATATGACCGATATGCTGCGGGAATAAAAACAAAACCATTATTTGTAAATAGGAAAAGCATCCGATTTTGACGCCGTGTTTTTATCGGATGCTTTTATTATTTGCCCTGTATGTAGGATTAATTTAAAATGTATTTTCGTGCGACTTAGTCAAGGTACTCGGTTTTGTAGTTAAGAGCAAAAACCGCCGCAAGATCACGAAGCTCGTCGTCCTTAATCTCGTTCTTTCTGTCCTGACCTACCGTAAGCATATAAAGCTGCGCCGCCTTCTCAACGGTTTCGATAAGTCCGAAAGCTTCATCGAGGTCCTTACCCGTGCCATAGATACCGTGAGTCGTCCATACGCAAAGGCGTGCGTCCTCAAGCTTCTTTGCGGTAGCAACACCAATATCGTTAGTTCCGCATACCATCCAAGGAAGAACACCTACGCCCTCGGGAAATACAACTATAGACTCTGTCTGCATCTTCCAGAGCGCTCTTGTGAAATCTCTCTCGGAAGGACCAAGGATAAGGGACATAGCGATCGTGTTGGTAGGATGGCTGTGCATAACAACTCTGTGAGACGGGTCCTTTTTAAGCCTTGTCATATGACTCATAAGATGCGCGGGAAGCTCGCTCGTGAATTTGCCGCCGTCTCTGTATCCCCAAAGAAGCTCACAGCTTTTACCGTCATTTGCAATACGGATAATACCGAGGTTGTTTTCCGGATCGTACTGAACGTTCTTAAAATACTTACCCGTTCCGGTAACTATGAATATTTTTCCGACAATTTCGGAAGCATCAAAGGACATAGGGATAGTGCGGATAACCTTGTTCGTATCAAGGTATCCTTCAAGATCCTCGTCGTAAAGAAGATACGAGAGATTACCGCCGTTACGCTCGTCCCAGCCAAGTCTATAAAGATTGGTAAGCATTCTTACCGTCTCAACCATAAAAGGCGCTTCAAGAATATTTTTCATTTCAACTTCTCCGTTTTTGATATTTTTTGTAAAGAATTATTGTCAAACATTATCTTTTTGAAAGAACATCTCTCTCGTATTCGTCCACGCTCTCCATCCACTTCATACCAACGGGAGCGCCAACTCTCTTGCAATATTCGTCAAATACTTCTCCGAACGGCAAGGTCTTAATTTCCTCGGAAACGGCAAGCATTTTCGTGTAATTTGCCTCGTCCTGATAGCCCTTAAGCTCTGCTGAGGGAAGAAGCAATGCGGAGAGAAGAGCTTTCTGCATATTTCTTGCGCCTATTACCCAGGCTGCAATACGGTTAACCGATGCGTCAAAGTAGTCGAGCGCGATAAACACTCTGTCAAGAGCGTCGTTTCTTACGATTTCCTTTGTCTCGTCATCAAAAATAACAACGTGGTCGGAATCCCAACGTACACAGCGTGTTACGTGGAGCGCGATTTTTTCGTTAAAGAGAAGAAGCGAGGAAATCTTATCAGAAACAACCTCGGTCGGATGGTAATGACCATTATCCATAAGAGGTGTTATTCCTGCTTTGGTCGAATAAGAAAGACAAAATTCTGCAGAGCCTACGGTGTAAGACTCAAGTCCTATACCGAACACCTTCGATTCGAGCGTTACGTAAACCTTTGATTTATCGTAAGGAATGCTGAGAATTTCATCAAGCGATTTTTTGAATCTTGCTCTCGGTCCGAGTCTGTCTGCGGGAATTTCCTTGTATCCATCCGGAATCCAGAAGTTTATAACACAGCTCTCGCCCGTTTCATTAGCAAAGTATTCTGCTATTTTAAGACACGCCTTGCCGTGTTCTACCCAGAATTTACGGGTTTTCTCGTCAGGAGATGAGAGAGTAAGATTATCCTTTACGTTAGGATGAGCAAAGAAAGTGGGGTTGAAATCAATACCCATATTTCTCTCTTTTGCAAATTTTACCCACTTTTCAAAGTGCTTAGGTAAAAGCTCATCTCTGTTTGCATATTCGCCGTCCTCAAATATAGCGTAGCAAGCGTGAAGATTAAGCTTCTTCTTACCAGGAATAAGCGAGAACGCGCGATCCATATCCGCCATAAGCTCGTCGGGAGTTCTTGCTTTTCCTGGATAATTACCCGTTGTCTGAATTCCGCCGGAAAGAGACTCCTTTGAATCAAAACCTCCTACGTCATCGCCCTGCCAGCAATGGATAGCTACGGGAACGTTCTTAAGAAGCTCCATAGCCGCATCGGTATCAATTCCGAGCTCGGCGTATTTCGCTTTTGCATATTCGTAGTTGCTCATAATATGTATCCTTTCTTTTTATCAAATATCAGTTTTTTCTCATCATCTGAGTTCTCAGATTTCCTACGGCAGTAGCTTCTATCGGAAGCGCTACTACCCTTTTGCCCGTGTGAGTTTCAGTCAACGCATTGAGATACGCGTTTTTAGCTCCGCCGCCCACAATATAAATTTTGTTATACTGGCAGGCAGTATTGTTTTCCATATCGGCTATAGCCTCACCGTAGCACACCGCAAGGCTCTTGTATGCGCTCTTGAAATAGTCGGCATCCGTCTTGGGAAGGTCTTTACCGTGTCCGAACAAGTACGCGTCTATTGCATTTTTCATACTCTCGGGAGCGGTGAACATATCGTCATTCACGTCGAAAGTTTCTTCAAATTCGCTTGTTTTCGCCATCTCAACTATATCCGAGTATGAAACGTCGGGACATAGTTCTGCTCGCAGATTCTGAACTATCCACATACCAGTGATATTTTTCTGATATCTGTTATAGTTTACTCCGCCCTCGTTGGAGTAATTTGAATCTCTGCTCTTATCATCGGTAAGCGCCATAAGAGTTTTAACACCGAGAAGCGACCAGGTTCCGGAAGAAATGTAAGGAGCGTTCTCGTCCATTTCAATAGCCTCAACCGCGCTTGCCGTATCGTGAGTAGGACAAAGCACCACGAGTATTTCAGCCCCCACTCTTTTTGCAATATCAGCTTTAAGCTTTCCAACCTCAGTTCCGGGCGCAGCAAGATTTGCGTCAAGTGCTACGGGAAGTCCAAGACAAGACCAGATTTTTCTGTCGTAACGGCCGGTAGAAGCGTTTACCATGCCCGTCGTTGTTGCATTTGTATATTCCTTCACCTTGTTACCCGTAAGCCGATACATAAGATACTCGGGTATCATAAGGAAATCGGTAGCTCCGTCAAGTCTGCCCCAAAGCTTGTCAACGTAAAGCTGATAAATAGAGTTGAACTTCTGGAACTGAATGCCCGTATGCTCGTAAAGCATTTTAAACGGAATAAGTCCGTGAACCTCATCAATTACCGCATCGGTTCTTGCATCGCGGTACGCATATACAGGACGAACTTCCTCGTCATCTCTGAGAATAACGTAGTCCACACCCCAGGTATCGATAGAAAGGCTCTCAATCTTCGGATATTTTTTAACCGAAGCCTCAATTCCCTTTACTACTTCCTCAAAAAGTCTGTCCACATCCCACACAAGATGACCGTCTACGGTATCCATTCCGTTCGGGAAGCGATACATTTCCTCGGTTTTGATTTCACCGTTCTCCTCATAGCCGACAATATGCCTGCCGCTTGACGCGCCAATATCAATAGCGAGATAATATTTCATATCATTCTCCTTTGAAAATTTAGTATGCGTTTATCGCCTTACGCTACTATCGGCTTTATTTTAACACATATAGCGTACGCATACAAGGCTTAAAATTACGCAAAAAACTGTCTTAATTTAATTTTGTATTGAAAATCAAAATGATATATGTTAAAATAAGTATAAAACGGACGATATATATTCAAATCCGTCCGAATTTGTCCGCACGCATAGCAAACGATTATTAAAAGGGAAAAGTTTTGAGGAGTAAAATGGAAGAATTCTTGCTTAATAAAATATCCGCCGTATCCGAAGAGGAGACAAAAATACTAAACGGCGAGATGCTGGATAAAAGGCTTTATACAGGCGAAGCCGATTTTATAGTCGACAATGATAAGATGACGCACGGAAAACGCGATATATCCGTAAGAACGCATACGAGATATACAAACTTTCCTCTCCACCGCCATAATTATCTTGAGATGATGATAGTTCTTTCAGGGAGCATCACTCATATAATATCGGGAGAGGAAATAACGCTCACCGAGGGCGATATAATCGTACTTAACAAGCACGTTTCCCACTCAATAAGAAAAACAGATACGCCGGATATAGGAGTTAATATAATAATCTCGGACAATTTCGCAAAGTCCCTCTCGATAGAGCTTTCGGAAACGGTATTTTCGGAGCTTGCAGAGCAGAATTCAAGGCCCGACGGCCGAGGTATTTATCTATGCTTCGGCACAAAAGGAAAAAAACAGATAACGAACATTATCGAAAACTTGCTTTTCGAGCTGACGGAATACTCTCCGGATATGGCAATACTGCGCTGTACCACAACGCTTCTTTTTGATTATCTTTCAAGAAAAAGCGGAAAGCTTTTAAAGCGTGCTTCAAGGCTTCCTGACCGGGACAGCATAAGAAAATCAACAATACTCGGATATATAAGGAGTACTTACCGCACGGCAACGCTAAGAGAGCTTTCCGAAATTATGTTTCTGACCGTGCCGTACTTATCAAAAATCACCTCGGAGCTTTTTGGAAAAGGCTTTAAGGACCTTTTGTTCGAGGAACGTATGGCACGTGCGACAGAGCTTATCACAAAAACCGATATACCGATAGGTGACGTTATCGTTGCCGTTGGATATGAAAACGAATCCTACTTCCACCGAGAATTTAAAAAAAGAAACGGTCTTACACCGCTTTCGATGAGAAAAATATCAAAAAAGGGGAAATAAACCCGTCACACAGCAGTTTGTTTAGATTTTCCGTTACTGGCGGCTTGTCAGTTTGTAAAAAGTATTGACAGCTTGAATTTCAATCATTAGTATGACACTGTAGGATTTGTATTAAATTTACAGAGACGTTTTGCAGATTTGTCAATCATAATTTCGGTGATATTTTTGCGCTCGTATATAATAACTCTACTCATAATCTTTTATCCGATAAATTCGCTTATCGAGCTGATGAAATCACCGTTTTTTTGCAATTCGATTTTAAAATTCATAGCAAAAAAAACAAGAAGGGCGCAGTAAAATAAAGTACCGTACCGTAATTTTTGTTGCGATAATTGCATATTTGGGTGTTTTTGTTTAACAAATGTATTATAAAAGCTTATATTTGCAAATTCATACACCGTTTTTATATATTTCCTATTGAAAAAATATCATTTTAATGTTAGAATAGTGAAGATGGGAACAAATCCAAGTAATTAAAGGAGAAAAATAATGCAGAAAATTATTTGCAAAAAGGTTTATGATACCACTACCGCTTCGGTTGTAAAGAAGGTAACTAGCGGATGCTACGGCGACCCTAAGGGCTACGAGGAAACTCTCTATGTAACGGCTGACGGCTTCTACTTCCTCTACACAAACGGCGGCGCAGAGTCTAAGTACACATCTGAGGACATCGCAAGAAAGTCCAAGGCTGCTGCAGAAAAGTGGCTCGCGGAAAACTAAGATAAAAGTTTTGAATACGTGAAAGGAACGACAAAATGAGAGTGAAAAAGACAGAAAGAGTATTTACTAAGGTAAACAACGTCAAAGAGTATCTTGAAGTTCTCAAGTCGCACGGGGATAAAACGCTTTATCGCTGGCTCGAAGGAAACACATACACATCAAACACATATAATGAATTTTACGACCTTGTTATCAGCATAGCTAAAGGATACCAGAACGCAGGTCTTTCCGGAAAGCGCATAGCGGTTATCGGTGAAACCTCTGTAGAATGGGTTGCTTCTTATATCGCTGTTCTCGCTTCGGGCGGAGTCGTTATTCCCATGGACAAGGAGCTTGACGTTTCTGCTATCGAGGGCTTCCTCGAAACAGCAGAGGCTGAGGCTATCGTTTACAGCAAGACTTTCAATACAAAATTCATTCCCGTTGCGGAAACTCATCCCACTCTGACTAAGCTCGTTCCTATGGACAGCTCGGTCGAGGCAAACGGTAAGATTCTTCCTCTCGCAAAGCTTATCGAGCTTGGCAAGGACGAGCAGTTTGAGGTTGTAAGCCGTCCGACAGACGAGCTTGCAGTTATGCTCTTTACTTCCGGTACAACCGGAACGAGCAAATGCGTTATGCTCTGCGAAAGAAACATCTGGAGCACCGTGAACTCCGCTTGCCAGACGGTTGAATTCTTCCCCGACGATACCATCGTATCGGTTCTTCCCCTTCACCATACCTACGAGCTTGCTTGTATGCTTTCGGCTCTCAACTACGGTATGACTGTTGGAATCAACGATTCGCTTCGTCATATTATGAAGAACTTCGCCGAGTTCAAGCCCACAGGTCTCGTTCTCGTTCCGCTCTTTGTTAACACAATGTATAACAGAATCATTGAGACAGCAAAGAAGAAGGGTAAGCTCGGACTTCTCAGATTTATGATGAAAGTTTCGAACGCACTGCGTCACGTAGGTATCGACCTTCGCCGCGTATTATTCAAAGACGTTCTTAACGCCTTTGGTGGAAATATCAGAAAGATAGTAAGCGGCGGCGCACCTCTTAATCCCCAGATGATGAAGGAATTTGACAGTTTCGGAATCACCATCGCCGAGGGCTATGGAATCACCGAATGCTCCCCTCTTATCTCTGTTAACCCCTATTTCAATCTTAAAAGCGGCTCGGTCGGCCCTGCAGTTCCCAGCTGTACCGTACGCATTGACAAGAGAGGTACAAACGATAAGGGCTTTGACGAGGGTGAAATTCAGGTTAAGGGCGACAACGTAATGCTCGGTTACTACAAGAACGACGAGGAAAATGCCAAGGCGTTCACCGAGGACGGTTGGTACAGAACCGGCGATATCGGTTATATGGATAAGGACGGATATGTCTTTATTACCGGTAGACTTAAGTCTGTTATAGTTCTTGAAAACGGTAAAAACGTATTCCCCGAGGAAATCGAGGAATATCTTGAAAAAATAGACGAGGTAGGAGAGGTTGTCGTTGTAGGCAGAAGTGCCGAGGACGGAGAAACAATTAAGCTTACTGCTATCGTATATCCCAAGGTTGAGATATTCGGTGAGACTCCCGACAAGGAGGCAGCATACAAGGCAATCCACGCAAAGATTCTTGACCTCAACAGACGTCTTCCCTCATTCAAGCAGATTAAAACTCTTGAAATCCGCGAAATTCCGTTTGAAAAGACAACTTCGAGAAAAATTAAAAGACATCTTGTTAAATAATCAATATAGTTTACCGTGTGAAGTTTGCGCGGTCTGACGTAAAAGCGAGCGAGGCTATCCTTTAGTGGCAGTCTCGCTCGTTTTTATGTATCGGTTTTACAGAGCTATGCTCTAAATGTAAAACCGTACCTCGTCTTGTATTAAATAAAATTGAATATCCTTAAAGGTTCTTTATCAAAAAAATGAAAGCTCAACCGTTTTCAAGTCCGACGCGCATAACAAGAACGCTCATATCATCCAACCCTTTTGAATTTTTCTTAGCCTCCGAAAGAATAAACGCCGCATATTCGTCGAGACTTTCCGTTGCGGGCTTATTTAAAACCTCAATAAGCCACGGAGAATCCTCCGCGGGATCGGCAATTCCGTCCGAAAGCATAATAATATAATCGTCCTCACAAACGTTAGCAGATATTTTTTCGGCATCTACTTTTTTAATAAGTCCGAGCGGCATCGTTTCGCTTTTAATTCTGAAAAGCGATTTTTTTCTTTTTATATACGACGATGCAGCGCCGCTTTTTATAAATTTGCCCTCACCCGTAATAAGATCAAGGACAAAGAGGTCTACAGCAACTCCACACTCCTCTTTTCCTCGATTCAACGCGCCGTTAAGCATATGAATAACCGTAGTCTCGGACGCTCCGTATTCGAGCGACAAATTCAAGAAATCTCCTGCAAAATCCGAAGCGTTTTTCGCCTCTTTTCCGCTTCCCATACCGTCGCAAATCAATCCATATGCAAATAATTCTTTACTTTTGAAGCTTTTTATACTATCTCCCGATATTTCATCTCCAGAGCCGTTTTCTTTCGCCATTCCGCATTCAAGCTTATACTTTGCGACAGCTTCGCATTCCATAAGCACCATATCGTCGCGCCTGTAATACTCGGGACAGGAAAGCTTAAGTCCCGAAGCTTCCTCGAAGCGATTTATAAGCTCCGGAGAGGTTATGAGCGTTCCGTCGCGGTCTTTGCCCGAGCATATAATATATTTGCGTCTATCGCCGAATGCGCGTATTACGCCGCCGCTGAAGCCAAACTCAACGAATATTTCTTCGAGAATATCCGTCAAGTCCTCGTCAAGCTCTCTTTTTGCGAGAGTGCTGCTTTTTGCCTCGCCGAGAAGCTTATAAAAGGCAGAATAATCCTCGGCAAGCGCCTCACCTTGACAAAATCTTTCAACAACGGGCGCCAACGTACGCATTGAATTCTCTACGCCCTCAGAGAAAAGCGCCTGCCTGTTACGGTAAGCCAACGCCATAGTACCTACCATATCGGTTGCCCGTCTTGAAGTTGCATCCTTTACCTCAGGAGAGCTTTCGCGTTCAAAATATCTCTGTATAGGAAATATAACGCAGGAAGCTATAATAAATTCAGGCAAAAGACTGAGGAAGCCCATCACACCCGACACGTATCCGCCCCAAAGAGATAAAAGCACTCCGCCCAGCATCACGGCATACCAAGCCCCGAACGGAAACAATGCTCCGCTTCCTGCACCCGCAAGAGCAAAGGCGGGTGAAAAAAGCCCCGACACGAACGCCGAGGACACAAAACCCACGACCGTTCCGTAAAGCGCGCCGAATCGCTTGGCGGCAAAGAGCGTTATAACAGATGCAAAAACAAAGCTTAAATCAATGCCGAAAAACTTGTATTTATTAAGCGCTATAGACGTTATAGCTATGAAACACAGTAATGATATTCTGAAATAAATACCCTTTAAATTTTCTTTTTTGTCCTCTCTTTCTTCAAAGCAGGACATATTACCGAATATTAAAGCTTTTACCCCTATCCCGTGACAAAATGCGCCCGCAAAAAGAAGCGTGAAAACAGCGGGCAACACAACCATAGATACACCGAAAAGTATAGTTTCAAGCGAAAAGCCCTCTAGTAGAATTTCATATATTCCCGCAACAAAGCCTGCTATAACCGAGCTTGAAACCCTGAGCGTAAGTCCCTCGCGAAACAGCATATGTTCATCATTGTCTTTATCTTTGGGCTTGTCGTTGCCCGAAATGATAACTCGTAAAAAAACACCCAGAACGCAAATCAAAGCGTAGATTATCCCCGACCTGCCGAGAGTTAATGAGCCTAAAACTACCCCAAGCGTTGCAATCCATACCGATACGGGAAGCGCAGAAACGAGCGCCAACCCCAAAGGATACGCACCAAACACCAGGTGACACCCGCCAAAAAGGAAGCCGATTGCCAGCGTAGCTAAATTTATCCACAATCCAAAGGTTCCAAGCCCGCCGTTTTCACGGTTTATGCTTTCTTTCACCGAGCTTTCCACGCCTGCAAAAATACCCCGTTTTTTTGTCTTTTCCGTTGTTTTGATTTCCATATTACCTCCAGAGCAACCGTCTTTTTCACAATTATACTCCCGCAGCTTTCGTATATTCTGTCGTTTTTCTTCTGTCGAGGTCAGAATTTTTTTGTCATAAAAAAAAGGACGAAAAGTCTTTTCGGGTATTTCTCCCGACCTTTCGTCCTTTTTCTGTGATTCTGCGCTATTTTTACGCATATTTTTGAATTAGTTTTTCAAAGAGTGTATCGGCGCAGGTATTCTGCCCCCTCTTTCGATAAATTCCGCGCAGGATTCCTTATGCAGCTTCATAATCGGAGCATATCCGAGAAGACCGCCAAACTCGCAGAATTCCCCCGGACCCTTACCAAATACGGGTATAACTCTTACCGCGGTAGTTTTGTTGTTTACAACGCCTATGGATATTTCATCTGCTATAATTCCCGAAAGCGTCGTTGCCGGCGTATCTCCCGGAACTGCAAACATATCAAGACCTACAGAGCACACCGCAGTCATAGCTTCAAGCTTCTCTATGCTGAGCGTCTCCTTTTCGGCTGCGGCTATCATACCTCTGTCCTCGGATACGGGTATAAATGCTCCCGAAAGCCCTCCGACGTGATTAGTAGCCATCACTCCGCCCTTCTTTACGGCATCGTTAAGAAGCGCAAGAGCGGCAGTAGTCCCGTGTGTACCTGTACATTCAAGTCCCATATTTTCGAGTATCTCGGCAACTGAATCGCCTGCAGCGGGAGTAGGAGCGAGAGAAAGGTCTACTATTCCGTAAGGAGCTCCGAGACGCTTCGCAGCCTCAGCAGCAATAAGCTGACCTACTCTCGTTATCTTAAAGGCTATTTTTTTTATGGTTTCGGCAAGCACCGAGAAATCGCACTTTCCGACCTCTTTTATTGCGGCAGCAACAACGCCCGGGCCGCTGACGCCGACGTTAATAACAGTATCGGGCTCGCCTATTCCGTGAACGGCACCCGCCATAAACGGATTATCCTCAGGCATATTTGCGAAAACCACTATCTTCGCGCAGCCTATAGAATCTCTGTCTCTCGTAAGATATGCAGTATCCTTTATTATTTCGCCCATACGCTTAACAGCGTCCATATTAATTCCCGCTTTAGTCGTTGCAACGTTTACAGACGAACAAACGCGCTCGGTTTCAAGCATCGCCTGAGGTATGGATTCGATGAGAGCAGTAGCGCCCTTTATCGCACCCTTCTGAACGTGCGCGGAATATCCGCCGATAAAGTTTACACCAAGATTCGAGGCGGCGCGTTCAAGCACCTTTGCAAGTCTGACAAATCCGTCCGAGGAGAGCCCCGAACCAACGTAAGATATAGGCGTAACGCTTATTCTTTTGTTGACAATCGGAATACCGTAAGTTCTCTCAAGCTCCTCGCATACGCTGACAAGATTCTTTGCAGAACTTGTTATTTTATCATATATTTTCTGTTCAAGACGCGCGGGGTCGTCCGAAATGCAGTCAAAGAGCGATATGCCCATCGTTACGGTTCTGATATCGAGATTTTCCTCTCTTATCATTCGGACGGTTTCAAGAATATCCTGTGTATTAAGCATTTTTTCCTCCGCCTTAAATTCTGTGCATAGAATTGAAAATATCCTCGTGCATAACTCGGATATCAACGCCGTTTTCCTTGCCTGCTTTTTCCATAGCTCCGGCAAACGAAGCAAAATCAACAGTAACTCCCGAAAGCTCAACGAGCATTATCATAGCAAAATACTCTTTCATGACAGTCTGACTTATATCCACGATATTAGCCCCGTATTTTGCGCACTCGGCACTCGCAAAAGCGATAATTCCAACCTTGTCTTTTCCTATAACCGTTATAACAGCTTTCATAAAAGCAATTCCTTTCGTTAATACCGTGCAATAGCTTTAACGCCTGCTCGTATAAGTATTTCTACTTAATTGTACTATATTTTTAAAGTTTTAGCAATAGCTTGGTTGAATTTTCTTTATTATTATGCTAAAATAGTCATATATAACAAATTTTAAGGCGGAAGCTCAATGAAAAGCGGAATAATTGTACTTAGAAAAGAAGAAGGAATAACGTCTCAGGGCGCGGTAAATCGCGTCAAGAGGCTTTTTTCTGCCGAAAAGGCAGGTCACACGGGAACTCTTGATCCGCTTGCAACGGGTGTTTTGCCCGTCCTCATAGGCAGAGCTGTCAAAGCGAGCGAATATATGCTGTCGTCTGACAAGTATTACAGAGCTACCTTAAGGCTCGGCATAACTACCGATACCGAGGATATAACGGGAACCGTTCTTACCGAATCGGATAGGCTTCCGGCCGAAGACAAGGTTCTTTGCGCAATTTCAGCTTTTGTTGGTGAAATTATGCAAACACCGCCTATGTTTTCCGCATTGAAGATAAACGGAAAAAAGCTCTGCGATTTAGCAAGGGACGGTGTTACCGTGGAAAGAAAGCCGAGAGCTGTTACAGTCTACAGTATTGACGCAAAGCGAGTGGACACAAAACGTTATTTGCTTGACGTACACTGCTCAAAAGGAACGTATATAAGAACTCTTTGTGCAGATATAGGAGCAAGTCTCGGCTGCGGCGGTGTTATGGAAACGCTTGAGAGGACGCACGCATCGATATTCGGACTCGAAGAAGCTCACACGCTCACCGAGATAGAGGCTATGAGCGAAACCGAACGAGAGGAGCTTATAATTCCCATCGAAAGAATTTTCGAAAAATACAAGGCAATAAAGCTTTCCCCGTTTTTCACAAGGCTTGCAAGATGCGGCGTCGAAATATATCTCGCAAAAATAGGCGTGTCGCTCGATATAGGAGAGCGCGTAAGACTTTGCGACGATAACGGATTTTTCGCGCTCGGAGAAGTGATGATTTTTGACACGGGCAGAGCTATAAAGCCCATAAAACAATTCGACGTATAGAAAGGAGAGACCTATGGCTTGGACGAAGGAACAGCAAAAGGCAATAAATACAAGGGACAGAACTCTCCTTGTCAGCGCCGCCGCAGGCTCGGGGAAGACGGCAACGCTCACCGAAAGAATAATACAGTCGATCCTCGACGAAAAGAATCCTGCCGACATCGGCAGAATGCTGATAGCGACCTATACAAACGCTGCGGTAGACGAGCTTAGAGACAGAATCGGAAAAGCTATAAAAAGGGCTGCCGCCGAAAATCCCGACAATGCAAGACTCGAAGAGCAGCTTTTACGCCTTAAGGACGCAAAAATACTCACGATAACCTCTTTTTGCAACAGCATTCTGCGCTCCTCGGCAGAAAGCATCGGTCTTGCGCCAAACTACAGAATAGCAGAGCCGCCCGAAGCAAAAATTCTTTCTTCGGGAGTGCTTGAATCACTTATAAACGCCGCTTACGAGGGTGAACTCACAGACGTCTGCACCTCGGACGAATTCATAGAGCTGGCTGATTGTCTTTCAAACGTAAAGTTTTCAGAGGGGCTTTCGGTTACCATAGCATATATCTTTGAGAAGCTCACCTATTCAGAAGGCGGAATTGACACGCTCCTGCCCTTAATAGAAGAATATAACCCCTCGCGTTTCACTTCCGTAGAAAACACACGTATAGGAAAATATATAATGGAGCATACCCGTTTCGTCTTTTCCGAATACGAAGCGGCGTACGCAAAAATACTTCGCACGGTCAGCGAGGAACGCCTCGATTCAAAAAATGCGCCAAAGGCGAATGATGAGGCAGCGTTTTCTGCAAAGTGCGCCGCCGAAAGCTCCTACGAGGTGTTGCGAGAAAACATTTTATCCTTCCACGCGTCTAAGCCCTCGCGTTCGGCCTACGATACTATAACCGATTTTTACCAAAGCTTTCGCATTTTGCACTCGTATTTCGCTACCGATTTAAAGAGTTTTTCCGGAAACTTTTTCGTATATTCGACAGAAGAATGGCGAGAATTGTATATAAAACTTTACAAATTGCTTAATATACTGTATAAATTTCTGAAGAAATACTATCTTATATTTATGGATGAAAAGCGCAAAAAATGCATTTGCGAATTTTCCGACGTAGAAAGATACGCTTACGAGGCTCTTTACGAAAAAGACGGAAGCCTCTCCCCTTTAGCCGTCGAGCTTTCGAATAAATTCGACGCAATCTACGTTGACGAATATCAGGACGTAAACGGACTTCAAAGTAAAATCTTCTCGGCTATCGCAAAGGAAAACAATATGTTTATGGTTGGCGATATCAAGCAGAGTATTTACTGCTTCCGCTCCGCGCGTCCGGAAATATTTGCAGGAATGAAGGAGACGTTTCCTCTGCTGGGCAACGACGGCGATTATCCCGCAGCGTCCATCTTTATGTCAAATAATTTCCGTTGCGACAAGAGCGTCGTAGATTTCGTTAACGGCATATTCGACAAAATGTTTGGTCTTCTCGGAAAAAACATAGGTTACAAGCCGGAGGACCGCTTGGAATTTTCAAAGATATATCCCGACGGCTCGTCTCCCATATCGCATACGCCCGAAATTCATATCATCGAAAAATCCACTGCAAAAAAAGAAGTCGCAAACGACGCTCCGGAAGACCCGGCGGAAGCGATAATCGAGGAAGAAACAAACGCAAACAGAATACAGGCAAAACATATCGCGAACAAAATCAAGGAGCTTACAGAGAGTTCCAGGCTTGCCAACGGAAAGCGCGTTGAGCCTAAGGATATCGCAATTCTTATGCGCTCTGTAAAGGGCTCGCTTGCCGCCGCTATTTCCGAGGAGCTGAGGAAAAACGGTATCGCCTCGGATATTGCAGAAATAGGAGACCTTTTTATGTGCGAGGAGGTTCTTCTCGCGCTCTCATTCCTCTACAGTATCGACAATCCTCAAAAAGACATATATCTTACCGCGGTAATGCTTTCACCGATTTTCGCCTTCACGGCTGACGAAATATTTAAAATAAGGCACTCATACGAACACGAAACTCTTTGGGAAAGCGTTATTGAATATACAAACGACAATCCCGATTTTGAAAAGGGCAAACGCTTCGTGTCCTCGATTCTGCGCTACAGAAAGCTTTCCGAGGGACAGCCTACGGATGCTCTTATCAGTACGATATACAGAGAAAGCGGACTTTTCGCACTCGCCGCAAAAAACGGTGTCAGGGAAAATCTCATCCTGCTGCACTCATACGCAAGAAAGTACGAGCAGTCCGACTTTAAAGGTGTTTACAGCTTCATAAGTTATATAAACGCACTGATTGAAAAGGGTGAAACCTTCCCTGCCGCAGCTTCAGCCGAAGTGGAAAATTCGGTTAAAATAATGACCATTCATAAATCTAAGGGTCTTGAATTTCCGGTCGCGTTCATCGCAGGGGCTTCAGCTTCCTTTGGCAGCGGCAGCGACGGAAGAATTATATTCTCGGAAAACTTCGGTATATCGATAAAGACCAAGGACGACAGCGGTCTTGCCCTTGTTGACAACCCCGCCCAGAACGCCGTAAAGCACTTCATTCGCTGCGGCGAATTCGACGAGGAGCTCCGCGTACTTTACGTTGCTCTGACCCGTGCGAGAGAAATGCTTTACGTATACGGAACCTGCGCTCAGAAAAGCGCCGAGGAATACGTAGAATCGATAGAGACCACTCGCGAATTACTCTCCCCCTATTTTGCAACAAAAGCAAAGAGCCTGCTTGACATCATTATGCTCGGAAGAAGCTGCGGAAAGCTTTATATTGATTCTCCCGACGAATCGGGTGACCCTCTTTCCGATACGGAATATTCTTCGTACGACGAAAAATGCGAAAAAACAAAAGCTCCCCACTGCAAAGGCTTCGTGCTTTCCGACACCTTGAGCGAGCGATTCGGGTTCGTCTATCCGCTTGAGCATCTGAAAACTCTTCCCGAAAAGGTTTCCGTCTCCAAGCTCTCGCCGACAGTGCTTGACGATAGCGAGAATACGGAAGTTACCCTCGACGATATTATTGCAAAAGAAAGACTTGTTTTAATCCGCGATGCCGGTTGCGATGAAGAAAAAGCCGCCGACGCAAAAGAAGCCAAAGGCAGTGACGGAACTTCCGATGCAAAATCCGGAATACTTCCGTCGTTTATCACGGGTATCCCCGAGCGCGAGAGCGCAAAACGCGGTATTGCTACTCATACGGTTATGCAGTTCTGCGATTTTGAAAGCCTAGACATCAATGGTGTTGAAAGCGAGCTTAAGAGACTTTGCGACCTTGAATTCATATCTGAAGAAGATGCAAAAAGGGTTCGTATCGGTGAACTAAAGGCGTTTTTGAAATCTCCGCTTTTCACCGAAATGAAGAACGCAAAAAGGCTTTACAGAGAGCTTAGATTCAACGTCAAGCTCCCTGCGGAAAAGTTCACATCGCACAGCGCGCGTAAAGCCGCGCTCGCAAGCAGTGAAGTTTTAGTGCAGGGCGTTATCGACTGCATTATAGAAAGAAGCGACGGAACACTACATCTTATCGACTATAAAACCGATAGACTCACAAATGAAGAACGCGAAAACGAGACGTTGGGTGAACAAAGGCTGCGCCGCGCGCATACGCTTCAACTCTCTTACTATCGCGATGCTATCGAAAAAATCTTTGGCAAAGCACCTGAAAAAATCGGAGTGTACTCGCTTCACCTCGGAAAAGAGGTTGAAATATTCTTATCCGAAAAGGGCGAAGCGTAAGTTGCTTCTGCTGTGTTGACAAACCTATTATTTTATGGTAAAATACTCTAGGCTAAACTAAAAAGAAAAGAGGTGCTTTAAGTGGCTTTGCAGGAATCGGGTGAAATGTATCTTGAATCCATTTTTATTCTATCCAAAAAAGGCAAATCGGTACACGCTATAGACGTTTGCGAATATATGGGCTACTCAAAGCCTTCGGTGAGCAGAGCTGTAAAAATTCTCAGGGAACAGGGCTATATCACAGTTGAGAATAACGGAAACCTTAAGCTCACTGGAAAAGGACTTTCCGTAGCGGAAACTATGTATCAGAGGCATATTATTCTGACGGACTTTCTCAAAAAACTCGGAGTTGACGAAAAAACGGCATCAAAGGATGCTTGCAAAATTGAGCACGTAATAAGCGAGGAATCCTTTGAGGCTATAAAAAACAGCTTATAACGTTAATATTGGTTTACAATTTGTACTATTTAAATTAAATAATAAACACAGCTCTCCGGCCGATGCGTCATTAATTGCAGCGGCCGTATTTCTTTTTTATGGTAACCTTTTTAATTTATTCCTTCATAATTAAAATTTCACCCTTCTTATTTGCAAAAACGCGCGCAAGCATCAAACCCCATTTTTCGACTCTCGTCTATAAATAATGACTATTTGCATTTTGTACAAAACGCAGAGTTAGATACGGCTAACTTTGTATAATTATCTACAAAATTTCAAAAGCTGAAGTTTTTTTGTTGACATTTTTTCCTTTCAGTAGTATAATTTACTATGGTTAGCGGAGGCTAACTCTCAATTCTGAATCAAGGAGACATAAATAAAATGACGCTTCGCGATGTTAAAGTCGGAAAAACCGTCAGAGTAGTCAAAATTGACGGCGAAGGTCCTTTAAAACGCAGAATTATGGATATGGGCATTACAAAAGGTGTGGAAATCTACGTCAGAAAGCTTGCTCCTCTCGGAGACCCCATAGAAATAAGAGTGCGCGGATATGAGCTTACGCTCAGAAAAGCCGACGCCGAGACTATCGAGGTTGAATTTTAAACCCGAATTAAACTATTTTATTCCAATCATTACTCATCACTTCAAAAACATTTCAGGCATCACTTATCACTTCGGAAAACAAGTGTTACAACCGGCGTTTTTTTACACGGGAACCGACTTGTACTTAATTTACTTAAGAAAGGAACGCTTTATGGGTATAAAAATTGCCTTGGTAGGCAATCCGAACTCCGGCAAAACGACGTTATTCAACGCTCTTACCGGCGCAAACCAGTACGTAGGAAACTGGCCCGGAGTTACGGTTGAAAAGAAAGAGGGTAAGCTTAAAAGATACGCTGACGTAACGGTTACAGACCTGCCCGGCATCTATTCCCTGTCACCCTATACTCCCGAGGAGGTCATAGCAAGAAACTATCTCGTGAATGAACGCCCCGACGTCATACTTAACATAGTAGACGGAACCAACCTCGAAAGAAATCTTTATCTCACAACGCAGCTTGCGGAGATAGGTATACCGATAGTTATAGCAATAAATATGATGGATATACTTTCGAGAAGCGGTGACAAAATTGATATTGATAAGCTAGCTCGTAAGCTCGGATGCAGGATAATTGAAATTTCCGCGCTCAAGGGCCTCGGAATAAACGAAGCCGCAGATGCTGCTATTGAGGCTGCAAATAAAAAGATTTCCAATAATACCGTTGTATTTTCAGGCACGGTTGAACACGCTCTCGCTCATATTGAGGAGGCGGTAGTACACAGTCTTCCCGAAAACGAGCAGCGTTGGTATTCCATCAAGATTTTTGAGCGAGATAAAAACGTTCTCAGCGAGCTTAAAATTTCCGAGGACGTGCGTCTGCATATAGAAAAAGACATACTTAAAGCCGAAAAAACTCTGGATGACGACGCCGAAGCTATCATTATCAACGAGCGTTACAATTACGTTACCAACCTGATAGACAGTTGTTTTAAACGGAAAAACCGCGATAATATGACTCTTTCGGATAAAATCGACAGAGTCGTTACAAACAGATGGGCGGCAATTCCGATTTTCGCATTCATAATGTTCCTCGTGTATTACATAGCTATCGGTTCAATCGGCGCATTTTCGGTTACGTTTATGAACGACGGTCTTTTCGGCTCGTTCAAGGAAACGTATCCCGACAGCTTTATGGCAAGCTGGCTCAGCATCCCGGAGCTGTTTGATTTAATGCTCCTCGACGATGCGGGAGAGCCGATTATTGCAGGCTGGCTCTATTCTCTCATAATGGACGGCGTAATAGGCGGCGTCGGAGCTGTGCTTGGATTCGTTCCCCAAATTATCATTCTATTCCTCTTGCTCTCGTTGCTTGAGGATTGCGGATATATGGCGAGAGTCGCCTTTATTATGGATAAACTTTTCCGTAAGTTCGGCCTTTCGGGCAAATCCTTTATTCCCCTGCTCGTAGCATCGGGATGCGGTGTTCCCGGCATTATGGCGTCGCGCACGATAGAACAGGAACGTGACAGACGTATGACGATAATGACGACAGGTTTTATCCCCTGCAGCGCAAAAATGCCCATAGTTGCTCTTATTGCAGGCTCACTCTTTGGCGGAGAATCCTCGGGTACGTTTATTGCGGTTGCGGCATACTTTATCGGTATCGCGGCGGTCGTTATTTCAGGACTGATTCTCAAAAAAACAAAGCCCTTCGCAGGCGAGCCTGCCCCTTTTGTTATGGAGCTTCCAAAATATCACGCTCCTATACTCAAAAACACGGCAAGAGTAACCGTCGAACGCGGCTGGTCGTTTATAAAACGCGCAGGAACGGTAATATTTGCCGCAAGCGTTATTATATGGACGCTTAACAGTCTATCGTTTGAGGGCGGATTCCATTATATAACCGAAGATAACGGCGGAGCTTCCGTTCTCGAGCTTATCGGAACTTGCATAGCCTGGCTATTCAAGCCTCTCGGCTTCGGCAGCTGGCAGGCTGCAGTTGCAACGATTCTCGGCTTGATTGCAAAAGAGGAGGTAGTCGGAGTGTTCGGTACGCTTTCCTCTATGGGCAGCTCCGACCTTGCGTTCTCCGCCGTAGAAGAAGGCTCTGCGGTTCTTAAGCTTATCGGAATTCAAATTTTCGGCGGTTCTAAGCTCGCAGGCTTCTCCTTCATGGTGTTCAATCTGCTTTGCGCTCCCTGCTTTGCCGCTATGGGTGCGATAAAAAGAGAGATGAACAACGAAAAATGGACTGCATTTGCAATAGGCTATATGTGCGTATTCGCATACGCGGTTTCATTCTGCATTTATCAGATAGGCTCACTCTTTACGGGCGGCTTTAATTGGTGGGAACCCATAACGGCCGCTATAGCATTCGCCATCATTGGCTTTGCGGTTTATATGATAGCTCGCAAAAACCCTCACGCCGCACCTAAATTTAAATAATTTTGCAAAACAAAGACAGCAGGAAAGGATCTCATATGTCGCCTAAAGCAATTACCACCCTTGTCGTTGCAAGTGTAATAGCAATCCTTTTCGCAGCTGTAATTATAAACGAAATCATAAAAAAGAAAAAGGGCAAGTCTTCTTGCTCCTGCGGCGGCAACTGCGGAGCGTGCGGACTTTGCCGCAGCTGTGAAACTCATTCCCCTAAAAAAACGAAATAATATTGCAATTATATCACCTTGTGCTTAAAACACAACAAAAGCCGACTATTGCGCTCTTATGCAAACAATAGTTGGCTTTTGTTGTGTTTTTGTATATTTTATTTTGAAAGTATTTTTTCTACAGTCGAAAGAGCTTCGGGAATTTTATCAATATCCTTACCGCCACTCATAGCACTGTCGGGACGGCCGCCGCCCTTACCGCCGCAAATAGCGGAGATTTCCTTAAGTATATTACCTGCATGCGCGCCCGCCTTTACAGCCTCAGAGCCTGCCGCAGCAACAAAGTTAAGCTTACCGTCCGAAACGAGAGCAAACACCACAACGCCGTCAGCGTACTTAGCCTTTACGGTATCGCAGAGATTGCGCGCGGCATCGGGACGTACGTCGTCAAGGCGTGCCGTGAGGAGCTTGAACGCGCCGACCTGCTTTACGGAATCCACAAGAGATGCCGTTTTCATTTCAGAGAGCTTAGAATTTGCGCTGTCAAGCTCACGCTTCGTATCGCGGAGCTGACCCTGGAGTGAAGATGCCTTCGTTGCAATAGCGTGGATATTCTGAACCTTAAGCTCGCGAGCCGTGTCAAGAATCAACGCATCTCTCTCTGCAAGAAGCTCAAGAACGCCAAGCCCGGTCGTACCCTCGATTCTGCGTACGCCTGCGGCAACGCCCGTCTCCGAAATAATCTTAAAGAGACCTATATTACCGGTGCTAGAAACATGAGTTCCGCCGCAAAGCTCGGTAGAGGATTCACCTATTTTAACAACTCTTACGGTATCACCGTACTTCTCTCCAAAGAGTGCCATAGCGCCCATAGTTCTCGCGGTTGCTATATCGGTAACCGTAGTGGAACAGCTTTCAGACGCGAGTATATGAGCGTTAACGATAGCTTCAACCCTAGCAATTTCCTCGTGCGTCATAGCCGCAAGGTGCGTAAAGTCGAAACGTACGCGCTTTTCGTCAACGTAAGAGCCTGCTTGCTCAACGTGAGTTCCTAGAACCGAACGGAGAGCCGCCTGGAGAAGATGGCAGGACGAGTGATTTCTTCTTATTGCATCACGGCGCGCCGTATCAATCTTAAGAGTAAGAACGTCGCCGAGCTTAAGAACTCCGGACTCTACTCTTACCTCGTGGAGATAAACGCCGTTTGTTTTCTTTGTATCAAGAACGGTGAGAGCTATGCCGTTTGCCTCTATCGTACCGGTGTCTCCTACCTGGCCGCCGCCTTCACCGTAGAAGACGGTTCTATCGAATACCACGGTGCATTCGCCCTCGCTTACCTGCTCCTCGGACTCGTCGCCGACTATAATTGAAAGAACCTTAGCCTCGCACTCATCGGACTCGTATCCAAGAAATGCGGTTTCGGGGAGATTTTCAAGCAGAGACTTCGAAGAATCCGACCAGCCGGATATATTCCCTCTTGCCTCTCTCGCTCTCGTCTTCTGCTCCTGCATAAGAACCGAGAACTCGTCCTCGTTTATGGAAAGTCCACTTTCCTCTGCTATTTCACGGGTGAGGTCTATCGGGAAGCCGAAGGTATCGTAAAGCTTGAACGCGTCTGCGCCGGAAATCAGGCTTTCGCCTGCCGCCTTAACCCTCTCAACGATTCCTGAAAGAATCGCGAGACCGGAGTCAACCGTTACGTTGAATCGGTCTTCCTCAAGCGAAATTACCTTGATGATATATTCACTCTTTTCAACAAGCTCGGGGTACGCGCTCTCGTTCTGAGAAATAACCACGCGGCAAAGCTCTGTCATAAACTTGCGGTTAATGCCGAGAAGCTTTCCGTGACGGCAAGCGCGGCGCAGAATTCTTCTGAGAACGTAACCGCGTCCCTCGTTTGAAGGAATAACGCCGTCGCATATCATAAAGGTTGCGCTTCTTATATGGTCTGTAACCACGCGGATGGAAACGTCGTCGCTTTTATCCTCGCCGTAGTTTTTACCCGCTATGGTACAAACGGTGTTGAGAATATTTCTTACGGTATCAACCTCAAAGAGATTGTCCACGCCCTGCATAACGCAGGCAAGGCGCTCAAGTCCCATACCCGTATCTATATTTTTCTGTGCGAGCTCAGTGTAATTGCCGTTTCCGTCATTATTAAACTGAGAGAATACGTTGTTCCATATCTCCATAAATCTGTCGCAATCGCAGCCGGGCTTACAGTCGGGAGAGCCGCAGCCGTGTTTGATTCCGCGGTCAAAGTAAATCTCCGAGCAGGGACCGCAGGGACCCGAGCCGTGCTCCCAGAAATTGTCTGCCTTACCTAGCTTTACGATATGGCTTTCGGGAACTCCGATAACATCACGCCAAAGGGCATACGCTTCGTTGTCGTGCTCATAAACCGACGGCCAGAGAAGCTCTGCGGGAATTTCAAGAGTTACGGTAAGGAACTCCCAAGCCCACGGAATTGCCTCATTCTTGAAATAATCTCCGAACGAGAAGTTTCCGAGCATCTCAAAGTAAGTGCCGTGACGCGCGGTGTGTCCAACGCGCTCAAGATCAGGCGTTCTTATGCATTTCTGGCAGGTGCAGACTCTGTTACGGGGAGGCACTTCCTCACCTGTAAAGAACTTTTTCATAGGTGCCATGCCCGAATTTATAAGCAAAAGCGATTTATCGTTTTGGGGAACCAACGGAAAGCTTCCCAAACGCAAGTGACCCTTGCTTTCAAAGAAAGAAAGATACTTTTCTCTTAAAGTATTAAGTGACATCCATTCCATTTAAAATACAACTCCTAAGCCCGTTTCGGGCAAATAAATTAAAGCTGCAAAACCACAGCCTAAACCAATTTAATATTATATCCTTTTTATTTAGGTTTGTCAATGATTTTAAGCCCATTATGTTCGCTTCAAAACAACAAAAGACCCAAATTTAAATTCGGGTCTTTGTCAACATTTGAATTATGCTCTTTTAACAAGGATTTCGGTATCCTTTTTTATGGCTTCAATCCACTCATCAACCTGCGAATCCTGAGGCTCGGCAAATCGCGTTTCATCTGTCTTGCCAAGCTTTTTCAGTTTATCCGCACCCAAAGAATGATACGGTAAAATCTCAATACCGAACACGTTTTTAAGGTGGTTTGCCACACTCGCTATACCTTTAAAATGGCTTTCTGTATCATTAACACCGGGTATT
>JAZNKD010000013.1:0-2223 GCA_045578385.1 Eubacteriales bacterium | reverse complement strand
TTGCCGAGCTTTACGGCGGTCTTTTCAGAGATATCAAGGGACTGCGTGGCATGGTATTCGTCGGCGAGTCTATTGAGTTTGCGAGCAACGACCCCCACGTCGCAAAGCGCCGCATATCCGAGCGCCCCGCAGACGGTATTCCCGACGGTAAAATCACCCCCGGCTGGTGGCCCTGCGAGGACTACCCCGAGTGGCTTGCTCTCGTGCGCGACAGCATAAGGGCAGAGAGACCCGACGCTGACGTCGTATTCTGGACCTACAACTTCGGCTACGTTGAGGAAAAATACCGCACGGCTCTTATAAAAACTCTCCCGACCGACATTTCCCTGCTCGTTACCTTCGAGATGTTCGACACCTATCCTATGGGCGAGGGCGAGGGAATGGTTATGGACTACACCATCTCGCACGTAGGACCCGGAAAGTACTTCCTCAGCGAAGCGAAGATTGCAAAGGAGCGCGGCATTCGCCTTTACTCGATGGTTAACACGGGCGGACGCACGTGGGACTTCGGCGTTATTCCCTACGAGCCCTTCCCCTATCAGTGGAACAAGCGCCACGAGAAGCTGCTTGAGGCGCGTGAAAAATACGGTCTTGCAGGTCTTATGGAGTCGCACCACTTCGGATTCTTGCCCTCGTTTATCTCCCGTATAACCAAGTCGACCTACACGCTCGGAGCTACTCGCTTTGAGGATAAGCTTCGTGAGCTCGCGGTTGAGTTTGCGGGCGCAGAGTGGCAGAAATTCATTGACGGCATAAAGCTCGTCAGCGAGTCTATCGAGTACTACGTGCCGAGTGACGAGAACCAATACGGTCCCTTCAGAATCGGTCCTGCATATCCGCTTTGCCTTGCAAGAGAGCTCCGTCTTCCCAATGAGCCGGGCGTTCACCACGGCAACGGCATTTATGCCACGATGGGCAGAAACTACGACGACTGGGGCAGACACGACTGCTACAGCCTGCGTATCAAGGCGGAAATTGAGGCGGCTAAAAAATCGAGAAAGCTCGTTCACGACGGTCTTGCAATTCTGCGCACCATAAAGTCGCCCTCCGAGGAGCTTGAGAGAATTATCAACCTCGTGGCGTTCATTGAGCGCTGCTACACCACCGCTATCAACACGAAGAACTTCTACATTCAGAGAAACCGCATGCTGACGGCATACACCAAGCCCGAGCTTGAGCGCGCACTTAACGCTCTTGAAAAGATCGCTCTCGCGGAGATAAAGAACGCGAAGGCAACGATACCTCTCGTAAGACGCGACTCGGCTATCGGCTACGAGCCCTCGATGGCTTACCAGTGCGACAAGCGCGCTATCGAGTGGAAGCTCAAGCAGATGGACTATATGCTTGACGTTGAGCTCCGTCTTTACAGGCGCTCGATTGACCCATCGGTCGCAGAGGGCAGATACTTAAAGCTTGCACATATGAGATAACCCCCCCCGCGCCCTTTTTTTAGGGCGCGCTTTTTATCGGAACACGCAACAGTGCTCTTGCGGGCGCAGGGTTTGTTAACAAATTGTTAACTTTTCCAAAACGGGGTATTTTTTCGGGAATACTATGGAAATTTTCGTGGCGGTGTGCTATAATATGGGTTGCGGACTGCGCGCGCGGGCGCATTGCGTTTATTTGCGCGCGTTATCTGTGGGTTTGCTATCAAAAAAATTAATATATTTTGGAGGAAAAAACAAATGAGCAAGAAGTATTGCTATCTCTTCTCCGAGGGTAACGCAAATATGCGTGAAATCCTTGGCGGTAAGGGAGCTAACCTCGCAGAGATGACCAATATCGGTCTTCCTGTTCCCCAGGGCTTCACTATCTCCACCGAAGCCTGCACCCAGTACTATGAGGACGGCCGTCAGATAAACGACGAAATCATGGCTGAAATCATGGAGTACATCATAAAAATGGAGGGTGTTACCGGCAAGAAGTTCGGTGATCTTGAAAATCCCCTTCTCGTTTCCGTTCGTTCCGGCGCTCGTGCTTCGATGCCCGGTATGATGGACACCATTCTTAACCTCGGTCTTAACGAAGAGGTTGTTGAGGTTATGGCTAAGAAGTCCGGCAACGCTCGTTGGGCTTATGACTGCTACAGAAGATTTATCCAGATGTACTCCGACGTCGTTATGGAAGTCGGAAAGAAGTACTTCGAGGAGCTCATCGATAAGATGAAGGAAGCTAAGGGAGTTAAGCAGGACGTTGAGCTTACAGCTGACGACCTCAAGGAGC
>JAZNKD010000012.1:0-60067 GCA_045578385.1 Eubacteriales bacterium | reverse complement strand
GATAAATGTAGCCACCGCGGTCGAATACTACTGCGGAAATGCCCTTTGCGATTGCTCTCTCAGCGAGAGTGTTACCAACCTTGCGAGCAGCCTCCTTGTTGGAGCCGATGCCCTCAAAGTCCTTTTCGTAAGTGTTTGCGCTTACGAGCGTTACGCCGTTAACATCGTCGATAATCTGAGCCTGGATGTTAGCGTTCGAACGGTAAACCGCAAGGCGAGGTCTTTCGGGAGTACCCGAGATCTTGCCACGAACTCTGCTATGTCTCTTAAGACGCTGTGCGTTACTGTCTGTTCTTTTAACCATCTTAACGCTCTCCTTTCATTACTTACCGGTTTTTCCGGCCTTGCGGCGAATCTTTTCACCGGTGTACTTGATACCCTTACCAAGGTAGGGCTCGGGAGGTCTCTTGGATCTGATAACTGCTGCCATCTGTCCTACAGCCTGCTTATCAATACCCTTTACGATGATTGTTGTATTGTCGGGAGTCTCAAAGGTGATACCGTTTGCTTCTTCGAATACAACGGGGTGAGAATAACCGAGACCGAGAACGATCTTGCCATTCTGCTTTTCAACTCTGTAACCTACGCCGACGATTTCAAGCTTCTTTGCGTAGCCTGTTGTTACACCTACAACCATGTTGTTGAGGAGTGTTCTTGTAAGACCGTGAAGAGCGCGCATTTCCTTCTGATCGTTGGGACGGGTAACCGTAAGAGTTTCACCCTCCTGCTTGATCTCGAGCGCAGAACAGAAATTCTGCTTAAGCTCGCCGAGAGGTCCTTTTACTGTAACTGCATTTCCCTCTGCAACGGTAACCGTTACGTTTGCAGGAACTGCTATTGGTTCTCTACCAATTCTTGACATAGTTCATTACCTCCCTACAAATTACCATACGAAGGCGAGAACTTCGCCGCCGACATTGGCCTGTCTTGCTTTCTTATCGGTCATAACGCCCTTGGAAGTGGAAACGATAGCGATACCGAGACCGTTCATTACCTTAGGCATATCCTCACAGTTAGAGTAGATACGGAGACCGGGCTTGGATACTCTGCGGATACCGTGAATAACCTTCTGCTTGCCGGCAACGTACTTAAGGGTGATTCTGATAATACCCTGCTTGCCATCTTCTACTACCTGATAGCTTCTGATATATCCCTCGTCAGCCAGAATCTGAGCGATAGACTTCTTAAGATTAGATGCGGGAATATCTACTGTTTCGTGTTTCGCATTATTTGCATTTCTGATTCTGGTGAGCATATCTGCGATTACGTCTGAAATTTGCATTACTTTATCCTCCTATATGCAAGTTCATTTTCTTGCTACCGAAGTTTCCCCCGGTGCCATCTCGGCGGTTAAACAGGAGGGCATTTGCCCATCCGTGTTTCCTTCCGACAGTTAAAGAGAAATATTAATTACCAGGATGCCTTTCTTACGCCCGGAATCTCACGCTTGTAAGCGAGTTCACGGAAGCAGATACGGCAAATTCCGTACTTACGGAGGTAGGCATGAGGTCTACCGCAGATTTTGCATCTGTTGTAAGCTCTGGTGGAGTACTTGGGCTCCTTCTGCTGCTTGAGAACCATTGACTTCTTAGCCATTTTTTATTCCTCCTCAGTTATTCTGTGCAAAGGGAGCGCCCATAAGTGTGAGCATCTCTTTTGCTTCTTCATCGGTATTAGCGGTCGTTACGAAAACGATGTCCATACCGCGAATCTTCTCAACCTTATCGTACTCGATTTCGGGGAAGATAAGCTGCTCCTTGATACCGAGAGCATAGTTACCTCTGCCGTCGAAGCCGTTGGGGTTGATACCCTTGAAGTCACGAACTCTGGGGAGAGCAAAGCTGAAGAGCTTATCCATAAACTCGTACATCTTCTCACCGCGGAGTGTAACCTTAACGCCGATCTTCATACCCTCACGGAGCTTGAAGTTAGCGATAGACTTATGTGCGTACGTGGGAACTGCCTTCTGGCCGGAGATAAGAGTAATTTCCTCGATAACCTTATCAATAACCTTGCTGTTCTCCTTTGCGTCGCCGCATCCTACGTTGATAACGATCTTGTCAAACTTCGGAACCTGCATTACCGAAGAATACTCGAACTTCTTCATGAGGGCGGGAGCAACTTCATTCTTATACTTTTCAGAAAATCTAGACATTGTTAACTACCTCCTCATTAAATCTCTGCGCCGCACTTAGCGCAAACGCGGACCTTTTTGCCCTCAACCATCTTAACGTGGGTACGAACACCCTTATCGCACTTCTTGCAAACAAGCTGAACCTTGGATGCGTAGATAGCGCCTTCGGTCTTGATGATCTGAGCTGTGTCGCCCTGACGGCGAGCCTTAGTGTGCTTAGAAACGATGTGAGCGCCGGCTACGATAACCTTGCCCTCCTCGGGAGAGGTTGCGATTACCTTACCGCGAACGCCCTTCGAGTTACCGGAGATAACTACAACTTCGTCATCTTTTCTTACGTGAAGCTTATTCATTTGTATTTACCTCCTCATTAAAGCACTTCGGGAGCAAGAGACATAATCTTGGTGAAGTCATGCTCTCTGAGTTCTCTGGCTACAGGGCCAAAGATACGGGTTCCCTTAGGTGTTTTATCTTCCTTTATAATAACTGCAGCGTTCTCATCAAACTTGATGTAAGAACCGTCTGCACGGCGAGTCTCCTTTACAGTTCTAACTACAACTGCCTTAACAACCTCGCCCTTCTTTACAACGCCACCGGGTGCTGCCTTCTTAACGCAGGCAACAACGATATCACCGATTCCGGCGTAGCGGCGTCCCGAGCCACCGAGAACACGGATGCACATAAGTTCCTTAGCGCCTGTGTTGTCGGCAACCTTCATTAACGATTGCTGCTGAATCACTGTTTTTTCCTCCTTTTTCGGTAAGCCTTTAACCTACCTACTGGTTTAGTGACTTTTAGATTGTTTAATTATTTAGCCTTCTCAACGATTTCAACGAGTCTCCATCTCTTAGTCTTGGAGAGAGGTCTCGTTTCCATAACCGCTACCTTATCGCCTACGCCGCAGGTGTTGTTCTCATCGTGAGCGTGGATTTTAACCGTTCTCTTGATGATTTTACCGTACTTGGGATGACGAACGTTGTCTTCGATAGCAACTACGACGGTCTTGTCCATCTTGTCGCTTACTACCTTACCAACTCTTACTTTTCTGAGCTTACGAGTTTCAGTCATTTTTCATTCCTCCATTAAGCATTCTTCTCACGAAGAACTGTCATCACACGAGCGATGTCATGCTTAACAGCTGTGATCTTGTGAGGATTGTCAAGCTGATTTACTGCAAGCTGGAAGCGGAGATTGAAAAGTTCTTCTTTGAGTTCGCCGAGCTTAGCGTTGAGCTGCTCGGTTGTCATATCTCTAAGTTCTGTTGCTTTCATTTCGCTTAAGCCTCCTCGGTTTCAAGGTCTTCCTTCTTAACAAACTTGCACTTGATGGGAAGCTTGTTAGCAGCAAGACGCATTGCTTCTTTTGCCTGCTCTTCGGATACACCGTCCATCTCGAACATTACGCGTCCGGGCTTAACAACGGCTACCCAATACTCAGGTGATCCCTTACCGGAACCCATTCGAGTCTCGGCGGGTTTTTCGGTGATGGGCTTATCAGGGAATATTTTAATCCAAACCTGACCGCCACGCTTTACGTATCTTGTCATAGCGATACGGGCAGCTTCAATCTGGTTAGAGGTGATCCATGCGGGCTCGGTTGCTACGAGACCGAAGGTACCGTTAGTAACCTTATTTCCGCGAAGGGCTTTACCAGTAAGACGTCCGCGGTGAACGCGTCTGTACTTAACTCTCTTAGGCATTAACATTATTTATTGCCCTCCTCTGCGTTCTTTCTGGGGAAGCGGCGCTGACCGTCTCTGTTGTTGTTACGACGGTTATTGTCGTTTCTTCTGGGGCGTCTGTCGTTTCTCTCGCGTCTGTTATCGTTCTGAGCGCTGTCTGCAAGAACCTCGCCCTTGTAGATCCAAACCTTAACGCCTATTTTACCGTAAGTGGTGTTTGCTTCATAGAAACCGTAGTCGATATCGGCTCTGATTGTCTGAAGCGGAATGGTACCTTCGTGGTAGTGCTCGGTACGAGCGATTTCAGCGCCGCCGAGACGGCCGCTGCAAGCTACCTTGATACCCTTTGCGCCAAGGCGCATAGTTCTTCCGATAGCGAGCTTCATTGCTCTGCGGAAGGATACTCTCTTCTCAAGCTGAGCAGAGATAGACTCTGCAACGAGCTGAGCGTTGATATCGGGATTCTTTATCTCGATTACGTTTACTACTACGGGGCGGCCAACCATAGCCTCGAGCTCTGCTCTGAGCTTTTCGATCTCTGCACCGTGGAATCCGATTACTACACCGGGCTTAGCGCACTGAATAAATACTCTTACTCTTGCGCTGTCACGCTCGATCTCAACCTTGGGAACGCCTGCGGACTGGAGCTTATTCTTTACGTACTCTCTGACCTTGTGGTCGGAAACGAGAGTATCACCGAACTCCTTGTCGCCAACGAACCATCTGGAATCCCAGTTTTTAATTACGCCGACGCGCAAACCGTGGGGATTAACCTTCTGTCCCATGTTAGCCTACCTCCTTCTCTTTTACTACAAGTGTTACGTGGCTGGTTCTCTTAAGAATCTGGAACGCTCTACCCTGTGCTCTGGGCTGTACTCTCTTGAGTGTGGGGCCGGGGCACACGAAGCATTCGGAAACGTAGAGGTTACCTGCATTCATATTGAAATTGTGTTCTGCATTTGCTACCGCGCTCTTAAGGAGCTTAATAAGGTGCTCACTTGCAATCTTGTTGGTATTCTTAAGAATAGCCATTGCAGTTTCTGTATCCTTACCTCTGATGAGGTCAAGTACTATCTGAACCTTGCGCGGAGAAATTCTGACATATTTAAGATGTGCTTTTGCTTCCATTATCGGAATTGCCTCCTCTCGCTTTTAGCGATTTTCCGTTATTTATTCGATGTTTTTGAGCCCGCATGACCCTTGAAGGTACGGGTAAGTGCGAATTCACCAAGCTTATGTCCAACCATATCTTCTGTTACGTATACCGGAACGTGCTTTCTACCGTCGTGAACTGCGATAGTGTGACCTACGAACTCGGGGAAGATAGTGGAAGAACGGGACCAGGTCTTAAGCACCTTTTTCTCATTCTTTTCATTCATTGCGCAAATACGTGCGAAGAGCTTCTCTTCAACGTAGGGCGCTTTCTTTAAGCTTCTGCTCATGTTTGTTCTCCTTATTCAGTCAATCATTACTTAGCGTTTCTGCGCTTAACAATGAATTTATTGGTTCTTGCCTTCTTGTTTCTGGTCTTATAACCAAGAGCGGGCTTGCCCCAAGGAGTAACAGGTCCGGGACGGCCTACAGGCGACTTACCTTCACCACCGCCGTGAGGGTGATCACAGGGGTTCATTACGGAACCGCGAACTGTGGGACGGATGCCCTTGTGACGAGTCTTACCTGCTTTACCGAGCTTGATTGTCTCATGCTCAACGTTACCAACCTGACCGATTGTTGCCTTGCACTCAAGTCTGATGATACGAACTTCGCCTGAGGGAAGTCTTACCTGAGCTGTGCCGTTTTCCTTAGCCATAAGCTGAGCGAAAGCACCTGCAGAACGAACAAGCTGAGCTCCCTTACCGGGGTTAAGCTCAATATTGTGAATGATAGTACCTACGGGAATCTGAGAGATGGGAAGCACGTTACCGGGCTTAATATCTACGTCAGAACCTGTTGCTACTACATCGCCGTCGGTAAGACCAACGGGAGCAACGATATAGCTCTTCTTACCTGCTTCATTCTCGAGAAGTGCGATGTATGCAGTTCTGTTAGGGTCGTACTCAACGCCGATTACCTTAGCAGTTCCCTCTTCGTTTCTCTTGAAGTCGATAAGTCTGTACTTCTGCTTGTTTCCGCCGCCGTGATGACGAACGGTAATTTTGCCGTAGCTGTTTCTGCCGGCATTCTTCTTTTTCTTAACGATAAGGCTCTTTTCGGGGGTGAACTTAGTCACTTCATCGAAGGAAGGGCTTACCATATTTCTGCGCGACGGAGTAGTCGGCTTATACTTCATAGTTGCCATTATTACTTTACCTCCTGACTCAGTTCATACTCTCGAAGAAAGCGATAGGATCGGAATCCTCAGAGAGAGTTACGATCGCCTTCTTCCACTCGCTGGTGTAACCGAAGTGCACGCCGTATCTCTTGGGCTTCTTCTTCATATTGATGATGTTGACCTTTACAACCTTGGTCTTCTTGAACATAGCCTCAACCGCTGCTGCAACGTCAGCCTTGGTTGCGTCGGATGCTACTTCGAAGCTGTAACGCTTGTCTGCAACGCCGTCCATGCTCTTTTCGGTGATAAGAGGTCTTACAATGATATCTGCATAAGATTTCATCTTGCATATACCTCCTCAATCTTTGCTACTGCATCCTTAGCTACGATAAGAGTATCGCAGTTGAGAATGTCATATACGTTGATGGTGTTCCACTGAGTAGTCTTTACACCCTCAATGTTATCGCAGCTCTTGATAACGAATCCGTTCACCTCAGGGAGAACGATAAGCGCCTTCTTAGCTGCTCCGAGAGCCTCGAGCATAGCAACCATTGCTTTGGTCTTATACTCGGTAGCTGTGATTGCATCTACAACAACGAGTTCGTTGTTTTCAACCTTACTGGAGAGTGCTCCGAAGAGAGCCGCTCTCTTGGTCTGCTTATTAAGCTCTACGCGATAGCTGCGGGGCTTAGGACCGAGAGCTACGCCGCCGTGTGTCCACTGAGGAGAACGGGTGCTTCCCTGTCTTGCATGACCTGTACCCTTCTGCTTCCAGGGTTTCTTACCGCCACCCGATACTTCAGTACGAGTGAGAGTAGACTGTGTACCCTGTCTCTGATTCAAAAGGTATGCTCTTACTGCGGTGTGGAGGACTGCTTCGTTAACAGATGCGCCAAATACTTTTTCAGATAAAGTAATTTCGCCGACTTCCTTGCCCGCCATATTTACAACTTTCATATTAGGCATTGAATTTTCCTCCTTCCGTTATGCTTTAACCGAATCACGAATAAAGACGATGCCGCCCTTAGCGCCGGGAACTGCACCCTTTACCGCGATGAGATTCTTTTCTGCATCGATTTTAACAGCAACGAGGTTAAGGATTGTTACCTGCTCGTTACCATACTGACCGGGCATCTTCTTGTTCTTGAAGATTCTAGCGGGGTCAATAACGCCCATCGAACCGGGCTGACGGTGAATAGGACCTGTACCATGAGTCATACGAAGGATGTGGTGTCCCCATCTCTTTACGCAACCCGTATATCCGCGACCCTTTGTGATACCTGTGATGTCGACCTTGTCGCCCTCGGCGAAGGTATCGACGGTTACCACTGAGCCAACCTCGAGTGCTGAGCAGTCGTCAAGTCTGAATTCCTTGAGATGCTTCTTGGGGGTGATGCCTGCCTTCTTGAAATGGCCAAGCTCTGCTTTGGTGAGGTGCTTTTCCTTAGCATCCTCGTATGCAAGCTGTACTGCTGCATAGCCGTCGTTCTCAACGGTCTTTTTCTGTGCTACCACGCAAGGACCTGCTTCAATCAGGGTTACGGGTATTACGTTGCCTTTCGCATCGAAGATCTGGGTCATCGCCAGCTTCTTACCGATAATGCCTTTTTTCATTTCTTTCCTCCATTAGTTATTGGTTGACAGGTTTTGAATTTTCGCCGAAGCGGATCCCGCCAACATGACCACGAGGTGTGGTTTAAGGGGATTTGAAGCTCCCCCGAGGTTTCCCTCGATTAAATAGTGATTAAGCCTTAATCTCAATCTCAACGCCAGCAGGAAGCTCGATGCTCATAAGAGCCTCAACAGTCTTCTGTGCAGGATTGATGATGTCGATAAGTCTCTTGTGCGTGCGCATCTCGAACTGCTCACGGCTGTCCTTATACTTATGAACCGCTCTGAGAATCGTTACGATCTCTCTGTCGGTAGGAAGCGGAATAGGACCGCTGACCTTGCTTCCGTTTCTCTTAGCTACGTCTACAACCTTTGCTGCTGCGGCGTCAATGATTGCGGAATCATAGCTCTTGAGTCTTACTCTGATCTTTCCCTGTGCCATAGTTTTTTGTCCTCCTTATAGATTTACGTGTGCTTAAGAAGGGCGATAGGTTTCACACTGCGCCGGGTGTTTCTTTCACACCCCTACAAAAACGATTCGCGTACCTTACCGCAGTAGTAATGCGAACCGAATAGCTTGGCGCAAGTATCCCTTGCTCCGCCCGGTTAGTAACCAGACATACTCAGCGGAAATTCCCTACTTCTAAGAGCAGCCACCTCCCGCGTCATCGCATATCAAGCCTATAAATTATACACTATTTATTATTAAATGTCAATAGCTTTGGCAAAAATATTCCAAAACATATTTAGTAGAATATAGAAGAATTTTAACTTTTGTTTTTATGCAATTTGTACAAAGCGGTAAACTTATCTCCCCCTCAAAAAATTTTGCTCTTTTTTTAGTATTATTTGTTTTATTTACAATTTATTAACATTTATAGTGTACAATAGATATGATATTCTTACGCGAGCGGCGCAAAAGCGCGTCGAAGATACGGGCTCAGTAAAGCTACCCCGCGCACGCGTTATATAATTAATGAAGGGTTTTTTCAAAAAATGAACCAGAAAAGCAAGTTAAACCGCATATATTTACCGCTTCTGATTGCAGTAATTCTTATATCCGTTGCCTTCAGATGCGCGGCAGTTTTGATTGATTTCGACCCAAGAACAGATTATTTTGATAACAAAACGCTGATAAATATAGCCTCAATTACCGCAGTCTGCGGCTCTGTTTTACTATTCACCTACGCCTTTGTAAGCGCAAAAAAAGAGAAGCTTATAGCGACCTTTACGACACCGTCTACCTACGTCCCCTCAGGCGCGATAGTCACGGCTCTTATCTTTTTCGCAGTAAAAACCCTTGAGAAAGTAAAGGATTACGACTTCTCGGCGAGGGGCGGTTTGAGCTTCAGAGATGCCATATCTCACGTTGCCGCAAACCTTCCCGCATTCATTGAAGCTGCTCTCGTACCTTTAGCTCTCCTATCCGCAGTATACTTCATTCTCAATGCGACGGTCGAAGACAGGGCGTCCGTTCCGAGAGCCGCTTTCGGACTTTCCGCGGTTGTGTTCTCTGCGCTTTACGCTACGTTTCTCTACTTTGATAAGACGCTTGCAATCAACGCGCCGAACAAGATTGTGGACCAGATGGCGTTCGTATTCGCAGCCTTATTCTTCCTTTATGAAATCAGAATCTCGCTCGGCAGAGAATGCTGGCACTTATATATTTCGTTCGGATTTATAGCCGCAGTACTCTCGGCTTATTCCTCAGTTCCCTCTATCGTACTCTATCTTTTCGAAAGTGAAACCATATCGCACAGTATTCAGGAAAACGTTGTTCTTCTTTGCATATTCGTATTCATTCTTTCGAGAGTTATTCTTGCGGGCAGGCTCAATCCCGATGAGGAAAGCGAATTAGTTATTGCATTGCGTGAAAATTCCAGAGCGCGCAACGAGTATATAACCGCAAAGGAAGAGGTCGAGCGTCAGGCTTACCTTGAGCTTTACAACAGGCTTAAGGAAATTGAGGAGCTTTCCGAGGACGTTAACGAAAACGAGCTTTTCGGCATCGAAACGGACGGCGAAAACCCCGAAAAAATGGTAGAAATCAAAGAAAGCTCCGAAGAAGCTCCCGTAACCGCAGAAGAATCCGTTACGGAAGAAAAAGAAGCCGGCACGGACGGAATCCCCTCGGAAGAAGTGAAAATTTTTACGCACGAAAGCTCCGCGGAAGAATCCGACGGGACCGTTTCGGGCATAGAGGACGGCGCGGAAGAAGTCGCAGCGCCCGACTCCGACGAAGAAGCGCCCGACGCAGAAAGCGAGCCCGACGCAGAAAGCGAGCGCGAGGATAACGGCAGCTCAAAAGAGGAGTAAAAGCGCTCCGGGAAGGACTATATAATATAAATGAAGAAAATTCTTGTCATTGACGGTAACAGCATCATAAACAGAGCGTTTTTCGGCGTCAGGCCTCTGACGACCAAAAGCGGAAAGAACACCAACGCAATATTCGGTATGGTAAACATAGTTGCACGACAGCTCGACGCGATTAAGCCCGATTTTGCCGCTGTAGCCTTTGACGTTAAGACCCCCACTTTCAGACACAAAATGTTTTCCGAATATAAGGCAGGCAGAAATCCCACTCCTCCCGAGCTTAAGGAGCAGTTTCCCGATGCAAAGGCAATAATGGAGCTTATGGGTATCCACGTCCTTGAGCTTCCCGGCTACGAGGCTGACGATATTCAAGGAACTATAGCAAAGCTTGCCACGAAAGATAACGGTATGGAAAGCTACGTGCTTTCGGGAGACAGAGACCTTCTGCAGCTTATAGACGAAAGCGTCACGGTGCTGCTCGCAGGAAACACCGAAACGAAACTTATGAAAACACCCGAATTTGTCGAAAAATACGGCATCACGCCCGACCTTTTCGTAGATATGAAGGCGCTTATGGGCGACTCATCGGACAACATTCCCGGCGTTCGCGGAATAGGAGAAAAGACAGCATCAAGCCTTATACAAAACTTTGGAACGCTTGAAGGAATTTACGAACATATAAACGACGCAAGGATAACGAAAAGCGTGCGCGAAAAGCTTATTGCAGGCAAGGACGACGCATTTCTTTCGCGCGAGCTTGCGAGAATAGATATCCACGCTCCGATAGAAAAAGCGCTTGACGATATCGCTTACGCGGGCTTTGATAGAGGCGGCTTATACAAGAAGTTCACCGAGCTTGAATTAAACTCGTTTATAACCAAGTTTAAGCTTTCGGCAAGCGACGTTAAGGACGAAAAAGGGGAAAGCGGTTCAAGTCAGATGGGCTTTTTCGAAAAAAGCGAAGAAAATGGTGAAAAAGCCCCCACCCGCGCGAGCTTTTCCGAGGCAAAGGCGGGAGAAGCAAAGGATATAGACGGAAAGAAAATAGCCGTTCTTATGCTCGATTCAGGGCTTAATATATCCGACGGTAATAAGAATCTTATAATTTCATATTCAGATGAAAGCCTCGGAAATCTTATAGGAAACACCGATACAATTATTACTGTTGACGGGAAAAAGCTTTTGCACAAGCTCGACTCGTACGGCATCAAAATCTCACACGGTACGAAGGTATGCGACCTAAACCTATACGCATACGTCCTGAACCCAGGAAGCGGTGACGCAAGGCTTTCTTCCCTTCTCTCAATGTTCCTCGGAGAAACGGCAGACGACTCTGCCCCGTGCGCAGATATGCTGTTCTCTCTTGAAGAAAAAATGCGAGAAAAGGTAAAACAAGCGGGGGGCGAAAAAGTACTCGACGAGCTTGAAATCCCCCTTATCAACGTACTATTTGAAATAGAGAAATCAGGCTTTAAAATCAATGCCGACGGTATGCTTGAGTTTGCCGACGCGCTTGAGGCTCTCGCAAAGGAGCTGGAAGAACGCATATACGTTCAGGCGCTCGGAGAGTTCAACATTAACTCACCAAAACAGCTTGGAGAGGTGCTATATGTAAAGCTTGGTTTACCTTGCAAAAGCAAAAAGAATAAAAACGGCTTTTCTACCGATGCGGAAACCCTTGAGGAGCTTCGTCAATATTCACCTATTATTGACGATATTCTTGAATACAGGCAGGTAACGAAACTCAGAGGCACTTACGCCGCCGCCTTACCCAAGCTTGCCGACGGAAATCACAGAATACACACCGATTTCAAGCAGGCGTTGACAGCAACGGGCAGACTTTCAAGCGCAGACCCGAATCTGCAAAACATTCCGATAAGAACTAAGATGGGACGCGAGATGCGACGCTATTTCGTAGCCGACGAGGGCAAGCTCCTTGCCGACGCGGATTATTCTCAGATTGAGCTAAGACTCCTTGCCCATATTTCCGACGACTACAATATGTCCGAGGCTTTTAAAAGCGGAGCGGACATTCACAGAAAAACGGCATCAGCCGTCTTCGGTGTTCCCGAGGAATCGGTTAACGAGGAGATGAGAAAACGCGCAAAGGCGGTTAATTTCGGCATAGTTTACGGCATCAGCGGCTTCTCGCTCGCAAAGGATATAGGCGTTACCCCCACCGAGGGAACCAAATATATCAAAAGCTATATGATGAATTATCCCTCTATCGAGGTATATCTTGAGCGCGTGGTAGCCGACGCAAAGGAAAAAGGTTACACCGAGACTCTTATGGGCAGACGTCGATATATTCCGGAGCTTAACGCTTCAAACGGTATGCTCCGTCAATTCGGAAAGCGCGTGGCTATGAACGCTCCGATTCAGGGCGCGGCGGCAGATATTATGAAGCTCGCTATGATAAAAGTTTACGAGCGTCTTTACCGAGAAGAACCGGAAGCCAAAATCGTTATGCAGGTACACGACGAGCTTATCGTTGAGGCCCCCGCTGAAAGAATTGACGCAGTCAAGGCGATTCTACGCGAGGAAATGGAATCAGCGGCAAGTCTCAGCGTACCGCTTACAGTTGACGTTACCTCAGGCAAAAACTGGCTAGAACAGAACTAAACAGTCATTTTTAAACAATTATTTACATTTAAAGGCTGATTTGAGCGCGAAAGCTCGAATCAGCCTTGTTTTTATTTTTTTATTTAGCTGTAAATCAACGATGCTCTTGCGCCTTCGGTATAGAAGCCGAGTCTTTAAAGAACGAGCATATTATCTGATGCTATATCGGCAAGCCTGTTATCCGAAGCTGTATCAACAAGCCTATTATCGAAAGCTGTATCAACAAGCCTGTTATCTTAAGCTAGATTTAAAAAACATTATCTAAAGCTCCATTAAGGAATAACTATCTTCGTTTTATCCGAAAGGTCGCAGCCGCAACCCTCTTTTTCGCCCGAAAGCATATTTGCGAGCGCTATTTTTTCGGGTGACACCGCGTATTTTTTCGACACGCTCCAAAGCGTATCGCCCTTTTCCGGATAATATACCGTGATACGACGGCAGTTTTCCTCGTTCTTTTTGCTCGAGGACAGCTCGGATAGAATCTTAACACTCTTTGCGTTTTTGGCAAGCGCTTCGATTATAATATCGCAATCAGCGTATATTTTTTCGCTGTCAAATGCGGGCGAAATCTCACACGGCATTACGTTAAGACGTATCTTTGAGCTTTCCGTGACCCCCGGAAGCTTAATTCTTTCATTTATAACTTCGTCTATTTTTATCGGGAAGCATTCGCCGTTCCCCGCGCCCCTCGCAACAAGGGAGATAGAAAGGTCGCCCTGCACTGAAAGCTCGCCGTCCCGAAGCTCGCACTTTACGTTTTTTACAGCTCCGCTTTTTTCAAGAATATCGTGGATATTTTCCTCTCCCCTATTAACCGCCAAGGAAATTCTGCGTCTTTCGCACGCAGTTCCCGCAAGCTCGTTGTAGTTAAAGCTCTCGTATGAGCATACGTTATCCTCTCCCTCTCGGAAAGCGTCGCTCACAAGCTCGTATTCTCTGTTTTTATGATGCTCGGCTTCACATTCAAGCGTCATATTCATAACGACGGATAGGTAAATGTTTCCGTCCTTATCTTCGGGGGTATTATTAATATTAAGGTTTACGCCCGTCACGTAGCACTCGGCAAGGAAGAAGCTATCCCCATCTACGTCCTCTATCTCTAAATGTTCTTCGACGGGTATGGATTTTTCGACACGCATAAGGTCATCTGCAACTTTCAGTATGCAATAGGCGTTAATGCAGCCCGAGAGATTTACGCCGTTATCGGTGCGATGCACTGAATCAATATACGCCTCGGCATCGTATTTTACGACGTCCACCTCGTCGGCGAGTAAGTCCTCGAGCCGTTCAAGCTCCTCGGCATATTCGCGCTCGGCGCATTTACGGTATTCAGACGAGTGTATTTTCACCCTTTCCGTTTTACAGGTCGCATTGCCAAAGCTTTCCTCAGTCATAATTTTCCCCTCGTCAGCGAGTGATATATCGGTAACGAGAGATGCTTTCGCGGATATTTTTCTCGGGCCGCCGAGTCTGACGGTTACGTTATGTACTCTAGTATTAACACCCGCGTCGGTAACGCTCTCGCTGATTTTCTCGGTATGCTCGAAATCGGCACCGAACGATGCCTCGGTGAGCGTATTCTCCGAATCCAGATACATTATTTTAAAGGTTACGTCGGAGAGGAAAGAAAGCTCCCCCTCTGAAACGAACTTGTTACAAGGACAAACGCAGGCAGTACAGCGAAGCAGCCTCCTTACGTCTCCCATATAATCGGGCAAAACGTAATCTGCCCCGCACTCAGAGCGAATTCCGAGAATATCCCTCTCCATTTTATAGCTCTCGCTTGCGTTCATTTCATTTACATTTTTATCATTTTCAAACATAGACATAAAAAAGTCCTCCGAACAGTATTTGTTCAATACTATGCGAAGGACCTGCGCTTTATGCTATTGACAGTATAATTTATCAGTCTTACGAGTCTGCGCCCATAGATTCCATAAGTCTTTTGTTGAATTCCTCAGCGGTATTGTATCCCATACGCTTCTGACGGTTATTCATAGCAGCAACCTCAATAACTACGGAGAGATTGCGCCCGGGGCATACGGGAAGAACAATCATAGGCACTTTAATGCCGAGAATATCCATATACTCCTCGTCAATACCTAGGCGGTCGTACATTTTTCCGTCCTGCCAGCTTTCGAGATTTATAACGAGGTCTATTTTCTCGGTTACCTTTACCGAGCCCATTCCGTAAAGGCGGCGCACGTCTACGATGCCGATACCGCGAAGCTCAACGTAGTGGCGTATAATCTCGGGTGACTGACCGATAAGTGTCGTCGCGGAAACGCGCTTTATCTCAACCGCATCGTCGGCAATAAGTCGGTGACCGCGTTTAACCAGCTCTATTGCCGTCTCGCTCTTACCTATCCCCGAGTCTCCAAGCAGAAGAATACCCTCGCCGTATACCTCGACAAAAACGCCGTGACGCGTAATTCTCGGTCCGAGCTCAACGTTGAGGTATGCTATCAGCGCAGCCATAAATTCTGAGGTTCTCGCGGCAGTTCTGAGCAACGGAATCCCGTACTTCTCTGCAATCTCTATAACCCCGTCGCTGACAGGGATAGAGGACGAGTATATGACGCCCGACGGTTTTGCTGCAAAGAGCGCGTCAAGTTTTTTATACATTTCGCTTTCATCAAGAGTAGTTAGATACTGATTCTCCATAAGACCGATTATCTGAATTCTCTCGGGCTCGAAATAGTCAAAAAAGCCTGCCGCTATCTGAAGCCCCGGGCGGTTGACTCGCGAGCAGGATATAAATACTTTTTGGGGCAAAGAGGGAAGATAAAGAGTTTCAAGATTGAATTTATCTATTACCTTCGAAAGCTGAATATTATAAATTTCTTCCATACTGTTTTCCGCCTTTTATATGAGCTTTGGGCGTTTTTCGCCTTTCGTAATATATTTTAACATATATTCCGGAAAAAAGCAAATATTTTCTTATACTGCTCAAAATCAATTTTTCAAACGGAAATGCGCGCGCTGTTCGGTATATAGCATAATTTAACAAATCCTACTTGACTATATTTAAATTGCGTGATACAATAATTTAAAAATAAAATTGAAATTTCGGGAAAAGATAAATGAAAAAATTATTATCACTTATTTTGATTTTAACTATGCTTCTCTCGCTCGCGTCCTGCGGGGACACCGAATACGAGCCCGTGCCCAGCACGGACGAGGAAAGCACCGTCCTTATGACGTTCAGATTTGAAAATGAGAAATACGAGCTTAAATACGAGCTTTACCGCGCGCTGTTCTTAAGCTACAGCGAAAGGTATGACAAGGGTGACAAAACCTTCTGGAATACCGCTGCCGCGGAAGATGCCAAAGCCGCAATAAACCAAACCGTAATAGGTCTCGCCGCAGATATTTTTGCAGCTCTGCATCTCTCGAAAGCTATCGGCTACGACCCGTTTTCGCGCGATGCCGATAAGCAGATAAGCGAGTATATAAAGGAGAGCGTAGAGGGCGGCACGGTGTACGGATTCGACGGAGACTACGACGCCTATCTCGCTCACCTCAAAAAGCTTAATCTTAACTACTCCGTTCAAACGCTTTTGCTAAGATATTCTATTGCCTACAATAAAATACTTGAGTATTATAAGGGCACGGATGATATTGACGCTCCGAGTCCCGATATGCAGGCAGGCGCGCTTAAATACACAGAGGACGACGTAAAAAATTTCTATGACGGCGACGAGTCGGCAAGAATCAGTATCATCGTTTTCAACGCTGAATATATCTCAAAAGAGACCGTAGAGGACAGACGCAATAAAATAGCCGGATATTCAAGCCTTACCGACGCCCTGAATTACGCAGTGCAGTTTACCTCAGGAGACCCCGAGGATATTCTTGAAGGCGCGGTAATCGGCAAAAACAGTATGGATTCAAGCTTCTACTCCGAGGTTACAGAACGCGCGTTCGCTATGAACGTAGGGGACGTCAGCCCGGTTATCTCCATCGTAACCGACAAAAGCATCGAATACTGGGTTATCTGCAAAATGGAAAAAAGCAGTGACTATGCAGAGAATAATTACGAAAAGCTCGAAGAAGTATACGTATCTCAGAGAATCGGCGAGATTATCGAAAACGTAAAGGTTGATATTGTAAAGACAGCTTCCGAAACCGAGGAAATGAGAAATCTTGATTTATCAAAAATATCTATGGATTGATATATGGAAGAATTACGCGAAAAAGTTTTATGTGATAAGCTTGAAGATAAAATGCGTCGGGGGCTTTCTCTGGTTTCCGGCTACGACCTTGTATGCGATACGAAAAGATTCCTTGACGAATATTATTCGGGCTGTTACACGGGCGGCTATATTGAATATATAACAAAAAGCGTCTTCGTATCGGCAGAGGGCTACGCGAATTTCTTGAAAATTATTTTTAAGTCCGTATTCTCGAGCCATATGATTCATATAAGCGCGTCTTCCACGCCTAAAACTCTTTTATTTGAAATTAAATTCGACACCTCGGTCCTTAACGGAAAGAATTGCTCCGGATTAAGCAAAATCGCCAAAAAATCGGGATTTTCGTATGAAATATCACGTGATAAAGTAATTGTCAAATTCAATTATACAAACAATGAATTCTCAGGATTTCGTTCGATTTCGACAAATATTGTTTACATTACGCTCAAGAAAATACTAAAAATTTAATTTTTCCCTTAAATTGTTACTCATAAATTTCATCGTTAGAGCCAAATTAATATTGCGGTGATTTATCGCCAGCTTTATCAGAAAAGGAATTCACCGATGAAAAACAGAAAAACAATTTTTCCGAGCGTTTTATCTCTCTTATTAATCATTTCACTCATCTCTCTTTGCGGCTTGGATTTCGCATCAAAGCTTTGCGTAAAAAACGACACGGTACAGGCTATAGCTTATAAAAGCAGCGAGCCGTGCGAAATAAAAAGCGAAAGCACCGAATCTGAAAGAGAGACGGTTACCGTCGGCTCAAGGCTTCTTGAGTTAATTTTCGGAAAGAACAAAGCCGGCAAATCGTATGAGGATATAAAATTATGCCCCGGAGGAGATGCCTTCGGGGTAAAAATTTGCGGTAGCGGAGTTACCGTTACCAAAGTAGTGACAGAGCTTTCCTCAGGACATTTTAAAGCTGAAGACAGAATTTTAAGCATTGACAAACGACAGGTTTACACGATAGAAGAAGTTAAAGAAATATTAAACGGCTCGGGCGGCAAATCTCTTTCCTTTGAGATAATGCGAGGCGGAAAAGTACTCACGTTCGAGCTTGCTCCGAAATGCGCGGGCGGCGAATATCACCTCGGTGTTCTGCTCTCGGACGGAGCATCGGGTATCGGTACTGTAACCTATTACAACCCTGAAAGCTTTGACTTCGGCGGTCTCGGCCACGGTATATGCGCGCCCGATGCGCAGGACGTACTAAAAATGACACGGGGTCAGGTTACGGGCGTTATTCTTGCCGGAACGTCGCGCGGAGAGGCTTCAAAGCCGGGTGAGCTTCGCGGCGTTCTTACCGACAAAAAGCTCGGCACCCTTTACGCAAACACCAAGTGCGGAGTTTTCGGTAAGCTTTCTCCCGAGGCAATCAAGGATTCCGAGAAAAGAGAGGCTATAGCTCTTGCGAATAAAGACGACGTCCACCCCGGAGAAGCAACTATTTTTTCTACCGTTAAAAACGGCAAAAGAGCCGAATATAAAATCGAAATCAAGGACATCAACTACTCATCCGACGGCACTAAATCCTTTCGCATCAAGGTGACGGACGAAACTCTGATAGCGCTCACGGGCGGTATTGTCCGCGGTATGAGCGGTAGCCCGATTATCCAGGACGGGAAGCTTGTGGGTGCTGTCACGCACGTTATGGTAGCAGACCCCACGGAAGGCTATGGTATTTTTATTGAGAATATGCTGAATGCCGCGCAAAATCAGGTAGTGCCAAAGGCAGCTTGACAGATGGATTTGCGTTGCACCGAAGCTCGACAAGTTTTCGGAACTTTTCGCAAGAAAAGCCCCTCTCATTTTGACCGAGAGGGGCGAAAACTTTTGGCGTACCCTGATTTGTTCGCACTCGGCTCGCGGAACGCCTACTCACAGTTATGGTCGCAGACCCCACCGAGGTGTATGGTATATTCATCGAAAATATGCTGAATGCGGCACAAGACGAGGCCATGCCAAAGGCGGCATAAAAATAATGCAGAATTGAATATAAAGAATGGAGAGGGTTGCCGTTTTTGGCTCGACTTCCCTCTCTTTATGCTATTAAAGATTTATTGTTAAAACAGGAACAATGCCGTAAGAATCACTGCACATATTTCCGCCGCTTACCTCTCCGTTGCCATTTACAGCATACACATTAAATGGAGTAGTACCGAATTTATTTGCCTCAGGCGAACGAAGTACCCAAAGACCGCAACCGTAATTTGTGCTATTCGTGCTCATATAAGCACCAAATGCGCGAGAGTAATCACTCGTAATCAAAGCTTTATTTTCGTCAGAAAAAGGTGCAATTGTTTCAAAACCGTATTTTTCATTTAAAGCATCTTTATACGATAATAGGAAGATCTTATCATTTGTGTTTTGGCACACATATGGATTTTGTGCATACCCCGTGCTGTTTGCGCTGTTATCTACTGTGGTAATGGCAATTATCTCTCTTTGGAGCTCGTTAAATGCCGTTTCGTAGAACGTTTCATTCAGCCATTTTCTTACTTCGCTTAATGCATAATTGTTTTTATTTTTTTCAGTACCGAACATAATGTTATCAATAATGCTATCGCACATTATGGTCGCAACACCGTTAGTTTCGGAAAGTATTCTCCAACGTATAGGCTCAACCTTGAAATAATATATGGCTTCGTTGTTGATCAATTCTCCATTTGAAAATTTATAACCTTTGCCAGAACTTTTATCCGCCCACGCAACTATTACTTTAGCGTAATAACAACCATCGGATCCAAGCACGTACCCTCTTTCATCAAACTCCCCAGTAATAGTAACGTCATCAGTCTTTATGCTTTGCGGATATTCGCCGAAATAAATATAGTCACCGTCTCTGGTATATAAAGGCTTAGCCACTAAAGCCGGAATGATCTCTATTTCGACAACCTCATCACAACGAGTACAAATCCTATACTTTTCACCCGGTTCATTATCAGTTGGCTCACTTCCTACTATCCATTCTCCACATTGATGTCCTAACTGCTTTATGGGTTGAGGTTCAACAACAAATTCGTAGCAAAGCTCACATTGCTTACCTTCTGTCCAACCACAGTTGTTGCACTCCGGTTCTATTTCCGGAATTATTATTTCTTTGTGAGAAGCCGGAATGACAGCTTGTGCAGTGATTACAGATTTGCAATCATCGCAAATCAAACCGTCAGTAAGTCCAGATTCTGTACAGCTGGCATTTTTTCCCTCAACGACTGTAGTATTTACATGCATACATGCAATTTCGCGTTTTTCGCCGCAAACATTGCAATCTACATCCGAATCATTTGTATAAGTATGAGTTGTAAGCTTTTCTATTTTATCGGTTTCAAGCACTTTCTCGCACTCGGTACATTCCTTGTGCTTTGAGCCTGCCACCTTGCAGGTCGCTTCTGTATCAATTATCCAATCCGACGGAGTGTGCTTTTTCTTTTCTACCGTCTTTGCTTCGCTTGAAAGCTTAATTTCACAAACAGAGCAATATACAACGGAATTGTACGAGCCCTCGTTTTCGCAATCCGAGTCAACGAAATTCTCTACAACCGCTTCGGCAGGGGTATGCTTGTTTGTCTTCTCAATAGTTCCCGTTTCAAGCACTTCCTCGCAGTCGGTACATTCCTTGTGCTTTGAGCCCTCTGCTTTGCAGGTCGCAGCAATATCCTCTATCCAATCGGAAGGGTTGTGTGCATGAGCTTGTGCATTTTCTTTCCATTTCGCATAAACACTCATATTGCTTGAAATAGGAGCATCTAACAAAGAGTTAGCTGTAAAAGGCTTTTGCCACTCATCCTTATCCCAATACCAACCGTCGAATGTATAACCTTCCTTCGCGGGATTATTCGGGATTTTAACAATTTCCTTTCCTTTAGTCGTAACGGTATCATATATTTCGCCGTCAACAACAAAGTTCAGTTCAAACTCTACTCCGCCAAGGCAGGAAGAAAGTGCGACTATTGACAATATAATCAATAGAATTGCGATAAGTTTTTTCATAACGATCTCCTTTATCAAAAAGTGCGCCAACCGAAGTCAGCGCACCGAAAAACGCGAGACTCCCATTGTCGCCAAACAATCTATTCGTATTATAGGTTATCCTTACCTTGAACAGGAGCCGCGTTTTTACCAAAACGGAATTGTTCAAGGCATATCGAAAAAGCTATAGCTTTCCCAAAGATAGAAAAAGACCTATAACTACGAATATTAAGATTGTTTGGCAATTTCATTCTATCACAAATGAAACTAAATTGCAATATATTTGGATTTATTTATAAATTTTCGTAAAAATGTGTTGTCCCTACTTGACCACACACCTGAGCGGTAGCCCGCATAATCAAGCGAAATGAGTCGGCAAGTTTACTTGCCAGCGAGTGAGCGCAGATTGCTCCTCGGCGGTTTGCCGTGAGGCAAACATAGTGCGTAGCACCAAGGGCAGACGATGCACTTGCGCCGAAATGGAGTATAATTCAAAACGGGAAGCTCGTCGGCGGCTGTCACTCGTTCCGCTTTTGAGAATAAAATGAAGCTGCTTGATATACTTTTCCGAAAACGCAAGGTGGGCATTATCTATCATAAAATCGATACGCCTGAAATGATTTGACGTTTCAATTATATCGTAAACGTTTACTGCTTTTTTCGGAAAGAGCTATCGTGTTCGTTTCAAATGTACATCGCGTTTCGCCGTGTATCAGGCGAGAGGCTTAGATATGATTGAAATTGTAGGTTAAATCAATCTGCACTCTCTGATAAATCCCGACTGAAAGACGGACGACTTTTCCTCTCGAAGAATATCAAGAAGCGTACGCTTTTCGTCGGAGCGAACGGCTCTTTGCGGCTTCTCTGCATCGCTTGGAATTTCCCGCGTTTTTCCCGAAAGGGCGCTATTTTTCAAATCCGTATTCTTCATTTAATGCTTCCTTGTAAAAAAAGATAAAACGCTTGACTTTTTTATCGGATATGCTATAATAACCATACAAATCAATTTCATCCTAGGAGCTTGCTATGAAAAAAATTCTTTTGCTCGGCGATTCAATAAGAATGGGTTATGATAAGTACGTCAAAGCATCGTTTGATGGGGTAGCCGAGGTTTATTATCCACAGGATAACTGCCGTTTTGCCGCAAACGTCGTAAGATTTCTTCACGAATGGAGATGGCAGCTTTTAGAGAACGCTGACGTTGACCTCGTACATTGGAACGTCGGACTTTGGGACGACCTGAAAATGCCCGACGGAGAGCATTTGACTCCGCTTCCGATATACACCTATTATATTGAGCGCATATGCAAAGCTATAAAGCTCTATTTTCCGACGGCAAAGGTTGTTTTTGCCACGTCAACGCCCGTGCAGGAAGAGCTTTTCACCACCTGCAAAAGATACAATAGGGACACCGAGGAATACAACGCTGCGGCAGTTGAAATAGCAAAAAAAGTACGGCTTTGAGATAAACGACCTCTATTCTCTTATGATAGATATGCCTAAGAATTACTACTCCGACTTGACTCACCCTTATACCGCGGGCGGAACGAAGCTGCTCACCGAGCAGGTTGTTTCCGTTATTGAAAAATCTCTATCTATCAAAGGAGCGCCGCTTGATTATGAAGCCCTGTTCGCTAAGAAAAGCGGAGTTGAGGGAATTTAAAACAGAATATAATAACAGCAAAAGGCAGAATTACTATCGCTATAAAAGTGGAGTATACTGCCTTTTGTCATCCTTTGTTTGCATTTTCGGCATTTTAAATATACGAGTAATAATTTAGCGGTATGTAAATAATAGGGGTGAGGTTCTTAGTGGAGAATTTGCAGCTTGACAAAAGTGCAAGCATCGCATTTGACTAGTCAAACGCCAATATGGGCTAAGCCCAACTCCTTATAACAAGCAGAAAGAGCGAACAAATCGGTTCGCAGCCGAAATGTCCTCTCTTTTCTGTTAGTTAAGTTTTTGCTAGCGCAAAAGTGAAGTTGCTACGCAGTGAAGTTCGCGCAAAGCTGTTATGCAACTTTTATGCACAAGTGAAGTTAAGTTTGCCCACTTTGCCATAGGCAAAACTTCACTATCCGTAGGATAACTTCACTTGCCCGTAAGGGCAAACTTAGTTATGCGTGTTCTCCGTTAAGGATAACACGCATAGCCGTATCGACTTGTTTTTTATGAATTTTGCTCTTTTTCGAAAAAAGATAAATTTCAAAATTTAAAAGCCTCGCGGAATAATCCGGAAAAATTAATTATTATTAAATATCAAAGGCAAATATTTACAAATAAGTCTTTTCAAGTATAATCTATCTTGTAATAATATGTCGAGGTATTTTTATGAGAGAATTTTTCGGTTACGGCGGATACGTAAGAGAGCCTGAGGGATATATGTCCTGGCAGCATCTGACGTTTGTTACTTCGCTGATGATAATTATGGTCGCGCTCGCAATATTTTTAGGCCTGCGTTACAGACATTCGGACGTAAGGACGAAAAATAAGGTAGTTATAGCATCGGCGCTTCTGATTGACGGCTTTGAGCTTCTGAAGATAATCGTTTATATGACGAGGTCTGACGACCCTGCAACTGCATGGCACAATCTGCTTCCTCTTTTCCTTTGCAGCATTCAGCTTATAACTATTCCTCTTGCGGCATTCGCAAAGGGCAGGGTTAAGGAAGCTGCGCTTGATTTCGTTTTCATATTCGGAATTCTCGGAGCGGTTACGGGCACGTACGGCGCAGGTCAGAACTACTCCTGCTACCCCGTTCTTTCTATGGACAACGTGGTTTCGGGTATAACCCACGCTATCTCGGGCTTTGCCTCTCTATACATAGTTATCTCGGGTATGGCAAGTATGAAAAAGAAAAACATTCCGATTCTCTTTAGTATCCTATTCGGATTCTGCGCGGCTGCCCTCATGGCAAACCTCACGCTTGAAACGAACTATATGTTCTTAATGCGAGGCGACGGAACTCCTTACGATATATTCTATAATATGGTTAACGGAAACGCCGTTATATACCCGATTATCGTTATGGCTCTATTTGTTGTATATATCGGTATTTTCCAGGTTGCTTTCAATTACTTTGCGAACAAAAAATCCGCAACCTATGCGTGATGTCCTTAACGGACAAATCACGCTAACTAAGTTTGCCCTGCGGGCAAGTGAAGTTATTTTCGATAGTGAAGTTCACTTCGTGAGTGAAGTTTCGCCTAACGGCGAAGTTTATGGGCAAACTTAACTTCACTGCGAGCTTTTGCGAGCAACTTCACTGTGTATAACACAACTTCACTTTTGCGGCAGCAAAAACTTCACTAACAGAAAAAGAGCAGACACACAAGTTTTTCTCCTTGTGTGTTTGCTCTTTCTGTCGTTATAAGGGTTTGGGCTTAGCCCGATTTGCGTTTGACTAGTCAAATGCGATGCTCGCACTTAATGGGAGATTTCAATTCTTCGCTAAGAACGCCACCCATTTGCTAAAGCAGAAGAAGAAAAGACAGAAGTTAAGGTTTAAATTAGAAATATTATAATAAGGGCGTCAGCAGAAAAACTCTGTTGACGTTCTCTTTTTTACTGCAAGGAATAATTCCAAATTAAAAAACGGCACCGTAATGGTAAAAACGAAGAAAACCGCAGGTTTTCAACCTTATTTACTTAATTCTTGCAAAAGCAAAAACAGAGGTACTATGTTCTTTAAAAGTACCTCTGTTTTTTATTTGTTTATGCCAAAATACGACAGCCCGGGTTTAATACATTCCGTCCATCGCAGGCGCCGCCGGCGCCGCAGGCTTATCTTCCTTCTTATCCGAAACCACAGCCTCGGTAGTGAGCACCGTTGCCGCGATAGAAGCTGCGTTCTGGAGCGCAGAGCGCGTTACTTTTGCAGGGTCTACGATGCCTGCTTCCATCATATCGCAGAATACCTCGTTATATGCGTCGTAGCCGTAGCCAAGCTTGCCCGACTCGCGAATCTTGGAAATGATAACCGAGCCGTCAACACCTGCGTTGTCTGCAATCTGCTTCATAGGAGCAGTAAGAGCCTTTGCAACGATGGTTGCGCCGGTCTTTTCATCGCCCTCAAGTTCTGCGATAACCGCGTCAACTGCGTCGAGCACGTTTACGAATGCGGTTCCGCCGCCTGCAACGATACCCTCCTCAACTGCCGCCTTGGTTGCATTGAGAGCGTCCTCGATACGAAGCTTTTTCTCTTTCATCTCAACCTCGGTAGCCGCACCGACCTTGATAACTGCGACGCCGCCTGCAAGCTTTGCAAGACGCTCGAGAAGCTTCTCCTTATCAAACTCACTGGTTGCAACTGCAAGCGCTGCTCTTATCTGATTCACTCTGTCGGCAATCGCCTGCTTATCACCTGCGCCGTCAACTATGATAGTGCTTTCCTTGGTAATCTTAACCTGTCTTGCGCGGCCAAGCTCTGCAATACCCGCATCCTTAAGCTCAAGACCAAGCTCGCTGGTTACTACCTCGCCGCCCGTAAGGGTTGCGATATCGCGAAGCATTTCCTTACGTCTGTCACCAAAACCGGGGGCCTTAACCGCCGCTACGGTGAACGTACCGCGAATCTTGTTCAAAACGAGAGTCGTAAGAGCCTCGCCCTCAACGTCCTCTGCTACGATAAGGAGCTTCTTGCCCGACTGAACTATCTGCTCAAGCAGGGGGAGTATCTCCTGGATATTCGAAATCTTCTTATCGGTGATAAGCACGAGACAGTCGTCAAGAACAGCCTCCATCTTATCGGTGTCGGTTACCATATAGGGAGAGAGATAACCTCTGTCAAACTGCATACCCTCAACTACCTCGCTGAAGGTCTCTGCGCTCTTGGACTCCTCAACGGTTATAACACCGTCGCTGGTTACCTTATCCATAGCGTCTGCAATAAGCTTGCCTATCTCGGCATCACCTGCGGAAACCGCTCCTACTCTTGCAATATCCTCGCTGCCCGAAACCTTCTTTGACTGCGACTTAAGCTCTTCAACGGCAGCGTCAACCGCCTTAAAGATACCCTTTCTGAGTACCATAGGGTTTGCGCCTGCGGCTACGTTCTTCATTCCCTCGTGAATAAGAGACTGAGCAAGAAGCGTCGCGGTAGTCGTTCCGTCACCTGCGGCGTCGTTCGTTTTGGTTGCAACCTCGCGCACGAGCTGAGCACCCATATTCTCTGCTGCGGATTCAAGCTCGATTTCCTTTGCGATAGTTACACCGTCGTTGGTGATAAGGGGCGCGCCGAACTGCTTCTGAAGAACGACGTTTCTGCCCTTAGGACCAAGAGTTATTTTAACGGTATCTGCAAGCTTATCAACTCCGCGAAGAAGCGCGGCTCTTGCATCCGTTCCGTAAAGTATTTCCTTTGCCATCGTTTTTTCCTCTCTGTAATATTATTCTACTATTGCAAGTATATCAGACTGGGATACTACGGTATATTCCTCACCGTCAAGCTTAACTTCCGTGCCGCTATACTTTCCAACTATAACGCGGTCGCCCACGCTAAGTACCATTTTAACTTCCTTGCCGTCGACAACTCCGCCGGGACCTACTGCAACCACCTCGGACATATCGGGCTTTTCCTTTGCGGAGCCCGTAAGAATAATTCCAACCTTAGTGGTCTCTTCGGCTTCCACTTTTTTAAGAACAACCTTATCAAATAAAGGCTTAAGTGTCATTTTAATTTCCTCCGTATGAGTTTGTGTTTTTTGTTTTAGCACTCTTTTGCTTCGAGTGCTAAAACCTACTTTACTATTTTATAATATACCGATATAAAAATCAATAGTTTTTTCTAATATTAACAATTTGTTAATATTTGCTTTTAGCTTAATTCTGCCCTGAGAAGCTTCAGAATTTTCTTTTCCTCTCTTGATATTTTCACCTGTGTCACGCCGAGGATTTTTGCGGTCTCGGTCTGCGAATAATCCCTGAAATAGCGCAGAATTATGAGTTTTCTCTGCCATTCCTCAAGCCTTTCGATAGCTATTCCGAGGCTTAGCTTATCGAAATTACGCGCTTCCTCGTCCTCGTCGAATATCGTATTTCCGAGCGTCACCGAATCGTCGTCAATATACGCGCTCTCGTCGAGGGAACGTATGGGCGCGCCTGCGGAAAGCGCGCTTGCGGCCTCTGCTGCGGAAATACCGAGCGCCGCAGCTATATCTGAGATTGCAAGAGACTCGCCCTGCGCCTGCCGTCTTTCCCTCTCGGCGCATACGATAGCTGAGAGCTTTTTCTCCTCTCTTGATACCTTTATCATTCCGTCGTCGCGCAAAAAGCGTCGTATTTCTCCGAAAATCAAAGGCACGGCATAGGTAGAAAAGGCGCATTCGCGAGAGAAGTCAAAGGTGTTTATAGCCTTGACGAGACCTATATTTCCCGTTGCGACGAGGTCCTCTATATCAACTCCGCGAGAGGTAAACCTTGAGGCAATACTGCATACAAGCGGTTTATTCAAAAGCACTATTTCTTCTCCTGCGTCCTCGTCGCCCTCTCTGTAACGGCGTATCAGCTCGGGATTTTTATCGTATTTTTCCTGCTTTATTCCACGGCTCATCATTCTCCTTCGGGCAGGGACTTTAAGAATTTTCTCATTAAAACGGTAGTCCCCCTTCCGAGCTTAGACTTAACGCTAAGCGTATCGGTGAAGTTTTCCATTACGAGAAATCCCATACCGCAACGCTCTGTTCCCTCACCCGTTGTAAACATAGGACGCATAGCTTCCTCGACGTTCTCAATTCCGCATCCGTTATCAGATATTTCAACCGATACCTCTCTGGTATCGTACAAGCGAACAGATATGTAAACATTACCGCATTCGCCTTTAGGCAGGTCGCGGTACGCGTGGACTATGCAGTTTGTCACCGCCTCGCTTACAGCCAAGCGAATATCCAGAAGCTCCTCAACCGTCGGGTCAAGACCTGAAATGAACGCGGATATAGCAGAGCGCGCCACCGCCTCGTTTTCGCTTATCGCAGGAAGTCTTAACTTCATTTCATTTATTATATTTCTCATTTTATTTCTCCTTAGTTTTATTATTCCGCGCGGCTTTTCAGCTTGATTTCACCGTAACGCATTTAAGCTTTTCGATACCCGACATACGCACGAGTCTATACAGAACGGGAGAAAGTCCCGAAACGGTTACGGCAGCGCCTATCTCCTCTGCCTTTCCCGCCCTGCCTATTATGAGTCCTATTCCCGAGCTATCCATAAAGCTGACGCCCGAGAAATCCAGAACAAGCTCCCTCGGTTTGTTTTTATAAAGATAAAGGTCTACTCCCTCGCGTATTGTTTTTGCTGTGTGATGGTCTATCTCGCACTTAAGCTTAACCGTCAGGATATCCCCAACCTCAATTATTTCAGCTTCCTTCATTTTTTCATTTCCTCCGTAAAAAATCTTTTGGCTAATGATATCACAAAAGATGCGAAAATATTGTCACAGTATGTAGCGGCAAAAAATTTTTCACCAAAAATCCGCTTTGCTGCGCGTCATACGGGCGAGCGTTGAACGCATTTTTCAAAAGAAACGAAAAATGCTGACTTTTCAGTCCAAAAGATATAAATTCTCGGCAATTTTTGTTTTAATTCTGCGCTTCATAGCCTTATACGCCGACTCGGATACGCAGTCTATATCGCTTAAGGCAAAGCCTACGCCGCTGCCTATCTCACGGATAAAGCTTTCGGCTACCGCAAAGCCGACTACCTCACCCGCCGCGTTTAACATTCTCGTATTTATGTAAACGTATTCCATACGCACCCGTCTTGAAACTAGCCCCTCGGATACGGCGCTCCTTCTCCTGTCATAATCCGCGCAGAGCGCAACTACAATATTAAAGACCGAGCTTTCGGTGCTTTTCACTCTCTTACGTATTCTGTGTTCCACAGCTATCCCCCCCTTTTTTATCCTACCGACGAAATGCTTTCTATAAGCTCGCGCTTCAAGTCGTCAAGCGCCGAGTTCAGCTCTATCAACTCGTCGAGAGCTTCCTTTGCAAATTCAAGAAGCTCGTTAAGCGCTGCGGCACTCTCTTTATCAAAAACCTTACCCTCGTTCAGATATTCAGAAAGCATCTCCCTGACGTTAAGCATTTCGTTAACCTCGGCTATCCTCGCGGATATCTTCCTTATATCCTGCTTAATCGTGTCGGGACTTCTGTAAAAGCAGGGCGGATATACGTTGACACTGTTCCCGAAAAACAACATTTTTTCACTTCCTTTCCTTTTATTCTTAACACCGCAAGATAACGGCTTTTGCAACCACCTCTCTTTCAAATTCCTTTAAGCTCGGAAAGAAAACCGTCAGTTTTTCGTAATAGCTTCATTATCTTTTTTTGAAGCGCTCCTGCCAGCCTTTGAAATCAACCGGGAAAGCTCGCGCCTTTAACGGAAAAATTATACCTTCCTGCTCTGTTTGTCTGATATTGAAGTCACATATCAAGTTACGAGACGACAAAAGTCACCTCTTATGTGACAATTCTAGCATAAGAAAAGTAACTTGTCAAGTGATTTTTTTCAAAAATTCGAACTTTTTTTGAAAACCTATTGCATAACAAGTTACTTTGTGTTACAATATGAGTGACTTCGTCGATTAATGTCGATTAAAAACATATTATGAGAGGTGTATATGATAGGAACGAAAATAAAAACCTTAAGAAAGAAGAAAAGAATGACTCTCGAGGAGCTTGCCGACGCGCTCGGAACGAGCAAGCAGACGATACACAGATATGAAAACGGAATCATATCCAATATACCTCACGAAAAAATTGCCCTTTTGGCTGATGCGCTCGGAACTACGCCTGCGGCTCTTATGGGTTGGGAAAGCGATAGGTCATTCAGCGTTCCCGATTATGAAAGCGAGACGCCCATCAGGATAAAGCGTTTGCCGATTCTCGGTGATATTGCCTGCGGAGAGCCTATATACGCTGACGAAAGCCACGAAAATTTCGCGTTAGCAGACGGCTCTCTAGATGCCGATTTCTGCCTTCGCGCTCACGGTGACTCTATGACGGGCGCCCGAATCTACGACGGAGATATAGTTTTTATAAGACGCCAGAACAGCGTTGACAACGGCGAGATTGCCGCAGTTATCATAAACGACGAGGCAACTTTAAAGAGAGTTTATTTCTATCCTGACGAAAGCAAGCTTATTCTCTCGCCCGAAAATCCGCGCTACGCGCCGCTCGTTTATATTAAAGACGAGCTTGAAAATATAAAGATTCTCGGTAAAGCCGTGGCATTTCAGAGCGCAGTGCTCTGATTTATATTTAAAGTACGACAAACGGGGCAAAGGGATTTAGAGTGAGAATTTTTGGCTAAGGAGCGCTAATCGTACAAAGATACGATTGACGACGAAACGAAAATAAAAAAATTACAATAAAGACGAAAAAAATCCGCTTTTTTTCAGCGGATTTTCGGCCTTAATTCAAAAAATACGTACTAATACAAGAGTGAGGCAGAAAAGTCCGCCTCACCCATTTTGTTTTTGGTTGCGCCTAAATAACGCTGCCTTTTTAGTCTTTTATATAACGTTATTTTTATCAATTCGACGATGTTTCGCCGTCCTTTACGTACTCAATAATATCGCACAGAGAGCAATCCAAGGCGGCGCAAATGCGGTCTAAAATATAACCGTCGTAACGAGCGACACGATTTTTATAATAACGGTCTATCGTCTGAAATTTGACTTCGGTTCGCTTGGCTAACTCATATCTCGTAATACCACGCTTATTTAAATACTTATCTATTGTCAATCTTATCATAATTACCCTCCATTGATATATATTCTATCGGATATATACCTAATTGACAATCTATCTATTTTGGTATATACTTACACAGGTATATATCTAAAAGGGGGGAATTTTATTCAATGAAATTATTGATTGTAGGATCTCGGAGCATTACAGATTTTGACCTTTCGCTGTATATTTCGGCGGAGGTTGACACCATTATAAGCGGCGGCGCAGACGGAATTGACAGTTTGGCGGAGCAGTATGCCGATTTGCACCGTCTTTCAAAATACATTTTACGCCCGCGGTACGACCTTTACGGACGCGCTGCGCCTATCATTCGTAACGAACAAATGGTCGAAATGGCAGACGCCGTACTCGTCGTATGGGACGGGCAATCAAAAGGCGCGCAATATACCGTAAAATACGCCAAGAAAATCAACAAGACTTTAACCCTCGTCAATCCTTAACAGTATGATTGATTTTACATTTTAAATACAATAAATCGGGTAATAAAAATTAAGAGCGAAGTTCCGAAAAGCTTCGCTCTTTTTTTGTTTTATAGAATACAGAAATGTTTTTCCCTATTCTGAATTTAATTTTGAATTAATTGTTTTTCTTTCCAAAAAGATTTCCGAAAAGATTTTTGAAGAAGTCACGGATAGCGTTGATAATGCGCTTGAAGAAGCCAATCTTCGCCTCGCCCTCATCATCGGTTGGCTCGTCGGTCGGCTCGTCCGTCGGCTCGTCCGTTGGCTCGTCGGTCGGCTCGTCGGTAGGAGTGTCGGGAATCGTGCTTCCCGAGCCGCTTCCGCTTCCCGTATTGCCCGAGGGAGTTACAAGGCCTGCGGGAGCTGTTCTGCCAAAGAGCTGCCAAGCAAGCTCAGGGTAATCGATAAATACGTTTCTGTTGCCCTGAACGCTCTCAACGGCATCGTTTCTGCCCATTTCCCAGGTATCAACGGGGTCAAGCGCGCACCAGTCGAGAAGAACGTCTACGCTCTGGAATACGTTGGTAATTGATGAGCATTTGCTATAAGTATCACCGTATCTTACGTACACGTAGAGGCAAATTCTCGCTACGTCTCCCTTCACGTTGTCTTTAGGCTCAAACAAATCGGTACTCTTGTTGAATACTCCGCCGACACGGTCACCGGTGTATTTTCCTTCATAATCGTCGGCTATAGTTGCGCTGACCGTAGTACCGCTTGAAACCTCGCCGAATTTATGATTGCCGCGTTTATTGTTAACGTCAGAATCGCTCGGACGAATATGGTGAAGGTCTGAGCCGGGGCCGCTCGTTTCAAATCCGCCTAAGCTCTTAGGCCAAACGTGCTCTCTGTTCCAAGTACCGCTAGGTCCGCCGTTGTCGTCCCAATCGGCTTCGATAGAGGTATAAATGAGAACGACGTTATCGTCTCTGCCATCCTGGCAGTCTACGTCATCGGCATATGCCCAGCAATCGTCATAATTCGTTGTCTTTTTGTGGGTGCTCTGCATAAGGCTGCGAAGCGCAGTAAGAAGCGCACCTTCTTTTAAATCATCAAGCTTGTCGTAAGTGTAATTACCCGTGTAATAATCATCAACGCCTACAAGCGTTGTGCAAACTTCTCCGCGAGTTCCGGTGTTCTTAACGGAAGACTCTTTGTTGTTTGTACCTGCCGCAAAGACGGTAACTGCGGAAGTAAGTACGAATAAGAGCGCGAGGAGCATTGCCAAGGCTCTGACTGTAAACTTTCTCATTTTTCAAACTCTGCGCTTTAAAAGCAAATTTTAATAAAGATATTTTTGACTTCATTCACCATTTTCGGCGAGGAAATTTTGAGCGAGAAGCTTTGTTACTTCACTAAAATCTTCTAATCCATTTCAGACGCTCTTCGGATTTTAGACGGAAAAGCCGCTTTTTCTCCATCTTTTCATAAGTTGCATCAATCTATGCTTTGTTTTCAGCAATAAGCTGCGCCGCGTTTTTCATAGAATAATGTCCTCGAGTTTGGTTTATTTTTTGAAATTGCGATTCATCAAATTTAACATAAATTTGTTTTTTTGCAAACAAAGATTTACAAAGACGCCGTTTCAAAAAATTTAAATAAGACTTACCAAGGATTAAATTCCGAGCCAAGAAGCTTCAAAATTGCCTCTGTAAAGAAGAAATCACCGTAGATAATCGAGATATGAACGATGTATTTTACTTCGTTTTCATTTGAGGGATAAAGAACAGTTCCGTAGCCGAGCATATCGTCGCGTTCGGGGTCAAAGTTCATAAAGTTATTATAGAGCGCCTTAAGGATATTTACAGCGGCATTAAGGAAATAACCGCCCTCGTTCTCGGGGAGAACCTTTGCAAGCTCTATAAGGCCGCAGGCTGCGATAGCGCCTGCCGTGGAATCATAGTAAACCGGCTCTGCGGGCGCTCTGAAATCGACACGGGGAAGCCAATCGTCGCAGCAATTTGCCACGAAGTAATTAGCAACGAGCTTTGCTGCATCTAGGTAGCGCGCCTCTTTCGTATGAAGATAGGAAAGAATAAATCCGTAGAGTCCCCAAGACTGTCCGCGAGACCATGACGAGCCTACAGCGTAACCTTGACCGCCATAATTGCAGACTTCCTCACCCGTCGTTCTGTCGTGCTCGACGATATGCTTTATAGAGCCGTCCTCGCGCAGATGGTCGCACAGAGCCATATCTGCGTGCTCCATAGCGACTCTCGTGAAGCGGTCGTCGCCGACAACGTCGCTTGCCCAATAGAGAAGCGGAAGGTTCATAAGGCAGTCGATAATAGACCAACCCTGAACGTCGTTGCCGCGCCAAGCATCATTCCAAGCGCGGATAAATCCGCCGTTCTCGGTCATAACGAATCTTGATGCAAGAGTTGTAGCCGCATAGAAATTACGGGTTTTGGACTTTCTGTCCCCTGTAATTCTGTAGCCTGCGCCGGAGAGGATATGCCACATAAATCCGACGTCGTGGTGGAGCTTTTCAAAGTCGAGGAGCGCGGCATCCATAAGCTCCTCACTACGCTTAGCGGTTTTGAGGTACTCCTCATTTTTTGTATATTCGTAGAGCAGATAGTTAAGTCCGCCCCAGAATCCCGACGTCCAACCGTCCGGAGTCCTTGAAATATGTACTCCGTCTTTAGTAACACCGTCGGGAAGCTTCTCTCGCGAGCGAACGGTAACTTTCTGCATCTTTGCATCTATTTTAGCAAAGACTTCCTCTGCCCACGCGCGATTTTCTTCTAAAATCTGCTTGTAATTTTTCATATTCAAATGCCTTTCTTTTTTAAGACCTATTCCGCGGCATACACCGCCTTAATGATATTTTAAACCGTAAATATATCTCGGCTAGGAGATTTTGAGCAAAATTATTTCGTTCTTTTCCTATATAACCTTTCCTACAAGACGCTCTTCGGATTTTAGGCGGAAAAGCTGATTCTTCGCCTCTACCCCCCACCGTTTTCGGCTGAGGGATTTTGAGCGAAATTATTTGGTTCTTTTCCTATATAACCTTTCCTACAAGACGCTCTTCGGATTTTAGGCGGAAAAGCTGATTCTTCGCCTCTGCCCCTCACCGTTTTCGCTAGGAGATTTTGGGCGAAATTATTTCGTTCTTTTCCTCTATAACTTTTCCTCTATAACCTTTCCTATAAGACGCTCTTCGGATTTTAGGCGGAAAAGCCGATTCTTCGCCTCTAGCCCCCACCGTTTTCGCTAGGAGATTTTGGGCGAAATTATTTCGTTCTTTTCCTCTATAACTTTTCCTCTATAACCTTTCCTATAAGACGCTCTTCGGATTTTAGGCGGAAAAGCCACTTTTTCCCCTCGTAAGACATATAGGAATATGTCGAGAGGGGAAAAGGGGGTTAGAAATGCTGTCGAGCATTTCGCTTACGCCAAAATACGACAGCGGATTAAGGCTGCTTGCCGATGTAGGCAAGTATTCCACCATCAACGTAAAGCACGTGACCGTTCACGAAATCCGAAGCCTCGGATGCGAGGAACACTGCGGGGCCTGCGAGGTCCTCGGGATTACCCCATCTCTCAGCAGGTGTCTTTGCGATAATGAATTTATCGAAGGGGTGACGCTCGCCGTCGGGCTGAATCTCACGAAGGGGAGCAGTCTGAGGGGTTGCGATATAGCCGGGGCCGATACCGTTACACTGAATATTATATTTACCGTACTCGGAAGCGATATTTCTTGTGAGCATTTTAAGACCGCCCTTTGCGGAAGCGTAAGCGGAAACGGTCTCGCGTCCGAGCTCGCTCATCATAGAGCAGATATTGATGATTTTACCTGCACCCTTTTTAATCATTGAGGGAAGTACGGCTTTCGCACAGATAAAGGGCGCGTTGAGGTCAACGTCTATTACCTGTCTAAATTCTGCCGCAGACATCTCTATCATAGGAATTCTCTTGATAATACCTGCGTTGTTTACGAGAATATCCACAACGCCGACTTCCTTTTCGATAGTTGCAACGAGGGCGTTAACCGCGTCCTCGTCGGTTACGTCGCACACGTATCCGTGCGCAGAGATACCCTCTGCCGCATAGTTTGCAAGTCCCTTATCAACGAACTCCTGCTTAATATCGTTGAAGCATATAGTTGCGCCTGCTTCATAGAGCGCCTTTGCGATTGCAAAGCCGATACCGTAAGACGCGCCCGTTACAAGCGCAACTTTACCGTCAAGTCTGAAATTCTGTGCCATTTTATATGTCTCCTTAAAAATTATTCTCTCTTATTTTCGTCAAATACTTTATATTCACGGAGTAGATTTTGAGCGGGAATCTTCGTTCTTTCCGCTTTGTATATCTAATTCAAAATCAAATTTCCGCTTTGCCATTAAGATGAACGCGCTCAAAGTTAAATTTAATCTTTCTTTCCACCCTCTCCTGCGCCGTTTTCGGCGAGGAGATTTTGAGCGGGAATCTTCGTTCTTTCCGCTTTGTATATCTAATTCAAAATCAGATTACCGCTTTGCCGTTAAGCTGAACGCGCTTAAAGTTAAATTTAATCTTTCTTTCCACCCTCTCCGCACCGTTTTCGGCGAGGAGATTTTGAGCAGGAATCTTCGTTCTTTCCGCTTTGTATATCTAATTCAAAATCAGATTACCGCTTTGCCATTAAGATGAACGCGCTCAAAGTTAAATTTAATCTTTCTTTCCGCCCTCTCCTGCACCGTTTTCGGCGAGTAGATTTTGAGCGGGAATCTTCGTTATTCACCTCGTCAGACATATAGGAATATGTCGAGAGGGGAAAACGGAGATAGAAAGGGCTTCGAGCCCGTCGCGTTCTCGCCAAAATATACCGTCGAAAAGATAGAAAGGGCTTCGAGCCGTCGCGTTCTCGCCAAAATATACCGTCGAAAAGAAAATATACCGTCGAAATCAGCGGAGCTCCTTCGTTTCGATATGGTCCATATCCGTAAACTCCTGATTCTCACCGCACATAGCCCAGATAAACGAATAATTTTTCGTTCCTACGCCCGAGTGGATTGACCAGGACGGCGAGATAACCGCTTCTTCGTTATGCATAATAATGTGACGTGTTTCCTTAGGCTCGCCCATCATATGAAATACTGCGTCGTTAGGACCCATATCGAGATAGAGGTAAACCTCCATTCTTCTGTCGTGAGTATGGCAGGGCATAGTATTCCAGTTCGAGCCTACCTCAAGCTGAGTAAGTCCCATAGCAAGCTGGCAGGACTTCATTACTTCGGGGTGGATATACTGATTGATTACTCTCTTGTTGCAATCCTCAACAGAGCCGCAGGGAACCTTACGAGCCTTTGTAATATCGATTTTCACGGTAGGATACTCGGTGTGCGCAGGGCAGGACGTTATGTAGAACTTTGCGGGATTATTCTCGTCAACGCTCTTGAACTTAAGGTCGCGGTGTCCCTTACCTACGTATATACCGTCACGGGAATTCATTTCATAGGTCTCGCCGTCTACGGTGATAATTCCCTTACCGCCTATATTTATACAGCCAAGCTCTCTGCGCTCAAGGAAATAGTCCGCCGCAAGCTCCTTGCCGGCTTCGAGCGTAAGCTCAAGCTTAATGGGCATCATACCGATAACTATAATTCTGTCGGTATGGCTGTAAATCATTCTGATGTTATCCTTAGTAAAGAGGTTTGCAATATGGAATTCCTCTCTGAGTCTGTCAGTCGTATAGAATCTGACGTCTTTAGCGTTAGAAGCGTCTCTTACTTCCATTCCTTCATTCTCCTTTTTGATATATTTACCGTTTACCTGTATTTCAGTTAGCGCAGCGAAGGACAGCGAGCCGTCCTCAAGTCTTTGCTGCTTAAAGCCCGTGAGCTTCACGTACTCCGTCACCTTGGGCTCGAAAGAAACCGTCTGCCCGTCGGCAACGCCTTCAAGATTTGCGTGAACCCTAGTTTTATCCGAGAACTCTATATCCATTTCACGCCAGAACGTATCGTGCGGGAAATCTGCGCGTAAGAACAACGTTACGGAGCTTACTTCAACGTCGCAGCCAAAGTGCACCTCAAATTCAAGGTCCTCACGGAGTCCTCCGCCCCACGAGTGATATGGGTACTGACCGTGCGAGGAATTATCGGTTACTCCGTCAATAGCGTTACGCTCGAAGAAGCACGGGTCCTCTCTCGTCACGAAGTTTGCAACCGCGTGCGGAAAATACTTCGGCACGTTATGCCTGTCGTGCGAGTTCAAGGAGATTTCTCTTTCTGCGTAAATCTCTGCCTCGGTAGGCTCGGAAACCGTTATTCTGTGGCTATCCCCGGTAAAAGCTGCGGCGCCGTAGCAAGCGCATCTTTCATACCCAAAGGGTACTAAGAACTCAAACGTTCCGTCCGGAACGTAAACGATAGACTCAGCAAGCGTTTCGTCAAGCCTAAGCTTTACAAACTCGGTATCAAGAAGCTCAACGCGAAACTTGTCTCCCTCCTCGTATACACCGGAGTATCGCTCGTCAATCTCCGCGCCGTACGCCTTGAACTTTACGTCGCCTCCGGCGGAGATAAGCTTAAGGTTAATTATTTCAACCACTCCCTTTCCATACATATTATTTTTTATATCATAACACATATGCGTAAATAAATCAAGGGAATTTCCAAAATTATCTTGAAAAGAAGACTTATTTATGCTAGAATAATCTCAAACTGCAGACAAGAGGTAAAAATGAAAAAGTGTATCAAAAAAACGGCACAGCTCTTTTTGTGGATGCTGACAGGGCTCGTCTTGGGCGCGCTTCTCTACTCGCTCGCGCATCAGATATACGAGCTTTTTTATAAATACCTCCCCGACGTTTTCCCGCTTTACAGCAGTATTTTTGAGGAAGAAAAATACACGAGGTTTATTAATTCAATATCGCTTATCACATTTTCGCTGACTCTGTTTATCACGACTTATATTTGCCAAAGATATAACAACGACAGATTCGAATTTATAATCTCAAAAACCGACGGTTTGTATAAAATTGCCCCGATTTTGAAAACATATATTTGCAATTACGGCGCAAGCGACCTTGTCGCATCAATATTCTGCGGTATTGCTTTTACTCTGCCGATATACTATATCCCGAGTCAATTTTTTACTTCGGCATCTGTAATTCCCGAGTTTTTATCACTTGGATATACGGTGGCAAAAGCGCTGGGAGCAGGCGGCTGCGCCGTATTCGGAGTTTTTGCGCTTGCGCTGTCCCACCTTTTGTCGCTGCCCCTCGTTCTTAAGTATTACAGAGCTAAGTGGCTCACGGGATTTGCGGAGGGTATCGTATGACAATACTTGAATTTTTACTTATAGCAATCGCCGCAATCTTTATCTACAGGATTATTATCTTCACCGTGAAGCGTACAAGGCTTCTTTTCACCGTTTTGCGTCTTTCGAGGCTTGACGGCGCAGAGATAGAAAACTGCAATATTTTCGCCTTTTTCTCCCCCTTCGTTTCGAAAAAGCCTGCGGTACGTGTCAAGGTTTGCTCAAAATATTATGCTGTCAGACTATTTTCGGGAAAAAGCTCGCTATACGCCGTTCATATCGCAAGCCGCGAGTATGCGGCGGTATTTATAAAAAGCGGCGGAGCTGTTAAGGTAAGGCACTTCGTCCGAGGTATAAGAGCCGTGCAAGAGGGCAGCCGTGTCTATTTTCCGCGCACAGTTATAATGCCTCCTATTAAAACGCACCCCGATGACACTGAGATAATGATATTCTCTCCTGCTCCCCGCGAGCTGACTTACGTCACCGAAAGCCGTACCTCGATTAAGGTGGCTTTCACGGGAGATAACGTTTACGGTATGATGATTTTTACGAACAGCACCTTTATTAACTTTATCGACAGATGCACGAGGGGCTTCGACTACCGAAGAAAAAAACGCGACGGCGATTAACGCCGCCGACCCGCGCAGATTTTTAAAACGGCTTATTTCCGCAAAACTATAAAGGCAGCCGTTTTTTCTTTGATAACGGCAAAAATCAGGAATTTATTAACAAATTGTAAATAACACTGTTTTGGGGGTTAATCACCCCCTTTTATTTTTGTTTATTCTCTACAATACCCGCCTGACTCACTCCCTTGCATTTCTGCCCTATTTGATACTTACAACACAAAAACAATCTGCTAAGATAGATATAGGAAATCCAACCGAAAAAAGCTCTCGGAAAAAGCTTCGGAGCCGAAGCAAATCTCGGTCGGAAAAAGAAATTTATTAAGGAAGAAAAGAGGTTACCAGTGTCAGACTTAAAGTGGATAAAATTTGACGTATGGCTTTTTGACAGAGCCGAATTTAAATATCTCGCTAAAACCGAAAAAGGCAATGAAATTCTGTTATGCTGGATAAAGCTTCTTTGCGAGGCGGCAAAGCTTGGCGACGGCGGCAGGATATACGTATTCAAAAACAGAGCTATCGAGCCGTCCGAGCTTGCAATTCTTACGGATACCGACGAGGATACGGTTGCCGACGCAGTCGCTTTTTTCAAGACGGCAGGGCTTATAACCTACGACAGCAAATCGGGGCTCGTTATCAATAGCTTTGACAGCTATATCGGCGAGGGCTTCGGTCAGTATCGCCGTGAAAGCGAATCGCAGACCGATTCGCAGCGTAAAGCGTCTGAAAAAGAAAAAGCCTCGCCTGCGTCCTCGCTTTCAAAAAGCGACGAAGAATTAAAGCGCGAGCGCAATCGAGAGGCGCAACGCAGATGGCGCCAGCGCCAGCGCGAAAAAAAGCAAAGCGAAGCCGCGCTCAAAAGGATTAACGCAGAAAAAGCTTTTGCCGAAAGCGCAGTGCAAAATAACGAAAAGCGTAATCAAAGCCGTAATGACAGCGTAACAGAGCGTAATTCGGAGAGTAATAGAGCGCGTAATACGGATAACGATTACTGCGTAAAGTCTTCTCCTAAAAATATATTCACAGAGGAGAACAGAATAGATAAGAGAAGAATACAGGATAAAGGAACAGACGGTATAGGAGAAGAAAATTATAACGTTTCTCCTCTATCACACGGTGTGTGTTATTACGGCTGCGGTGATGAAAAAAGCTCGGTTTCGGATAACGGAGACGGCGCGAGCGCATCTTGCAGTGTTTTATTTGAAGTTAACGCTTCCTCTACGCGAGCGTCGGATTGCGATAGTCCCCCGCTTCCTCTCGGTAACGGCGCCGAAAATTGCAGCGCGCACCCACACACGCAAAAAACAACAGAAAAAAGAGATAAAAAGGGGTATGGGATTTTTAATAACGTCTACCTTTCCGATACGGAGCTTTCCGACTTAAACAAAAGATACGGAATCGAGATAACGAAAAGACTCGTTGGAGAGCTGTCCACAAAAATGGAGAGCGAAGGCGTGAGTTATAAAAGCCATTACGCAACCCTGGTTCGCTGGGCTGAGCGTGAAGCCTCACGCGGCAAATCGGATAATAGAAGCAGAGGCAAGGATAGCTGCGATTACGCAAGCGCGAATTACGGCGATAATAATTATTACGCTGGCGGAAACGGTGATAATAAGCGTAATATTCAAGACAGTAATAATTACGGAGAGCGTAATTTTGCCGAGAGTAATAATTACGGCTGCGTCAATACGGATTTTCAAAACAAGGATGAGCTCAGAGGAAATAACGAACGCAAAAAAGGCTTGCAAGGAGAGCCTTACAAGCCTAAAAGAAGATACGGTGATTTTGATGCCGAGGAAGCCTTCCGCCTCGCGCTCGAGCGCACCGAGCAGGAATTCAGACAATAGTATATTATTATACTGCTTCACCGTAAAACGCGCGCGGTTTTGCAGATATCAACGCGCTGCGCGAAAGGAACGGGCTGAGTCATTAAGAATTCAGATGTACCAAGGGTTTTTGGTCTTTTTTAGCAGAAATCCGAGTTCTTAGCGCGAGGTGCCTTTGGGGCTCGCTTGTTTCAGAGCAGCAACCGTCGGCTGACGAGCGATAGCCGTACAAAAGTACGGCAAGCGAGAAAACGGCGATAGAATAAAAACAGCATAAAATGAAGAAAACCAGAGGTTTTCAACCTTAAAGTTCTTCAAAATTATAAAAAACACAACCGAGGCGCTGCGTAATACAACACCTCGGTGTTTTTATTCGGTTATGGCTAAATGAAGCAGCCCCTTTCAAAGAAATATAAAATCAGATTAACCAAACAAGAGCTTTGAAAGCTCGGACGTGGTTTTTAAGTAGTAATCGCTATGCTCGCGCATAAAGGCTTCAATTTCAGGGACGTCGCTGCTCCAGCCTGCCGCGGCAAAATCTATTCCTGCCGCTCTCGCCATATCGAAGCCCGTCTTTAAGTCATCAACCATAAGCATCTCCGACGGGGCGAAGCCGTACTCACGTATAAGCTCGTTTACTGCATACGGACTAGGCTTTATCTTGTCCTTCGGCAAATCCGAACCGTAAATTCTGTGAGGCATAGGCAGTGAATTTTTCTCGTAATCGCGCAGGATAAACTTTTCAAGCGAATGGCTTGCAACGGCAACTATACCGCCCTCAGCGATAAAACGCTCAATAATTTCCCCAATACCCGCGTAAGCTTTCGGAACGCGAGCTATGACGAATTTCTCCCAAAACTTCTGCTCCTCTGCCATCTCGGCATCGGACATTCCAAGCTCATCGCGGAAAAGGCTGATTATACCGGGCGCGAAGCTTTTGAGAATAAAGCTCTCCAGCGTGTATAATTCTACACGGTCGGGGCGCATACGTTTCAGATATTCGATAAAGCTCGGATAATGTATGCTCGCGGTACTGCTTACGACGGTATCGTCGTGGTCAAGAATAAGGCATTTATACTTCATTTTTCAAATCCAGAAAACGTATTTTTGGCGAGACGTAGGAAAGGTCGCTGCGTCTTACCGTAAGAGTTTTTCCTCTGTTCAGGTATTCCCAGCTCTCTTTGTTACCGGCATAGGTTATTTCCGAGAGCGAGTCGCAGCCCGAAAAGGCGTCGCCGTCCTCGATTTCGCCAAGTCCCTTAGGGATAGCTATTCTCGAGAGCGATTTGCAGCCCGAAAAGGCGTCAAAGCCGATTTCGCGAATCGTTATGGGGAGTATAAGCGAGTCGAGCGACGAGCAGCCTTTAAAGGCTCTTCTGCCTATTTTGTAAAGTTTAGGCGGCAAATCGACGTTTTTCAGCGAACGGCAGCCCTCAAAAGTGGACTCGTCAATCATACCCATAGAAAGCGAGAGCTTAACGCCTTCAAGTGAAAAGCAGGACGCAAACGCATTGAACTCTACGAGCAGAACGCTATCGGGAATGGTTACGTCGCGCAAATTAAAGCAGTAGGAAAACGCGCCTGAGCCTATCATCTCGCAGGACTCGGATATTTTGACGTGAGAGAGCGCGGCGCAGCCCTCGAAAGCTCCCTCTCCTATTCTGCGAACGGTGTCGGGCATCACTATCTCCGTCAGCGACGGGCAATAGGCAAACGCTTCGTCGCCTATTTCGGTAACACCCTTTCCAAAATTGACACGGGTAAGGTTCTTACAGCCCGAAAATGCCGAAGCAGATATTCTTTCAAGGCTTTTCGGAAGGGTTACCGACTTGAGATTTTCAAAATCGCGAAAGGCATTCTCGGCTATTTCCAAAATACCCTCGTCTACCGTAAGCTCGGATATTTCGGGAGTGTCCTCGTAGCTGCCCGAGAAAATTACCGTTTTCGCAACCTCGTCTATATTTTCTTCTGTTGGATTAAAATTGTATTTCATAATCGTTTTCTTTTTTACGTTGTTTTTTATTTGTCGCGCCCCAAAGATGCCGTCAAATCAACGAGCAGGTTTGGTGGGAAAATCGCCGTTCTTCGCTCCGAAGCCGTATACGCATACGGCGAGAGGGGGAAAACGGAGATAGAAAATAACTTTGATAAAATCGAAGAATTTTTGAGCTTTTTGCGAAAAATTCAACATCAGACGTCGATGCTCAAGCTAGCGCAAAATTCAAATATTACATAGAAGTCATTTGCTGTTTTCCGTTATTTTCGGTTAACCCCAAAGATGCCGTCAAATCAACGAGCAGGTTTGGTGGGAAAATCGCCGTTCTTCGCTCCGAAGCCGTATACACATACGGCGAGAGGGGGAAAACGGAGATAGAAAATAACTTTAATAAAATTGAAGAATTTTTGAGCTTTTTGCGAAAAATTCAACATCAGATGCTGATGCTCAAGCTAGCGCAAAATTCAAAGATTCCATAGAAGTCATTTGCTGTTTTCCGTTATTTTCGGTTAACCCCAAAGATGCCGTTGATTTTTTTATTTAAGCTTGGCGATTGCCTCAGCCAACGCCGCCCTGGTCTCAAGATACTTCTCAAGCTTCGCGCGTTCGCCCTCAACTACCGCTGCGGGAGCTTTTGCGATAAAGCCCTCGTTCCCGAGCTTCTTTTCAAGGCGCGAGATTTCACCCTCGTTCTTCTCGTATTCTGCGTTGAGTCTTGCTCTTTCCTTTTCAAAATCAATAACGTCTGCAAGAGGAATATAGAGATTTCCCGAATCGGTAGCGATAGCAACCGCATCGTCAGAGTCGTAGGACTCAACGAGGTGAAGCTCGGATACCGACGCAAGCTTTTCAAGCATCTTGCCTGCGTTCTCGAATACGCTCTTGTACTTGGTTACGACGTAGAGCTTTGCTTTCTTTGAGGGCGCTATATTCATTTCTGCTCTGCGCGCTCTTATAGCGGTGATGCAGGCGATAATTCTCTTTATCCCGTCCTCCTCGGCGCTGTAATCAAGCGCGCCGTCGTAGGTGGGGTACGAGGCTATCATTATCGACTCGTCGGTGTGAGGAAGCGCCTGATAAATTTCCTCAGTTATGAAGGGCATATAAGGATGAAGGAGCTTCAGTATTCCCGAGAGAACGTATACGAGAACTCTCTTTGCGGTAAGCGCTTCAGGAGTACCGACAGCGAATATTCTGCTCTTTGCCATCTCGATATACCAGTCGCAGAAGGTGTCCCAGGTGAATGAGTATATCTCACCGAGAGCAACTCCGACCTCGTAATTTTCAATATTTTCGTTAACGCTCTTTGCAAGTCTGTTGAACGCGGAGATTATCCACTTATCCTCGGGGGCAAGCTCGGAGTCGGCGGGAAGCTTAAGGAGAGCTTCGTCGTCCTCGGTGAGATTCATAAGCACGAATCTCGATGCGTTCCAGAGCTTATTCGCAAAGTTCCTTGCCGCTTCAATCTTCTCGTCGGAGAAGCGCATATCGTTGCCGGGCGCGTTACCCGTAGCAAGAGCAAATCTGAGCGCGTCTGCTCCGTACTGCTCGATTATCTTCAATGGGTCGATACCGTTGCCTAGGGATTTAGACATCTTTCTTCCCTGCGCGTCTCTTACAAGGCCGTGAATAAATACGGTTGAGAACGGCTTTTCACTCATATGCTCAAGTCCCGAGAATATCATTCTCGATACCCAGAAGGTGATAATATCGTAGCCTGTTACGAGAGTATCCGTAGGATAGTAGCGCGCAAGGTCGTCGGTCTTATCCGGCCAGCCGAGTGTTGAGAACGGCCAGAGCGCAGAGGAAAACCAGGTGTCAAGCACGTCCTCCTCCTGACGCATAGGCGCGCCGCACTTCGGGCAGACGGTAAGGTCGGTTTTCGAAACCTCCATAGCTCCGCAGGCGTCGCAATAGAACGCCGGAATTCTGTGTCCCCACCAGAGCTGACGCGAGATGCACCAGTCAAGGATATTGTTCATCCAGTTGAAGTAGTTCTTCGAGAATCTCTCGGGAACGAAGCTGATATCTCCGTCCTCTACCGCCTTGATAGCCGGAGCAGCAAGGGGCTTCATCTTAACGAACCACTGGTCCGAGGTGAGAGGCTCAACGGTAGTTCCGCAACGGTAGCAGGTTCCTACGTTGTGGTCGTGGGGCTCGGTCTTAACGAGGAAGCCCTCAGCCTCAAGGTCCATAACGAGAGCCTTACGGCAGGCGTATCTGTCCATACCCTCGTACTTGCCTGCATACGCGTTCATAGTAGCGTCGTCGTTCATAACCTTAATCTGCTCGAGGTTATGGCGCTGACCTACAAGGAAGTCGTTGGGGTCGTGCGCGGGCGTAATCTTTACGCAGCCCGTACCGAAGCCTATCTCAACGTAATCGTCCGCGATAACGGGAATTTCTCTGTTAACTATGGGAAGTATCAGCGTCTTGCCGATAAGGTGCTTCGTCGCCTCGTCCTCGGGGTTAACCGCAACCGCAGTATCGCCGAACATAGTTTCGGGACGGGTGGTCGCAACCTCAACGTAGCCGTCTTCGCCCTTTATGGGGTACTTGATATGCCAGAAGTTGCCGGGCATATCCTTATATTCAACCTCGGCGTCCGAAAGAGCCGTAAGGCAACGGGGACACCAGTTGATTATTCTGTGGCCGCGGTAGATAAGTCCCTTGTCGTAGAGGTTAACGAACACCTCTCGTACCGCACGGGAGCAACCCTCGTCCATAGTAAAGCGCTGTCTTGACCAATCGCACGAAGCGCCGAGCTTTTTAAGCTGACCCGTTATTCTTTCCTCGTAGGAGTCCTTCCACGCCCATACGCGCTCAAGAAATTTCTCGCGTCCGAGGTCGTATCTCGAAAGACCCTCGTCAACGCGGAGTCTTTCCTCAACCTTTATCTGCGTCGCAATACCTGCGTGGTCGGTACCGGGTACCCAGAGCGTTGAATATCCCTGCATACGCTTGGTACGCACGAGAATATCCTGCAAGGTCTCGTCAAGGGCGTGTCCCATATGAAGCTGTCCCGTTACGTTGGGGGGCGGAATAACTATAGAAAAGGGCTTCTTTTTCTTATCCGAATCCGGCTTGAAGTATCCCTTCTCGCACCATTTTGCATAAATCCTGTCCTCAAACTCGGCAGGATTATAATTTTTTGCAAGTTCTTCTCTCATTTTATTTCTTTCCTTTCGGTATTTATTATCTATTCGGTTTGTTGGCACCACCGCTCGCCGTAAAAGGTCGGCTCGTTCCGGCATTTATTTTTGAATTGCAAAGCGCGAGCATCTTCTGTTGCGGCAAATAAAAAACCCGAGACGAGCGAAAGCTCATCTCGGGGCGAAAAAACATTTTTACGCGGTACCACCCGTTTTTAACTGCAATATGCAAACAATGCTTTTCAAAAAGCAAGTTTTTATAAGCACAGTATCTCATATACTCTTAACGCGAAACTCACGCCGAGGTCTAGTCAGCGCACCGTTTTCGCGCCTTTCTTCCCGGTTACGTATAAGCTACCTTCACTGCTTTTCGCTGCGGCTTGCACCACGCGCCGCATCTCTTTTTGCTGACGAAAAAACGGTTACTCCTCTTATACGGCGATAGCCCTTAAAGCTTATCACCACTGTATTTTACCACAAAATATTTTATTTGTCAATCATTTCGTAAAATATTTAATATCTGAAAAAAGAAAGGAGCACTGATACAGTACCCCTTCCCTCGCTCGTTTAATTTTAAGCTGAAAGATTTTAAATAAAGCTATCCTTACGCCTCGGCAAATTCCACAAGCTCAACGGTAATTTTACCGCTATCCGTGCGCTTTAAGATAAATCCGCTTTCTTCAAGTATCCATACCTTGATAATTCCGTCCCAGCTCTCGTACACACCGACCGAAAGACCGCCTACCGTGTCAGTTCCGACACGGGTTAAGCCCCAATCCTCAGTATAGTTGGGATTTGTTCCGAACTGCGAGCCGATATCGTTATAAATATGTATTACGTTTATTTGGGCTTCGCCCTTTTTGTAGGTATAATTTCCTATCTTTTCATACAGCACGCGGTTGCCGTGCATATCCTCGGTCATAACGTCACCGTTTTTACAGAAGGTATAAGTAACGGTTTTTTCCTCGTCAAACGCGGCGATATAATATACGGTATAAACTCCCACGGGCGCGAGGATTACGCTATTTGTCTTTTCAATTATCACCGCAAACGTCATCTCTCGCTTTTCCTCGTTATACTCCATAGAAAGAGTAATCTTCGCGTTATCGCTGTCTCTGTACATATAAGGAGACACCCACTCGTCGTCAAGCCTGAAGCCGAGCTTTTCAACTTCGCGGCGGTATTTTAAATATTCCTCGCGAGAAAGTCCGCCGACGTGATAAACGTTGGAAAGATTAAGCTCACCTCTGTCGCCATCGGGCGAACGGTTTATTAACTCTACGAAGTATCCGTCAGCTCCCTCTGCCTCGGGAAGCTCAAAGCCGAGGTCTGCTTTTATTTCGTCCTTCGGGAATTCCTTCGTATACTCGCCGTACTTGGGAAGACCAAGCGCATAGTCAAACCAGGAATCCTCGGTTACAAGCATATATTCCTCGTAGTATTCGGTAGTATCGCTCCACCATCTCTGGCCGCGGTAGCTGAGAGCGATATTGTGCTCCTCCCACACGTTAAAGGTAGCTTCCCACGTGATTTTATTATCTCCGTCGGTTGCAACGCAGGTGCCCGTGTACTCCGCGCACTCGATTCCCGCGATAGTATTTTTATTACCCGTCTTTTTGAGATTTGTTGCAAGCGCGTAGTTGGAACCTATCGTCGTACCTCTGTCACTTACGTGGCGCGCTATCGAATAGCGGAATCTTACCGCAATCTCATCCGGCTTGCTGTACTCATACTCGTCTGAAAGCTTTATGTTTCTACCGTAGTTAGTGGTTGTATAAATCTTTTTGTACTGATAATCGTAAATATCTGCGCTGCAGTTTTTAAAGACGTAGTCTCTTGACGTCTCGGGATTTTCAAGGTCGCTGTTCCACATCTCGAAATATCCGCGCTCAGAGAAGGAAATAACCATAAAATCGGTGCGAAGGTATGGGCCCGTGGGATTTTTTTCGTTCTCCTTATCGGAAACGCTGCCGTCGCCTGCCGTATCTTGCTTCTCGGTCTCGGGCTGATATTCGGGAGTGAACGTATACTCGCTTCTTACAATAAACGTACCCTTATTCCATATATCAGAGATAAGCACGCCTCTGTCACGCTGGATATTCTGCGTCTCATTCCATAAATCAACGAAAACTCTGTTGCCGTCTATCAGGCGAACCTCGCATCCGTAGGACGTTTTACCGACGACCTTAAAGGCAACGTAATTTTCCTGTCCGTCCCAATTATCGCCGTGAGGCTCCAGCGCGTAGCCTGCGTCCTTTACCGCCTTAATATACGCTTCGTAATCAGCGCGGTCAGCATTCTTCATATCAACGTAGAGTGAATCGAAATCGGCAAAGGTATCGGTTTCCTTAGTCGTTATAACAGCGCCTGTAAGAGTGGTTCCCTCTGCCTGCTTTAAGCTTATATGATACTTTGCGAACTCCTCGTCGGACGGCCACACGGCCGGCTCCTCGGGCGGCAATTCCAGTTCAAGAAAAACGACGTACATCACGTCGTCGCGCAGAACGACGAGAAGCATCTCTCCGTCCTTAGCTCCGAACAGCACGGTTGCGCTCGTTCCGTCGTCGATGCTTACCGAGCCGCCGTTTTCGAACGCGCTTCTCTCGCACTCGGCGATATAGTTTACGTACTTCTCAGGCGAAGCGGGCGTGGAAAACGCCTCCAAGCTTTTAACCTTGTCCATTACCGACTCATAATTCGGCACGCCCTCACCCGAGCCGTAGGACATCAGCTCGTCGTAAAGCTTCACTGCGTCCTCCTTGACAAGCTCGGTCTTTTGTCCGTCAACTTCGGGCAGCCCCGCAGTCTTTGAGCCGCCGCCACCGAGAATATCGCAGGAGCAAAGCAGCGCAAGCGCCACGGCAAGCGCCGCCGTAAGCATTATTATCTTAAAGTATTTTTTCATATTCCCACCTCGCGTCTTTTTAGTATAATTATACAACAGCTTAATTAAAAAAGCAAGAACTTCAAAGTAATCTATCAAATATACCGTTCCAAACTACCGTAAGATATGAGAAATCTGCATTTATCGTAATAATACTTGATTTTTGGCAATTTTCGTGGTAGAATAGTAAGGTCTTGTTTTAAAGAGTAAATTTTATTTCCGAGAGAACGCAGTTTACTCAATTCTCAAAAATCCGCAATCTTTTTTACGCGTCTTATTTTTTTAGCTTTTACATATACTGTCATACGCGTTTAATTTGATAATGAGGATAAAAACGAAACGCCTTCAAGCGCGTGCCACATTAAAAATTTTACGGAGTTATTTATGCCTATTGAAACAACGAAAAAAGAAAAATCCGGGCTCAGAAAAAGATATATGATGAGGTTTATCGGAAGAATTATCGTCCTCATTATCGCGACGCTGCTTTTCTTCTTCAGGAGAGAGGAATTTTACGTTCTCGAGGGAAATAATTTCTTCCACAAGCTCTCGCTTTTCCATATTCTCTGGGTAATATGGGTGGTTGATATGCTCTTACAGCTTATTCCCGTGAAAAATCATATTTCGCTCGGCTCGCAGAAGCATCTGAAATATCATTTCCAGATGGCGAAGGAGCGCATAAACAAAGCAGCCCTTAGAAAATACATATCCTCAATCACAAAATCGGCATATAAGGTTATGATTCTCTGGATAGCGCTTATATGCGTTATCGCCGCGTTTTACTACACGGGCGTGTTTAATAAAGCGCACCTTTTGATGATTTCAGTGCTGTTTTACGTATTCGACCTTGTATGCGTTCTTATATGGTGCCCATTCCGTCTTATTTTGGGAAATAAGTGCTGCACGACCTGCCGCATTTTTAACTGGGACCACTTTATGATGTTCTCTCCTCTCGTCTTCGCGGGCGGATTTTACGCTATCAGCCTTTTCTCGCTTGCTATGGTGGATTTCTTGGTCTGGGAGGTCTGCGTACTTATCTTCCCCGAGCGCTTCTGGGAAGGCTCAAACGCCTCGCTTCAATGCTCGGAATGTACCGATAAGCTCTGCACGCAGTACTGCCAGAAGCTTCGCAAAAAGAATTCAGCAAAGGATATAATTTTCCCCGAGAAAAAGGATAATAAATAACAGATAATAGGTTAAAACGTAAACCACTGTTTAAAAAACAGACTGTAACATTTGCTTGCAGTCCATAATAAAAAGCAAGAACAAAGCTTTGCGCCCGTTCTTGCTTTTTGTTTTTTGAATTAAAACGCAAATTAAGCTAAGCTTTCGCAAATGCTAAAGTTAAACCGTCTTCCCGAGAGTTCGGCAAACGAAGATTTACGACAAAACATCAAAGCGCTCGCGCAAAGAGATTTTGAGTGGAAATCTTTGGTTGATGAACGAAGCTGCTTTCGTATTTTGGCATAACCGAATAAAAAACGAGATAGATATTTCCAAGCTAAAATGCAATTCTATCTCGTTTATGTTATTAATGTTGAAAAACTCTGTTTTTCCTCATTTTTATTACAGTTTTTTATTCTATTGCCGTTTCCTCTCTCGACGTACCCTTGTACGTCTATCGCTCGTCAAGCGACATTTTCTGCTCAAAATACGCTCGCGCCAGAAATGAAGAAACGAAGATTTTAGCCAAAGCACCAAAGCGCTCGCGCAAAGAGATTTTGAGTGGAAATCTTTGGCTGATGAACGAAGCCGTAGAAACCTACGGCGAGTGAAGAAACGAAGATTTACGACAAAATATCAAAGCGCGAATTTTATCGGTACTCGGGGAATACAACCCTCACCTCTGTTGTCATCGTTGAATAAGCCTCGTCAAGCAATCCTTCAAAGTCTACCTTTTCAAGCTCGCGGAGAACGTCCTCGAGTCTCGGCTGAGTTTTGGGATGACGGGGAGTGAAAACGGTGCAGCAGTCCTCGTACGGCAGAATTGAGGTTTCAAACGTGCCGTATTTTCTCGCTTCGCTTACGATTTCGCTCTTGTCAAGACCGATGCAGGGACGAAGCACAGGGATATTAACCGCAGAATCGGTAACGCCGATTGCCGCGAGAGTCTGCGAAGCAACCTGACCAAGACTCTCACCTGTGATAAGCGCGCCGCACTTATAGTCGCGGGCGCAACGCTCTGCCAGGCGCATCATAAACATTCTGAGAAGCAGGGTGAAATAGTCCTCCTCGCAGTTATCGCGAAGCTCCTCCTGAATATGCGTAAGCGATATTATATGCACGTGGATTTTCGAGCAGAATTCACACATCTCCTGCGCTAAGGTCAGCACCTTTTCCTTTGCGCGCTCGGACGTATAGGGGAAGGACTCAAAGTGCAGAGCCTCGATTTCAAGACCGCGCTTTGCCATCATACAGCCCGCAACGGGAGAGTCTATACCGCCGGAAAGCAGAAGAAGACCTCTGCCGGCAGAGCGAATCGGAAGTCCGCCTGCGCCTGCCTCCTGACCTGCCCTTATATATGCGTGGCTGTCTCTTACCTCAACGGTTATAACCACGTCGGGATTCTTTACGTCAACGCGAAGTCTGCCGCCCGTCACCTCAAGGATTGCCGCGCCCACGTCGCGCGATATCTCGGGCGAGGTTAACGGGAACGCCTTATCCGAGCGTTTTGCGTCCACCTTAAAGGTCCTTTTGCCGACGAGCTTTGCGGGAAGATACTCCTTTGCGGTTGCAATTATGGACTCCATATTTTTCTCGCACGCTTTAGCTCGGTTGACACCTATTATACCGAAAACGCGCTTTGCCGTTTCGTACATTCCGTCCATATCGCACTCATCGTTCTGAGGCTCGACGTATATCGTCGATTGATTAAAATATATCTTGAATATACCGTAGGGGCTCGCGCGGCGGCGAAGCTCCTTCACGAGCATTGACTCAAAGTTTTTCCTATTCTGTCCTTTCAATACGATTTCGCCGTATTTGCAGAGAATTACCTCGTCTATCATTTTAACTTCCTTTTCTTTTCTTCGCCGCGCTGCAAGCGAAGCCTTTTTATTTGACGTAGATATTATATATTATAAAAGGTTATAAGTCAATACTTTCTCGGTCAAATAATACGTTTCCATATACGCCTTGCGCGCTCGGAATCGGGAAGCACCGACATCACCACACACTTGTTCTCGCGCATAATAAACGCATTATTCGGATATTCAAGTCCTGACGACGCGGCAACCTCGCGTATAAGCTCAATTCTGCGTTCCAGCATATCGCTCACCGTAAGCGCATCGTAATCGCTGTAGCAAACGAACACTCCGCACTCTAATATACCGTCAAGGTCGGAGCGTAAAATAATGGCAAAATCTCTCACGGCATAAGGCTCCTCACCGTAAAGAGATAAGAAAAAACCCTCGCTGACGTAGCCCGCCTCCCCCTCTCGTACCGTCGGAGAATATACGGGCGATGACACACCGTAAGCCGAGCAGAACTCCTGCATAAAAGTCATGGCACTAAGACTCTGCGCGCAAGAGCAAAGCTGAAAAAGAGAAAAAAGCAAAACTGACGCTGTTAGCGTTATAACTATGAGTTTTTTTAACACGGTAACCCCCAAAAAGTCAAATTTAAATTAAAAAGCAAGAATAAAAGAAACCGAATTCTTCTATTCTTGCTCTGTCCTTAATTAATCTTATAGATTTACGGGGGAAAATATTACCGTCATTCGCTATCTTTTATTTCTCTCTTTATCAAGGTAACTCTGGAGAATTATCTCGGCAGAGAGCGTGTCAACAGCATCGCGCCTTTTTTTACCAAACGTCTCGGTTGCACCGAGATATCTGTATGCAACCATAGTGCTCATTCTCTCGTCCGAGAAATCTATCGGAATATCCGTAAGTGATGAAAGTATCTCTGCAAAGGCGCGGATAACCTTAGTTCTCTCGCCCTCGCTTCCGTCCATATTTTTAGGCAAGCCTATGACTATTTTCTTACACGACCTCACCTCTGCCTCTTTTGCAACACGGACAGCCGTATTACGCATACCGCCCTCCTTTATTGTGGTGATGCCGCTTGCAAGCATACCCGAAATATCACATTCGGCAAGTCCCGTACGGACGTCACCGTAGTCTACCCCGAGATATTTACCGTGAGTTATATCCATATTTCAATCCTTTCTATAGGTTAGGACGATAAAATGCGCGTCCGTTTCCAGCTGCTTTAGGTTAAACACCTTTTCCCTATCCGCAGCTTTCGTTCTATAAGCGTACGGCGTCATCATAAATAAGGCTCTTATCTCCGACTCCGTATTAAGATTCAGCGTATATTTCAGCTCGTTTCTTGAAATGAGCGCAAAGCCCTCTATTGCGGTATCGGCAACCTCGTTTTTATACGGATTATCGTATATTGCCGCCTTAAGCCCAAAGAGATGCTCCTCGGCAGGTATAGCCATAACGAAGTATCCGCCGCGCTTCAAAACACGCAGGGTTTCCGCGGGAGCTTGCGGCGAAAAGGTATTGAGAACGATATCGGCGCTCTCACTCGCGACAGGCATTTTATACGAGCTTGCCACAGCGTAAAAATCGGCGCAGCTTTTCTTTGCCGCCTCGCGCACGGCATCCTTCGATATATCAAAAGCCGCAACGCGCGCCGCCGCATCCTTTAAGAGCAGTTCCTCGCGCACTCGCGCGGTGTAATAGCCCTCTCCGCAGCCTGCATCAAGAAGCACGCAGCCCTCGGGCGCAACCTCGGCGCAGCTCCGCGCGATAAGCTCGCGAAGCCTTCCATAAGCTCCGCCGGCAAGGAACTCGCGACGTGCCAGCACCATCTCCTTATTATCCCCGTGTACGCCGCCGCGGTCGGAAAGAAAGAGATTATAGTAGCCGTATCGACTCCTGTCATAGCTGTGTCCGCGCTCGCAGCGCGCTGCACCGCCCTCAGAAATATTCAGTTTTCCCATACATTTAGGACATACAAAAAACATAGAAAATCCTTTATCAAAGAGAAATTGCAAAGTTTAGTTGACAAATAGCCTCGGTTATTAGAAATCTTGCAAGTAGTGGCACATCGGTATGAACGGGCGAATGCGTTGTTGCTTACAAAAAATTAACCATATCGCTGCTTTAACGAAGCTTTTGCCAACAAAGTCCAATCGTGCCTGGGTGTTGATTTGCAGAAATCGTTTTAGACGAGGCAAAGCAAGCGACGGAGATGATGCCGTAGTTACCTACGGCGATTCGACCGAGTCGAAGCTTTAACGGAGTGTTTACCAAAAAGTCCAATCGTGCCGGGGTGTTGATTTGCAGAAATCGTTTTAGACGAGGCAAAGCGAGCGACGGAGATGAAGCCGTAGTTGCCTGCTCCGAGCCGCGTGAGTCGCAGCTTTAACGGAGTGTTTGCCAACAAAGTCCATTCGCGGTACGGTGTTGATTAGTAGAAATCGTTTCAGACGAGGCAAAGCGAGCGACGGAGATGAAGCCGTAGTTGCCTGCTCCGAGCCACGTAAGTCGCAGCTTTAACGGAGCTTTGTTCGCTCAAAGCTTCGTCGATAGTGGGTGTTGATTAGTAGAAATCGTTTCAGACGAGGCAAAGCAAGCGACGGAGATGAAGCCGTAGTTACCTACGGCGATTCGACCGAGTCGAAGCTTTAACGAAGTATAAAACGATTTATACAATCAACATTGCATCGCCGAAAGAAAAGAATCTATACCTCTCCTCTACCGCTGTTTTATAAGCCCCCATAATCGTTTCTTTACCCGCGAGGGCAGAAACGAGCATCAAGAGGGTACTTTCGGGGAGATGGAAATTCGTTATCAGGGCATCTGTTGCCTTAAAGGTGTAGCCGGGGTAGATAAAAATTCCCGTCTCTGCGCTCATCGGGTGAACTATACCGTCATCGGTCGAGGCGCTTTCAAGCACTCGGCAGGAGGTCGTTCCGACGGCTATTATTCTACCGCCTGCCGCGCGCCTTCTGTTTATCTCGGCGGCGACCTCGTCGGTTATGACGAAATGCTCACCGTGCATCAGATGCTCCTCTATTTTTTCTACCTTAACAGGTCTGAACGTGCCAAGTCCTACGTGCAGAGTTACCTCTCCATAGCCCACGCCCTTTGCTTTTATTTTTTCGAGAAGCGACTCTGTGAAGTGCAGTCCTGCGGTGGGCGCTGCGGCAGAGCCCTCGGTTTTTGCGTAGACGGTCTGATAGTCGTTTTTATTTTCAAGCTTTTTCGTGATATAGGGCGGCAGGGGCATATTGCCTATCTCGTCAAGCACCTCGTATATGCTTTTGTACTTCGCTTTGTCATACTCAAACTCAACGACGCGGTTACCGCCCTCAACTATATCCTTAACCGTAGCGGTAAGGATTCCGCCAAACGAAAAGCTCGCGCCAACCTTAGCTCTCTTTCCTGGGCGTACGAGAGTTTCCCACTCGCCGCCGTCAAGCGCGCGAAGCAGAAGCAGCTCAATATCCGAGCCTGTTTTATTCGTTTTTCCGAGCAGGCGCGCAGGGATAACCTTAGAAGAATTTACGACGAGCATATCCTCGGGGTTGAGATAATCTATGATATCCTTGAAAATCTTATGGTCTACCTCATCACCGTTCTTCTCCACCACCATAAGACGACACATATCGCGCATCTCGCTCGGCGACTGAGCTATAAGCTCTTCGGGCAAGTCATAATAAAAATCAGACGTTTTAAGGTCTGTTGCAATTCTTTCGTTTACTATTTCGGTCGCTTTATTTTCCATAGTTCCTTCTTTTCTTGACAAAAAAACACAAAATATTTTATTTTTCATAATATATTACTGTAATAGTATACACTAATTAACCTATCAAATCAAGAGGGTGTTATATTTATTATGAAAAAACGGACAATTTTTTCGGGCGTCGGCACGGCTCTTATAACTCCGTTCAAGCACGGCGAGATAGACTATGCGGCGCTCGGTAAGCTTATAGATTTTCAGATAGACTGCGGAATTGACGCTCTTGTTATCGCAGGAACTACGGGTGAGGCTTCAACGCTCTCGGAAAGCGAGCGTTATGCGCTTTACGAATTCTCGCGCGAACGAACGATGGGAAAAATTCCGCTTATCTTAGGAACGGGAACAAACGACACGAATACAGCCGTAAAATATACAAAGCGCGCCGCCGAAATCGGCGCAGACGCGGCTCTCGTAGTCACTCCTTACTACAACAAGGGAACGGCAGACGGAATAGCTCTACATTATAAAAAGATAGCAAATTGCTCATATTTGCCAATAATGCTTTACAATGTTCCGCAAAGAACAGGTGTAAACCTATCGCTATCTATCATATATGAGCTATCAAAAGAGGACAATATTGTCGGAATAAAGGAAGCTTCCGACTCAGCAGAGAGGCTCACCTCCCTCTCGGAGTACGCGGATAGCCTGGCGCTCTATTCGGGAAACGACTCTCTTACGCATACCGTACTTTCACTCGGCGGCCTCGGCGTTATTTCGGTAGCATCGAATATCGCGCCTCGGGGTATGCTGAAAATCACACAAAGCTTCACACGGGGTGACACTAAAGGCTCGCTCCTTGCACAAAAAGAGCTTTCGGAGCTTATCCGCGCGCTGTTTTTGGAGACTAACCCCGCGCCGATAAAATACGCTATGTTCCGCGCAGGCTTCTGCGCTGAGGAAATACGACTTCCCCTTTCTATGCCGAATGAGGAAACGAAGCGCAAAATCGACGAAATTCTCTTTAAATACTACAACGGCTAAGGGATTTATATATATATGAAATTACGCCACTTTTTAATATAATAAAAGTGTGCGCTCAAGCAAAACGAGATAGATTTGCATTCTACGCTTGCAATATCTACCTCGTTTTTTATTCTGTTATGCATTTGTTATATGGTACGCAGCATATACGACCCGACTATTTCAACCGTTATGCGTGGGTCGATTTTGTTCACAAGATTTGCGAAAAATTTGGTTACGGGGAACTCGGTTGCGTAATGCCCCGCTTCGATAAGGTTAATTCCCATCTCTGCGGCTTCCTCCATCACGTTGTAGCCGATTCTGCCCGAAAGATACGTATCGGCGCCCATATCAAGCGCATCCTTTACGTAGCCCTTTCCGTCTCCGCCGACGAGCGCAACGGTATATACCGGATTATACGCATCGGATACGACGAGCTTATCAATGCCGAGCGCGGATTTGACACGCGTAGCAAATTCCTCCATACTCGTCTCGCATTCAAGGTGACCTATTCTGCCGAGACAATCGTCGCCAAACGGCTCGATATCGTCAAGTCCCAAAAGACGTGCAAGGCAGTCGTTCACTCCGCCTCTGACCTTGTCGGCTCTCGTATGCAGGGATATAACCGAGACTCCGCCGCGGATAAGCTTAACTAGCTTTCTCGATATATGGTTATCAGGGTCTATTGCACAAAGAGGCTTAAAGACAAGCGGATGATGCGAAAGAATAAGGTCGAAGCCGTTATCTATCGCATAGTCAACAATCTCCTCGGTTACGTCAAGGGTAACAAGCACGCGGTTGACCGCAGCCAAATCGTCGTGACAGCACATAATGCCGTCGTTATCCCATTCCTCTCTCAGCTCCTCGGGGATGCGGTCGGAAAGTCTTTCATAAAGTTCTCTGACGTTCATATACTTCTCCTCGTTTATTGGTTAAGACGAAATTCAAGCTCTCGTACAAGCTCCCTTTCAAGTTCTGCGCTCTCACCGCCGCACTCTTTACCCGAAATGACGCGTGAAAGCGAAGCAAGCTTCACTCTAAAATAAGCCTCGGCTGCAGCAGTCGGGGCATTCTTATAAAATTTCTCATCTCCAAAATAAGCCACAGCAGGTGAAATTTCTCGCTTTTCACCCGTAAAATGCGCCAAAATGCAAACGTAATGTTTACATTCATCGGTAACGTACAGTTCATTTTCTATTTCAAAGCCGTTTGAATAGAGATAATTTCTAAGCGCCTCAGGCTTTGACATCGGTTGAAGGATAAGGTTTATTTCACTGTTTTTAAGCTGCGGCGCGCGCTCTATTATCTCGGCAATAAGCTCTCCGCCCATACCGCATATCGCATAGTCGGTTATGCCGTAACCGACAAGCTCCTTTGCACCGTCAGACAGCTTTAACTCAACACGGTCCCGTACCTTAGCTGCAATTACGTGCTCCTCAGCCTTGGCAAGCGGCCCGGGATTTATATCCGACAGCACGGCTCTGCCGATCCTGCCCGTCCCGAGCAGGTAAATCGGCAAGTACGCGTGGTCCGTTCCAACGTCGGCAAGGACAGCTCCATCTCGCACGAGCGACGCGCAGACGAGCAGCCTTTTATTTATCTGTGCGCTCACGCTTCTCCGAGAAAAGCGTTAATCTTTGCTACAAGCTCGTCGGCATTAGTGCCGTGAACCTTGCAGGCGTCCTCGATAGACTCGCCTCTTGAATGAGGGCAGCCGAGGCAATGCATTCCAATCTCAAAGAAAAATCTCGCGGTCTCAACGTTATGGTCGAGAACGTCTCCAATAAGTGTCTGTTTGGTTACTTTCATTTTTTCATCCTTTCTGCCGTGTGTTACGGCACTCTTAATTTAACATTTAGAGTATAGCATACCCCGTTATAATTGTCAACAGCTATTTAGTATTTTAACTATTGACAAAATAAACATTTTATGATAAAATTTAACAGTTAAAATGTTGGGTATAATTTACCCATAGCCCGCCGTATTATCGGCACGATTTGATTTGGAGGTTTTATCTATGATCGTTGCGCTTGAAGAAGCGAAAAGAAAATTAGTTGCCCTTGAGGACACTCTGAAGGAGCTTAAAAATCAGCTCAGAATAGACGAGGCTAAAGAGCGCGTTGCAGATCTCGAGCGCGAAACTATGGTACAGGATTTCTGGAACGATGCAGAGAAATCCTCGAAAAAGCTCCAGGAGATAAAACAGCTCAAGGACAAGGTTGAGAGCTACGAGGAGCTTTGCTCTAAGCTTGAGGATACCTACACGCTCTGCGAAATGGCTATAGAGGCAAACGACGAGGACTCTGTTGACGAGGTCGTTTCCGAAACCAATTTTATTGAGGAAGAAGCAGAGAAAAAGAGAATAGAGGTGCTTCTTTCCGGTCAGTACGACAAGAATAACGCTATACTTTCATTCCATCCCGGCGCCGGCGGAACTGAGGCGCAGGACTGGGCGTCTATGCTCTACCGTCTTTACACCAGATGGGGTGAGAAGCACGGATACACCGTTAAGCTTATAGACTGGCTCGACGGAGACGAAGCGGGCATCAAATCTGCCACCATTATGATTGAGGGAATCAACGCTTACGGCTATCTTAAGAGCGAGAACGGCGTTCACCGCCTTGTCAGAGTTTCTCCCTTCGACGCTTCGGGAAGAAGACATACGTCGTTTGCATCGGTTGAAGTAATGCCCGAGTTTGACGATGACGATTCTATAGTTATCAAGGACGAGGATATGGAAATCACGGCGCACCGTTCAAGCGGCGCGGGCGGTCAGCACATCAACACGACCGACTCGGCTATCCGTCTCGTGCATAAGCCAACGGGTATCGTCGTCGGCTGCCAGACAGAGCGAAGCCAGCTTCAGAACAAGGAAACCGCCATCAAAATGCTGAAGGCAAAGCTTATGGAAATAAAGCTCCGCGAGAAACTTGACAGAATCGAGGACATTCAGGGCAACAAGGCAAACATCGAGTGGGGCAGTCAGATTCGAAGCTACGTCTTTATGCCCTACACTCTCGCGAAGGACACCAGAACAGGATACGAGGACGGAAACATTGACGCGGTAATGGACGGAGAAATAGACGGATTTATCAACGCGTATCTTAAGCACATCTCCAAAACCGACGCAGAATAACTCCCTCTCTTACCAAAGCAAACGAAAAATAGCAGAATCAGCGCGAAAGCTTACCGCGCTGATTCTTTTGTTATTATCCCAGGACTGCGCCTTTGCGTATTCTGCCGTTTCTTTTTATTGCTCCAAAAAAGCATCGCAAAGCGCGTTTTCCGAAAAACTTAAAAAAAGATATTTTTTTCGTAAAAAGGCTTGACAAAGCAAAAATAATGTGATACAATATCTAGGCGTTAAACTAAAGGCGCAGAAAAAACTTAATACGGCTCGTTGGTCAAGCGGCTAAGACATCAGCCTCTCACGCTGAAAACATGGGTTCGATTCCCGTACGAGTCACCAAAACCACCTAATCCGAACTCGGATTGGGTGGTTTTTCTTTTGGTGACTCGTACGTGGAATCTCATCCGGCGCATAGCACTGCGTGCGTTTGCGCTGGGTTCGCATACCCCGCCCGAAGATCTGAAAGCTCGCTTT
>JAZNKD010000011.1:0-5023 GCA_045578385.1 Eubacteriales bacterium | reverse complement strand
CCAAAAACTTATGTACCGTCTTTTTCGATTCTCATTGCAAATCCCACCCCGAAATTCACGCCGCCATTATGAAGCATTTTTACGGCAATTCTCACCGTGCGGTTTTCGTGTTCATTGAGGACGATTACGGCAATCGGAATTTCACGCCCCTGCATCTCGGCGAGATCAAAAAGCTATTTCCGAAGCTGACCAACGAGGAGTTGGTTTGCATCCATGCCGTCACCGGTGGCATTGCAAGCCTCGTCGCTTTGTACGATCCAACGCTTTCCTTTGAGATAAATCTGAAACGGTTCCTGCAGCCCGATTCTTACTTCCGTCATCTGGGCGAACGGATTATCAAAGAATATTTCCGCACACCCGAAAGCTACAACACCCTGCTCTACGGAATTTCCATGGGAAAATGTCGAGTTTCCGAGTTATCCGCATTCTCGGGCTACCCCAACAACAAATGCGATAAATACCTGAAATCCTTGATCTCCCACGGCATTGTCATACATGTGAACGCCCAAGAAAAACAACCTGCCCACTACGCCATCACCAACGATTATCTCCGCTTTTGGTACCGCTACGTTTTTCCCCAATCGGACTTCCGCGACGAAGACGTATTTCAAAGCATGATGCAATACGTACGCTCCGTTTTAGTCAAGCGTGCATTCCGACAGGAGTGCGAATATTGGCTTTCCAACAACGTTCGCGCCTACCGTTACATGCACGGCGACTTTTACGCAGAAAAAGACAGACGTTATAAAAACGTCCGTCTGGAACAGGTTGCCTTCGATCTGGTCAGCGAAGATTTCGGCGACTTCGTTTACGTCAAATATTTTGACACCATCGGCACCCATTGCACCAAGGCCGACTGGGACGAGATCGAGCGCGTCACCGCAAACTTCAGCAAGAACAACACCTATATTTTATTTTCCATCCACCGCTTCAGCGACTACTGCTGGAAGATGTCCACAAGCCATGACAACCTCCGCCTCGTCCAACCCACCGCCTTCTTGCCCTGCTACGATTTCCAAGACCACTACCGCATCGAGGCGGACTAAATATTAATCAAAGGATAATACAAACAGAAAAAGGCGGCATCGTCGATGCCGCCTCAGACTGTCGAAAAAGTCCAGTAAGCACTGGACTTTTTCTGCATTTTATGGTATAATGAAGAGGGTGAGAAAGATGATTGAAAGAGAAATTGAAAACAGCAGCAATTACGAGCTTGTGTGTATTGAGACAATGGTTCCGAAGGGGCATTTGCTTCGGAAGATTCAGCGCGCGGTGGATTTTCGTCATATCTATGATTTTGTAGAGGATCTGTATTGTCCCAACAACGGACGTCCCAGCGTGGATCCCGTCGTACTTTTCAAGATGGTCTTGCTTCAGCATTTGTACGGCATTCCCTCTTTACGCCGCACCGCGGAAGAGGTTTCCCTTAATATGGCATTTCGCTGGTTTATTGGCTATTCATTTACGGACAAAACCCCGCATTTTTCCACGATTAGTTACAATTTCAAGCACCGTTTCACCGAGGAGGTTGTGGAGCAGGTATTCTGCTGGATTTTAGATGAAATTGCAAAGGCGGGCTATCTTTCTCTTGAATCCGTTTTTCTGGACGGAACCCATATTAAAGCCAATGCGAACATAAAAAAGACGATTAAAAAAGAAGTTCCTGTTGCCGCAAAAATCTATAAAGACGAGCTGATGAAGGAAATAAACAAAGACCGGGAAGAGCACGGAAAGAAGCCCTTTGATGACGATGACGAGGGGGAAGGCGGAAACAGTGGAGAAACCAAGGAAATTCAGGCATCTGCAACGGATCCGGAAAGCGGAATGTTCCATAAGGGAGAACACAAGCGTTGTTTTGCTTACGAAGCTCATACTGCATGCGACAAAAACGGTTTCGTGCTGCATACAGAGATAACTCCCGGTAACGTACATGACAGCGTAGCCTTTGATGCCGTATATGACGCAGTAACCGAACGGTATCCTGAAATTAAAAATGTCGTTGCCGACTCCGCATACAAGACCCCTTGGATCTGCAAGAGAATTTTGGGAGATAACCGCATCCCCGTAATGCCTTACACCCGCCCCCAAGGATATGACCTGGGACATGAATGGTACAAATACGTTTACGATGAACACTTTGATTGCGTGATTTGCCCTGAATATAGAACCTTAGCTTATGCCACCACAAACCGGAACGGAAACCGGGAATACAAAAGCAACCCCTATCTTTGTGAACACTGCCCAACACGAGAACAATGCACGAAGAGCAAGACATTCCAAAAGACCGTAACCCGCCACGTTTGGGCTGAATTCATAGAAGCAACCGAAGAATATCGCTACGTAGAGAAATATAAAAAAATCTATGAGCGGCGAAAAGAAACCATAGAGCGATGTTTCGCCGATGCAAAAGAAAAACACGGCATGCGATACACGCAGTACAGAGGCCTGACCCAGGTAAGCAAGTGGGTGAGGCTGAAATTCGCTGCCATGAACCTAAAAAAACTGGCAATCTGGAAGGCAAAGCCCCCGGTTTCCGGGCAATATACAACGTTTTTTATTCACGTTTTTCAATTCTTAACTAAAAACAACGAAGAACCTGCTGTTGCATATTCGTAAACAGCAGGTTCTTCGACAGTCTGAGGCGGCATCGTCGATGCCGCCTTTTATCATAAAAGATATTTTTTTAATTCCACAGAAGATGGTGCCTAAGTATCTACGTTGATTTTTACCTCCGTCAAAGAATATCCCTCATCTGTTACAGTTTCCTTCATTTTATATATCTCGCATTGTGGAAATTTTTTTGCGATTTGTACCAGCCTATTTTCATGTTTTTTTGAACAATTCATTCCAATGAAAATCTTATTCGGGACAGCGGAGAAGTAGCAACTATCAAGACCAAGTGATAAAGCTCTATATTCTTTTTCGTGTCTCCAGCTACAATGCTTACAAGTCAAAGATAATAGTACCAAAAAGTCGTACTGAGAAATTTTATAGTTTTCTAATTTCAGTTTTGAATTGAAAATTTTGAGAGTATTCATCTTTAACATTCCAATGAAATAGTTTCCAACGATACGAGCAGGATTATATAAAACTGGATATATAGAACTCTTTTGATATTCGTCCAATTTGTATTCCACACAAAATCCTTTATGACTATTTGCATAGTGCGCCCACATTGGCATATTTTGGTTTTTCTCATCGGGATTTGCAAAACAACAAATTCTGGTATGTTTATTGTAATACTCAATAAACTCCTCACATTTAAATCTGCAAATTTCTTCGTGGACAGTTTCGTCATCTAAAAACGTAAAAGCCTTACCTTCAAACGGATCATTGAATTGATTTATTAGAGATAAATATATTTTCCCTTGCTCTAACGTGGAGAGTCGCTTTTCATTCAGTTCTTCGTCATCAGAAAGATTATAATATTTATATAGAAGATTTGGTATGTAGTTGTTTTTATATTGTATTGCTTCATTTAGTTTTCCTTCTTCAATTAAGTTAAGGAATTTATCAAAATCCATGACTATACCCCATGTTTAAGTAACGCGCTTTCGCCATAGCATATCTGCAATATTAATTTCGCGGTTAGTTATCATTATACCCAAACATCCGGCTTTGCAGAGTTTCTTTCCACCAGGTTTCCCTGTCTAAAATTACGCGGTCATCAATTTTAGCATTGTAATTTTCCAAAATCGAATATTGGAAATTCTGTTTAATGTAGTCGAACCCATTCTCTTGCACAAGTTTTTTCAGTTCAATATTTCCACCATGCCCGTTTTCGGCATAACTTGTCCATCGAGAAAGAAGCATCCCCTGATTGCTTGTTGCAGAGCCCACGTAGAGTTTTCCGTTAAATTTATCGGTGATCAGATAAACTGCCTTTTGATTTTCCAAAGCCGCAATCCAACTCTTTTTCTTTCTGTCGATGATTGATTTCAACTGCGTGTAAGAAAGGCGGACCTTGTCATATCCGGGGAATTCATCACCATCGAATACGTTTGGAAGAATTTCAAGAACTTCAAGTTCATCGCGAATGGTACTGTAATAAACACCTTGTGTTTGCGATTTTCTATGGTACTTGATTTTCACTCGCCCGTAGTATTGACGGTATTCCTGAAGTTCTTCTCCTTCGTAATTAACACCGTTTGTGACATCGAGGTCTTTTGTTATGCGTTTAATGGTTGTCAGAAGCCATTCGTTATCAGACAGTTTCATCAGACAAATTACAACCTGCCCAACATTAAAAAATCTTCTTTGGGTGCGCCAAAAGAGCCATTCTGAATTTATAATTTCCGGATTTCGCAAATAAAGATCCATCGGATCATCGTATCCGTCATGCTGATTCAATTTTACCTTAACATTATCTAATTCAGCATCGGAGATTCGCAACAAATCATCTAATTTGATTTTCATAATAGTATTCCTCTCATCATCACATTACGAGGGATTTTTCTTTATTATACCACAATTTTTGCGCTTTTTCAAGCCCCAAAGTAAGAATACACCACTCTTTTGTGATAGATTCCGCTTCCACTTCTATATTATTCTATTTCTGCACTCATCACTTCGATGATGATCCGGGCACCCAACGTAAATCCGCGCACAAAGGCATCCCGTTCTCCGATACCACACATCTCGTTCGTACATTCCGTGAGCTTTTCCAGAATTTCCGCCTCCTCGCCATTCAGCCGTTTTTGCAGATCCTTACTGTGCTGAAGCACCTCGAGCAACACCGCCGCATATTCGCTGTTCTTCTCGAAAAATCGCTCATTCGGCGCAATATTCCCGTGCCACAGATCCTCAATGATGCTCATTATCCTTCGCGGCATCGATTATAACCGCCGCTAAAACTTTCCCGAAAGCGCCCGTCGTACTGTCTCCGTCGTCAAACTGCCGCTCCTTATAGATCGCAAGCGCCTCTGCAAGGTATTCAACCTTCACGTTCGGATAAAGCCGCCGCACCTCATCCGGCACCGAAACGAGAGAGCGGTCCCGCCTCGGGAAATCCCGATTCAGAACC
>JAZNKD010000010.1:0-2317 GCA_045578385.1 Eubacteriales bacterium | reverse complement strand
GAGCAGAAATCGTCGGCTGACGAGTGTGAGCAAACAAAAAAACGGTTAATAAGCGTTTTTTGAAGCGAAGTCCCACGTACGCGAGCAAGACGAGTCGAGGCTTACGCAGACGACGGCTTGCGACACGGGAGTGGTCAGTAGAGCCGTATAAAAGTACGGCGAGAGAGGAAACGGCGATAGAATAAAAACACCATAAAAATGAAGAAAACCGGGGGTTTTCAACCTTAATATTCTTCAAAATTGTAAAAAACACAACCGAGCTGCTGCGTAATACAACAACTCGGTGTTTTTATTCGGTTATGCCTAAATCAAGCAGCCACAACTAAGTTTGCCCTTATGGGCAGGTGAAGTTATCTACGGCAAGTGAAGTTAACTTCGTGAGTGAAGCTTCGCCTGATGGCGAAATGGCAGCTTCTCCGATTTATTTGCCTATAAACATTTGTGTCCAATAGTTTCCCGATGCCACATACCCGACTCCGATATCGGTAAATGAAGCATTCAAAATATTTGCTCGGTGTCCCGGGGAATTCATCCACGCATTCACAACGTCCTTTGGACTTCTTTGCCCCCTCGCTATATTTTCACCGGCGCTTCTGTATGTGATACCAAAGCTCTTCATCATCTGAAAAGGCGTCCCATATACAGGACTTGTATGAGAAAAATATTTGTTGTCTTTCATATCCTGTGACTTATAACGCGCAACTCGGCTCAATTCCCAGTTATATGTAAGCGCCTTTAACCCATTCTGCACTCTGATTTCATTCACGAGTCTGACGACCTCTTTTTCATAGCTCAAAACCGAGGAGTTGGTAGTAGGTAACTTTAAAATTTGCCCGGGATAGATCAAGTCGGGATTTTGTATCTCAGGATTTGCCGCCTTAATCTCGCTTAACCCCACTTGATATTTTACAGCGATTTTCCACATAGAATCGCCCGGCACTACCGTATGAGTGGTCGCCGCCGATACGTTTACCGAAAACATAAGGGTAAGCATTGCGACACTCAATATTAATACCAACAGCTTCTTCATCTGTTGCACCTCCCAATATTTCTTCTGAAAAATAACATTATAAACTTAGAATCATATGTTATCTTTCTTATATATGATAACATATTTCTCTCTGTGTTTCAAATGTAAGTTCCGGAAGGGCTTCCGTTTTAAGGAAGTGCCGGGCAAAGATAATAAAACCGTCACTTTCAGAATCGACTAGGCAGCTCCCCGAGATTAGCGCATCTTATGCTTTGTGACCTTAAGGACAGAAAGCGATGAATTACCTTATATCACTTGGTGAGTAATGCGGTTTAGGGAATTGATTTTTCAACAACCTCGCTTTGAAAGTGTTATTAGGATTTGCGCAATTATAACGCTTTTCAATTAGAGGAACTTCTACTTTAATTGGAATTTTAATATCTGATATTTTGATATTCTCCTTATAAAAATTATTTTTAACGATATTTCCATATTGGAAAAGGCATATTAAAATCATTTTCAAATACAGTTTTCTTCTTATTCATTACAAAATCTCCTTGTGAAATAAATTTGTAACGATATTATAGAAGCAAAAAATCAAAAAAGAAAAATTGTGTTCGAGCAACTGGAACGCAAAAAAAAGGGCAGATAGAGATTTTACTCTCTATCTGCCTAAAAATCAAAAAATGTATTTATCAAATTTCTCGAAAAAACAAAATAGCCCGAACAATCTTTTCACTGAAAAGAAGTTCAAGCTATTAAGTCTTGGCTCCCCGAACTGGGCTCGAACCAGTGACATCATGATTAACAGTCATGCGCTCTACCGACTGAGCTATCGAGGAATACCATGGTGCACCCTCAGGGACTCGAACCCTGGACCCACTGCATACCGTGTATGCGGTATATTGCCAGCGCGGAGATGTTAGTAAAGCTTTTGTAAGACAACTCAACTTTATCAAAGCCCTATCCCGCGCGGCAAATTCAGAGTCAGTTGCTTGTTCGCTTAGCACTTAAGTCGGTACGAAGCGCCTGTTAATCATACTGCACTTAGTTTGAGCCGTGGAATAAAATAAAAAAATGTGTTTAATCCTTCTGGTGCACCTCCAGGGACTCGAACCCTGGACCCACTGATTAAGAGTCAGTTGCTCTACCAACTGAGCTAGAGGTGCATATAGGATTAAACACATTTCACGTGCTTCGCACGTATTGGCTCCCCGAACTGGGCTCGAACCAGTGACATCATGATTAACAGTCATGCGCTCTACCGACTGAGCTATCGAGGAATAGCTATAAAGTCAAACGAAGTTGCATTGCAACTTCAAAAATGACCTATGAGCATTAAATGCT
>JAZNKD010000009.1:0-6324 GCA_045578385.1 Eubacteriales bacterium | reverse complement strand
CTTTTCCTTAGTTATTTCGTAAACTCTCTTTATAGCCTCGTCAAATAGGTCGCGGAGAAGTATTACGTTACCCGTTCTCGTTGCAAGCTTTGCGCCGTTAATGCTAACCGTGCCGTAAGAAACGTGGACAAGCTCGTCGTACCAATCGTACCCCATAAGCTCAACCACCTTGAACCACTGAGCGAAGTGAAGCGACTGAGCTGCGCTCGTTACGTAAATTGCTTTATCGAAGTTATATTCGTTTTTGCGGTATACCGCCGCCGCAATATCACGGGTAGGATAAAGAGTAGTTCCGTCGCGTTTTAAAATAAGGCATACGGGCATATTCCATTTGTCAAGATTCACGATAGACGCACCGTCGTCAATCTCAAGAAGCCCCATACTGCGAAGCTTCTCAACCTGTGCCGGCATTTTATCTGTATAGAAGGATTCTCCCTTATAGCTGTCAAAGCTGATGCCGAGCATCTTATAAGTCTTTTCGTACTCCTCGAGGCTGACGGAAACAAACCAACGCCAAAGCTCAAGATTTTCCTCGTCTCCGTCCTCAAGCTTCTTGAATTCCGCACGAGATTCGTCTGCAAGCGCGGATTTTGCTTTACCTTGACGCTCGGATTCGGGCAGGTCTGCAACGCTCTTTTCTTCCTCGTCCTTGATTGCATTATTAATTTTAACGTAGAGCTTAACGAGCTCGTCGACACCGCCGTTCTCTATAGTAGCCTTGTCGCCCCATTTCTTATATGCAACGATAAGCTTACCGAACTGAGTTCCCCAGTCTCCGAGATAGTTGATGCCGACACACTCATAACCTGCAAACTCGTGAAGCAGCTTAAGCGAGTGACCTATAACCGTCGTACCGAGGTGACCTATATGAAACGGCTTTGCCACGTTGGGTGATGAATAGTCAAGAACTACGCGTTTTCCCTCGCCGCACATAGGAGAGCCGTATTTATCTCCGTTAGTTTTTATATCCGAAACAACTCTCTTGGCAAACGCCGAGGGGCTGATACGGAAGTTGAGATATCCGCCCATTGCGTTTATCTCGGAAAATTCCTCGCAGCAAATACCCTCTGCAAGAGATGCAGCTATAACGGGGGGCGCTTTCCTTAAGCTCTTTGAAAGTCTGAAGCAAGGAAGCGCGATATCGCCCATAGTTCTATCAGGGGGATATTCAAGCATCTCAAATATTTCGTCCGCTGAAAGAAGTCCTTCACCAAACGCTTTTTTTACCGCTTCTTCAAGCAGAAGCGCCGTTTTTTTCTTTAAAGTTAACATACCGTCTCCTATAGTGAATTTTTCATTTTAACGAACTCGCCGAGAGGAACGTTTCCGCCTACGATGCGAGCCTTGATAAATGGCTCCATATCAAAGGACGCCGTAAGCGCCGCTTCAAGACCGTCTTTCAAGTAAAATTCTCCGTCGCACTCTACGAGAGTAGGAAGCTCCGTCGGAGCGCACTCGGAAAATGCCGCCATTTTTTCAGCATCCGGCTCACTGTCCGGGAAATTGATGCGCTCGGTGGAGATATAAGCCATTTTGTAGCTCTTATCCTCCTGCCAACGCAAGAAACCGTCGATTATACGCTCGGCAACCTCGGCAGGCGTTGCAGCCGTGGTATCAACGACGAGATCGTAATTCGTAAGATCCTTAATATTAACGCCGTACTGCTCAAAATAGCGTTTTTTCTCGCTTTCTCGTCTCGCCTTCGTCTCTCTTATGGTTTCTTCAAGAGTTGCGGCGTGCTCTCCGCGTCTGTTCGCATTCATTATACGGAGCGCGCTCGTTTCAACGTCAACCGAAAGATATACCTTAAACGTGCCCTTAGTGAAATGCCACGCCATTCTTGAGTCGATTATAAGCAGCTTGTCCACATCCGAAAGCTTTGCTATGCCGTCGTCAATCTCGCGGTCAAGCTCGGGATTAGTTTCCATATACTTATTCAGCTCAACGACCGTCATTCCGCGCTTTTCGGCAACGGAACGGACTATAGCACCCGTAGAGTAATACTCTGCCCCAAGTCTTTCAATAAGAATTTCGGATACCGTGCTTTTGCCGCTTCCGAGATCGCCTGCAAGAGATATTTTATCTTTCATTCCACCGACGTTCCTTTCTTTCGGATAATAATCTTAAACCGGGGTAATTTCCCCAAAAATATATTTAACTTATGTATTATATACTATCCAACGAAAAAAGTCAATATTTCTTGACAAAAAGTTTTAGGTGCTGTATAATATTACGGAGAGTGAAAAATCAAAGGAGCATATCGGAATATGAACAGGATGAGAATTCAAAAAATGCTTTATATTGCTCTTTTTTCAGCTTTGATGACGGTCTCTGCCTGGATAGCGATTCCGACGCCCGTTCCCTTTACTCTGCAGACGTTTACGTTCTTTCTTTCGATTATGATGATGGGCGGCTTATGCGGTGCGGTAATGAGCCTTATCTACGTCTCACTCGGTATCGCAGGTCTGCCCGTCTTTGCCGGCTTCGGCTCTGGCATAGGCTATATTCTCGGTGCAAGCGGCGGATTTATTTTAGCGTTCCCGATAAGCGCGCTGCTTTTTGCGCTCCTTGAAAGATTTCTCGGCAGCGGAAAAAAAAGAAAGCTCGTCTATGCAGCGATATCTCTTTTACTCATTTACGCCACAGGCTCGCTGTGGTTCTCTCTCGTTTATACGGAGAGCAGCGGATTTTTTGCGGCTCTTGCAATCTGCATGTTACCGTACGTTCTGCCCGATTCGCTGAAAATCTTTTTAGCATATCACGTATCGGAAAGACTGAAAATATTCAAAACCTGAGGAAACGAAAATGGAAAAGAAAAAAATTGATAGAATAAACGAGCTTGGAAGAATTGCAAAGACTCGCGAGCTTACCCCCGATGAAATCGAAGAAAGACGCATCTTGCGAGAGGAATACATTAAGTTCTTCAGAGCAGGACTGCGCGGAGAAATAAAAGGAGATAACAATAATGGTTAAATATTGCAGTATATGCAAGCTGCCTATAGAAAACGAGGATGCGGCGGTTATCGCTATTGGCGCGTACGGAACGCCTAAGTGCATCTGTGAAAAATGCGAAAACAATATAGAGCTTGCAACTAAGTCTGACGACGCAGAAAAAGCCGAAAATGCTATGCGCGAGCTTGGCGAAGCTCTCACAAAAGGTAACACGGGCGACACTCAGATAATCGATACCGTGAACTCTATAATTGAGGAAGCGGCGGGGCGCGCCGAGGCAATAAAGAGGGGCGAGTACGATTTTACAAAGGACGAGGAAGAAAGCGAGCCGGAGTTCGTTATTCCCGAGGATATGCTTGAAAGCGAAGAAGACCGCGCACTTGACGAAAAAGAAGCAAAAACCAACAAAATCGTTGATACAATTACCGCCTGGGTATCGGGAATTTCATTCGTTGCAGCAATAGTTTTCTTTATTATCAAATTCGTGCTGTAATATGGATTTCGCGATAGTTGGTACTAATTTCATAAGCGATAGCTTTTGCTTAGCTGCAAAACGCGTCACCGAGGCTCATATCGCAGCGGTGTATTCCAGAAAAGAAGAAACCGGCAAAAATTTTGCAAAAAAAGCACGGTATTGTAAACATTTATACGCATTACGAGGGTATGCTGGCAGATAAACGTATCGATGCGGTATATATCGCATCTCCTACAATTTGCCACGCAGGGCAAGCCATTCTTACCCTTAACTATGGTAAGGACGTTCTTTGCGAAAAGATGATAGCGGCAACCTACGGAGAATTTCTCAGAATGAAAGCTGCAAAACTCAAGCACGGCAAAAATCTTATTGAGGCTATGCGTCTCGATTTTGACGATATTCTCTTATCCGTATCGAAGGAAATCGGAAAAATCGGAAAAACATGCTCTGCAAGGCTTGAATACTGCCAATATTCATCCAGATACGACAAATTTAAGGCGGGTGAAGTTTTAAACGCCTTTGACCCGAATATGAAAAACTCTGCGCTTGCAGATATTGGAATATACCCCCCTGCACGTTGCGATTTCGCTTTTCGGAACACCCGAAAGCATAGTGTCAACAGGCAATTTCCTTCGTAACGGATTTTTAGGAAGCGGCATTACCGTGTTAAGTTACAATGGCTTTGACGTTACTATAGAATATTCTAAAACCCACGAGGGAGAAAACGTATCAAGAATCATCGGCGAGTTGGGCGAAATCATTTTTGACAAGATAAACGAGCTGTCTTATTACAGTCTCAGGCTTTACGAAAAAGCCGCCGAAACTTATCACGCCCACGAAGATAAAAGCAATATGGCTGATGAAATTAAAGCATTTGTTAAAGTTTGTAACGGCGACGCGCTATCAGGCGAAAGGCTCTTTTCAGTAACCGAAAAAACTATGGCTGCGGTTGACGATATATACCGTTCGCTCGGAATTAAATTTGACTGAATCAGTAAAAATGCGAGTATACCTTCAGCAGCGAACACAGAACGAGAGGGTTATCGAACAGCCTATCATAAAGTGTACCGCAGAAATCCCTGCATACATAAGGCGAACGTTCTTGAACGGAACTCAGATCATTTCTTTAAAAGCAGTACGCTACTGCTTACCAAGCTTGCTTATACCCTCTCTTACGCCTCAAACCGCAAAAATACAAGGATTATAGCGAAGACAAATATTGTTTTGAAAGGCAACTCTTTTCTGCGAGATGAAAAATGAACAGGCTGCCTGAGAAGCTCAACGCTAGCTAAATCAACTCCACTACGTGAAAGCGTTGTAAATTCTACTATATTATTGTATAGAATCAATATTGGAATTTCCCCGGTATTGAGAACGACGCGCCAAAAACGACGGGCATCCCGGAAAAATAACAGTGGCAAGTCTTTTTCTGAGTTTATACCCGTTTTTTTGTTAAGCGCTTATTCTTTGACTTTGACAACCGCATATTTTTTCACATTCGGCATAACAAGCTCGTTGTTTATTTTTTACTAAGCATTTTTCAACGAAGAAATAAATTTGTTTATTCTGTATGATTACGGAAATATAATTGTTAACAAAATGTAAACAATATTTTTTTTTACATTTTTTTAACCTAAAATATGGAAAAATTAATTGAAATATGGTATAATATCGCTTGCGGCGCGTGAGGTCGACTTTTGTTATGTCTGTTTTAAAAGTTCGTGCCCAGTTGTATGCGCCAGCTGACAGCAAAAATAAAATTTTTATATATTGGAGGAAACTTTAATGAGCAAAAAGTACGTTTACCTTTTCTCTGAAGGTAACAAGGACATGCGTAACCTCCTCGGCGGTAAGGGTGCAAACCTCGCTGAGATGACAGGCATTGGTCTCCCCGTTCCCCAGGGCTTCACCATTTCTACCGAAGCCTGCACACAGTATTATGAGGACGGCAAGCAGATCAACGACGCTATCATGGCAGAAATTATGGAAAACATCGTGAAGATGGAAGCTATCACCGGCAAGAAGTTCGGCGATCTTGAGAATCCTCTTCTCGTTTCCGTTCGTTCGGGTGCAAGAGCATCCATGCCCGGTATGATGGATACCATTCTTAACCTTGGTCTTAACGAAGAAGTAGTTGAGGTAATGGCAAAGAAGTCCGGCAACGCTCGTTGGGCTTACGACTGCTACAGAAGATTTATCCAGATGTACTCCGACGTCGTTATGGAGGTCGGTAAGAAGTACTTCGAGGAGCTCATCGACGAGATGAAGGAGAAGAAGGGCGTCACTCAGGACGTTGACCTGACCGCCGAGGATCTGAAGGAGCTGGCTTGCCAGTTCAAGGCCGAGTACAAGGCCAAGATCGGTTCCGACTTCCCCACCGATCCCAAGGAGCAGCTGATGGGCGCCGTCGAGGCCGTGTTCCGTTCCTGGGACAACCCCCGTGCTAACGTTTACCGCCGTGACAACGACATCCCCTACTCCTGGGGTACTGCCGTTAACGTGCAGATGATGGCCTTTGGTAACATGGGCGACAACTGCGGTACCGGCGTTGCCTTTACCCGTGACCCCGCTACCGGTGAGCGTGGCCTGATGGGTGAGTTCCTAACCAATGCCCAGGGCGAAGACGTGGTTGCCGGCGTGCGTACTCCCATGCCCATCGCTGAGATGGCTGAGAAGTTCCCCGCTGCCTTTGAGCAGTTTACTAAGGTTTGCGCTATCCTGGAAGATCACTACCGTGATATGCAGGATATGGAGTTTACTGTTGAGGATGGCAAGCTGTACATGCTGCAGACCCGTAACGGTAAGCGTACCGCTAAGGCCGCTTTGAAGATTGCTTGCGACCTGGTTGACGAGGGCATGATCGATGAGAAGAAGGCTGTTGCCATGATCGATCCCCG
>JAZNKD010000008.1:0-3264 GCA_045578385.1 Eubacteriales bacterium | reverse complement strand
TTGATTACTCTTGCTTAATAGTTTATTCGGTTTCGGGTGAGCATTTAATGTTCACCTCGAGGATAAACCTCGATTATATATACTCACTTCGGTGAGAATTTGGATAGTTTGGGTTTCGCTGTGGCGAAGCCTTTTTTGTTTGTAGAAAACAATTTGAAGATAATATATTTCGTGATAGTACAAATACTAATATTTGATATACTAGACCGAAATGTAAAGTTTTATTATCAAATTACAAAGATTATGGTTGTTTTTTAGTATTTTAAATGAATTTGAGCAATAGTAAAAACTATTTCGAAATAATATAATTACTTAAAACTGCTTATATTTAGTATTAAAATAGTGAGCATATTTCTCATTGTATTTTGATTAAATTTATATAAAAAAACGCGAACAACGATAATTAATAAAAATCGTTGCTCGCACTTTTTACTTTATAATATATGTTTTCTCAATGTCAGCGTTTTTAGAACTTCTGATTATGCTGTCAATTCCATTTTTGCATGCAGTTTTAGTTGTATAACCTTGAGAATGGCAAACACAATTACCATTCGAAGCATTGAGGCGAAAACGGTATTTACCTCCGTTATCTATGTAAATTTCCCATTTCGGAAATGGAAGGGGTTCGTACTTCTTTAATGTCTGATCTTCGATGGGGGCTTTTGCCGCGTTTGCGATAACGCTTTTGATACCGTTCATAGCACTTTGTGCTGTAGAGTACATCTGTGACGTTGCTATTCCAACTTTATTAGAAGCGTAAAGATTAAAGAAAAATTTCTTTCCGTCTTTTGATCTGTTGATTTCAAAATGACCGGTGTAGCCTTTGCTTTCTGCAACTTTTTCGTTTTTTTCTTCAAATACTGGTTTAGGGGTTGCTTTAATTTTTATATTTGGCTTCGCGGTTGCTTTTTGTTCTGCTCTTGCATTAGTTTTGATAATTGCTATTTCTTTTGTATCGGATTCTTTGGCATTAGAAGATTTTGCCGAATTTTCAAAACTGCTCTCGGATATAGTCGATTTTACAGTTTTATCTTTAGATATGGTAACGGTGTTGGGGGTGATTGCATTTTTTATTTCGGTTTCCGTACCCTTATTTTCGACTACATTATCCTGGGGTTGAGTTTCCTGGGGTTGAGATTTTACTTTTTTCTTTTTCCTTTTTTTAAATATATCTAATAGAGCCATATTATCCTCCATGTATAGTTTTCTACTAATATTTTAACATATTTAAAAAAACTTTCAAGAGAAATTTTCAAAAAAATCAAAATTATGTCGATTTTTTTGCTCTTTCAAATATTTCAGAGCATCGCTAACACCGCCAATCTCGTCTATAAGACCGCATTCTTTGGCTTCGTAACCATTGAGAATAGAGCCTATATCGTTGACAAGCACGTCGGTTCTGGTGATCATCTTACGTAATAAATCTTCGCTTACGTTTGAATGATCCACTATAAATTTTATGATTCTGTCTTGCATTTTATTTAGATAATCGAATGCTTGTGGAATACCGAGCACAAGCCCGGTTGTTCTAACGGGATGAATAGTCATTGTTGCACTTGGGACTATAAAGGATTTGTCGGCGCTCACTGCAAGAGGAACACCTATAGAATGACCTCCGCCAAGAACAATGGAAACCGTAGGCTTTTTCAAGCTTGCAATGACTTCGGCGATAGCGAGACCAGCCTCTACGTCACCGCCTAAAGTATTTATTAAAATTATTATTCCGTCTACCTTATCACTCTCTTCAAGTGCTACCAACAGAGGAATAACGTGATCATATTTTGTGGTTTTCTGATTGCTGTCGAGAACAAAGTGACCTTCAATCTGACCTATGATTGATAGACAATAGTACGTTCCGTCTGAATTTTCGATATGCGTAAGTCCCGAATCGGTAAGATTTTCCGATGTTTTCTCATTAAAATTATCATTATTTTCCATAATTTATAAAACGCTCCATGCTTTTATTTTATTTTTTATCATAATCTTTCAAATTATACATTGATTTTTTTATAACAATGTGTTATAATGTACTAGTAAAAATGCGGACTTTATCCGTTAAATAAAAGGAGTAAAGAAAAATGTCACAGGTTTTAGTAGAAACATCTGCAAGACATATCCATCTTTCAAGAGAAGCTGTTGAAGCTCTTTTCGGTAAGGGATATGAACTTACAAAAAAGAAGGATTTGAGTCAGCCTGGTCAGTTTGCATGTGCTGAGAAGCTTGAAGTTGTTGGACCCAAAGGCAAGCTTAAGGCTTCTATTCTTGGTCCGGAGCGTGGGGCAAGCCAGGTAGAGCTTTCTCTTACCGATGCTCGCACTATCGGTGTCGCTGCACCTATTCGTGAAAGCGGAGATACAGCAGGAACCCCCGGTTGCAAGCTCGTTAACCCGGAAACCGGAGCAGAGTATCAGCTTACAGAGGGTGTTATTGCTGCAAAGCGTCATATTCATCTCACCCCCGAGACTGCAAGCGAGTTTGGTGTAGCTGATAAGGAAATAGTTTCTGTTAAGATTGTATCCGAGCGTACTACAGTATTTGGTGATGTAGTTATCCGTGTTAGTGATAAGTTCGCTCCTGCAATGCATATTGATACCGATGAAGCAAATGCTTCTTGCGCATTCGGCCAGGTTTACGGAGAAATAGTTAAGTAATTCTATCTGTACATATAGTTCGTATGCAAATTTTGTAATAAGCTTTACTTAATATACATGTTTGCTCATATTTGATAATAATTTTAAAAGGAGATAAAAATAATGGACAAGAACTTTTCTTGTGAGTACGCAATGAGCACAGAAGTTGCAAAAATGTGTACTGTTGCAAAAGGCCCTAACCACGGTCCCGCTCCTATTCCCGAGGAGGGCAAGTGGGTTCAGGCAAAAGAAATTAGTGATATTTCGGCTTATACGCACGGAGTAGGCTGGTGTGCACCTCAGCAGGGCGCTTGCAAGCTCTCTCTTAACGTAAAGAATGGCATTATCGAGGAGGCTCTCGTTGAGACTATCGGATGCTCTGGTATGACTCATTCTGCAGCTATGGCAGCAGAGATTCTTCCCGGCAAGACCATTCTTGAGGCTCTTAACACAGACCTTGTTTGTGACGCTATCAACACTGCTATGCGTGAGCTCTTCCTTCAGATTGTTTACGGTCGTACTCAGTCCGCTTTCTCAGAAGACGGTCTTGTTGTAGGTGCAGGTCTTGAAGACCTCGGTAAAGGCCTCCGTTCACAGGTTGGTACAATGTACGGTACTCTTGCAAAGGGTCCCC
>JAZNKD010000007.1:0-39730 GCA_045578385.1 Eubacteriales bacterium | reverse complement strand
TTGATTACTCTTGCTTAATAGTTTATTCGGTTTCGGGTGAGCATTTAATGTTCACCTCGAGGATAAACCTCGATTATATATACTCACTTCGGTGAGAATTTGGATAGTTTGGGTTTCGCTGTGGCGAAGCCTTTTTTGTTTTAATAAGTAAGGTCGCTCGTAAACTACGATCTTGATAGGTCGGAGAGAAGCGGTAGTAATGTATTCAGTTGACCGATACTTATCCGTATCATCTTTTGGAATCTTTTTCCGCTTTTTTCACCACTCGCCGTACGCTTGTACGCCATCGGGTAAAAAACGAAAAAATCTTCTTTTAAGTATATAGTATGTTAATAAAATGTCGGGAAATGTAAAATATTATAGTCAAAAAAGCTTTTATCCTGATTTTTAGCTGAGTTTAATGTTACAAAATGAAAAATAAATCAAAAGCAAAGCTGCGATTGATTGCTGGCTTCGCCTGTGCTTTCTTTTTGCAATTCAAAGCTTTAATATGATTCGTAGATAGGTTGAATAATAGGTTTGCAAATAAACGGTAAAGCTAGAATTTAATAGTTATTTTATTGTGAATTTTGTATGAGGGAGTTTGCTCTACGTAGCTCGTCGGCAGAGTAACCTTTGGAACTATATATCCTGTTGCAAGCGCGCCTTCATTGATAATCAATTCAGGGTAATACAATAGGTCTTCTGTCACTTGCTGCGTTATAAAAAAGTTAGCTACAAAACGATTTTATTCGAAAATTTGAAAGGAGCTAAGTGAGTACGCCGCTGGCTATAGCGCAGAATAAATTTGGATTTTTTATCACCTGACGTAAAAGACACCGAAATCTTCGAATTTTTTACCGTGTCAAATGTGAGAATAGATGATAAACCTTGCTTGTAGATATTCTGTTATTGACGCTTTAATACTGTAAAGTCAGGAATCCGTGTGCCTTTCTTGCGGTATACGCGCGAGATTAAATGTCATCAGCATAGCTATTGAATAATAAAAAATCTATCATAAGAATAAGATATTTACTTGAATTTTATGTAATGATGACTTAAGAGCTGTTATTTGACTATTAAAGTTTACAGTATTTTTTGTGTTTTGCTATTAAATCAACCTTTCTTTCTTGAATAAAAGAGGTGTAAAGCTCTGTGAAATGAATTTTTTGCATCGCATTATGACGTATTATTATAATAATAAGGAAGAAAACTCCCAAATGGTAAAAAATGTAAATGCTAACGAAACTTTGCATTTACAGCTTTTTTGTATTTCTCGGTCGCATTTTTTAAATGCGATTCACCTTAAAAGTGTGGTAAGAAAGGGCGAGGTTTTTGCGCTTTACGTATGCTTGAAACACCGATAAATCGTAATATTATTCGGCTTTGTGAAGCGAATAAACACTGCGTAATAAATCCAAAATATTTTTAAGTGTATTTTTGCCAAAAGCATTGAAAAATAAAATAATGTGTGCTATACTACTGTATTATAACGAAATTTTCCCACGGAGAAAGCAAATGGAAAGACAGCTTATTAAAGAAATTTATCAGTCTCCGCAAGCGTTTGCGGATAAGAGTGTCACTGTCGGCGGTTGGGTAAGAAACCTTCGCGACTCAAAGGCATTCGGATTCATTGATCTCAACGACGGCTCGTATTTCAAGAGCGTTCAGGTTGTGTTTGAGAGAGAAAAAGTAGATAATTACGACGAGATAGCTTCTCAGAACGTCGGAGCAGCACTTGTCGTTACGGGTAGGATTGTTCTTACACCCGGCGCAAAGCAGCCGTTTGAGCTTAAGGCGGAAAAGGTCGAGGTCGAGGGAACTTCAACTCCCGATTATCCTCTCCAGCCTAAAAGACATACCGTTGAGTATCTTCGCGAGCAGGCATATCTGCGCCCGAGAACGAACCTTTTCTCCGCAGTTTACAGAGTGAGAAGCGAAGCAGCTTACGCTATTCATAATTTCTTCCACGAGAGAGGCTTCGTTTACGTTAACACCCCTATAATTACCGGCTCCGATGCAGAGGGCGCAGGCGAGATGTTCAGAGTTACCACTCTTGACCTTGAGAATCTTCCGAGAACCGAGGACGGCAAGGTGGATTTCTCGCAGGACTTCTTCGGTAAGAGCACCAACCTCACGGTTTCCGGTCAGCTTGAGGGCGAGACCTATGCTATGGCATTCGGAAATATTTACACTTTCGGTCCTACCTTCAGAGCAGAAAATTCGAATACAGCACGACACGCAGCAGAGTTCTGGATGATAGAGCCCGAAATCGCATTTGCCGATCTCAACGACGATATGCAGCTCGCTTGGGATATGATAAAGCATATCATCAATCACGTTATGGATAACTGCCAGGCAGAGCTTCAGTTCTTTAACAGCTTCGTTGATAAGGGGCTCCTTGAGCGACTTACGGCTCTCAGAAATGCGGATTACGCAAAGGTTACCTATACCGAAGCTATCGACGTTCTTCTCAAATCGGGCGAGAACTTCAAATACCCTGTTTATTGGGGCGTTGACCTTCAGACTGAGCACGAAAGATATATCACCGAGCAGGTTTATAAGAAGCCTGTATTCCTAACGGACTATCCCAAGGATATTAAGGCGTTCTATATGCGTCTGAACGATGACGGCAAGACGGTTGCCGCAATGGACCTTCTCGTCCCGGGCGTCGGTGAAATTATCGGCGGCTCTCAGAGAGAGGAGAGAATAGACGTTCTCACTGCCAGAATGGCAGAGCTTGGACTCAAAGAGGAAGACTACTGGTGGTATCTCAATCTTCGTAAGTACGGTGGAACAAAGCACGCAGGCTTCGGACTCGGCTTCGAGCGCATAATTATGTATCTCACGGGCGTGTCGAACATACGCGACGTAATCCCTTATCCGAGGACTGTGGGCAACGCCGAGTATTAATCTCTGAGGCTTTCGTATTTTGACATAAACGAAAAAGAGGCGAAAAAGCCTCTTTTTCTATTTTCGTTTTCCCGCCTTGCCGTAGGCTTCTACGGCTTGCGGTGTGAAGAACGAAAATTTCTGTTCAAAATCCGTTCGCCGCAGCTTTCAAATTCGAACAAATTAAAATCTATATTTTTCGGATCGAAAACACTACATTTTGTGTTTTCGATCTGCTTTTTTTACTAACGGTAGGGAAAAATCAATAATTTTTTACAATTTTTAACGAAAATTTTACGAAAGCTATTGACCTTTTAAAAAATATTTGTTATAATTAACGCGTATAATAATAAAAATCTGCTTATAAGGAAGGTATGTTACTATGAACGGCGATATCAATTACAGCGCAGGTAATCTTGAAAGCAACGCAGTCATCAAGGATAGAATTGCTGACGCAAAGGCTCTTATCAAGAATGAACTTGCAGTTTATGCAGACAGCGCAAAGAAACTTAAAAATGCAGCAAAAGCTCAGGTTGATGCAGGAAAGAAGTACACGAAAAAGCAGAACGCTAAGACAGAAGATGCTTTCAAGGAAGCAACTGCTGTTTACGATGATGCTTACGGAACCGCTTCCGCATCTCTTGCAAGACTTACGGAGTACGTAGCTGCTCTTGACGAAGATTGGCAGAAGGTTATTTTCCAGGTAAGCGTAATAGCGCCTAAGGCTGTTGCAAAGGAGCAGGCTGAATATGACAAGTATAAGAAAGCTATTCTTTCCGAGAAGGATAAGGTAGATTCTCTCCTTCTTGACGCAGAGATTGAGCTTAATGCAGATGTTAAGCCCGCAGAGGAAAGCGAAGATGAAGCTGTTGCAGGCTTCGAAAGAGTTGAGCCCGTTCCCGCTCGTCCTATCGTTGAAGAGGCTGAAGATGTTGTTGCTTCGGCTGAAGAAGATGAAGAAGCTCCTGAAGCTGTTGAGGCTGAAACTGTTGAGGCTGAAGCTGTTGAAGAAGAGGAAGACGAGGAAGAGTACGAGGAAGAAGCTCCTGCATACGCTGCTCCCTCTTACGAAGCACCTCAGTACAGCGCACCTCAGTATACTTCGCCCCAGTACGGCGCGCCTCAGTACGGCGCACCCACCTACGGAGCGCCTCAGTATGCTGCACCCCAGTATCCTGCGCCCCAGTACGCTCCACCACAGTACGTTTCTTACATAATGCCTCCTCCTCAGTATCAGGCACCTCAGGCAGAGCCCCGTCAGTCTAAGACTATCGCTCCTATCAGCATTGATATCTCCGCGCAGGTTGAGAAGGTTGTTAACCAGGCAATGAATAAGCTCGCTGCAGCTCTCGAAAAGAGAATCGATGCTTACTTCGAGACTTACGTACCGAACATTCCCGTTAACTTTACAGCAGGCATTACCATTCCTGCTGCAGCTCCTATTGCTACCGCAAGCGAGGAGACCGTAGATCTTCAGAGCAAGATCGCAGAGGACGAAAAGGCTCTTATTGAAAAGCTCACCGCAGTTGTTGATATCATTAAGGCGCTTAACAGCGATATGACGAACGTTGCTGCTGTATATGCTGATATCGATGCTAAGAACAGAGAGCTTGTTGACCTTCAGAAGCAGACTAACGATATGCAGAGACATACTCTCCGTGAGCAGCAGGGCGTTCAGGTTAGCCAGCGCGTTATCAATACCGATCAGCTCGCTATCACCGAGGAGCAGGTTGCTATCATCGATGCTCAGAAGAATGCTATGGATGAGCAGAAGCGCGTTGCAGTTCTTCACGAAGAAATGGTTGAGGTTCAGGGTGCTATCAATGACACTCACGCAGCAATCGAGGAAGCTATGTCCGACGTTGTTACCGAACAGAGAAGAATTATTGCAGCTCAGCAGGCTATCGTTAACGAAAATAGCAAGCAGGTTGAGAGCCAGATGGTTATTGCTGCTAAGCAGACCGAGATTGCTGAGGCTCAGAAAGATATTATGAACTCTCAGAAACAGGTTCTCAGAGATGCTAAGATGGCTAGCGATCGTCAGAAGGAAACTGCAGAAATGCAGAAGACGGTTCTTGAGGAAGCTAAAGAACTTCTCAGCAAGCAGAAGTCTGTTGGTAAGACCAAGAGAACCAGAACCGCAAAGCCCGCAGCAGAGGAAGCCGTAGTTGAAGTTCCCGCAGCCGAGGAAGCTGCAGTTGAAGCTCCCGCAGCCGAGGAAGCCGTAGTTGAAGTTCCCGCAGCCGAGGAAGCTGCAGTTGAAGCTCCCGCAGCCGAGGAAGCCGTAGTTGAAGCTCCCGCAGCCGAGGAAGCCGTAGTTGAAGCTCCCGCAGTCGAGGAAGCTGCAGTTGAAGCTCCCGCAGTCGAGGAAGCTGCAGTTGAAGCTCCCGCAGTCGAGGAAGCTGCAGTTGAAGCTCCCGCAGCCGAGGAAGCCGTAGTTGAAGCTCCCGCAGCCGAGGAAACTCCCGCTGACGATACTAACACCCAGGCTTAATTGAAAAGTTCGCAGAGCGCGTTGTTTATCTCTCGCCTCTGACAGTTAATTAGATAATTGAAATCGGAGTCTTGTACTCCGATTTCTTTTTTTTCACAAACACTTGTTTTTGCATAAGGAAGAATAACCGATTCGCCCAAAGATATCGTTTGACAGTCGTTTATAAGGGCTCGCTTTTTTTGTGTATCGGTCGTTAAATAAGCAGGAACGTGGCACATAACCGAGAATATCGCACCGTGCAATCTTTCGCTCACTGTAAAGGCTGAATTTTTGACTATATCTTTGAAATTCTCAAAGTCCTTTGGAACAAGATATTTAATTCCGTGATAGCGCAAAGCCTGGCAAACCCCTTTATCCTCGGGATAGTTTAAAAATACGGCTATCGGTAAAAGCTCTCGTTTGTATGCTATTTCAAGTATTTCTTTCGTGTCTATTAACTCATTTTTTGATACTATCCAGCAAAAATGCGTTTTAGAGGTATCAGAATATGACTCCTTAAGCAGAAAGCAAAAATCGGGCATAAATTTTGAATTACAAGAGTATTTATTCGCTATATTAAGGTCATATCGCGTTCTGCAGCCGCAATAATTGGAAAGGCGTATGCTTCTTTTTAAAAGATGATTACCTAAAATTCCGTATATATTACCAAAGCCCGAGGAAAGCATATATATTCTTGCGCCGCGTCCCTTTGCATATCTTACTATCTCCGAATAGTATACAAGCGAGCGTTCTGACGTCTCGTTTTGCAGAAGATTTCCGCCGGAGAGAATTAGTATATCGCATTTGTCCAAGGCTTGCTTGATTTCGGCTGCCGACAATCTGTCGTAAAGCTTAATGCCTTTGCAGTAATCTTTATATCTATCTGCAGAGCTATTTTTCGCTCCGTTTTTCAGGAATATCGCTATATCGTTAATTCCGTGTCGGGATAGTGCGGAAATTGATTCTCTCAGCATCATTTCATCGCCTAGATTGTCGTAACCGAAATATCCCAAAAGGCAAACGGATGGAGGGATACGTGTTAAGTTATAACATTTTTCGGCATCGCTCGCCATTTCCCTTGGAGAAAACAGGGCTTTTATTGTGTTTTTCGAGAAACGTGAAAGCTCGCGGCGATAGTCGGAGTCGTCTATCAGTCTTTGAATATCCGAGGTGATGATTTGTGATTTGGGTAATTCAAGTCCGCGCGCGCAGAAATTTGTCTTGAAAAGTAAATCAAAGTTGTCATATGATAGAATTCCGCCATATCCTTCATCTCCGCAAATTATTACGGGAAGTCCTGCTGCCATACCCTCAAGCGCGGAACGGCTTACACCTATAAAAATTCCACCGTATCTTAAAATAGAGGGAATATCATATCTTGCGCCCGTGAGTATAACCCCCTCAAAGCCAAGGGCGGCATTTGCGCCGGCGGCTTTTCTTTTCAGCTCGGAAAAGCAGTTTCCGTCCCCCACTATAAGTACGCGCCAATCGGGGTTGTTTTTTAAAATATTCTGCGCCGATTCGCAGAGAAGAAATGCGGTTCTTGCGCGCCCCTTATCGAGCCTAGAGGTGTGAATAATAAGCTTTTTCGGAATACGTTCTCTGTTAAAGCTGCTTATATCGACAGAGTTTCGGGTGAGGGTTATATTTTCATCCTTTATATTGTAATTTTTCTTAAGGTAATCTTTTATATCCTCACTTACCGCTAAAGTTCGGTCGCCCCAGAATGCCAGCTTGCCAAAAGGGAAAAGCTTAAAATTCAGATGAGCCGTAGTTACAATCGTAGGGAATTTCCGTTTTCCGCGTATTTTTCCGGCAAGATAAGATGAAAATCGTGTATGAGTATGAACAATATCGCATTTTTGCATTTCGTCAGCTAAAATTTTTTTGCATCTCAAAACAGAAAAGGGGTCTCGTTTGTCAAAAGGGGAGTAGACTACCCTGATTCCGTTTTTGCGAAGACAGTCTGCGTAGATGCCTCCGCCGCAAATCAGGGTGATGCTTTCTCCTCTTGAAGCGAGCTCCCTTATAAGAGTTAAAATATGTGTTTCTGCGCCGCCTATGTCCATTTTATCCGTAACCATCAATATTTTCATAAATAATCCGCCTTTTCGTTATGTAAAACAGCGTATGCATAGCCTTATACCGATTGGCTTGCAGCGTTAATTTATGTATACGGATAAAAGAATAAAAAATACCCTGCCAAACAAAGAACTTGACAATGGCAGGGAGATTTTGTATAATGTAATCAGATAATTACGGTATCGTCATCGGTTGCGTATTCTTCGGTCTCGCGGAGCGCGTACTGCGCGTGATAAGCGTCTATTACGGTACGCTCAAGCTCTGCTCTGAAATCCGAATTGATGGGATGCACGATATCTCTGTAAGTACCGTCGGGATTCTTTCTCGAAGGCATAACGATAAAGAATCGTTCTCTTGCATAAATAACCTTAACGTCGTGAACGGCGAGGCAGTTGTCAAAGGTCACCGAAACAACGGCTTTCATAGGGCCTTCATCGAAAAATTTTCTTATTTTAATGTCTGTGATCTGCATAGTGGAATTCCTTTCCTTTGTTGTAACATTTTTTTCACTTCAAATATATTATACAGTAAGTTTATGAAAAATATTCAACGAGAAAAAAATATTTTTATTACCAAACTGTATATTTTTTGTTAACAAACGGGAGAAAATGTCAATTATGATTATCGGTCACTCGATGACGGATAAGGAAAGTATCAGGAGAATAATTGAAAAAGAAGGCTCTAAAATATATTTTTGCGGTATAGGCGGCATATCGATGTCGTCGCTTGCCGAAATGTCGTTTGAGCGTTCAATGCGAGTATTTGGAAGTGATATAAAAAGGAGCAGAGTGACGGATAGACTTGAGTCGCTCGGAATAAGGATAAAATACACACAGTCGAAAGCAAACGTAATGGAAATTATGCCCGAGCTTTTCGTGTATTCGCTTTCAATATCCCAAAGCAATCCCGAATATACGGCTGCGAAATCACTTGGAATTACGGCAGTTTCAAGAGCTGAGTATCTCGGAGCTATGATGGAGCTTTACGGTATGCGTATAGGAGTCAGCGGCAGTCACGGAAAGAGCACTGTCAGCGCGATGCTGGGCTATGTTTTATCATATGCAAAGCTATCTCCGAGTATTCTATGCGGTGCAGAAATTTCGAACGGTACGGGTTATATTTCGGGAAACAGTCAATATCTTGTTTATGAAGCGTGCGAATACGGTGATTCTTTCCTTAGGTTTTCTCCTGATGTGCAGATACTTTTGAATCTGGATTTTGACCACCCCGATTATTTTGAAAATATAGATGCGCTTAAGAGCTCGTTCATAAAGCTTGCAAATAATACCGAAAAGCTCGTGGTAATTAATGCAGATGACGAGAATCTTAAGTCTATAATACCGCATATCACCACGCCCGTGCGCTGTTTTTCTTCGAAATGCGGCTCGGATTACAGATACTCTGCGGTATCTTCGGATAAAGGCAGGTTCACGTTTGACTTGTTTACTGAGGAAGGAAAGGCCGAGAGATACACGCTGGGGATAGCGGGAGAATTTAATATTGAAAACGCGGTCGGCGCGATAATCGCCGCGAAATATATCGGAGTTTCAAACGGGGATATCATATCGGGAATAAAGAATTTCCGAGGTATACATAGACGCCTTGAATATTTGGGTAATTTTCTCGGTACTGACGTGTATTACGATTATGCACACCATCCGCGCGAAATAAAAGCTACTTATAAAACTATGAAGAATATGGGATACGGTGCGGTAGCGACCGTTTTTTCACCTCATACTTACTCGAGAACGAAATCGCTTTTAGACGATTTTGCAGACGCGCTTTCAAATTTTTCAAAGGTGTATATTACCGACATATACGGCGCGCGGGAAAGCGCGGTCGTCGGAGTAAGCTCAATATCCCTTTCGAATGCCGTGAGGGAGCATGGCGGAGACGCATCGGCTCTTGCGGAACGCATTGATGTAAGCTCTGTTTTTGCAGGCGGCGTTGATTGTCTTGTTCTTATGGGGGCGGGAGACCTTGAAATTATAAAAAGGAAAATAGAGGAATTGTAGATTAAAAAGAAGTCTTTTTCTTACGCTTATTTATGCTTTAAGGCGTAAACTTCTGCTGTCGTTTATCTTGAAATCGAAAATGGCTCGGTCGATACTGCGAAAGGAAATGAATCTTATAAATTTCTCCGTGTTAAGTATTACGATTACGAAAATATTTTATAAGCTCATTCCCGGGCGGAGAAGATATACGCAAACAGCTTCTTAGTGAGCTTTAAATAAATGGTGAAAAAGGATATTTTGAAATTAAGAACGAAAAAAGATTGGTGGTATAATGGAAAAGTTGCTTATAAGCGCTTGTATTCTCGGAATAAGCTCACGCTATGACGGAGAGAGCAAGCGGGTAATCTCTGATGATGATATAAAAAAGCTCGCGTCAAAATACGAGCTCGTTCCTTTTTGTCCTGAAATTTACGGTGGACTTCCCACACCGAGAGTTCCGTCCGAGATAATCGGTGATTTGGTTATTATGAAAGACGGAACCGACGTTACCGAAAACTATAAAAAAGGCGCTCAAGAGGCAGAGCTTATTTGCAGACTTCTCGGGATAAAGAAAGCGCTTTTAAAAGAAAAAAGCCCCTCTTGCGGAAAGGGAAAGGTTTATGACGGAAGCTTCAGCGGAATGCTTACGGACGGTGACGGAATAACGGCGAGAATGCTTATTTCTTCGGGTATTTCAGTCTTTGGTGAGAGCGAGATAGATAAATTGATTTGAATTTCCAAATTCGCGATGCAAGGATATTTAATAACCTCATATAACCGTTCGTAAAGGATTTGGTTTGTGTTGACAAACTGATAAAAAAATGCTACAATAAGATGTACTTTTTATGGTACAGCTTGCCGTGGCATTTTTTGTTTTAAACGGTAAAAATAAAAGGGAGACGGGGACGATGGCTAAAAGTGAAAATCAAAAGCAGAAGCTTTTCAGAATTCTTGAAATACTTATGCTGAATACCGACGAGGACCACGGACTTACCATAAATGAAATTATAGCCCGTCTTGACGGATACGGCATATCGGCAGAGCGAAAGAGTCTTTATTCCGACTTTGCCACCTTAGAGGAGCTTGGGTTTTCCGTTGTAAGACTTTACGGAAATCCGCCCAGCTACACTCTTGCCGAGCGAATATTCGAGCTTCCAGAGCTTAAGCTGCTCGTTGACGCTATACAGTCCTCGAAATTCATAACTGCCGAAAAAAGCTTTGAAATGATAGAAAAGCTGAAGATTTTTGCCGGAAGCAAGGCAGGCGAGCTTTCTCGTCAGGTGTACGTAAAGGATAGAGTAAAAACAGAAAATTCCACCTCGATATATACGATAGACCTCATTCACACGGCTATCAAGGAGAACGTAAGGATAACCTTTGCTTATTTTGATTACGGCGTGGATAAAAAGAGATATCTTCGCCACGACGGAAAAAAATACAACGTCTCCCCGAAGGCTCTGATATGGAGCAACGATAACTATTATCTCGTCGGTTTCGACGAGGATGCGGGCTTCGTCAAAAATTTCAGAGTTGATAAAATGCATAAGACGCAGATACTTCCCGAGGAAGCATCTATAACCTCGGATTTTTACAGACTAAATCCCGCCGATTACAGCAAAAAGAGCTTCAGTATGTACGGCGGCATAGAGGAGCTTGTAACGCTTGAGGCTAGAGATAATCTCGCAGGTACTGTTATAGATAGATTCGGAAAAGCTCCAACCTTCATAAAAACCGAATTCGGTTTTCGATTCTCGGTGCGCGTTATCGTAAGCCCCATGTTTTTTGCCTGGGTTATGGGCTTTGGCGAGGCTATGAGAATCATAGAGCCTATATCTGTGCGCGAGGATATGAAGAAGATGCTAAAAGAAATATCAAAAAACTATAAATGATTAAAAATGCAAATAATTGTTTTAAAACAACGATAAAGGATATAAAAATGAAGCAGTATCATACTATTGCCTTTGACCTTGACGGTACTTTAACCGACCCCAAACGCGGGCTTACCTCTGCATTTGCCTATGGACTTCGCAAAATAGGAATTAAGTGCGATGACGTAGAATCGTTAAAAAAATTCATAGGTCCGCCGCTTCGCGATTCCTTCCGCGAGGAGTACGGTCTTTCCGAAAAGGACGCTGATGACGCGCTTATGCTGTTCCGTGAGTACTTCGGAGTTTACGGCTGGTGGGATAACGAGCTTTACGAGGGAATACACGACCTGCTTTCCTCGCTTCGCGCTGCGGGAAAAACTCTCGTTCTCGCGACTTCAAAGCCTGAGGTTTATTCGAGTAAGATACTTAAGCTTTTCGGACTTTCGGACTATTTTGCTTTTGCGGAGGGCGCAAGCTTTGACAGCTCTCGCGAGAAAAAGTGCGACGTTCTTGATTATGCACTCGAAAACGTAGGCGTGCGTACGCCTGAAGAAAAGGCAGGCGCAGTTCTAGTAGGAGATACGAAATTTGATATTGAGGGCGCGCGAATTTGCGGAGTTGATTCTATCGGCGTAACCTACGGATACGGCAGCGAAAGCGACCTTACGTCTGAGAGCGCAACCTATATTGCAAAAACGGTTGCCGACGTTAAAAAAATATTACTTGGATAATTCGGCGATAAGCATTCGATGCGTACGCGCAAAAGCGCCTGATAAATAAAAAAGAAAGCAGAAGCGAATTTTGACGCTTCTGCTTTTCTTTTAAAATGCGAGCTAATCAGTCGTTGTCAACAGAAACGACTTCAACACCCTTGTAATGACCGCACTCCTTGCACACTCTGTATGCAAGATTGTACTCGCCGCACTGAGGGCACTTAACAAGGTTGGTGGGAGCTTCAAGCTTCCAAACGCTGGAACGTCTCTTCATCTTTCTCGCATGAGAAGTTTTTCTCTTTGGTACTGCCATTGTTGTTTACCTCCTGAGTAAGTATGCTTAAAACAGCATTCTTTTATGTTAATTATTTTTATTATCTTTTTTCATTTGGTCGAGTATCTTCTGCAGCGGAGCGAGTCTCGGGTCTACCTCGCGCGTCGGGCAATCGCACTTGCCGTCGTTGAGGTTTTTACCGCATCTCTGGCAAAGTCCGAGGCAATTATCGTCGCAGAGGAATCTTGATGGAAATTCAAGCTCAAGCTGTTCTTTAAGTTGCTCGTCCATATCGAGAAAACCGTCGTCGATGATAACGTATTCATCGAGCTTTTCCTCGGGGAGATTCTCAAGCACGTCTCTTGGCGCCACCGTTTTCTCAAGGTCGAGAGCGAAACTGCCGGAAAGGGGAGTGAGGCAACGCGCGCACATAGATTCGTAATCTACCGAAAGCGTGAGCTTCATTCTCATATAACCCGCAGTGTTGGTGATATCACCCTTAACCTTCATGGGAGAAGGAAAACTTGCGTCGGAAAGAAAACTGAAGGAATCTGCATCGGCAGCATCAAGTTTAAGCTCATAGTCAAATGAAAGGAGCTTATCGCCCGCTAACAAGGGTCTCAAATCAAGCTTCAAACTGATACCTCCGTATAATTTTATTTCGGTCGTGACTCCGAAAAATTTGATTTTGGGCATAGTTTAGGCTATAGCCGCAAAATCGTACAATATATTATATAACTAAACCCCTGCTTTGTCAAGAGGGTTTTTAATTTTTTTGTAAAATTGTATTTTTGATGTATTTTCTGGCTGTAAATTCGGTTTCCGGGAAGGATTGACAAAAGCGTAGTTTTGATGTATACTCTACTGAGAATAAAAGCAAAGGAAACGCAATATGAAACTTATAATCGCGTCAAATAATAAGCACAAAATAAAAGAAATAAAGGCAATTCTCGGCTCACGGTTTGAGGAAATAATTTCTATAAAAGAGGCGGGGATAGACCACGAAACCGTAGAAGACGGAAATACGTTTATGGAAAATGCACGCAAGAAGGCGCGTGAAATAGCAGAGCTTTCAGGCTGCGCCGCCCTCGCTGATGACAGCGGCATCTGCGCCGATGCTCTCGATGGCGCTCCGGGTATATACAGCGCAAGATTTGCCGGAGAGCGCGGCGGCCACGGCGACGACGAGGCAAATAACGACCTTTTGCTCGCAAAGCTGGAAGGGGCATCTGATAGGAAAGCTCACTATACCTGCGCTATGGTTATAGCGTATCCCGACGGCAAGGAGATTTCCGCCGAGGGATATATGTACGGTGAAATACTCACAGAGCGTCGCGGAACGGGCGGATTTGGCTACGACCCGATATTCAAGCCTATGGGGTATAACTGCTCGGTAGGTGAAATTTCGGACGAGGAAAAAAATAAAATCTCGCACAGAAGCCGTGCGCTTGAGGCTCTTTTAACAAAGCTTGGGGATGTGTAATTTTTAAATACATATAATAGAGGCACCGGTGGGGTGGCTTTAGGAAAACGGGGAATAAAAATGTCTAAGATTCTAAATATTTTCGGTAAGCTGCTTTTGATTATAGTTCTGCTCGTAGCGATTATTGCCGCGGTGATTTTTGCGGTTTCGCTCTATCGCTTGAACAGCATAAAGGACACAGGGCTTCCGAGGCTTGATGTTTATACCGAGGGAAACGCCAAGATCGAATCAAAGGAGGAATACGTGAATTGTACTGTCAGCCTATCAGGTGCTGATGAGTATGATTTTTCCTCTCTCGAAGCGGGAATACGCGGAAGGGGAAACAACAGCTGGAAGTACTATCCCAAAAAGCCGTACAGAATTAAGTTCGAGGAAAAGATATCGGTTTTAGGCGAGAGTAAAAATAAAAGCTGGGTGCTACTCGCTATGTATAACGATTTTTCATTTATCAAGGACAGGCTAGCCTTCACAATGGCGGATGCTCTTGAAACCGACGCTTTCGTTCCGTCATATAATTACGTCGAGCTTTATCTCAACGGAAAATATAACGGTCTTTATCTCCTTACGGATCAGGTGGATGAGAATAAAGGGAGAACGGGTGTTAAAGAGGATTTTGACGCGGACGCAACCGAGGTGCCCTTCCTCGTTGAGCTTGACGCATACGCAGAGGAAGAGGGAGCTGAGGGAGAGGCGTTCTTCCGCATAGGCGAAGCGCTTTATACCGTTAAGTATCCAGAGCCTGACGAAAGGTTCGGTGAAGAGCAGTTTAACTATATCAAGAATTACGTAACAGAGGTCGATACTCTCTGTCGCAAAGAGGGCGTAACGCTGGCGGAGCTTTCCGAATATATCGACGTCGATAGTTTTATTGATTTCTATCTTGTTCAAGAGGCTATGGGTCAGATGGAGATTAACTGGAAAAGCGTCTATATGAGTAAGGCGATCGGAGAGAAAATGAAAATGGGTCCCGTCTGGGATTTTGACTGGTCTGTAACCGGTCCTCTCGTATGGCACACCGCAAAGGGTATAGAAAAACAAAAATGCGAGGGTCTGAGGTCAAACGGAAATTGGTTTGACGCGTTGCTTACGGGATCGCCCGAATTTCGCCTTGCGGTCGAAGAGAGATGGGCTGTCGCAAGAGTTAAAATGCTTGAGAGCATAGACCTAGTCGAGTCTGAACGGATATATATCGAAAAGGCAGTCGAAAGGGATTGGTGCCGCTGGCAGTGGTATAATATCTATAGCTCACCTTATGCTTGCCATACGGAAGTTATAGAATGGTGCCGCGGCAGAATTGCCTGGCTCGATACGGCTTTTAATTATAAAGGATAAAAAAATTTCAAAAAAACTATTTACTTTTTGATATTATTGTGCTATAATTAGCGTGCTGACCTATGGCTATGTGCTGTGTATGGCCCTGCTCCGTCTGGGATTTGCCCTTGCGTGGCTCGCGCTTTTCACCCGCACAGTACGCGGCTTTAGGATTAAATTTGAAGAAAGGTGAAGAAAAATGATTTCAAAGGAAACAAAAACTGCCATCATCGCTGAGTACAAAATCAATGAGAATGACACAGGTTCTCCCGAGGTACAGGTTGCTATTCTTACCGATAGAATCAACACCCTTACCGAGCATATGAAGAAGAACCCCAAGGATTTCCATTCTCAGAGAGGTCTCTCTAAGATGGTTGGTCACAGAAAGCAGCTCCTTAACTACCTTGCTAAGAAGGATATCGAAAGATACAGAGCTGTTATCAAGAAGCTCGGCCTCAGAAAGTAATTTCGCGCCACGCTTCCCAGGACTTGTTCGCATACGGGAACGGAGTATTTCGTTCCCGTTTGTTGCGAAAAGCCGAAATTTAAAATAGGAGCAAAGAAGCTCCGAGAAAAAGAAAAAGCACTAAAATGTAAATAAGAGTGGGCGAAAGTAGCAGTTAATTATGTGTCGGAAGAATTTTTGGCATATACTTAAGTGCTATGTTCGTCCCTCAAAAAAACGGAGGAAAACAAAATGGTAGAAAGAATTAAAACCTTTGATGATTACAAGGTTTACACCTATGAGCTTGCAGGCAGACCTCTCGTCGTAGAGACCGGTAAGATTGCAGGCCTTGCAAACGGTGCGGCGCTCGTTAAGTACGGTGAGACTACGGTTCTCTGTACTGCAACCGCATCAGCAGCTCCCCGCGAGGGCATAGACTTCTTGCCTCTCTCGGTAGATTACGATGAAAAAATGTACGCAGTAGGAAAGATTCCCGGCGGCTTCCTTAAGCGCGAGGGCAAGCCCTCTGAGAAGGCGGTTCTTGCAGGACGCGTTATCGACCGTCCCGTACGTCCTCTTTTCCCGAAGGATCTTCGCAACGACGTATCGTTGCTTCTTACCGTAATGTCGGTTGATCCCGATTGCTCTCCCGAAATCACCGCTATGATAGGCGCATCTATCGCGCTTTCCATTTCGGATATTCCGTGGAACGGACCCATCGGCGGCGTATTTATGGGACTCGTTGACGGTAAAATCGTTGTTAACCCCACCGAAGCTGAGCGTGAAGTAAGCGACCTTGAGCTTACAGTTGCTGCTTCTATGGAAAAGGTCGTTATGATTGAGGCAGGCGCTAACGAGGTTGACGACGACACTATGTACGAGGCCATTATGCAGGCGCACGAGGAAATTAAAAAGCTCGTAGCTTTCATTAACGGCATAGTTGCAGAAATCGGCAAGCCTAAGTTTGAGTACACCTCGGGCGAGCTTGATCACGATATGTTTGACGAGATATTCGCTTATTGCGAGGCCGCAGTTATGGAAGCTCTCGATACCGACGATAAGAACGTAAGAGACGCAAAGATGCAGCCCATTATGGACGATATCGTTGCAACCTTCGAGGAGAAATATCCCGATATTAAGGTAATTCTCCCCGAGCTTATCTACAAGATTCAGAAGAAGATAGTTCGTCGTTGGCTCCTTGTTGACAAGAAGCGTGTTGACGGCAGAAGAATGGACGAAATCAGACCTCTTGCATCTGAGGTTGGAGTTATTCCGAGAGTACACGGCTCCGGTCTGTTTACCAGAGGTCAGACTCAGGTGCTTACTATTGCAACCCTCGGAACTCTTTCCGATGCTCAGAAGCTCGAGGGACTTGACAATGAGGATAGCAAGAGATATATGCACCACTACAATATGCCCGGCTATTCCACAGGTGAGGCAAAGGCGCTCAGATCTCCCGGTAGACGTGAGATCGGCCACGGCGCTCTTGCGGAGCGTTCTCTCGTTCCCGTTCTTCCCAGCGAGGAAGAATTCCCCTACGCAATCCGTCTTGTATCCGAGGTTGTAAGCTCTAACGGTTCTACTTCTCAGGGCTCCGTTTGCGGCTCCACCCTTGCTCTTATGGATGCAGGCGTTCCGATTAAGGCTCCCGTTGCAGGTATTTCCTGCGGACTTATCACCGCTGAGGACGGCTCTTGGGATACTATGATAGATATTCAGGGCCTTGAGGACTTCTACGGCGATATGGACTTTAAGGTTGCGGGTACTCACAAGGGTATCACATCAATTCAGATGGACCTTAAGGTAGACGGTCTTACTCCCGAAATCATCAAGCGCGCTCTCGAAACTACTCATCAGGGCAGAGACGAGATTATAGATAAGGTTATTCTTAAGGCTATCGCTAAGCCCCGCGAGGAAGTAAGCGCATACGCTCCCAAGATGATTACTATGCACATCAATCCCGATAAGATTCGTGAGGTTATCGGCAGCGGCGGAAAGGTTATCCAGAAAATCGTTGCAGATACCGGCGCTAAGATTGATATTAATGACGACGGTACAGTGTTTATCGCGGCAGTTAACCGTGAAAGCGCTGATATGGCAAAATCAATTATCGACGCTATCGTATTTGAGCCTGTTGTGGGCGAGACCTACGACGCTGTTGTAACCAGAATCATTCCTATCGGCGCATTCGTTGAGTATGCTCCCGGCAAGGAAGGTATGGTTCATATCTCCAAGCTCCAGAAGGAAAGAACCGAGAAGGTTGAGGACGTCGTAAACGTAGGAGACCGGGTTCGCGTTAAGTTCCTCGGAACAGATGAGAAGGGCAGACAGAACCTTTCTATGCGTGATGCTGCACCTAAAGAGTAAATAATAGTTTATTAAATATACAAAAAACAAAGCTGACTTTCGAAAAACGACAGTCAGCTTTGTTTTTTGTTATATAAAACCAATTTTAAAAAAACTGTTAAAGAATTTTCTTTATCTCTTGGATACGTATACTTAGTACTTTTAAAGTTCTTTTTGTATAAAACTTGACTAATTTAATTTTAAGTGATATAATGTCTTACGTCTAAAATTATTTTAATAAAAGGTGAATTATAGGCTTTGCCTTGTAACAGGGTAATTGTTATGGCTGAAATTGAAAATAAACCGGAAGTAAAGGAAGAGGTTGAAAGACTTGCAAAAGCCTTTCTCTCACTTTCGGATATAGAAGAATGCCGCGCTTTTTTCGGTGACCTTTTTACTGCTAAGGAGATAGAGGAGCTTTCCTCAAGACTTGAGGTTGCGAGACTTTTGAAGCTTGGTGAAAACTACATTGATATAGCGGCGAAAACGGGCGCATCCACCGCCACCATCAGCAGAGTGTCGAAGTGCCTTTCGGGCGTAGGCGGTGGATACAGAATGGTCCTTTCAAGAATAGAAGACGGTGCAGGTAATTCGGACGATAATTGCATACGCACGGATTTGCTCAGTGAGGAAGAAAAGGAAGCTGTAAAATCTGTTATAGCCTGTTTCAGAAATAAGAAAAAATAAGCTCTTTAAATAAGCACGTTTGAAATAAAGCGTTTTAGTATGGAGTATATAAAAAATGAAATCCCCGTGGACTTTTTGCAGCACGGGGATTTCTTTAAAAATGAGGCATCGTGAAAGTAAATCACGATGCCTTAAAATACCTATTTTAATAAATACGAGTTTTACAAAGACAGAAATTATCCTCTGAGCATAAACCAAAGGAAAATATAAACTATGATAGCTACGGGCGCGCAAAGGAGCGCGATAAGAATACCCGTCGTAATCTTATCAAAAATTTCATTTCTTCTGCGCTGCTTATCGGTAAGACCGGAAAGCTCAGCTTCTGAATATTCCATATCCGACGTTTCAGAAGTTTTTTCTTCGGAAGCTGCCAAAGCAACCTCCATAACTTCTTCGGACTGAACAACCTCTTTAATTTCATCGTTCTGATTTTTTATATCTTCCATAAAGGCCTCCGAGTTTAATTCTTTTCGATGCGCAATAAGGCATCTTATACTGACATACAATATTTTAACATAAATTCATATCTAAGTCAATATAAATTTCGAAAAATGCAACAAATTTGAAATCAATATTGCAAACAAGGTATGTATATGTTAAAATATATGGGATATTTTTATTTCGGAGGTAAAAATGAATATAGAAACCGAATATAAATACGTAATAAGGAAGCCCGATTTTGCTTTGCTCAGGGAAATGTCGGGTTATACCGAGAGCGCAATAACTCAGATTTATCTTAAAAATGACGCGGCCACGCATAGAGTAAGACGCCGTGAATATATATCGGGCGAGGTAGTTTATACCGAAAATAAAAAGGTCAGACTTTCAAGGATGTCATCAACCGAGTATGAGAGGGAAATCCGCGAGGAAGAATACGTTTCGCTTTCGGGAAATATTGAAGACGGCGCATCGCCGCTTTATAAAACGCGCATAACCTTTGAATATAAGGGCAAGGTTTTCGAGATAGACTGCTACGAGGTCTGGGAAAGTAGCTGTATTATGGAAGTAGAGCTTGAAAGCGAGGACGAAAGGGTGGAATATCCGCCCTTTATAGAGATTATAGCTGACGTAACGTGTAATAAGGCGTATTCCAATCACAGTATGGCGCATAAGTTTCCCGCCGAGCTTTTAATCTGACTATGGAGCTTACTTCACCGAGCTTTTAATTTAATATCGCATATCACCGCGCAAAATTTAACTAAATATAATAAAGAGAGAACGCTTCGAATACAGTACGTATCTTCAAATGGCATACGCTTTTGTATACTAGGCGTTCTCTCTTTTTATGATTGCTTTTTTGCAAGTCTTATTTATGATATTTTTTACCTGCGATAATCGTAAACGAACGGTAGAGCGCTTCAGCGAGAATTACTCTCATAAGCTGATGGGGGAAAGTCATTTTTGATACTGATAGCTTAAGGTCGCATTCATTTTTTACTTTGTCGGAAAGCCCGTGAGACGAGCCGATAACCAAGGATATCTTTCCCGTTTTATCAGATGCGCTTCTGATAATTTCCGCAAGGGCGGGGGAGTCAAACTGACGCCCCTCGACGCAAAGGGCGATTTTATAAGAGTCCGATGGCATTGACGAAAGGATTTTTTCGCCCTCGGCATCAAGAGATTTTGCAATTTCCGACGGCGAGTCCTCGTTTTTTATCGGCACTTCTTTTATGCTTATTTCCTCGACTCTTGCGTATTGCGAGAGCCTTTTTTTATATTCTGAAACGGCGTCCTTTAAATAGTCCTCTTTGAGCGTTCCTACCGAAACGAGCGTTAATTGAATCATCTTCTTATCCTCGCAAGCTTTGAAATTCCCGAAGCGAGAGCATCGCAAAGCGCATCAACGTCCGCCCTTTCATTTCTGTGAGAAAAGCTTATACGGAGTGAGCAGTCGGCTTCCTCGGGAGTTCTGCCGAAGGCTATGAGAGCAGACGAACTGTGCGAGCTGTTAGAGGAGCAGGCAGAGCCGCTTGAAACGAAAATTCCGGAAGCAGAAAGATAGTGGAGCATAGTCTCACTCTTGATGCTCGGCAGGGTAATATTCAGAATGTGAGGTGCGTGGCTTTCCGGATCGGTAATGCTGATTGCAAACAGAGATTCTGTATTCTTGATTCTTTCAATCAGATATTCGCGCAGCATAGAGGTCTTTTTAAAGCGCTCAATAAGACTTGACGCGCCTATCTTAACGGCTTCTCCGAATGCCGCAACGGCAGGTACGTTTTCCGTTCCCGAGCGCAGTCCCATCTCCTGACCGCCACCCATAATTATCGGAGAAAGTCCGCGGGCTTTGATTACTGCAGGGTCTATTATCAGCGCGCCGACGCCCTTCGGGCCTTCTATTTTATGAGAGGACACGGTTATCATATCCGCGCCGCAGCTTTTTTTTGTAAAGGGGAGCTTAAGATAGCTTTGCGTTGCATCAACGTGCAGATACGCGTCGGGGCAAGCGGTTTTCATAAGATTCTTCAGCGCCGCTGTATCGTAAAGCGCGCCCGTTTCGTTGTTCACCATCATAACGGTGACTAAAATAACGTCCTCGGTGAGAGCCTTTTTAAATTCATCAAGGTCTATCGTACCACCCCGTGTTGAAATTGTGACTGTATTGAAGCCAAGCTCCTTAAGTCTTGAAAGAGGTGATGATACCGATGCGTGTTCGCCGTCCGCGGTAATTATTTTAGCTCCGCGGCGATATCTTTCTTTGGCAAAAGCGCGTCCGATTATGGCAAGGTTGTTAGCCTCGCTTCCCGAGGCGGTGAAAACAACCTTTGACTGCGTATCTTTAACCGAATTAAGTATTTCGCGTCTTGCATTATCGAGCAGCTTTTCGGCGCTTAGCCCCATAGCGTGTAAAGACGAGGGGTTTCCAAAGTCGGATTCGGATACTTCAATATACTTTTTCAGCGCCTCGGGGCATATTTTGGTCGTCGCGCTGTTATCAAGATAAATACTCATTAAAATTCTACCTTTTCGGCAATCTTCATTATAGTGTCAATATGCTTTGTATAGTTATCTTCCGTTGCAGTATACGTTAAAACGAATCCGTTGAAGGTAGTAACTGCAAGGATCTGATAAACGTGATATTTGGTGTTATTGTAAACAAAGGTGTACTCGTAGGCTACAGCTTGCTTGGAATTGCCAAGTTTTGCGGCCGCCTCTACGTTCAATTCCTTGATTTCCGTTACTATAGAAGAAAGCTCCTCTTTCCTCGTTTCCCAATATTCGTTAACCTTGATTCCCGTCGTGGTTGCGCGGGAGAGTGTCAGATTAGACCCGTCGGCAAGGGTTGCAACGGTCATACCGCTTGCAAAATCAACCTCGAATTCCTCGGGCAGATAGAGCGAATATTTTACCACGCTCTTGTCGGAAACCAGCTTGTACCCATCACTGTCGGCAGGATAGGAGTTCTTTTCTTCCTCGCCCGTTTTCGCAACAAACTTGAAGTTCTTGATTACGCTTGCAATCTTTTCCTCATAGTAGTCGTACTGAACTGCGTCGGGAGAGGATACGTTTTCAAGAACTGCGTTGAAGGTGAAAATTCCAAATCTCTCGCCGTATCGTACGAATATCTGCATCGTGCGGAACCTGTGCCCCGAATACTCGTGCTCGAAAACGTATTTTTTTGCTTCGTCGGCGTTGCCGAACGTGGTATCGGCATTCGCCGTCTTTATTTCGGGTTGCTTGGGAAATTCCCGTAGGCTTTCTCTGAAATATTCGTCAACCGTTCCCGAGGGCATCGGAACCTCTACGTAGGATATAGAGCTTGTATCGACGTTTGACGCGTAGGCGGAGCTGACTTCTCCGTAGCTGGCAACCGTCCATTCCTCAGGTGCGTACATATAATAGCCGTACTTTTCACCGCCGCGCACGAGCTGCATTCCGTCGGGAATTCCGTCGTCCTTTTTATTGCACGCATTTAAGGTTAAGAGTGTTGATAGAATAATGAGTATTGCGAAAAATCTTTTCATTTTACGTTCCTTTGCTTTTGTATAATTCTGCGACAGCACGCTTGAAGTCGTTGCCGCGTTCTTCAAAGTTTTTATATTTATCAAAGCTTGTTGCCGCCGGGGATAGAATAACCGTTCCGCATCCTGATAGAAGGGCTTCGGCTTTTTTGACTGCATCACTCATATCGGCGGAGGTTTTATAATTGTAAGAAATTTTATTTTCGTTGAGATATTCTGCAATTTCATTACCAACGGGGCCCATAAGAACTGCCCCCGCCGTAAGTTTCGGCAGACGGGCGCAGAGCTCGCGGACGCTGAGTTTTTTGCCTTTTCCGCATATTATAACAGCTACGTTTCCCGAAAAAGACGAAAGCGTTTTAATCGTTCTTTCGGGCGATGAGTCTATAGATGAATTTACATAGGAAATATTATCGCGGCGCAAAACCAGCTCGGCTCTGTGAGGAAGTCCGCCGAAATTCCGTATAGCTTTTTCTATAGCTTCGGAAGATGCGTTACCGAGCGTTGCGGCGGAGGCGAGCATATAGTTTCGTAGGTTATAAGACTCCTTGCGCTTTGCGTCCTTTAAGCTGAAATATGGCGTACCGTTAAGGTATACGGTACCGCAGTTTTCTGTAACGTAATTTTCCGCGTCCACCATTTTTGATAATTCTGCATATGAAAAATTAAGACTTGTTACTGCAAACGGGCGTATATCCGCAAGAAGCGGCCGGAGAAGCTTGCTGTCACAGTCGAAAACAACTCGCTCCGCATTTTTGATGATATTGCGCTTTGCATCTGCATATTCGGAAGCAGAATCGTGCCAATCGAGGTGATTTTGCGTAAGATTTGTGATAACCGCTGAGAATGACCGCGGCTCCATATACATTAGCTGAAAGCTGGATAACTCGGCAACTACGGCGGAATGCTTATCTAAAACCGACAAAAGACTTACTCCGAAGTTTCCTGCGGGCGCAGCGTCTATACCCGATTCCTTGAGAATTTCCGAGATAAGATACGTAGTAGTGCTTTTTCCGTCAGAGCCTGTAACGGTAAAAATTTTCTGACCCGATAGCGAAAAGAAAAGCTCCGCATCGGAAGAAAGACGCGTTCCTCTCTCTTTTGCCGCTATAAGCTCCGCTCGGTCGCGTCTTACGGACGGGGAAAGGAAAAGAATATCCTCGTCAATATCCTTTAGCGCAGAATGATTTGTAAATATCCTTTGTGCCGAAACGGCATTCGAAATTTCACCGTCGGAGCGCAGCGTCAGGTCGAAATCGATTTTACGGCTTTTAAAATAGTCAAGAACGCCGAGATTTGATTTTCCCAGGCCGAAAAGCCCGATTTTTATTTTTCCTGTCTTGCATTTTTCAAAAAGCGAATTCAGCATAACAGCACCTACTAAAAACAGTATACTATTATACTATAAAAAAATCGTGATAAGGTTACGCCGGCTTTTTTTGTTGTGGAAATCGAGTAAAAACGACGGGGAATGTACGGTTTATTTTGAAAGACATTTTTCAGAGTAGGTTTTTTTCATATACGCCTTGTTTAAGACGTACTTTTCACCGTGCGCCTCAACGTCGATAAATATCTGTTCTATAAAATTCTTAGTCTTTTCGTTACCCGGCGCTTTGTTGCCGTATTTATTCCAGTGCAAAAGGGGCAGAGAGGCGTTGTATTTTTTTCCTGCGTACGTTTTCGTCGCCGCAAGCTTGTCGCATACGCATTCAACTGCGTACTTGTAAGGCATAAGCGGATGCTCCGAGCAGTCGGGGTCGTACCAATATTCTATATGATGCTTGTTCCTTCCCTTGTGATGAAGCCACGCGCGGCTGAGGCCCTGCTCGCGTCTTGCAACGCCGATAGGAGAGCGATTGCCCTGATAATAACGGACGCTTTCAAAAAATTCCGCAGGGGAAAATTTTGAAAAATCGTGTATGAAACCGCGAAACGGTATTCCGCATTTAGCGCAATTTACAAAGACCCCGTACTTGTGCTTAAGGACTAAAAGGGTATGCAAAAATACATTTTTGAGCTTGAATTTCATATCTGCTCACTTCCACAAAATATTTATATTATATATTTTACAACAAATAACAGACGGTGTCAAGCGGAAAAACAAACTCGCAGAGGTAATTTTATTAAAAAGCCGCGTAGCTCAATTACTTTTCGGAAAATATCAAAATTACAGATAACCTATATAATTCGGTATACTTTTCTTTGATTAGTACTGTTTTTAATAAAAAATCGGGAAATTTTCGGAAATGTCAAAAAATTATATTTTTTCTATACCGTTATGCTTTTAATCTTTGAAAAATAACATTTTTTTGGCAATTTTACCTTTGGAGCATAAAACTTGGCGAAATCTCTTGAAAAAAGCTTTTGTATGTGTTAAAATGAATTCGTGTAATTTTAAACGATATACTAAATAGAGAGGTAATAGGATATGAAAGAATTTCTGGGAAGAGATTTCCTTCTTGACACTCCCACGGCGGAGCAGCTTTACTACGGCTACGCAGAGAAAATGCCTATCTACGATTTCCATTGTCACTTAAATCCCAAGGAGATTTATGAGGATAAGCAGTATAGAAGTCTTACTGAGGTATGGCTCGCAGGCGACCACTACAAGTGGAGACTGCTTCGGCAGTTCGGCATTGATGAAAATGAAATTACGGGTGATGCATCGGATGAGGAAAAATTCAAAGCCTATGCTAAAACTATGCCTTATGCGATAGGCAACCCGGTTTATTCCTGGACTCACCTGGAGCTCCGCCGTTTCTTCGGTATTTATGACGTTCTTACCCCTGAAACAGCTGACAGGATTTATGCAGAGGCTAATGCAAAGCTTGGCGAGCTTACCGCGAGAAAGCTTATTAAAATGTCAAACGTACGAGGACTCTGCACGACCGACGACCCTGTAGATACGCTTGAATATCATATTCTTCTTAAAGAGGACGAAAGCTTTGACGTTGCAGTGCGTCCTTCCTTCCGTCCTGACAAAGCTATGAAGATTGACCAGCCCTCTTTCCTTCCCTGGATTGCGGAGCTTGGAAAGGCCGTAGGCTATTCTGTTGACAGCTTTGTTACTCTTAAAAAAGCGCTTCTTCAGAGAGCGTATTTCTTCGATGAGGTAGGCTGCGTCTGCTCCGACCACGGCCTTGATACTTTTGAATATCTTCCTGCAACGGCAGAGGAGTGCGAGGATATTTTCGCTAAGGCTCTTGCAGGCGAGAAGCTTTCCGCCGACGAGATAGAGAAGTATAAGGGAGCGCTTCTTATCGCTCTCGGTAAAATATACAACGAGCTGGGCTGGGTACAGCAGTATCACATAGGCGCTCTTAGAAACAACTCCGAAAGATGCTTCAAGGCGCTCGGTCCCGATACAGGCTACGATGCTATAAACGACCGTAACTTCGCACCCAAGCTCTCGGCAGTTCTTAACGAGCTTGATAAGACGGACGAGCTTCCAAAGACCGTCCTTTACTGCCTCAACCCCCGCGATAATGAAACGCTCGCAGCTCTTATGAACTGCTTCCAGGGCGGCATTCCCGGAAAAATTCAGTTCGGCTCTGGTTGGTGGTTCAATGACCAGAAGGACGGTATGCAGAAGCAGATGGAAGCTCTTATGCAGGTAGGACTTATATCTCAGTTCGTAGGTATGCTTACTGACAGCCGCAGCTTCCTCTCCTATACCCGTCACGAGTATTTCAGAAGAATACTCTGCTCAAAGCTCGGAGCGCTTATAGAGGGCGGAGAGTATCCTTACGACCTTGAATTTGCGGGAAAAATCGTTGAGGATATCTGCTATAACAATGCAGCGCGTTACTTCTCAAAATAATAACGAAAATTATTTTTTGATACGCAGGGTTATCCGGCATCGAGCCTTGAGCTGAGATGTCGGAATCTAAAGCGCGCCGAATGGAATGTAATGCTTTTTGGATATTTATATTGCGAAAACACTAACAATGCGGGAAATTATTCGAGATAATTTCGACTGAAATTTGCATTTTTGTAAATAATTATTTTCAAAATAACAACAAAGCCATAGCAATCGTGATGAAAGCTATGGCTTTATATTTTTCTTTTTAGCAGAATGTGAAATCGATTAAGCAGAATGTAAAATTAATTACCCGAGCTTGCGTTTCTGCATATTGCTTTAAATTCGCAGTATTTGCAGGTGTCTGACTTGCCCGATGGCTTAAGCATAGGAGCTGCGGATATATCGCCATCCGTCATTCTCGCGCTGATATCCGAAACTGCGGCTTCGATTTTTTCGTTAATCTCGTTCCACCCTCCCTCGCTATAAAGCTTCGGCTTTGAATATGCGTCGGGGTTGCCGTCAGCTTTGAACTTTATCGGTATATATTCGGAGTTCATAGCGCCGATACTGACCTTGTCGTCAAGAAGCATACCGAGGCGCGCCTGATTCTTTTTTATGGCGGCCTTTACCTCACTTGCGCTGTTTTTGGATATTTTTGCATCCTCAACTGTGGCTTTGACGTATATAACGCCTGCCGGTATCATTCTTCCTTCCTGTCCGACTCCTATCTTTTTTCTAAAATTCGGTTTTTCCGTTTCAACAATAGATTTAAGGTATAAGAACATTTGCAGATTTAATCCCTGCTCAATATCGGCTGGGGAGAAAATCTTATTTCCCGATTTGTAATCTATAACACGGATATACACGTTATCCTCGGATTTGAATGAGTCAACTCTGTCTATAGTACCCGTAATATAAACCTCTTTGCCTTTATCCGTGTTAAAAATAACAGGCTCGGGCGCATCGGGCGAATCCTTTTCTATTTTAAGCTCGAAGAAGATAGGTTCGTATTTGCAGTCCGAAAACTCATCGCATAAGCCGTCTACGATAGGTTTTGCCGCGCGGCAGAGTCTGTTTACTGTGTCCTTAAGTCTTGCCGAGGTTTCGGGAATACCGTCAAAGCATGCCTTGATATAGTCTGTTGAGACTCTAGTGATAAGAGCTTCTTTTTCGGTATCTGTTATCTCGGAGATTGCCTTACCTCTTTTACGCAGCTCGCTGAAAAAGTTTTCAAGCACCGCGTGCAGAAAAGTACCTATATTTCTTGCGTCAAACTCGGCACGCTCCTCGGCTTCAAGCCCAAGATTATATTTGCAGAAGTAGCTCATGGGGCATTTTGCGTAGGCTTCAAGCTTGCTTTGCGTGAGATTTACACTTTTTCCGTAAAGCGCGCCCAAGGTTTCCTTTGAGAGAGAAAGCGAGACGTTCCTTATCGGCAATTCGCTAATGTCAAGCGTTTCCCCGAATCCGCATTTGCGGAGCGCGTCTTTCACATCGGGGGCGTCCTTTTTAAATTCGGAAAGATGCTCGAGCGCGTACTCCGCGCTGTAAGCTTTGTCCCTCATCGGTATATCCGAAAGCCTGATGGGCTTTATCCTGCCGTTCGAAATATCCGATATTCTTGCAATTACTTCCGAGGGGTAGATTGCCTTGAAGGCGGTATCTGCAGCGGAATAGAGAATATTAACCCCAACCCGTGCGAAAGAAACCGCGCGTTCAAAGAGATAAAGCTCTCTTGCGCTTCGTATATCCGTATCGGCGCTTATGGGGAGTCCTGCTCGCGATAGGGCAGCCTTGTCCTTGTCTGTAAAGTACGCATCGTCATCAACTGCAAGGGGGAATACTCCCGAATTTGCGCCTATGATGTAAATATATTTCTTTCCGTACATTCGGGCTGTATCTGCAGAGCCTGCGGCAACCTGCTCCTTGAACGCGGGAATTCTGCCTATATCAGTACCGTCAAAGGTGATTTTCAAAAGGGAAAGGAATGTTTCCGGGTCTGTTTTGGTATCGGAAAGAACCTCACAAAGACTGTCAAGCGCATTGCATATAACACGCCAAAGGCGCTTCATATCCTCTGCGGCTTCGTTTCCGCGCAGCACTCTTTCTTCCTCGCTTCTTATATCGAGAGATTTCTCAATACCGAGAGCCGTGAGAAATTCTACGAGGGCTTTTGCGTGGTCTATAACCGTTTTTGCTTCTCTGAGCGCTTCTTCAAGGTTAATCAAAGGAGAGATTATACGCTGTCTTGCGAGGTCTATTCTTGCGAGCTTTTCGTCTGCCGTTTTGCTTCTGCGCTTTGTATAGCCGTCGGGATTCATATTCCAGAATATGCCGTCGGTAAATCGTTTCCCAGTTATCTGCCAATTTTCTGCGTAAAGCTCAAATTCGTCGGCGAGATTTCTATCAACACCGGTGAGCGAGCATTTTGAATAGGAAATTACGTCGGCGCGGCGGTATCCGCCGCATACTGCAGCAAAAGCGCTGTATATCAGCTTGATAACCTCGTAAGAGCCGATATCGCTTCTCTTAGACATAAATACGGGAACTCCCGCCTTTTCAAATGCGACGTCAAGAATACCCGAATAGGAATCGAGGCTTCTCGCGATTACTCCGAAATCGGAATATTTTGCGCCTGCAATAACCCTGCGTCTTATATCCTCGGCAACGAATGCGCATTCCTCGTATGGATTTTCCGCTTCGTAAATATGAATGCTGTCGGTCTCCGCATAGGCGTCCTTATCGATTTTTGCGTTGCTTCTCCAAAGCAACGAGGCAACCTCGCTTATCATAAGCGACGGAGAATTTCTTCCGTCAATTCTTTTTAAGGCAACGTCGCTCGAAGCCTCTGCCGCAATCCTTACAAGCCTTTCGTGCGCCGCCTTTACTTCGGAAAATTCAAAAGCATCCGGAGCAGCTTTCGGCAAGGTTAGAGATACGGTTACGTCGGCGCGCCCGAAAAGCTCGCGCATTATTTTGTACTGCGGCTCTGTAAAAGAGGTAAAACCGTCAATAAAAATTGCCGTATCCGAAAGAAATTCCTTACTTTCCGAAAGCTTGCGCGCAGCTATGAGAAGCGAGTCGTCCGCATCTGAAAAACGTTCCGTGAGAAGCTTTTTGTAGAGCGACATTATCTTTGATGCGTCCTTAAGCTTTGCAATGAGTCTTTCGTCGGTGTCTGCATCGGCAGCATCCTCAAGACCGTCTGCAACGTCGGCAAGCTCTCTCGGCGTTATCGCGAAGCTTTGAAGCTGCTTTACCGTTCCGAGCATTTTCATAACGCTGCCCGCGCTGACGCTTCCGTTTTTGCTTCCCGCTTCAAGCACGGGGGAAAGCTCGGTCATGGCGCGCCACATTATAAGAGAGCGCTTCGCCTTATCTGCGCTGTCGCCTGTAAGACCGCCGAGCGCTCTGAAAATAGTGTTCGTGAATCTTGTGAAATTGGTTGCTTCGAAATAAAGAGGAGATGACGGCGGCAGAAAATCTGTCATTTCGTGCTCCGCGCTGACCGTCTGCTGCTCGGGAACGATAAGTATGGATTTTTTGTTTTCTTCGGTCAGCTTGCGTATACGTTCCTTTATCATCTCGTGACCGCCTGCAAAAAAACCGCCTTCGATAAGCGTCAGCATATACTCACCTCCAAATATTTTTCGTTAATTTTGTAGCCGTATTTGCGCGAGGAAATTATAACCTTATCTCCGTCGGATTCAAGCTTTTCACGCAGATAATGGATGTAAATATTTATAAGCCCGTCGGTTGCTTCACCCCATACTTTTTTTGCAATAGCTTCTCTCGGTGTGTAGTCACCGTTTGCTATAAGCAGGGAAAGCAGAGCGTATTCGTGAGAGGTTAGCTTTATTTTGCGCTCCTTGAAAATTACGGACTTGTCCGCCGCGTTCAAGGATAAAGCAGCCGTATCGTGTTTTATAAGCTCTTCGAGCTTTCCTCTTGCAATAGGCAGAGCTTCAGCACCCTCGGCTCCGCTTCGCGAGAGCCTTATGACCTTACCGCTGAAATCGGGAATTTCTTTTCCGCAGTCGCAGTCGTATATCATAACGTTGCAGTCTTTAGCGTCGGTAACTACCGTTGCAACCCCCAGCAGCTCAAGCTCGGCTTTTCTTATCAAATAAACGTCGTCGGTAATAACACAAGCCCGCATCGGCATCCTCCAAAACAAATTTTCTAATTTATTAAAATCATTATATAACTTTTACTGCCTTTTGTCAATAAGAAAAAACAAGCAACAGGTCAATTTTTGCAATTCTAGGAGCAAGATTTGCAATTTTGTTATTGGAGAAGTTATAGTATAATAAAGCTGCAAATATTTTTAAAAGGAGATATCGCCAATGAACAACGATATGATGAAAGAACTCTATTCCATCGGACTTATCCCCGTAATCAAGATTGAAAATGCTGACGATGCAGTACCGCTTGCAAAGGCGCTTATTGACGGAGGACTTCCTGCGGCTGAAATTACGTTCAGAACAAGCTGCGCGGCAGAAGCTATCAAGAACATAACCGAAGCATATCCCGAAATGCTCGTAGGAGCAGGAACGGTACTTACCACAGAGCAGGTTGACGCGGCTATTGCTGCAGGCTCTAAGTTTCTCGTTTCTCCCGGACTTAACCCAAAGGTTACGGCATACGCGCTTTCAAAGGGCGTTCCGATGCTTCCCGGCTGCTCTAACCCTTCTGACGTAGAGGCGGCTCTCGAGCTTGGACTTAAGACGGTTAAGTTCTTCCCCGCAGAAGCGGCAGGCGGACTTAAGATGCTCAAGGCTATGTCTGCTCCTTACGGTCAGCTTACCTTTATGCCCACCGGCGGTATCGGCGCGGATAATCTTCTTGAATACCTTAAGTTCAACAAGATAGTTGCTTGCGGCGGCTCGTTTATGGTTAAGGACGAGCTTGTTAAGGAGAAGAAGTGGGATGAAATCACAGCTCTTACGAGAAACGCGGTAAAGACTATGCTCGGACTTGAGTTCATTCATATGGGTATCAACAATGATAACGCTGAGGAAGCGCAGAAGGGCGCAAAGCTCTTTGAGCTTATGTTCGGTATGCCCCTTCGCGAAACCAGCAAATCGATATTTGCAGGTGAGGCTTTCGAGTTTATGACTTCAAAGGGCCCCGGAAAATGCGGTCATATAGCTATTCGCACCAACTTTGTTGACAGAGCTATTGCGTACTTTGAGAGAATGGGCTTTGAGATTGATTATTCAACCGTTACCTACGACGATAAGACGGGTAAGCCTAAGTTTGCTTACTTCAAGGATGAGGTTTGCGGCTTTGCAATTCATCTTCTTCAGAAGTAATCCGAGCTTTCAATAATAAAGCGGGAGCGAGAGGTACTCTTTCGTTCCTGCTTTTTTTGTACTTATTTCCGAGTATTAATTCTGTGCTTCCGAGCGTCGCCTATAACGGCGGATAATGACGGTTTCACATATTAGAATAATCTCAAAAATATTTAAACTTTCGACAACAAATTATTGCTTTTTTCGGAAAGCTATGTTAAAATATATGCGTATAAATATTTTCGGCATAAAACAACGGGAGGTAGAAATGACAGTTGACCTTTTGCACAATAAAATTGTGAAAGAAACGATTACCGAGGCTTTTGAAAAAAGCGTGAACGAAGGTCTTATACCTAAGCTTTACGCACTCTACGGTGCGTCGCTTGAGGGAGTTCAGATGTACGAGGACTATCTGAACGACGATTTTAATAAGGACGGATATTGGTATTATCCGCTTACCGTTCTTATTGCAGGTATAAATGCGGTTATATGGATAAAATGGGACGTTTCGGATAAATCCAAGTTCCAAGGCGGTAACCCTTATGCGTACGTTGGAGAGGGAATAGATTTCATTATTGCAGACGACGTTCCTATGGCGTTCAAAAGCGCTCTTGACGGCAGATCAAGCTATTTTGAGGGCAGATGCGTTAAGACTAACGTAGTAACCGACGCTCCTTCGGTATCCATTCTCGTCGGCAAGTATTCGCAGACCTTTATAGACGAGATGACAAGGCAGATAACGAGAGCTATAGAAAAGGCTTGCGGTGTCAGCGGTATAGAAAACAGCAGTATCGAGCTTGATTTCGTATTCGCGCCCAATACCTATATGGAGCATACGTCCGAGAACGTTACCTACCGCAGACTTCTTATTTCCGCTAAGGGATGCGCTCCGCGCGATTTCTGGATTAAGTGGACGAGGCAGAATTCCTCGGTTGCTTTCAGCGTTAACGATAACGTGAGCGAGGAGGACGTTGTTTTTGAACTGGGAGAGGACGTTCCCCACAAGACCAGAGAAAAGGAATACCGCTTCCTTGTTTACGGCAATTCCGAGAAGTACAGAGTTGCTATGGGAAGAAAAAACATCACCGAGTGGCGCGAGCTTATAAAGAGAGCCGTTAAACGCGGTGAGCTTGATAAAACCACGACAGAGCTTGAAAAAGATGCGCGCGTTACCGAGGTTTCGGACAAGCTTTCGGAAATCCTTGAAAAATACGGAATGGCTATTCCCAAAGCGCCCGAGACGGTGGTTGAGGGCAGCGCGGATAAGGCTAACGAGGCGTTAAGACTTGCCGTTCTCGGCGATGCTCCCGAGGCGGATTTCGTGACTGCCGAAAGTCCAGACGGTGAAAAGACTGAAGAAAGCGCGTTCGAAGTCAGCCTTGAAGAAGATACGGCGCTCGTCGAAGAAGCCGCAGATGCCGAAATATCCGAGGATACCGAAAACGCTGAAAACTCAGAGAGTGTATTCAGCTTTGCGGGACTTGAAATTACCGACGGAGCTGTGACTTCCGACGATGACGGGTTCGATTTCGATAAAGAGCACGAGCAGTTTGAAATGGAAATTCCCGATACGGAGGAGCCGTCCTTAGCAGATATTCTTGCGGACTTCGTTCCCGCAGATGACGGTGTATACGCAGATGCCGAGACCGAGGATATAACGGTGGCTATGGACGATGAAGATTTCGCCGCAGCCGAGAAAAATGACGATTTCGAGCTTGTCGAGGCAGAGGAGCTTCTCTTAGCTGACGAAGCAGCATTCGAGCAACCGGAAGAAGCGGAAAACGAGGCAGAATATACCGAGGAAGAAGCCGAAGCCATACCGGTATGCGACGCAGAGGAGATAAAAAGACAGCTCGAAGCCGAGTATCTTGATAAGATATCCGCGCTTAACGCGGAGCTTGAGATTGCAAGAGCAGAGATAATCAGCGTAAGACGAGATGCAGAGAGCGCGAGAATGGCAAAGGAAAATGCGGAAAACGCGCTCAATTCAGAACGCCTTTCTTCCGCAGACCTCAGAGTAGAAATAGAAAAGCAGAAATTTGCCATTGAGCAGGTAAGGCTTCTCATTGACGAGGCGGCAAACGCAAGAATGCTTGCAGAGGCGGAGACGGCAAGAATAAGGGCAGAGTACGAGGAGCTTAAACGAGAAAACGCAGCTCTCGTCGAGGCTGCGCGCGCTGCAGAGGAAGCCTGCGCCGCTGCAGAGGAAAAGAGCCGTGCTTCCGAGGAAAAGCTTGAAGAGCAGATAGAGCTTTTTGAAAAAGAGAAGATAAGACAGAAAAATCTCTTTGCCGAAGCTGCAAGGCAGGCAAAGGCGGAAAGCGAAAGAACTGAAGCCGAGCTTGCAGAGGCAGAGGCGCTCCGCAGAATAGAAGAAGCGAGACTCGAAGCTATACGCTCCGAAGATAATCAGTCTGACGCTTCCGATGCAGGCGCGCTTGAAGCAAGAGCAAGAATAGAGGCCGAGGCGCTTCGCAGAATGGAAGACGCCGCCGACCGCAAAAAGACAATCGAGGAACGCGCCTACGAGGCGAGAATGAGAATGGAGGAGCGCGCACGCGCTGCGGCAGAAGCCCGCGCGGCAGCTTCTGCGGATTACGCAAGGATAGCGCCCATATCGACTCAGACTGCAGATGCGGAATTGCCAACCGAAGAAGCTGTTGCAGAGAACGTAGCAGAGGAAGCGCACGCGTTCGCATCGGAGCCGATTTCCGAGCCTGCACCCAAGCCCGCGGTAAATTATACGTATACCTCGAAGCTTGTAAGACTCTTGTTCAGTCGCAGTATGGACCCCAATATTATCGCGCGAATCCACGAGCTTATAACGAACGCTCTTAATAAATTCGGCAAGAGTGATATATACATTAAGGTAAAGGCGGGAATTTCGGATAATTCAACGGTAGTTCTCAATTTCGTTGAATTTCCCGAGGAAGAATTTGAGCTTCTCGTTGATATTATAAAGTATCTCGGAAACAGCGATCTCGGTATCTATAAGATAATTCTTGATTAATAAGGAAGACCAATCCGCGTAATTTTAATAAGAAAATAAACGTAAATAAAAACAAATCCTGTAGGGGATAAATAATCCTGCAGGATTTGTTTTTTGTTATATGTAAATAATTGTAGTCATCATCCGATGCAAACGGTAAAATAAATTAAGTTTTCATATTCTTCCCGTTTAGACCTTGCGCGTATTCCGTGCTGCCTCAAAAGAAGAAGCGATGATTCTAAAGCTTCTTCAAAATACCCGATTCTTTCAGCTGCGTTCATTTCGTCCGAGAGCTTTGTTCTGCAAAGCCCGTCGAGCATTGTATCCACCATTATCTCACAGCGAGCAACGTTCATTTTCATAGCGTGTGCTTTTTCAATGGCAATAAGGCGTTCCTTGCCTGACGGAAGCCTTAGAACAGTTCTTGCGTGACGCTCAGAGAGTCCGTATTCTAAAATTTTTGACTGTTCTTCTTCGGAAAAAGCAAGCAGTCTTAATTTATTTGCAACGTAAGGCTGGCTGACGCCGAGAGCATTGGCAACCCTAGTCTGCGTCGTCTTCCCCAGCGCAAGCATTCCTTTGATAGACCTTGCTTCTTCAAACATATTCATTTTGCGTCACTCCTTTTGGACGTTTGCTTATTGATTTCCGTTCTTTTAAACGCCGTGTTAACCTACCCCGTGTAGAATTAAGCCTATTATATCAAAAAATTCGGGAAATGTCTGTCGCACTATGTCAAAGGGTGGATTTTGCGAAAAATTAACGTATATTTGACTATAAGAAAAGCAAAAGCGCTTACGGCTCTGAAAATTAAACCGTAAACGCTGTTTATTTTATTATTACAATGTTATAAAGGCTTTTTTGAAATCTGTGAGAAGGCTCTGGGATAATTTGCGGGCGTTTTCATTTTCTTATCTATTATTATAAGGGGATGGATTATTTCCTCATTCTCGTCTGCAAGTCTTACTGTTTCGGTAGCGCTGTGCTTTCCGCCGAGAATAGAGATTGCCTTTTTCGACTCGGTAAGCTCAAACTCTGCGTTTTTACCCTTCATCGCTATCATTTTTCCGCCAACCTTAACGAGAGGCAGACAAAGCTCGCATAGCACGCGAAGGGTTGCAACGGCTCTTGCCGTAACTATGTCAAACTTCTCACGGTACTCACCTTTGCCTAGGTCCTCGGCTCTTGCGGCAATAGCGCTGACTCCGTCAAGACCGAGCATATCCTTTGCCATATTGACGTAGTTTATGCGCTTTTCGGTAGAGTCAACTCCGAGAATCGTAATATCTGGGCGAAGAATACCAAGCGGCAGAGTGGGGAATCCCGCGCCGCATCCGATATCCGCGATTTTTGCGCCCTTCGGAAGAATCTTCGCAAGCGCGGCGCAGTCGGCATAATGGTTAAGTATTATTTTATCAGGCTCTTTGATGGCCGTAAGATTGTACTTTTCGTTCTCCTCAAGCATAAGACTTGTAAGACGCGAGAATTTTTCAACTCTTTCTATGTTTAGCATAGAGGATAAACCGTTTGAGTCGAAAACCCTTGCCAGCCTTGATTTAAACTGTTTTTCGTCAAAAAGCATATATTACCTCTTGTTTTCTGATTATACTATGATTTTATCACATCGAGGTAAGAAAGTCAACGAGCAATTTTGGTATGCAGAGTAATTATTGAAATATAAAATATAACCGAGGCGCTGTATAAAACAACACCTCGGCGTTTTTCACTTCATTCTATTAAACAGAAAGCTTGGAGTAAACGTATTTTGGATAGAAAGTGTTGGTTATGCCAAAATACGAAAGTCCGATTAATTTGTGTTCTGATTGCTTTGATACTGCTCCTGCTTCCAATAAATCGGTTCGGCAAATTCACCCGAATGATAACCGTTTATAAGTCTTACGAGAAGTGAGTTAAGAGCTTCTACGGTTACGTTAGGTAGCTGAGGGTCGTAGTGAGAATTACCGATTCCCGAATCGTCGGTTACGAAAATAAACGTACCTGCAGTGTAAATTGCCGCCTGACGCATAAGATATTCCGTGAGTATATCGGTTCCGCTGCAGATAACGGGGCAGATTCTTATACCCTTTTCAGCTGCAGCTTCTACCGCCGTCTTGAAGGTGGTCTTGTTCTTTGAGGAGCTGTGAGGCGGAGCGTCAAGCACGTGGAAGAGGAGCTTTGTGGTTGCGCCGGTGTTCCACTGCTTGTTAATGGCAAGAGTCAGAGCCTCGTCAACGGCTTCTGGGAAGTCACCGCCGCCGCTTGCATTCTGCTCGTTAAGATTTACCTGCTGTACCGAAAGATTTTCGGGGTCTGTAACGTCAAGGAAATCGTAATAAGCGAAGGGAACGGAGTCTCCGTTATCTCTGTAAAAGAGAAGCGCAAGATTTATAACTGCGTTTTTGTCGTTTGCCGCAACTCTGTTAATAACGTCGGCAAGCTCGTTTTTGAGGAACCAAAGCTCGTCGTTCATAGAGCCCGTAACGTCAACGACGAACATAATGTCGATAACGTTCTTCTTTTCGGAAGAGCCTGCAAGCTTTATGGAAATTTCCTCGTCGACCTTTCCCTCGTAAATTGCGGTATTGCTGTATTCTCCGCTGTCAACGGTTACCTTGCCGCCCTCGCCCGAGGTAAATAAGTATGCTATACCGTTTGCATCGGTAACGGCTGTATATACTTCCTTGTCCTCGGAGTCTCTTGCAACAACGGTTGCACCTGCAACTGCCGCGTTGTCGTCACCGTAAGTAACCTTCAAAGTGAGTCTGCCGTAGGAATCAAATCCCCAAGCCTTATCATCTGTGTAGTTATAAAACTTTCCGTTCTTTTCACCCTGCTCGAAAAGCGATTTCCAATACGCGTAGTTTTCATTATCGTTCCAAGCGCCGGCGGTAATAAGTCCCGCAGGTCTTGTAACGTTCTGTATTTTGTCTTCTTCATCCGGATCTGACGGTTCGATTTCATCTGCGCCGGGCTCTGCCGATTCGGTATCACCTTCGCCGAGAGAAGTGTCTGCTCCGCCCGAAGGAGCTTCGGGTTCCGCACTGCCGTAAGAATCGCCGTCATCAGAATCAGCGCCGGATCCTATTGAGGGCTTGCGGCTGCCGCCATCACCGTCCGCGTAAGCATCATCCGATGTGTTCAGACTTCCCATAGAGCAGGACGCAAATGAGAGCGTAAGAGCAAGAGTAATTAATAATGCCAGCAGCTTTTTTGTTAATTTCATATTCTTTCCTCCTGAGCTTTGTTTTGTTTTCAATACGAGCCTTGATTAATCCAAATATGATTTTATCTATTTTCCTACTTATATTCTAGTATATAAAAAAATAACAATCAAGTAATATTATGTAAATAAAATAAGATAGAAAATAGATTAATTGTAAACTATATCAAAAGATGATATTTTTTTAACAATATCACTTGACTAAAAATTTAAAGTGTGTTATTATAATTATGTATGTATAAAAATATTTTATCTTAAGGAGAAAAACAATGGCAGCTTACAACAAGAAAACTATTGAAGACGTAGAAGTAGCCGGTAAAACCGTGCTCGTTCGCTGCGACTTCAACGTTCCCATGAAGGACGGCGTTATCACCTCTGATAAGAGAATCGTTGGCGCGCTTCCTACTATCAAGTATCTTCTCGAAAATGGCGCAAAGGTTATTCTTTGCTCTCATATGGGCAAGCCTCACAGCATATTCACCGAGGGCTTTGGTCTTACCAAGAAAGAGAAGAAAGCTGTTGAGGCTCTTCCCGAAGCAGAGAGAGCAGCAGCTACCGCGGAGTATCTCGCAAAGGCAGTTACTGCTGACAAGAAGAAGCTCACCCTTAAGCCCGTATGCGTAAGACTTAACGAGCTTCTCGGCAAAGAGGTTGTTACCTTCGCTGAGGATATCGTAGGCGAGGACGCTAAGGCTAAGATTGCAGCGCTTAAGGCAGGCGAGGCAGTTCTTATTGAGAACACCAGATTTGATGCAAGAGAGACCAAGAACGATCCCACTCTCGCAAAAGAGCTTGCATCCTTTGCAGACCTTTATGTAAATGACGCTTTTGGCGCGGCTCACAGAGCTCACGCTTCTACTGCAGGTGTTGCAGATTATATCCCCGCTGTTTGCGGATACCTTATTCAGAAGGAAATTTCCGTAATGGGTAAGGCTCTCTCGAATCCCGAAAGACCCTTCGTTGCTATTCTTGGCGGCGCAAAGGTTGCTGATAAGCTTAACGTAATTGATAACCTTCTTACCAAGGTTGATACCCTTATCATCGGCGGCGGTATGGCATTCACCTTTATCGCATCTCAGGGCTACGGTGTAGGTAACTCGCTTCTCGATGAGGAAAAGCTTGAGTACTGCCGCAGTATGATGGCAAAGGCTAAGGAAAACGGAGTAAAGCTTCTTCTTCCTATTGATAACGGAGTTGCAGCATCCTTCCCGAATCCTATCGACGCTCCTATAGACGTTGAGTACGTTAACTCTACCGAAATCCCTGCTGATAAAGAGGGTGTTGATATAGGTCCTAAGACTGCAAAGCTCTTTGCAGATGCAGTTCTTTCCGCAAAGACTGTCGTTTGGAACGGACCGATGGGCGTATTTGAGAACCCCACTCTTGCAAAGGGTACTATGGCAGTAGCTCAGGCTCTTGCTGATAGCTCAGCTATCACTATAGTAGGCGGCGGAGATTCCGCAGCAGCTTGCGAGCAGCTCGGTTTTGCAGACAGAATTACTCATATATCCACAGGAGGTGGCGCATCTCTCGAATTCCTTGAGGGTAAGGACCTTCCCGGCGTATCCTGCCTTCTCGATAAATAATTTTGGTCATAACTTCCGTTCGACGGGAAGCTCGACGTAGGTAACTACGCCTTCGCCCGACGCAACGAAACTTCTGCCTCAAAATTCTAAATCGAGAACTCGATAAAAATTCAGGCTAAGCTTCTGTTCGACGGGAAGCTCGACGTAGGTAACTGCGCCTTCGCCCGACGCAACGAAACTTCTGCCTCAAAATTTTAAATCGAGAACTCGATAAAATTCAGGCTAAGCTTCTGTTCGACGGGAAGCTCGACGTAGGTAACTGCGCCTTCGCCCGACGCAACGAAACTTCTGCCTCAAAATTTTAAATCGAGAACTCGATAAAATTCAGGC
>JAZNKD010000006.1:0-75753 GCA_045578385.1 Eubacteriales bacterium | reverse complement strand
GAGAAAATGGGCGATTTCGGGCGAAAAACAAAGAAAAAAGGAGATTCTTGCGAATCTCCTTTTTGGTCTGAGTGACAAGACTTGAACTTGCGGCCTCTACCACCCCAAGGTAGCGCGCTACCAACTGCGCCACACCCAGATTTGCTTTTTTTATAAACCAATTATCAAAAAACCTAGTACATTATAACACTTGAATAATAAAAAGTCAAGAGCTTTTTTGATTTTTTTGTTTTTTGTTGTGTAGTGTTACAATTGTTGTGAGACTGAAATTGAAAAAACAATAGAAAAAGTGATTGAGTCATGTTAGAATAGTTTTACCACAAACAAATCTGACAGAAAGGACCCAATCACTTCCATGAAAGATTATACCACAATAAAAGGATTTTGTCCACACCAAATTTCAACAAAATAGGCTCCATCAATTTATACCGCTATACGCACGACATAGATTTCGTATGCCGTAGATAGCACATATCCAAAGCTTCGCTTATGCGTTGGAACAAGATATATGACGGTACGAGAGAATCTCTCATTCCAAAATCTCACAAACCTCACTCACCGCATCCAAACGCACATACCGAAGAAGAACTGAAATGGATCCAGGATTATCACAGAAGGAATCCAAACATTTCAATCTGTGAGCTTTATGGCAAACTGCGCGAGGATAAGGGATATACAAGGAATCCCGGCTCTCTTTACCGTGTTTTTGTGCGTATAGGATTCAGGAAAAAGGTAGAATCCACAAAGAAAAAATCTAAGCACAACAAGCCTTACGACACAACTAATGTGTTAGGAATTAAATGGCAACTTGACGTTAAAGTTGTGCCTGCTGCTTGTTATTCAGGCAAAGACGGCGAGAAATTCTACCAATACACAATGATTGACGAGGCTTCGAGAGAGCGTTTCATATATCCGTACAGAGAGCAAAGCGGTTATTCTTCCGTAGATTTTGTGAAGAGAGCTATTGCTTACTTTGGTTATGCTCCTGAAACGATACAGACGGATAACGGAAGTGAATTTAATAACACACAAAAGACAAAGAGAGTGCATTATTTCGATGCTTTTCCCAACCATCTTGGTATTACACACAAAACAATTCATCCGAGAACTCCTTGGCACAACGGAAAGGTAGAACGAAGCCACAGAAACGACCAAGAACGGTTCTACAACCATTTAAAATTCTACCCATCCCACGATTTACTAAAACAAATGAAGGCTTATCTATACCGTTCTAACCGTATTTCTATGGCTGTTTTAGGCTGGAAAACACCCCTTCAGAAGCGTGCAGAGCTTGGCGGCTGATGCTCTGCGAGCTTCATTCCTTCTGGGTTCCGCTACGCTCCACCCCTCATCCATTCACCTCGCAGAGCATTATTCTAACATCTAACTTCTTTTTTTAACTTTTTGGTCTCACATCATTGACAAATATACATTTTTTGATTTTTTTGTTTTTTGTTGTAAAAAAATAAAACTACAAATTAAAATTCTAAAGAGTGATTGTTATTAAATTATAAATAAATGGTTCATCATAGTTTTTATATTGAACAGATATAATGTGAAAGTATGTTTATATTAAAGTCTTAAAACTTGTATTTTTTTGAGCGATTTCACCAAAATTTGCTCGAAAAATATAAAAAAATAAATATTATGATGCAAATATATGATGCTTTTAAAAGGCACGGTTTTCAATGCTTTTGTGCTAGTTGTTAAAACTTTTGTTTCCCTGATTGTCAATATTACTTAACTATAAAAATGTTTTAATGCGATTCGTAATTTTTTAAAAATATGTTTACTTTATTCGTAATTTGTGGTAAAATATAGAACAAGTGAATTCTTCTTATGAATAAAGAATTGGAGATTTATATGTCGATTGCTGTTATAACTGGTGCTTCAAGCGGAATCGGACGTGAGTTCGCGTTCAAGCTTCGCGATATTGCAAATGTTACAGAGTTTTGGTTTGTTGCCAGAAATGTTGATAGAATGGAAAAAGTGAGAGAAGAACTCGGCTTGCCATGCAAGATAATATCGGCGGATCTGACAAAAAAAGAGGGAATTAAAAAGTACCGCGATGAATTAAATTCGGAAAAACCAGAGATATCGTTTTTGGTTAATGCAGCGGGTTTTGGGGTTTTTGGCGCTTTTGATACTCTCGATGAAGATACCGTTACAGATATGATAGACTTAAACGTAAAAGCTACGGTACTTATAACACATATGAGTATTCCTTATATGAAAGTGGGCGGTAGAATTATAGAGCTGGGTAGCGGTTCGTGCTTTACGCCGCTTCCGCACTTTAATATTTATTCTTCGTCAAAGGTTTTTGTATTGCACTATACTAAGTCGCTGAATTATGAGCTTAAGCCTTACGGAATTCGCGCTACGTGCTTCTGTCCGGGTTGGGTAGATACGGCATTTCTTCCGAAATCTCTTGATGCTCCGGGGGCGTACGTTCCTAAATCTATGAAGCCGTTACTTGATGTTTCTAAGGTAGTTAAAGGATGCGTAAAAGCAAGCATTAAAGGAAAGTCGATGTATGTTACAAATTGGTATACAAAAATGCAGCACGTTTTATTCAAGCTAGTTCCCGATTGTATTCTAACAAAGCTTTGGCTTGGAATGTTGAAAAAGAATGATGCAAAGCTTACGGAGGAAAAATAATGGCAAGAAAAAGCTTTAATCCCGGTACTTTGCTGGCTCCGCTTCCGGCTGTAATGGTTACAGTTGGTGATATGGAGAATTCCAATATTATAACTATTGGTTGGACAGGTATCCTTTCAAGCGATCCGCCGAGGACGTATATTTCTGTTCGTCCGTCAAGATATTCGCATAAGCTGCTTTCCGAAAATCCGGAGTTTGTTATTAATCTTACGACTGAAGAATTGGCGTATGCCACGGATTATTCAGGAATTTATACCGGTGCCAAGATAGATAAATTTCAAAAACTATCACTGACAAAAGAAAAAAGCGTAAAGGTAAAAACCCCAACTATAGCGGAAAGTCCGCTTGCACTTGAATGCCGCGTGTTTGACGTATTGCACTTCGGTACACACGATGTATTTATGGCCGATATAATTAGTGTCACAGTAAAAGAAGAATTACTAGATGAAAAAGGAAAGATATGTATAGAACGCGCCGGACTTATGGCATATGCACACGGAGAGTATTATACTCTTGGTGAAAAAACAGGTAAGTTTGGATTTTCTGCCGTGAAACACAAAGAAAGTACCAATAAAAAAACTTTTGAGAAATCTTGCCGAGATTCAAATAAAAATGCGTCTGAAACGTCAAAATTGCACGTAGAAAAAAATAAAGCAAACGGTGATAAAAAGAATAAGAAAAACTATAAAAGAAAATTTCAAAGTAATGTTAAAGGAAAAGGGAAGAAAAAGCATTAAAACACGTCAAAAACAAAACACGGGTAAGGGGTAATATAAAAGGAAAAATGAGAAATGAAGCGAATTCAAACACACGCGATAAAGTACTTTTGCTTATAGAGAACGAATTTGAAAGCGACGCGGCGTTTGAAAGAGAACTTGGACTACAGTCTAAAACGGTCAACAACTGGCGTAGAGGACGCTCCTCGTCGTATATGAGAATGCTTCCTAAACTCGCCGAAGCATTCGAGGTAAGCGTTGGAGAGTTGCTGGATATGCCGATAACGGGAAACACGTCAGACCTTTCAGATGATGAAATAGCGTTGCTTACTCTTTACAGAAAAAGCGGAGTGCTTTCTCCTAAGCAGAGGGTTGCGCTTACAAAGACACTTGAAATTGTAATAAATCTTTATCTTAGCTCAATGATTGATAAAAAGAAGATGCAGAAAAAATAAAACAAAAAAGCCGAATAACTCAATTTTTAAAAAGTTTCATTGAGTTTTCGGCTTTTGTATTTGAGCATAAATGCAAACAAATAATTACATATTCTTGCAATATTTGGTTGCTCTATATGTACTGGGTGAACAATTTTTATATTTTTTAAATGTACGATTAAAATATGAAACCGAGGAAAAGCCGACGCTTGATGAAATATACAAAATGCTTTCGTCAGTAGATGATAATTTTTTCTCAGGCTTGCATATACGGACAAAATTCAGATATTCTGTAAACCTGGCACCGATTACGGATTTGAATATGCGGCAGAAGTAGCTTCGGTCAAAACCGAGCATATAGCTTATCTTTAAAAGGTTTATATCTTCCGAGTAGTTTTGATTTACATATATCAGGGTGGGAAGAATTTTTTGCACGGTAGCGGTGCTAAATATTTGTTCTCCGTCGGACAAAATATTTTCCCTGTATAATAGACCTATTATTCTCATTATATGCGAGCGAACAATAATTTCGTAGGCGTTCTTTTTTCCTCGCATTCTATAAGAGTATTTTCAATAATAGAAAAGAGCTCTTTTGAACTAATAATACGCACGGGTGTAGATTCAAGATTCTGAAATTTTACAGAATACTTTATAATCTTTCTTATTTCCGTATTTATATAGTTGCTTTCGCGTAATTGAACAAATGCTGTGACTGATTCGCTTTCTATAGAATAAGTCTCATGCGGCACGCCCGCATTGATAAAAATAATCTCTCCTTCTTTAGCAACGTAATCTACTCCGTCAACTCTACAGAGGAAACTTGCCTTAAACACAGGTAAAAATTCAAGCTCATCGTGATAATGCAGTGCTGTAATTCTACACGACTTGGTATATATAGCGTGTTTTTTGCGCAAATATCTAGTTTAGGTATGTTTGGTATTACGTTTTCTATTTGCATTGCTATACCTCTTTATCGGCAATCGTTTCCTTGTGCAAACTTAACACGGTTTGTATATTTGTGTTTATGCATTTTGCAAATTGCCGTTCTGCTGTTTAAATTTTTTCTACGGTTATGTGCTTTGAAATCCTTCGCAATTTTTATAGACTATCTGTATTATCGGTATTACTTTTCGTAATATCTTGATTTTTGTGATTTTTAAGCATTTTACTGTATGCGAGAATATTTTACCACGGTTTTGTAAAAAATCTAATCGCTTTTTTATCTTTCTTCAGAAAAAGTTTACTGGTTAATTTTATGGTTGACAAAAAAGATTGGGTATGATACTATATAAATAGTATCCCAAATGAGGGAGTAGCATGCATTTTACGTTTGTAGAATGTAGCAAGTCAACATCATGGCGTAAGCCTGGCTTGCTTTAAAATGCCAGACTCATATTTTTGCTTGAGTCTTGGCATATATAGAAATAGGACTCGTGCAAAGATTTGCATAAGTCCTTTATTTTTTTCGTAAAGTGAACTAAATAAATCATTATATCAAAAAGGAGAAGAGAATGTACTATTGTAAAGACAAAGAATACGTACTTTCGGAGCTGTGTAGCTCAAACGATGGTTTGTCTGAGGCTGAAGCAGCTTTGAGACTTGAACGCGACGGTAAAAACAAGCTTGCCACAGCCAAAGGAAAGTCATTATTCAGAAGATTTTTAGAGCAGCTTTCCGATCCGATGATAATCATACTTATTATCGCGGCTGCAGTTAGCGGAATTCTTACTATTGTAGGAAACGCAAATCTTGCTGCAGGCGAATCACCGGAGTCGTTTGCCGACGTTATAATTATCCTTGCCGTAGTTGTTATTAACGCAGTGCTTGGAGTTTATCAGGAAAGCAAAGCAGAAAAGGCAATCGAAGCATTGCAAGAAATGTCTGCCGCAACGTCAAAGGTTATCCGTGACGGGAAGCTTATCACTATTCATAGCGAAGATATTGTAGTTGGTGATATCATAGTTCTTGAGGCGGGAGATGCCGTGCCTGCGGATGCACGTATTTTAGAGAATGCAAGCCTTAAGGTTGAGGAAGCGGCTCTTACGGGAGAGTCCGTACCCGTTACTAAGTTTATAGATATTATTAACCTTCGCGACGGTGAGCGTGACGTTCCGCTGGGAGACAGAAAAAATATGCTCTATATGGGCTCTACGGTTGTTTACGGCAGAGGCGTTGCGGTGGTTACAGCTACCGGAATGGATACCGAAATGGGTAAGATAGCCGACGCGCTTCGTACCGCAGAGGACGGAGAGACTCCTTTGCAGATAAAGCTTCATCAGCTATCCAAAATACTCACGTGGCTCGTACTAGGAATATGCCTTGTCGTTTTCGGGGTTCAGATTATAAGACAGCTTTCGGAGGGCGGCGGATTTAACGCCGAGTTCGCGCTTGAGTCGTTTATGATAGCGGTATCGCTTGCTGTTGCTGCTATACCCGAAGGACTTGCCGCCGTTGTTACCGTCGTGCTTTCTATCGGCGTTACCAACATGTCGAAAAGAAACGCCATAATCCGCAGACTCACGGCAGTTGAAACACTCGGCTGTGCGCAGATAATCTGCTCGGATAAGACGGGTACTCTGACTCAGAATAAGATGACGGTCGTTGACTTTTACGGTGAGAGTGAAGAAAAGCTTGCTTGTGCCATGGCTCTTTGCTGCGACGCTGAAATAGATTCCGACGGGAATATTACCGGTGAGCCTACCGAGGCGGCGTTGGTAGCCTTTGCAAACAAGGTTGGTTATCATAAGTCCAATCTCAAGGCTGAATATCCTAGGGTTGCCGAAGCCCCCTTTGATTCTTCGAGAAAAATGATGTCAACGCTTCATAGGGATAGTGACACTTTTGTTCAGTATACAAAGGGTGCGCCTGACGTTGTCATCGGAAAATGCACTCACTATCTTAAGGACGGAGTTGTGACACCTATTACCGAGGAATACGTAACTTCTATCCTTGTGAATAATAAGAGAATGGCGGATAGGGCTTTAAGAGTTCTTGCATCAAGTATGAGAATATGGAACGAGCTTCCCGAGGACACTTCGCCCGAAAATCTTGAACGCGAGCTTTGCTTCGTTGGACTTACAGGAATGATTGACCCCGTGCGTCCCGAGGTTAAGGATGCGATAGTGCAGTGCCGCACGGCAGGCATTCGTCCCATAATGATTACGGGCGACCACATAGATACTGCCGTTGCCATAGCTTGTGAGCTTGGTATAATAGAAAATGCCAGTGGAGCTATGACAGGTTCTCAGCTCAACGAGCTTTCCAATGAGGAGTTTGAAAAGATATTCCGCAATATCAGCGTTTACGCAAGAGTCCAGCCTGAGCATAAAACGAGAATAGTTACCGCTTGGAAAAACGCGGGATACGTTACCGCTATGACGGGTGACGGAGTTAACGATGCGCCGTCTATCAAAACGGCAGATATCGGAGTTGGAATGGGAATTACGGGTACCGACGTAACTAAAAACGTAGCTGATATGGTGCTCGCAGACGATAACTTTGCAACGATAGTGGGCGCGGTCGAAGAGGGCAGACGAATTTACGATAATATCCGTAAGGCGATACAGTTTTTGCTAGGCTCGAATATGAGCGAGGTTCTCGCTATATTCTTTGCAACCCTTCTTGGCTTTACGATTCTTGAGCCGGTTCACCTTCTTTGGATAAATCTGGTTACCGACTGTTTTCCTGCGCTTGCTCTGGGAATGGAAAAAGCGGAGTCGGATATAATGAAGCGTAAGCCTCGAGAGACCAAATCGGGAATCTTCTCGGGCGGTATGGGTGTTGATGTAGCGTACCAGGGAGTTCTCGTTACCGTGCTCGTTATGGCTTCTTACTTTATCGGTCACTTTATGGAATCGGGTAACTGGGAAATTACAAATAGCTCTCACGGCGTGACTATGGCGTTCCTAACTATGTCTATGGCAGAGATATTCCATAGCCTTAATATGAGAAGCCAGCGCAGAAGCATCTTCAGTCTTAAGGCACATAATAAGATGCTCTATATTGCTGCGTGTGTTTCCTTTGTTGCCACAACGCTCGTATGCGAGGTAGGTTTCCTTGCAAAAGCATTCGAATTTGAAGCTGTAAGCTTTAAAGAATATTCTGTTGCTATTCTTCTCGGTGCGTGTGTTGTTCCCGTTGTTGAGATTGTTAAATTTATTCAGAGAAAAACCGAAAAGAAAAAACAGCTTATTTTAGACAGATAATATTACTTTTAAACAAAATTAAAAAAACTATATTCAAATTGCATAAAAATCAGGACGCACATATAAAATGCGAGTCCTGATTTTTGTGTTTTTTTACCATATTTTTTGTACAAGTGTTTTTTTTGTTGACACAACTACAAAAAATGTGTAAAATATATACACATCTTTAATTTAAGGGAGTACAAAGTATGCCAACAGAAACATCATATAAAATCCGTACTAAACAGAGAAACGTATTTCTTCGAGTATCAAAAGGTCATTTCGCAACAAACCATAGCCATATCAATTACTATATAGATGTTACTACGCAGAAAACGCGTCTTTCAGAGGCTAAAGCGGTAGCAAAAGAGCTTGTAAGCTATTACAGTAATTCTACTGTAGTTGATACTGTTCTTTGCCTTGACGGAACGCAGGTTATAGGTACTTGTCTTGCAGAGGAGCTTACAAAGGGTAACTTCATATCTGTAAATGAGCATCAGACAATATACGTACTTACCCCCGAGCATACTAACGGAAGCCAGATTATTTTCAGAGAGGGCCTTATGTCTGCTTTGAGAGGAAAGCACGTGCTTATACTTGCGGCTTCTGTAACTACGGGCTATACGGCAAAATCCGCTATTGAGGCTATCCATTATTACGGTGGCCATATAGCTGGTATAGCTTCCATTTTCACAACGGTTAAAGAATGTATGGGGTATCCCGTTCGTTCGGTCTTCGAGACTTCTGATCTTGAAGATTATCAGAGCTACCCATCGCACGAGTGCCCACTATGTAAATCGGGCAAGAGGATAGACGCGTTAGTTAATAGCTTTGGTTATTCAAAACTTTGATTTTAAAAGCTGTTACCGCTGAGATTTCTATTTTTTATTAATAAAGCAATCGCGTAAAAAGCACTTACAAACATGGGATAAAACCCGTTACTTTGTAAGTGCTTTTGCTATGATGTAAATAATTATTGTCAAATATCTTCGGATTCGGAAGAATATTCTTCGGTATCCGAAAAGTCTAAGAACGTTATTGCATCGTCTGGGATTTCTATGATAGTATCTTTTGAGCTGTCCTCGGGTTTCGCTTTTGCAAATTTTAGGAGCAGGGAAAGGGCACTTTTGAAGAATGAGCCAACTTTAGACGGCTGATGATCATTTTTATCGGATGAGGATTTTTCCTCGGAGAGAAATTTAGATGTGAGCATCTTGAATATTTTTGCAGCTTTTTCATTATCCTCAGTTATTTTTTTATTATCAAGAGTGATAATCTCTTCGAAATTCGGTACGGTTGTTCTGATCGCCGCAAGATTTGGGTTGAAAAGTGATGAGATTTTGTTCTTGATAAATCCTTCGCCCATTTTCTTTTCTATAAGATTTATAACAAAGTTGCTCTTACCACCTGCGGTGATGCTTTCAAAGAAGCTCTCGGCTATTTTCTCGTTAGGCATTTCGCTCATTCTAACGAGGATACCTTCATCCGTGTGAGTTATTTTCAAAGTTCGCACGTTTGGAAGCTCGGGAAATATCAGCTCGATTTTGTATACGGGATTCCTATCTTCGTCGAAAAGAATCTCAGCTGACGCGCGCACGATGTATTTTTCATCGTGAAAATCAACCACTGATTCCTTGTAGTCGTAAAGACCTATGGGAATATTGTAATGAATTCCGTCTTCAACTGAAGTCATAAATAGATTTTGTCCGATTCTTCTGAAATCAAAATATTCAATTCCGCCCTGATAGTTATTCTGCATCACGCTTACAAACAAAGGAAGTATACTCGCATTATTATGGCGCAGTGCGTATCTACCTAGAAGTGAGGTGAAGCTTTCGTTAAAAGGACGTCTTTCTTTAATTCCGAGAAAATATAGTAAGCCGCGTTTTTCTTCGGTCGTTACGATAGATCGTCGTGATAGAAAGAAGCTGTTTATCTTGCTTTTAAGTCGTCTGTAATCATCACGTGTGGCAGTATAACCCGACAAATCGGATTTGAGGTTGCGTCTTATTATTGAAAGAGCAGGACTATCGGAGAAAAGCTCGTTATTGCCTGAGTTGAATGCGGCAACAATATTTTCTTTTGGATATATCCATACGTTCTGCCCCAGCATACCGTTGAAAAGAATCTCGTTGCCGTCGGGACTTACCCAGACGTGCATACCGTAATCAAAGTCGCCTATAGAATTTGGAACGGCTGATATGCACTTACACATTTTTGTGATATATTCCTCGGATAGCAATCTGTGGTTAAAGAACGTGCCTCGTTCAAGCACCAGCTGACCGAGCTTTACAAAGCTTTCGGTAGAGAGATAAAGTCCGAATCCGCCTTTTGTAAAGCCCTCGGGGGATTCCTCCCAAAAATGATTTGTTATTCCCAATGGCGTAAAAAGCCTTTCATTAACAAATTCATATAGTGGCTTTCCTGTGATTTTGGTGATGATTCGACCGAGTATATAAGAATTTATGCTGTTATAAGAAAATTCTTCACCGATTTTAGAAGTAGGCTTTGAGGAGAAAAAGGCTTTTGTCCATTCATTTTCTGTCACCGTGCCAAGCTCTGCGAACGAGGAACCTGCGCGCATTGTTATAAGATCATAAATTTTGAGGTCGGAGTACCGTTCGTCAGCATCTGTAATTTCGGGGAAAAAATCAAGAACGTTATCGTCAAGCGATAGCTTTGCCTCATCATAAAGAAATCCTACGGCAAGAGCGGTTACTGTTTTAGCCATAGAATGAGCAAGATGCCAATATCCCGCATCGTAGCCCGGGGAAGCGGCTTCAAGTATTATTTCGCGGTTTTTCATCACTATAATGCTGTGTATATTTGCGCGTTTTTCTTCTTCGAGCTCTTCGAGTATATTGAGCAGTGGAATAGCGTATAAATGATTCTGACCGCCAAGCCTGCGAGGGAGTGCGGATATTTCTTTTTTGCTTGTTTTTAATTTTGCCGGTTTATAAGGAATTACAGCCGGATGCTTGTTTTCTGTGAGCGCAAGCTCAATAAGCAAATTGATAGCTTTTTTCTTATAGTTTTCCATAATTCAACTTTTCTTTTTTAGTTACTGAATATATTATATCCAATTTCGATAAAAATGTTATTAGTTTATTATAAAATAAAGGTCGATATAAACGGAATGATTTCTTTACACCGACCTTTATATTATATTTCTACTGCAACTGCAGTGCCGTTTTCGGATGAGATAAATGCATTTTCCATAACCTGAAGAACTCGTCTTACTTCACAGAGCTTAACGAAAATTTCGTTTTTGCTGTCAATAGCTGAAACGAGGTTTCTATAGAAAGCGTGAACGTCCGAAGTAGGACGGTCTATCTCGTAGAAATCAAGCGTTATTTTATCACGGGGCGCCATTGTTTTGGTAATTCCCGCGCAGTCTGAACGGGCAGAACTTCTTTTTCGCACCAAGCCTTGAGTTTTGCAACTTTAGTCCTTTTTTGACTTTTTAGCATAAAAATCACTGTTTTTCAAGAACAATATTGACTTTTTGTTAACAATAGTTTACTTGTATGCAGAAATCAGAGCATCCAGCCCCAAAAGATCTGCAAAGAGTCCCGCGAAAAGTCCGGAGGCGATAAGAATAGCAATTACCGCGAAATTTTCCCATTTATGCTTGTTAACGCGAAACAGTACGAGTATTCCTACACCCGAGGCTGAAAACAGTCCTGAAAGCATTGTGCCGAGCGTTATGAATCCCGAGGTATAAAATTCGGTAAGTGCCACCGATGCGGCGCAGTTCGGAATAAGCCCGAACACTGATGCTATAAGATGGCTGATAAACGGTTTATTGTACATCAGCTTTGCAAGATTTTCCTGACCTATGAAGAAAATTGCAGTATTAATAATCAGCGTACAGATCAAAATAAAAATTGATATCTTTACAGTGTGATGAATTGCTGAATGGAATATACCGCGTTCACAATGGCAGTCGTCGTTATCGCAAAGCTCGTCTATGTTTATCTCGTTTTTCTTTCTTATGCAGAAGTACATTATTAAATTAACGGCAAATCCAATGAAAATTGCAGCCGTAAGTTTATAAAGCAGAATAAAAATTATTTTTAATCCGCTGATTTCGGGACTGCTTATAAGAAGCGGCAGCATTTCATCAGAAGTTGAAAGAAAAACGGCGATGAGCGTTCCAAGCGAAATTATTTTCGTGCAGTAAAGATTTGACGCAACTGCGGAAAATCCACATTGAGGTATAATTCCGACTGCTCCTCCGAGAAGAGGACCGTATTTTCCTGAACGCTTAAGAAAACGTATCGTTTTATCTCCGGATTTGTGTTCAATATATTCCATTAAAAGATAGGTAATAAAAAGGAACGGAATAAGGGGCAGAGTATCTAAGAGTGCGTGAAAAATAACGTTTTCTGTAAATTCACCAAATTTTCCAAGTTTCTCTGTCAGAAAATGAGCTATTCCCGAGTGACTGTCGTGAGAGGAGTGCAGTACGGTGATAGAGAAAAATATTTTGTTTAAAATGTTCATTTATCTATCCTCCGTATGTTTTTTATGTTGTTTGTCTCTATTGCAGTCGCAATCGCTGCGGTATATCGAAGTAGCGTCTTTTGATGCGTTAGGTGAAAATTGACAATCTGAGCACTGGCCGAATAACATAGTGCCTGCATCAAGAATAAATCCGTCTGTTGAAAGAAGAGCTTTTGCAAATTTGTTTGATATTTCGTCTTTCAAATGAATAAGACGCCCGCAGTCTCGGCATTTAAGATGAAGATGAGACGAGCATTCTTCGTTACCCATATACTGATAAGTACAGTGCCTTGTTTTTCCGTCCGAGAGACGATGAAGCTTTCCCTCCGAGAGAAGCTCTGAGACTATTCTGTAAACAGTGCTTTTCCCACTGCCGTCCGTTGTTATTTCGTTTGATATCTCCTCAAGAGTAAAGGATTTTGAGGAATTTGTACGCAAAAAGTCTATTATCAGCTCGCGCTTTCCTGTTTTATATTTCATAAGCCCTCATCAAAATGAGAATTATTCTCAAAATTCCTATATATAATACAACTTTTAAATAGGATTGTCAATAGAAAATTGTGGATTTTTTGATATTTACAGTTTTATAAATAAGGATGTTAGAGTGCTAATTTTTTTAACTTTTAAGCTGTTTCGATTGGTTTTTTAATCCCATTTTCTTAGCACTCGCAAGCAAGGTGTGCTAATGTTTACAAAAAATACATATCTTTGTTTTGAATTATTCATAAAATATCAGTAAACTTATATCTGTAGAAAAGTTACGGAGGAATATTTTTGAATATCGAAAAATTTACTGCAAAAGCGAGAGAGGCAACAATTACGGCAAAAGCTGTTGCCGGAAGCTATTCGGCATCATCTATCTCCGACGTTCATTTTCTTATTGCGCTTATTTCGGATGCCGACGGACTGTGCCGTTCTTTGATAGCCGCCTTGGGTGTTGACGTAAAAGATTTTTCCGAAAGTCTTAAGTTAATAGCATCAAAAATGCCAAAGGTGAGCGGAGACGGTTACTCGGACGATAAGCTGTATTTTAATGCAGATGCCGAGCGTGTGATATCGGCTGGCGATAAGGAACGTGAGAAAATGGGAGACGAATATATTTCGGTTGAGCATCTTCTGCTTGCTTATACGGACTCTGCGTCGGATAAGCTTAAAAGAACTTTCGCTGAATTCGGAATAAAGAAAAAGGATATTTTATCAGAGCTTAAGAAAATAAGAGGTAACAGAAAAGTGACAACAGATAATCCCGAAGCAACGTATGACGTTTTGACTAAATATGGTCAGGATCTTACCGAGCTTGCTAAAACTAAAAAGCTTGATCCCGTTATAGGCAGAGATGACGAGATAAGAAACGTAATAAGAATTTTGTCAAGAAAAACAAAAAACAACCCCTGTCTTATAGGCGAGCCCGGGGTAGGAAAAACGGCAATAGCCGAGGGGCTTGCCCAGAGAATTATCAGAGGTGATGTTCCCGATAATCTTAAGGACAGAACGCTGTTTTCGCTTGATATGGGCGCTCTCGTCGCAGGAGCTAAGTACAGAGGTGAGTTTGAAGAAAGGCTCAAGGCTGTGCTTTCCGAGGTCAAGGAATCCGACGGAAATATAATTCTGTTTATAGACGAAATACACACGATAGTTGGTGCAGGAAAGGGCGAGGGTTCAATGGATGCTGGTAATCTCCTAAAGCCGATGTTGGCAAGAGGAGAGCTTCATTGCATAGGAGCTACTACGCTTGACGAATACCGCGAGTACGTAGAAAAGGATGCGGCGCTTGAAAGACGCTTCCAGCCGGTTCTTGTTGATGAGCCGACGGTGGAGGATACTATTGCGATACTCAGAGGCTTAAAGGAACGTTACGAGGTATTCCACGGAGTGAAAATTCACGATGCAGCTTTAATATCCGCGGCAACTTTATCTCACAGATATATTTCGGACAGATTTCTACCCGATAAAGCAATAGACCTCGTAGACGAGGCGTGCGCGCTTATAAAAACCGAGATGAATTCGATGCCCACAGAGATGGATGAGATATCGAGAAGGATAATGCAGCTTGAAATTGAAGAAGCCGCGCTTAAAAAGGAAAAAGATAAGCTTTCCGCAGAAAGACTTAAAAATCTCGAGGGAGAGTTAGCAGAGCTTCGAGAAAGCTTTAAGGCTATGAAGCTTCGTCTTGATAAGGAAAAGGAAACCATAGCAGACGCGCAGAAAATACGCGAAGAAATAGATTTGGTTTCACGTGAGATTGAGATTGCTGAGGGAAAATACGACCTTAACCGTGCCGCAGAGCTTAAATACGGCAGGCTACCAGAGCTTCAGAAAAAGCTTGCCAATGCGGAAAAGCAAGAAAACGAAAGAGAGAATACTCTGCTTCGTGATGCGGTCACAGATGACGAAATTGCTAAGATAGTTGCAAGGTGGACGGGTATACCCGTGTCGAAGCTTGTAGAGGGTGAAAGGGAAAAATTACTCGCTATGGAAAGCATCTTGCATAGGCGAGTAATAGGTCAGGACGAGGGAGTTACCAAGGTATCCGAGGCTATTTTGCGTTCGAGGGCAGGTATTCGCGATCCAAAGCGTCCTATAGGCTCATTTATGTTCCTCGGTCCTACGGGGGTTGGAAAAACAGAGCTTGCAAAGGCGCTTGCCGAGGCATTATTTGATGATGAGAGAAACATCGTCAGAATAGATATGTCCGAGTATATGGAAAAATATTCGGTATCGCGTCTGATAGGAGCCCCTCCCGGATATATAGGATATGACGAGGGCGGTCAATTAACCGAAGCCGTACGCCGTAAGCCCTACTCCGTTGTGCTTTTTGACGAGATTGAAAAGGCGCATCCTGACGTTTTCAACGTACTGCTTCAAGTGCTTGACGACGGTAGAATTACGGATAGTCAGGGAAGGGTAGTTGACTTTAAAAATACCATTATAATAATGACGAGTAATCTAGGTTCGGATATTTTGCTGGACGGTATTTCCGATTCGGGTGAATTAAGCGAAGAGGTATGCTCGGCGGTTGATATGCTGCTTCGACGCTCCTTCCGTCCCGAATTTCTTAATAGACTTGATGAAATTATCTATTTTAAGCCGCTTTCGGCAGATGACGTAAGACTTATTCTTGACTTGGTTCTCTCAGACCTCGGAAAAAGGCTCAAAGAGAGGCGCGTTGGAATTTCTCTCACCGATAAAGCAAAGGACTTTATAGTTTCATCTGCGTATGACAAGCTTTACGGCGCAAGGCCTATGAAGCGTTTCGTTCAATCCAGAGTAGAAACTCTGGTTGCAAAAAAGATAATTGCAGATGATATTGCTCCCGAAAGTGAAATCGTTATAGACTGTGATAAAGATAATCTTATTGCAAGTATAAAATAGTTAATATGTAAATAATTATTCTCAAAAATGAAAAAAGGATAGCTTGAAGTTAAATCGGCTATCCTTTTTTATAAAAGTTATTCGCATACGAGAGTAAGAGATCCAACGTATACGTTATGATTGTCGTCGCCAAATGAGGAAAAATACTCGTCGTATTCAAGCTCGACGGATTCTTTTTCGTGGATTAAGAGAACGTCCTTGTTGGGAAACGTGAGAGTTACGTAATTTCCTTTGAAATCCGTAAGCAATTCGCTGATTATAAAACTGCCGTCTTCTTGATCGTGCAGAGTAAATCTATGGGGCGTGTCAAGTATTTCTTCACTTTCATCAAAAACATCCTCAAGGGTAATTTCGCCCGAATTATAAAAAGTGTATATGTACTTTAATAGTAGTCTGTATTTTTTCATTTTGCTCCTCCAAGAATCGTCATCTTACGTATTTTAACACTCCAAAACGTAAAAGTCAATAGATGAAAATTATATTTTTAATTTTAGCCTTCTATTGACTTTTATCTTTAAAGATGATAAACTCGAGTTTGATAATCGGTTAGTATTATAAAAAATAATTTTTTACAGTATAAAAACGCTATTAGCGATTTGAATATTTTGAGAGTGGAGAAGGTTTTGAAAATGAAATTTCGTACGTATATCGAGATAGGGAATATGTGTAATTTAAAATGCTCTTTTTGCCCGGGTACGAAAAGAATTCCAAGGCAAATGACGGTATCTGAATTTACCGAGGTATGTCGCGAGCTTAAAGGAAAATCGGAAGAACTTTATTTTCACGTTATGGGAGAGCCGCTTTTACATCCTGATCTTGAATCTTTTCTTAAAATAGCCAATGAGTTTGGATTTTCCGTATCTATAACGACAAACGGAACGTTATTAAATAAGTGCCGTGATATACTTATAAGGCAAAAAGACGCAATACACAAAATCAGTATTTCCTTACACGCTCACGAGGCAAATGCAATTAAGCTTACGGTTTCCGAATATCTTGATAACGTAATATCGTTCGCAAAGGAGTTCTCGCTATACGATAAAAACGTCGTATTCAGATTGTGGAATCTCGACACGGCACAGCGCTGCGGTAAAAATTCTGAAAATGCGGAAATTATTGAAAGACTTAACACGGAATACCCCGAAGAATGGCAAAAACGATATTCGGGCTACAGACTTGCCTACAGAACATTTCTTGAGCTTGACGGTATTTTTACTTGGCCGATTGAAAGCGATGCAGAGCCGCAGGATAGCGGAAGATGTCACGGACTTATTAATCAGATAGCGATACTTGCAGATGGAACAGTAGTTCCGTGCTGCCTTGACTCCGAGGGTCAGATCCCTCTTGGTAATATTTTTAAAGATTCGTTATCTAATATTCTGTCGATAGGTCTGGCAGAAAAAATGCGAAATGGATTTGAAAAGGGTAAAATGGTGCATCCAGTGTGTAAAAAGTGTAGTTATGCCAAGCGTTTTTCCAATTAAATTAAAATAATAAAAAGTAAAAGCGATTGTCAATCCGCGCGGTGTATTTCCGACAGCGAAAAGCCAATCGCTTTTTATTATTATAAAGTATTATTTTACATTATCACTGCTGTTTTTCTGAATAACGTCGTGCGCGCCGCCCTCAACGATACTAGTTGCAGAAACCAGAGTAAGAACTGCCTTTTCCTGAAGCTCAGGGATTGAAAGAGCTCCGCAGTTGCACATTGTGGAACGAACCTTTGCAAGCGACATAGCTACGTTATCTTTAAGGCTTCCCGCATAAGGAACGTAGGAGTCAACGCCTTCCTCAAACGAGAGCTTCTTGTCTCCGCCGAGATCGTAACGCTGCCAGTTTCTCGCACGGGCAGAACCTTCACCCCAGTATTCCTTATAGTAAGTGCCACCTATAGAAACCTTGTTAGAGGGGCTTTCGTCAAATCTTGCGAAGTATCTTCCAAGCATTACGAAATCAGCGCCCATAGCAAGAGAGAGAGTTATATGGTGGTCGTAAACGATACCGCCGTCGGAGCATACGGGAATATATACGCCTGTTTCTTCGAAGTATTTATCGCGTTCAGCGCATACCTCAATAAGCGCGGTTGCCTGACCGCGTCCGATACCCTTAGTTTCACGGGTAATGCAGATAGAGCCGCCGCCGATACCTACCTTAATGAAGTCAGCACCGCAATCTGCAAGGAAACGGAAGCCTGCCGCGTCAACTACGTTACCTGCGCCGACCTTAACTGTATCTCCGTAGTTCTTTCTTATCCATTCGATAGTAAGCTTTTGCCACTCGGAGAAGCCCTCGGAGGAGTCTATACAAAGAACGTCAACACCTGCTTCAAGAAGTGCGGGAACGCGCTCAGCATAGTCTCTTGTGTTGATACCCGCGCCAACTACGTATCTCTTGTTTGCATCAAGAAGCTCGTTGGGATTCTTCTTATGAGTATCGTAGTCCTTGCGGAATACCATATAAAGAAGATTTCCGTTGTCATCAACTATAGGCAAAGAATTGAGCTTGTGCTCCCAGATAATGTCGTTAGCTTCCTTAAGAGTAGTTCCTTCTTTAGCGTATATGAGCTTTGAGAAGGGGGTCATAAACTCGGCTACCTTTGTTTCGGGGTCCATTCTGGTAACTCTGTAGTCACGGCTGGTAACGATACCGAGAAGCTTACCCTGAGGCTTGCCGTCTTCTGTAACTGCGATAGTGCTGTGTCCCGTTCTTTCCTTAAGAGCAACAACGTCTCTCATAGTAGCATCGGGTGTGATATTAGAATCACTTATAACAAAGCCTGCCTTCGTAGCCTTTGCACGTCTGACCATATCAGCCTCGTCCTCGATTGTCTGAGAGCCGTAGATAAAGGATACACCACCCTCTTTTGCAAGGGCAACCGCGAGTTTTTCGCCCGAAACCGACTGCATAATAGCTGATACCATAGGTATATTCATAGTAATAGCACTGGTTTCTCCGCGTTTGAACTTTACGAGGGGAGTTTTAAGGCTTACGTTTGCGGGTATACATTCAGATGAGCTGTAGCCCGGAATAAGCAGATATTCATTAAAGGTGTGGGATGGTTCGTTAATAAATTTAGCCATTGGTTTTATCTCCTTTTTATTTTTAGTCGCAAAGCTTGTCAGTTAAGCTTAATCTTGCTTTCGCAGTATATGCATCTGGCAATTTTTGCATTTTTATCTGTAACTTTAAATATTCTCGGAAGCTCCTGCTCGGTGACGGATATGCACCTGGGATTAGCGCAGAAGTGAGAATCCTTCATATAAATGTCGCTGTTAAAGTCGGGAGTGATTTTCGGCTCATTAACCTCGGAGAGCAGCTTTAGTATGAGCGCCATACGTATAAATTTACCGTAGCGCACCTGTCTGAAATAGCACGCTCTCGGATCATCGTCAACCTTGACGCTTATCTCGTTAACTCTCGGAAGCGGATGAAGAACTGCTGCGGTAGATTTCGCAAGAAGCATCTTTTCGGTGGTAAGAACGTAGCTGTCCTTAAGCCGTTCATACTCATCTGCATCGGAAAATCGTTCTCTCTGAATTCTCGTCATATAAAGTATATCAAGCTCGGGAAGCGCATCTTCCAAAGATGCGGTTTCGGTATATTCCATACCGTATTTATGAATGGTTTCCTCTTTTATGAAGTTTGGTATTTCAAGTTCTTTAGGGGATATAAGAACCAGCTTTATGTTTTTATATCTTGCAAGCGCATTGATAAGAGAATGGACCGTTCTTCCATATTTAAGGTCGCCGCAGAAGCCGACAGTCATATTGTCAAGCCTGCCGCACTCTGCAGAAATGGTTAATAAATCCGTAAGCGTCTGCGTGGGATGGCAATGTCCTCCGTCACCTGCATTAATTACGGGAATTGATGCGTTGAGAGATGCAACGAAGGGGGCGCCATCTTTAGGGTGGCGCATAGCGATTATATCCGCATATGCACTTATTACCTTTGCGGTATCCGCAACGCTCTCGCCTTTGGCTGCTGAGGAACTGCTTGCTTCGGAGAATCCTATAACACTTCCGCCAAGCTCAAGCATAGCTGCTTCAAAGCTGAGTCTCGTTCTTGTTGACGGCTCGAAAAAGAGAGTTGCAAGCTTCTTTCCACGGCAACTTTCGGAGTATTTTTGGGGGTTTTGCATAATATCCTTGGCTACGGAAATCAGACCGTCTATTTCTTCAACCGAAAAATTATCAATATCAATAAGGCTTCTCATATCATGCCTTAGCTCCGTAAACTTCAAGATACTTCTTGATTCTGGCAACGTTTTCTGCATTCTTTTCATCGGACTCAAGGTATTCGATAATATCGTAAACGTCAACTATGGAATAAACGGGGAAGCCGAATTCTTCGGCAATCTCAACCATAGCGCCCTTTTCGCCCTGACCTTTTTCCTTACGGTCTACCATAATAAAGGTTGCCGCGACCTTTGTTCCTTCAAGGTGAGAGAGTATTTCCATGCTTTCGCGTATAGCTGTGCCTGCCGTGATAACGTCCTCTATAATAACGATATCTTCGCCTGCTTGCGGAACGTATCCTACGAATACGCCGCCCTCGCCGTGATCTTTTACCTCTTTTCTGTTGAAGAAGAAGGGAACGTTGAGTCCCTCTTTTGAAAGAGCAACCGCCGCGGAAACAGAAAGAGAAATACCCTTATACGCAGGACCGTAAAGAACAGCCTGCTTTTTGCCGAGCTTTTCAAAATAAGCTCTTGCGTAGAACTCACCGAGCGTTGCGATATCTGCGCCGGTCTTAATCATTCCCGCATTGATGAAGTAGGGAATTTTTCTTCCGCTTTTTGCGGTAAAGTCGCCAAACTTAAGAACGCCCGCGTTCTCAAGAAATTCAATAAATTCTCTTTTATAGCTTTCCATATTTATTCTCCTTCAAAATTAGTCAACAAATTCAGCAACGCATCTTTCGTATGCCGCTACGGGATCCTCGGCTGCCGTGATAGGTCTGCCGACTACGATGTAATCAGAGCCTATTCTCTTTGCTTCCGCAGGTGTCATAACTCTCTTCTGATCTCCGATGTCACCGTCGGCAAATCTTACGCCGGGGGTAACCGTGAGGAATTTCTCGCCGCATCTTTCGTGCACCTTACCTGCTTCAAGAGGTGAGCATACAACGCCGTCAAGTCCCGAATTTTTTGCACATTCAGCGTAGTGCATAACAACGTCAGCTATGGGCTTCTCAATGAGAAGATCGCGCTTCATAGTCTCCTCGTCGGTAGAGGTAAGCTGAGTTACTGCAATAAGAAGGGGTCTTGTTCCGTCCTCTCTCGTAAGTCCCTCAATAGCCGCTTCCATCATTCTTCCGGTACCTGCAGCGTGAAGGTTTGTCATATCAACGTCAAGTCTTGAAAGAACAGCCATAGACTTTTTAACCGTATTTGGAATATCGTGGAGTTTAAGGTCGAGGAATATTTTATGTCCCCTAGCCTTTATTTCTCGAACTATCGAAGGACCTTCGGCATAATAAAGCTCCATTCCTATTTTTACGAACGGCTTTCTTCCCGTGAATTTATCAAGAAATTTAAATGTTTTTTCCGCGCTGTCAAAATCGCACGCAATTATAACGTCTTTTCCCATTTTATATACCTCTCTTAATTAGTCTTTTACGCCGCCGATGATTTCGGAGAGCGATGAAATACCGTATTTTTCACAAACACGAGGAAGATCCTCTATAATCTTTTTACAAATGAAAGGATCAACAAGATTAGCCGCGCCGACCTCAACTGCCGTAGCGCCTGCAAGCATAAGCTCGATAACGTCTTCTGCGGTGCTTACTCCACCCATACCTATAACGGGTATTTTGACTGCGTGGGCAACCTGATATACCATTCTTACCGCAACCGGAAAAATAGCGGGACCAGAGAAGCCGCCCATTTTGTTTGCGATTATAGGACGTCTGTTGTTAAGATTTATTCTCATACCGAGAAGTGTATTTATAAGACTTATTCCGTCGGCTCCCGCATCCTCGCAAGCCTTTGCTATCGCAACTATATCGGTAACGTTAGGTGAGAGCTTAATGAATACGGGCTTTTTAGTTGCAGCTTTAACAGCTCTCGTAACCTCTGCGGCAGCCTCTGGGGACGTACCGAAGCTCATACCGCCTCCGTGCACGTTAGGACAGGAAACATTGACTTCAAGCCAACCGATATCGTCTATTTTGTCGAGCTTTTCGCAGGTGTATGCGTAATCTTCCACCGAGAATCCGCTGACGTTTGCCATAACCTTCTTATTAAAGCATTTTCTGAGCTTTGGAATCTCATCGGAAATAACCTTGTCTACACCTGGATTTTGGAGTCCTACAGCGTTTATCATACCCTCTCGGCATTCTGCGATTCTTGGGGTAGGGTTGCCGAATCTTGCATCTTTTGTCGTTCCCTTAAAAGAGAACGTACCGAGTATATTTATGTCGTAAAGCTCGGCAAATTCATATCCGTATCCGAACGTTCCGCTTGCGGGAATTATAGGATTATCAAGCTCTATCCCTGCAAGATTTACCTTTAAATCTACCATATGATGTCCTCCTTTGCAAGCACGGGTCCTTCCTTACATATGCGTTTATTGCCTGTAACCGTTTTACAGGAGCAACCCATACAAGCGCCGAATCCACAGCCCATACGCTCCTCAAAACTCATCTCGCCGTTGCTTTTTGCCGCCGTGTAAAGTGCTTTAAGCATCGGCTCGGGACCGCAGGAGTAAAAGTAGGTATACGAAAGATCTTTTATAGCGTCGGTAACGAATCCTCGCGTTCCGTATGAGCCGTCAACCGTGGCTACAAGGACTTTGGCACCCAGAGCCTTGAATTCGCTTTCATAGAATATCTCGTCTTTAGTGTTGAATCCGAGTATAACGGTAACCTTTTTACCTTCGTCTATAAGCTTTTTAGCGAGTTTATAGAGAGGAGGAACTCCGACTCCGCCTCCTACAAGAAGCGGGTGCGAGCCGGATTTATGAGTATTATATCCGTTTCCAAGACCTGTAAGAATATCGACTTTTTCACCGGATTGAAGTTTACTCATATATTCGGTGCCTTTACCGACAACCTTATATATGAGGGTGAGAATTCCGTTTTCAGAGTCGCAAACGGAAATAGGGCGTCTTAAGAAAAAGCCGTCGAGCTTGAGATTTACAAATTGACCGGGAGCTGTTATGTCTGAGGTGTCACCCGATAGTATCATTTTGTAAACTGATCTTGCTATAAGCTCGTTTGATTTTATTTCAAATATCGTCTGCTTCATAGTTGTTCCTTATATATTTGTATATAATTGTTTGCATCGTAGCACAATTTAAGATATTGTGCCATAGAAACTGATCATAAATTAAGCGTCAATGGTGGAAATACGGATTGTATTTTCATCAAGTACGTCGAGAAGAACTTTAACTGTATCGAGTGAGGTGAATATAGTAACATTGCTCTCGGTAGCAGCCTTTCTGATGTAATAACCGTCGGAGTTAACTCCGCTTGTTCCGAGACCGCTCGTGTTTATAACGTACGCGATATGTCCTTGACGGATAGAATCAACTATCTCGTTACTTCCATCGCCTATCTTCTTTAAAACGTGAGTTCTGATGCCGTTTTCCTTTAAAAATTTAGCCGTTCCCTCGGTAGCTTCGATGTTGAATCCGAGATTATAGAAGCGGCGAATCAAAGGCAGAGCTTCTTCCTTGTCTTTGTCTGCAATAGTTGCAAATACGGTACCGTAGTTTTGCAGATGAGTGCCGGATGCCTGCAGAGCCTTATACAGCGCGCGGTTAAGCTTGTCATCGTAGCCGATAGCTTCACCCGTTGACTTCATTTCCGGGGAAAGATATGCGTCAAGCCCTCTTATCTTGTTGAAGGAGAATACGGGAACCTTAACGTACCACCTCTTCTTTTCGTCGGGATAAATATCGAAGATACCCTGTTCCTTTAAGGATTTGCCGAGAATTACCTCGGTTGCGATATCCGCAAGGCTGTATCCCGTTGCTTTTGAAAGGAATGGAACCGTTCTTGACGAGCGAGGGTTAACCTCAATAATGAATACCTTGTCATCCTTGTCAACGATAAACTGAATATTGTAAAGTCCCTTGATACCGATACCGATACCGAGCTTCTTTGCGTACTGCAGAATAGTACCTTTTACCTTATCCGATATAGAGAAGGTGGGGTATACCGAAATAGAGTCGCCCGAGTGGATACCCGTTCTTTCAACAAGCTCCATAATACCGGGTACGAATACGTCTCGGCCATCGCAGATTGCGTCAACCTCAACCTCTTTACCTATGATATATTTATCAACGAGAACCGGCTTGTCCTCATCAATTTCAACCGCGGTTTTCAGATAGTGGCGAAGCTGTTCCTCGTTTGAAACTATCTGCATTGCGCGTCCACCGAGAACAAAGCTCGGGCGCACGAGAACGGGATAACCGATTTTTGCCGCTGCGGCAACACCGTCCTCAATTTTTGTAACGGCTCTGCCCTCGGGCTGAGGAATTCCAAGCTCCTCAAGAAGCTTTTCAAACATATCTCGATTTTCCGCTTTATCTATTGCAGCGCAGTCCGTACCAATTATTTCAACTCCGCGCTTCATAAGAGGATCTGCGAGGTTGATGGCTGTCTGACCGCCGAGAGATGCGATAACGCCTTCGGGATTTTCAAATTCTATAATATTCATAACGTCCTCGGGAGTAAGCGGCTCAAAATAGAGCTTGTCCGAGGTAGTATAGTCTGTAGATACGGTTTCGGGGTTATTGTTTATGATGATAGCCTCGTAGCCGGAGCTCTTTATCGTAGTAACCGCGTGAACCGTTGAATAGTCGAACTCAACTCCCTGACCGATACGGATAGGTCCTGCGCCAAGCACGATAGCCTTTTTCTTATCGGTGAGGATAGAGTCGTTCTTTCCTATATAAGAGGAATAGAAGTAGGGGATATAAGCGCCGCTGTGAAGCGTATCAACCATTCTAAAAACAGGTTTTATATTATACTCGTGGCGCATATTCCATACGTCAAGCTCACAAACGCCCCAAAGCTTCGCTATATATGCGTCGCAGAAGCCGAGCATTTTTGCCGCTTCGAGAGTCTTTGCGTCCTTCTTTGTTTTAAGGATATTTTCCATATCAACGATAGTCTTGAATGCTTCGAGGAATAAAGGCGTGATTTTCGTTACCTCGTGAAGCTTCTCGAGAGATACCTCGCGGCGTATAAGCTCGGTTACCGCAAAGAGTGTATCGGACTTGAATTCGTTGAGATATTCGTATATCTCGTCGTTAGACATAGTGTCGAATTTAGAAAGATAAAGGTGATTTACACCGATTTCAAGCGAGCGAACCGATTTGAGTATACATTCGCAAAGGTTAGAGCCGATACCCATAACCTCACCCGTAGCCTTCATCTGCGTTCCGAGCACGTTTGACGCGGAGGTAAACTTGTCAAACGGGAATCTCGGGAATTTAGCAACTATGTAATCGAGGCTCGGCTCATGAATCGCGGTAGTGCCCGCAACCATAATCTCGTCAAGTGTCATACCTACGGCAATTTTTGCGGTAACTCTTGCTATCGGATATCCGCTTGCCTTTGAAGCGAGTGCCGAGGAACGCGAAACTCTCGGGTTTACCTCGATAAGATAATATTCGCTTGTGTAAGGATTGAGTGCGAACTGAACGTTGCAGCCACCCTCAATTTTAAGCTCTCTAATGATTTTGATAGCTGAATCGTTGAGCATCTTAAGGTCGTGGTCAGAGAGGGAGAGTATGGGAGCGACAACGGCAGAGTCACCGGTATGAACTCCGACCGGGTCGATATTCTCCATACCGCATATGGTTATAGCGTTATCCGCGGAATCGCGCATAACCTCGAATTCTATTTCCTTATAGCCTTTAACGCTTTTTTCTATAAGCACCTGATGCACGGGGGAGAGCGCAAAGCCGTTCATTCCGATTTCAACAAGCTCGTCCTCGTTTGCCGCAAAGCCGCCGCCTGTTCCACCCAGAGTAAACGCAGGGCGGAGAACAACGGGATAGCCTATTCTCTTTGCCGCTTCTTTAGCTTCTTCTATGCTGTAAGTAATTTCGGAAGGAATGGTAGGCTCACCGATGGACTGGCAAAGCTCCTTGAAAAGCTCTCTGTCCTCAGCTCTTTCGATGCTCTCGCTGCTCGTTCCGAGAAGCTTAACGCGGCATTCCTTAAGAACGCCCTTCTTTTCAAGTTGCATAGCGAGGTTAAGACCGGTCTGACCTCCGATACCGGGTACGATAGCGTCGGGACGCTCGTAACGGAGTATTTTTGCAATATACTCAAGTGTAAGCGGCTCCATGTATACCTTGTCAGCAATCGTGGTGTCGGTCATAATTGTTGCGGGGTTTGAGTTTACGAGAACTACCTCGTAGCCTTCCTCTTTAAGAGCAAGACACGCCTGCGTTCCCGCATAGTCGAACTCAGCAGCCTGACCGATAACGATAGGGCCTGAGCCGATAATAAGAATTTTCTTTAGATCTGTTCTCTTTGCCATAATTTATATCCTCCGAAATATATTAAACAAATTTATAAACATCTTTTCCGCGATGGTAGGTAAGCATATTGCGTCCGTAAAGCTCCATATCCGAAAACGGCGTTGCGCGTCCCTTTGAGAGAAATTCCTCGGGGTTAACCGTAAAGCTCTCGTCAAGCTCGAATACCGAGAAGCCTGCGTCTTCGAGAGGGAGACCGAATCTCTTTCTCGGAGCAACTGCCATAAGCTCCTCCAGCCTTTCAAGAGTTAATATGCCTGTCTTTACAAAATGAGTATACATAGCCGCAAAAGCAGTCTCAATTCCGACAATGCCGAAAGCAGAGCCGGAAAGTCCCTTCGCCTTGTCTTCCACAGAGTGCGGAGCATGGTCGGTGGCTATCATATCGATAGTACCGTCGAGAATTCCCTCAATAAGAGCCTCTCTGTCAGAGGGGGAACGAAGCGGCGGATTCATCTTGAAGCGGCCGTCCTCTTGGAGATATGAGTCGTCTAAAATCAAGTAATGCGGCGCCGTTTCGCAGGTGATATCCAGTCCCTCGCGCTTCGCATTGCGTATTAAATCCACAGATTCCTTTGTCGAAATATGGCATACGTGGTAAGCCGCGCCTGTTTTGCGAAGCAGCTCTATGTCGCGCTTGATAGGCCCCCATTCGCTCTCCGAGCAGATACCCTTGTGGCCATGGAGTCTTGCGTAATCTCCGTCGTGAATATATCCGCCGCGGAGCAGAGAATTATCCTCGCAGTGAGCGACGATTATTTTTCCGAGCCGTTTTGCCGTGAGCATAGCTTCTTCCATAAGCTTCTCGCTCTGAACTCCCCGTCCGTCATCAGAAAAACCGATAGCGAAAGGTGCAAGCGCCTCCATATCGGAAAGGCGTTCACCCATCTGACCTACTGTTATCGATGCATAAGGGTAAACGTCGATAACGGCATCCCGATCTATAATCTCAATCTGCTTTTGGATATTAGCGACCGAATCCGGCACGGGATTTAAGTTCGGCATAGTACAAACTGCCGTATATCCCCCTTTTGCCGAGGCCCTTGAACCGTCAGCAACCGTTCCTTTATAAGAAAAACCCGGCTCACGAAAATGCACATGCACATCGCAAAAGCCGAGTAAAGCAACATATGATTTTGAAGCGGGGAGAAAAGAGGAAAAAGAGGACAAAATACCCATATCGCCATCGGTAATTCTGTCACTGCATACGATTTTATCGGTAACTCTTTTCATAAATGCTCCTTTGGCGCAAAGGTCTGCGCGGGTTATTTTATATATTTTATCATTATTTAAAAAGATTGTCAAGTGTATATTATGACAAAGTTTCTCTTTTTTCTCTTTCTGATTTTGTTTAAATAGTGAAACAGACGCAGTAAGCGTTATTGACAGTCATATCAGAACATGATATAATAGTATCGGGAGTGACAGTGTAAAAAATATCCAATTTTAAGCAAACTGCGCCATCATCTTTTATGACTTGACTTCACGTTTTTCTGTTTGTTTTAGTTTAGAGTTATGAGGCCCGCTTCCTCACCGGGTAAAGAAAATATTTACAGTTAAGAGGGAATAATTGCGGTTGCTTTACTTAAACGTAAAAATTGATATACACACTTACATTACATGGAGGAATATATGAAAAGGATAATTGCGTTATTCGTAGTATTGATTTTTATACTAAGTATTTTTACCACGCTTACAGCGTGCAAAAGTAATGATGACGGCGAAAAAAATAATTCTACCACAATTTACCCTATCATAAACTATCTCCCGCACTATCAAACGTATTTTGACGATAGGTGGGTTTCGGTAAGATTTTCTGAGCTGGGAGAGCTGGAAAAAGCGCGCAGGCAGCTTCTAGAAAACGGAGTTGAGATTTCGGAAGAAAAACGGGTAGGATTTGATTATCGTTCGGATGAATACGTCGTAAAATATTGGTTTGACGGGATACTTACCCTTGATTCCGCGAAGCTTACGAGCGAGCGCGATTATTACGAGCTTGAATATGAGACTGCGACGCTTGAATGTTATCTTTATTTCAACGCTGCAACAACAGACGGACTGCCGGAGAGAAGATTTTTAAAGGGCCCTCATTCCTATAGGCTATTAACTGAATGATTAGCGGTTATGATATATTAAGAAATCTATTTGACTTTTTTGTTAAATATGTTAAGCTGTAATCGCAATTAGGAGGTGTTATGAAAAAGATATATTTAGTCTTTATATGCGTTATTTGTCTTTGTTCATTCTTGCCTTTTTCTTGTTTGGCTTTAGGAACAAACAGTTCGTCATACGAAGAATTTTCAGACGAGCAGTCAGAGGTTGATTATATAAATCCTTCTAACCTTGTTTCTTCTTTTGGTTACATAGATTTTAGCTTTGAAAGCGATCATTTTGAGCTCAAAGATACAGACGTAACATTAAAATTTTATTTTTACAGTCAATATAAAGCGCATATCGCCGAAGACATAGAGAGTTATAATGTTTATATGAACGGTAAACCCATAGCTTCGTTTGATGACGGCGTTTACGGCAAAGAGCATTTTATAGCTCATATTGAGAACGGGCAGACTGTTTATCCTGCGGAGCATACTGTGACTATTTCCAAAGAGATTTTTTCGGAGGATTTCGGAGCGGTCAGTTTTTATATCGAAGGTAAAAAGATAAATAATTTCGTTACGGATGATAATATTGCCGTATCGCAGAATGAGGAGCTTGCGCCGCCAAGGTGGCTTTACTACAAAAACAGTGCCGGCTTCGTTGAGCTCTCGGAGCGTCCTTTCAGAATTAAAAGCGCGCTTTTTATTGATGAAGCCGAGCAAGGTCAATCGGATACGGAGCTTGATGTATGGAAAAATCAAATATCTGAATTATCCGAAAAATATTTTGTCAGCTGCAAGGAAATGACTTTTTATTCCGGAAAAGCAGAAGGATTTGCTGTGAAAAATCACAGCGACGACTCTTTAAGATGTAACGTTGCGGTTGGTTCGAGAGATGCAATCGGTCGTGTAAAAATAGAATATTGCACGATAAATGAAAAAAGAGAAAATGCCAGATTTATCTACGCGCTAACCTTAAATTATAAGGGCGATTATTCGTTTGAGTTTTCGGATTCGGTTGGCATTGACGTTATGTACGTTTATTTGTGGGATGACGGCGTTGTCTTGCAAATAGGCACGGGTGCATCGAACGTTATGGAAGCTAAAATATCAGACGCTGCAGTAATTCTTAACACTGATGTAAATTCGGAGATACGCAGCGAAATAGAAACAAATTACGCAGAAGGCAAGTCTGTCGGCAAATGGAATCTTGATATTGAAAAATCAGATATACTGTTAGTAAATTCCGAAAAAAGAAGAGTGATTGCTACTGCCGAAGACGGTGCAAAATATATAGTTTATGACGAAATCCCAAGAGTAATAGAGGTTATTATGGAATTCTTTGTTTACATTTTTGGCATATTTAGATGAATTGTTATAAGGCACTCGGAGTAGATGTTATATGGAAAAGATAATTGCGTTATTCGTGGTATTGATTTTTATATTAAGTATTTTTACCACGGTTACGGCGTGCAAAAGTAATGATGACGGCGAAAAAAATAATTCTACCACGATTTACCCTATCATAAACTATCTCCCGCACTACCAAACCTATTTTGACGATAGGTGGGTTTCGGTAAGATTTTCTGAGCTGGGAGAGCTGGAAAAAGCGCGCAGGCTGCTTCTAGAAAACGGAGTTGAGATTTCGGGAGAAAAACGGGTAGGATTTGATTACCGTTCTGACGAATACGTCGTAAATATTGGTTTGACGGGATACTTACCCTTGATTCTGCGAAGCTTACGAGCGAGCGTGACTATTACGAGCTTGAATATGAGACTGCGACGCTTGAATGTTATCTTTATTTCAACGCTGCAACAACAGACGGACTGCCAGAGAGAAGATTTTTAAAAGGTCCTCATTCCTATACTTATCCTCACGATATGTACGGCTATGCGCATTCGAGAATAACCGTTGCAAAAGGGGCTGAAATACCGGAAAATATTGACACGGATAAGCTTGTAATCGAAATTCCGGAAAAGAATGAAACCGATATGTTTTCTCCTATATTGCATAAGGTAACCTACGAGGGAAGGGAAATAATACATATTACATCTGCGGTTTATTGGACGGAGGAGCTTTTTGACAAGGTTAAGCATACTCTCGTTGTATACTAAGGAGGCGGAGAATGTTTTTCAAGAAAACAATATCATTTTTTATCGTTCTATCTCTTTTATTGCTTACTTCGTGCAGTCTGCTTTTGCAAGGTGAGAATAAAACCGATGATGCGGCATCCGGCAAGAAAAATACCATAGACGATATTCCGCTCACAAGTACGGTTCCGCCATACAGCAAAAGCTTCGTTCAGCCGGGACACGAATATGACGTGGAGTGCTTTATATTCGATTATAACGAGGCGTTGGAAATGTATAATCGTCTAAGGGAGAATGGAATTGATTTTTATGATAATTACGCGCTATTTAATTACCAAGACGAAGAAGTGTTTACCGGGTATAAATTCCATGGCGTTATGACGAGGGAGTGCGCTTTATCTTGTCAAGGTAAAGAATTCTATGAGCTGGAGTTTGAAAAAACAAGGTAGGTTTAAAGGTTAATTTATACTACAAAGACAAATACGCAGAGAGCACTCAAATGGGGCTTTATAAGTATCCGTTTGAAACAGTGACAAAAACCCTATTATCTCCTGAATGGTCTAAAGAACAATTAAATAATTTTGATATTTCAGAAGCATATCTTTCACCGTTACAATTTACGGATTATCCGGGGGCAGCTCCATATTCTCGCTACGTTATGTATGAAAATAGGGATGTGATTTTTATTGTTTCATACATACCTATACCCGATGATTTTATAGATAAAATAAAAAATACGTTCATAATTTTAACGGTATGAAAACCCACTATTTGATACGCGAAATTTGACAAATATATGAGGAAATAATAAAGCAAATCTACGAAAAATAAGAGGCAAAGAATATGGAAATATCAGCTATAGAAAAAATACTTGACGAGAATAACGAGGATTCGATAACGCTCTACGACGAGCAGGACCGGGCCACCGAATTTGATCAGGTAGCCGTTATTCCGCTGTATGAAAAGATATACGTCATCTTAAAACCGATAACGAAGATTGCAGGTGTTGGAGATGATGAGGCGCTTGTTTTCGTTATTGAAGAAATAGAGGATGAGGATACGCTCGTTTTGGTTGATAGCGAGGGTATCGTTGATGCTGTTTTTGGCGAGTATTATAAGCTTCTTGATGAGCTTAATGACGAAGAATAATTCAGAATTAATTTAACACGGAGTGGTACTTTTATGAAAAAACTTTTGTTAAGGGCGATTGCGCTTATCTTAGTTCTTATTATGGCGTTCTCGATCTTCTCGTGCAATACGACGGACGGGAATGACAATGATACCGGCGGAGAAAACTCCGATAAAGACCAAAACGAAGTTCAGACACCGACAGGACCCGATGCAGAATACGAAAAAGGTGAGTTGCCGAAAGCTCCGAGCGCAGCTGACTGCGCCGAGACTAACGGAGAGATAAAGAACGTTATTCTTATCATAGGCGACGGTATGGGCGAAGCACAGCTTGATGCCGCAGAGCTGATATACGGAAATGAATATGATTTCCGTGATGATTTTAACAAGTTCTATTCGGATACTAATTCGCTCGATGAAAAGACGGGCAAGGCGACCGAAATTACCGATTCTGCTGCCAGCGCAACGGCTCTTGCGACAGGTTATCTTACATATAACAAGTATACCGGAATCACAACAGACCTTAAAAAACTTACCACGCTCCTTGATATTGCTAAAGATGCAGGTAAGGCAACGGGCGTTGTAACGACAGATGCGCTAACAGGCGCAACACCTGCGGGCTTTACAGCGCATACGCTTAACAGAAACCTTGAGCACGAGGTCATAAAGAGTCAGATACACTCCGGTGTGGATCTTCTTATGGGACAGTATTACAAGCGTTATGCTGACTATAAGGAAGACATAGAAGAAAAGTACAATTACTTTGCAGAGTATGACAGAGATGCAATACTTGCAAAGAGCAGTGAGGATACACTTGTTCACTGCGAAATAGAGACCGAGGCAGAGGGCGCAGTAAGACTTTCAGAGCTTGCGACGCTCGCTGTGGAATATTTATCTGCCGAGCAGGACGGCTTCGTTCTCGTTATAGAGCAGGCTCATATTGATAAGCATTGTCATGATATGAATCTTAGCGGTGCTGTTGTGGCAGCAGAAAGCCTTAACGAAACGGTTGAAGCTATTATGGAATTCGCAAAGAGCAGAGAAGATACTGCGGTCATAGTAACTGCAGATCATGAAACCCGAGGTCTCGTTGTGAGCGAGGATGCAGAAGAATACTCCAAAGCTATAGCAACAAATAAGGGCGGTGAGATTTCTTATGATTTTACCTCAACCTACCATACCGCAACGTTAGTTCCCGTATATACCTGGGGCTTTACCGCACATCCGGAAAAATGCAAAACCTTTGAGGATTCGGAAAAAATAAAGAATAGTGATATATTCCACTTTGTTGTGGATTTAATCGGAAGTTAGATAAATGGATAAGGGGGGACTTGCCGCACAAGTCCCCCTTAAAATCCCCGAAAGCAAATATGGGGTAATTTTGTAAATAATTATTTTCAAATTTGGGATTTAATCCTTTTGATATTATAGGCTGAAGAATTAATATAAATTATTATACCAATAAAAATTCCCCAAAATATGCTTTGGGGGTTAAAGGGGGACTTATGCGATAAGTCCCCCTTAATTATTATCTATTCTAGCTATTAAAACAGTCCTGTAATTTTTCCGTTATCATCAACGTCGATTTTGAGAGCTGACGGAGCTTTCGGAAGTCCCGGCATCGTCATAATATCTCCGGTGAGAACAACCACGAAGCCTGCTCCTGCGGAAACCTTAACGTTTTTGATTGTAACGGTGAAATTCTCGGGCGCGCCGAGCTTAGTCATATCGTCAGAAAAGGAATATTGCGTCTTTGCCATACATACGGGAAGCTTGTCGTATCCGTATTTTTCAAGCGTAGCTATCTGCTTTGCCGCCGAGGGAAGAATATTAATTCCGTCGCCGCCGTATATCTTCTTAACTATTGCTTCAATTTTTTCTGGGATAGAAAGCTTTTCATCATAGGAATAGGTGAAATCACCCTTTTCATTCTCGCATAGTCTGACTACTTCTCTTGCAAGCTCCTCACCGCCCTTGCCGCCGTCAGCCCAAACGGTAGAAAGAACTACGTTTACACCGAGCTTCTTACACTCGTTTATGATAAGCTCAATTTCAGCATCCGTATCTGTAGGGAAACGGTTTATTGCAACTACAGAGGGAAGCTTATATACGTTCTTGATGTTGGAAACGTGGCGAAGAAGGTTGGGAACTCCTGCCTTAAGAGCATCAAGGTTTTCCTCTCCAAGCTCGGTTTTTGCTACGCCGCCGTGCATCTTAAGGGCACGTACCGTGGCAACTATTACCACAGCCGAGGGGGTAAGATTTGCCATACGGCATTTGATATCAAGGAACTTTTCTGCTCCGAGGTCTGCACCGAAGCCTGCTTCGGTAATGGCATAATCGGCAAGCTTCATAGCCATCTTTGTTGCTATAACAGAGTTGCACCCGTGTGCAATATTAGCGAAAGTTTCGCCGTGTACGAATGCCGGTGTTCCCTCAAGAGTCTGAACGAGGTTAGGCTTAAGCGCGTCCTTGAGAAGCGCTGCCATAGCACCCGTCGCGCCAAGGTCGCCAGCGGTAACAGGTTTTTCGTCGTAGGTGTAAGCAACTACGATTCTTGAAAGTCTTTCCTTAAGGTCGGAAATAGAGTTTGCAAGGCAGAAAACAGCCATAATTTCGGATGCAACCGTAATGTCGAAGCCGTCCTCTCTTGGAACTCCGTTAACACGTCCGCCAAGACCGTCGGTGACGAATCTCAGCTGTCTGTCATTCATATCAACGCATCTTTTCCAGGTGATTCTGCGAGGGTCGATATTGAGCGCGTTACCCTGATAAATATGGTTATCAAGCATAGCGGCAAGCAGGTTGTTTGCCGCGCCTATTGCGTGAAAGTCACCCGTAAAGTGCAAATTTATATCTTCCATAGGAACTACCTGAGCGTACCCACCGCCTGCGGCTCCGCCCTTGATTCCGAATACGGGGCCGAGCGACGGCTCACGCAGAGCCACCGCAACGGATTTTCCGATACGCTTCATACCGTCTGCGAGACCTATCGTGGTAGTTGTCTTTCCCTCGCCTGCGGGAGTGGGGGTTATAGCGGTAACCAGAACGAGCTTTCCGTTTTCACGTTTGCTTTCGTTAAGAAGCGAATAATTGATTTTAGCTTTGTAATTTCCGTAATACTCGAGATATTTCTCGTCAATACCGACGGATTTTGCAATCTCGCCGATGTGTTTCATCTTTGCGTTTTGCGCAATTTCAATATCCGATAAGTATGCCATAGTGAAAATCCTTTACTGCTTGAAATATTTAACTGCGGATTCAAACATCTTCATATCGAATTCGCCGACAACGTTTTTGTAAAGTCCTGCGCCTATACGCTCGCTATGTCCCATCTTACCTAGAACTCGTCCGTCGGGAGAGGTGATACCCTCAATAGCAAAGGTAGAGCCGTTGGGATTATAGCGTATATCGGACGTGGGATTACCGTCAAGGTCAACGTACTGAGTAGCAATCTGACCGTTAGCGGCAAGCTGCAGTGCATCAGCCTCGCTGCAAAGGAATTTACCCTCACCGTGAGAAATCGGCACAGTATAAATATCACCTACGTTAGTTGCCGATAACCAAGGAGATTTATTGGAAGCTATCCTTGTTCTTACAAGCTTCGACTGGTGGCGTGATATGTTATTAAAGGTAAGAGTGGGGGCGTTTGCATCAGCTTCAACGATTCTGCCATAAGGCACAAGTCCAAGCTTAACCAAAGCCTGGAAGCCGTTGCATATACCGCACATAAGACCGTCGCGGTTATTAAGAAGCGTATGGATACCTTCTTTTACCGCTTCGTTTCTGAAGAAGGCCATAATGAACTTACCCGATCCGTCGGGCTCGTCACCGCCTGAGAATCCGCCGGGAACGAATACCATCTGAGATTCATAAAGCTTCTTTGCAAAGGACTCGGTGCTGCGCTGGATTCCTTCCTTGGTTAGATTGTTAACTACAAATATCTCAGCCTCGGCACCTGCATCGCGCATTACCTTAGCGGTATCAAACTCGCAGTTCGTACCGGGGAATACGGGGATAAGCACCTTGGGCTTTGCAACAAGAACTGCGGGAGCAGCTCTCTTTTCTGCTGCGGTAGAGAATGCTTCGTAATTTTTGCACTCTTTCGTTTCAAGAGTAGGGAATACTCCCTCGAGCTTCGACTCATACGATTCCGAAAGCACGTGAGTGTCGAGGACTGCGTCTTTATGAGTGATTTGAGAAGTATTATTTACATATCCAATGAGTTTTCCGTCTACGTCGGTGTCAACCTCGAGTAAGAATGAGCCGTAGCAGTATCCGAATATTTCATCAAGTGTGAGATTAGCATCAAATGCAAATCCGAGACCGTTACCAATAATCATCTTATAAACAGCTTCTGCTACGCCGCCGAAGGTGGGGGTGTAAGCCGCATAAACCTTGCCGCTTCTCATAAGCGAGGTAACCTTAGTGTAAAGGGATATAAGAGATTCTGCGGTAGGAAGTCCGTTGTCATCGTATACGGGAAGAAGCTGAATGAGCTTGTGTCCTGCCGCCTTCATATCGTTGGTAATAACCTCATCGGTTTTGCCGGTGGTAACAGCGAAGGAAACGAGAGTCGGGGGAACGTCGATGTTCTCAAACGATCCGCTCATTGAGTCCTTTCCGCCGATAGAAGCAATACCGAGCTCCATCTGAGCGCGGAACGCGCCGAGAAGTGCCGCCATTGGCTTGCCCCAACGGGACGGAGATTTACCGGGCTTTTCGAAGTATTCCTGGAATGTGAGGTAAACGTCCTCGAAGGATGCACCGTGAGCGATAAGCTTCGATACGCTTTCAATTACCGCAAGGTATGCAGAATGATAGGGGCTCTTTTCTGCAATATAGGGATTGTATCCCCAAGCCATAAATGAGCAGCTGTCAGTATGCTTTTTCTCGACCGAAATCTTATGCACCATTGCCTGAATTGGAGTTTTCTGGTGCTTTCCGCCGAATGGCATAAGAACCGTTCCTGCGCCGATCGTCGAGTCGAATCTCTCGGAAAGACCGCGTTTTGAGCAAACGTTGAGATCTTCAACTAGAGCTTCAAATCCACTCTTGAAATCGGTGGGGATGGTTTTCTCGAAGCTCTCGATTTTTTCGGGAGCTATATCAATGTGCTTTTCTGCGCCGTTGGAATTAAGGAATTCGCGGCTGATATCTACGATAGTTTTTCCGTTCCATCTCATACGGAGACGCTTTTCCTCGGTAACGGTTGCGATAACAGTAGCTTCTAGGTTTTCTTCAAGCGCGAGAGCGAGGAACTTATCTACGTTTTCAGCTTCGACAACAACTGCCATTCTCTCTTGAGATTCGGATATAGCAAGCTCTGTTCCGTCAAGACCTTCATATTTCTTAGGTACTTTATTGAGGTCGATATCAAGACCGTCTGCAAGCTCACCGACAGCAACCGAAACACCGCCTGCTCCAAAGTCATTGCAACGCTTGATAAGTTTTGTGGCGCTTGGATTTCTGAAAAGGCGCTGGAGCTTTCTTTCCTCGGGTGCGTTACCCTTTTGAACCTCTGCTCCGCAGGTTTCAAGAGATGTAAGAGTGTGCTTTTTGGATGAGCCGGTAGCTCCGCCGCAGCCGTCGCGGCCGGTTCTTCCGCCGAGAAGAATAACGATATCTCCGGGATCGGGACATTCACGGCGTACGTTTTCCTCGGGAGCAGCCGCTATAACAGCACCTATCTCCATACGTTTTGCTGCGTATCCGTCGTGATAAAGCTCGTCTACCATACCGGTTGCAAGACCAATCTGGTTACCGTAAGAGGAATATCCTGCCGCAGCAGTCTGAACTATCTTTCTTTGGGGAAGCTTGCCCTCGATAGTCTCGGATACGGGACGCGTGGGATCAGCCGCACCGGTAACGCGCATTGCCGCGTATACGTAAGAGCGTCCCGAAAGGGGATCGCGGATAGCTCCGCCAATGCAGGTGGCAGCGCCGCCGAAAGGCTCGATTTCGGTAGGATGATTGTGAGTTTCGTTTTTAAAGAGCAAAAGCCAGGGCTCCTTAACGCCGTCAACCTCTATTTCAATTTTAACCGTGCAGGCGTTGATTTCCTCGGATTCGTCAAGTTTTGGAAGTTTACCCTTAACCTTAAGATATCTTGTTGCAAGGGTTGCGATATCCATAAGATTCTGAGGTTTAGTTCTGCCAATCTCGGCTCTTGCTGCAAGATAACTGTTGTATGCGTCATCAAGGAGCTTATCCTCAAACTTTACACTGTCTATGGTAGTAAGGAAAGTTGTATGGCGGCAGTGATCCGACCAATAGGTGTCTATCATACGGATTTCAGTGATGGTGGGGCATCTGCCCTCGCTCTTGAAATAGTTCTGGCAGAAGGTTATATCGTCAATATCCATAGCTAAGCCATAGTTTGCGATGAATCCTTCAAGACCTGCTCTGTCAAGATCAATAAAACCGTCAAGAGTTGCAACATCAGTGGGTATTTCGTAATCTGCTATGATAGTTTCGGGAAGCTCAAGCGACGCTTCTCTTGCTTCCACGGGGTTAATAACGAATTTCTTGATTTCTGCAAGCTCGCGGTCGGATATTTTTCCGCCGAGAAGATATACTTTTGCAGTTCTTATAACGGGACGCTCTCCGCAGGACATTATCTGAATGCACTGCGCCGCAGAGTCTGCTCTCTGGTCGAACTGTCCTGGAAGATATTCAACCGCAAAAGCAGTATAACCCTCGGTATCAAGCATTTCGGTTGTAATATCAAGCTGAGGCTCCGAAAAAACAGTATCTACTGCTTCATTAAAAAGCTTTTTGGTGATATTATCTGCATCGTATCGGTTAAGCACGCGTACCGATTCAAGTGCCGTAATACCTAAAAGAGTACGAATTTCGGATAAGAGAGAGCTTGCCTCGTGAGCCAGCTCGGCTTTCTTTTCTACATATATTCTATAAACCATATCAGGAGTTCTCCTTTGCCATAAGAGCTCTTTTTCCGATGTCGCTACGGTAAAAGGCATTGTCGAATTTAATGGTGCGCACAAGTTTGTATGCGCTTGCGATAGCATCTTTTAAGGTATCCTCAACGGCAACAGCACCTAGCACGCGTCCGCCTGAGGTAACAAGTGTTTCGTCCTTAAGCGTCGCACCTGCAACGTAAACGACGGGAAGAACGCTTTCGGGAATGGTTATCGGATAACCTTTTTCATAATGCTCGGGATAACCCTCCGATGCCATTATTACGCAGCAAGCGTTCTTTTTTGAAAACTTAACTTCGCATTCTGCAAGAGTTCCGTTTGTGGTAGCTTGCATAACTGTAAGTAAATCCGATTCAAGTAGAGGAAGAACAACCTGCGTTTCGGGATCACCAAATCGGCAGTTATATTCGATAACCTTAGGGCCTTTAGGAGTAAGCATAAGACCGAAGTAAAGGCATCCTTTAAAGGTTCTGCCCTCATTTGCCATAGCCTTAATTGTAGGAACGAATATTTTTTCCATACATTCACGGGCAACGTCATTGGTGTAATAAGGGTTAGGCGCAACCGTTCCCATACCACCCGTGTTAAGTCCTGTATCATTATCATTTGCTCTTTTATGATCCTGAGAGGATATCATCGGAACTACCGTCTTTCCGTCTGTAAACGAAAGTACCGATACCTCTGGACCCGTAAGGAATTCTTCAATAACGATATTGCTTCCGCTTTCACCGAAAACCTTGTCTTCCATCATAGAGCGAACCGCATTTTTTGCATCTTCTCTGGTTTCGGCAATTATAACGCCCTTGCCGAGTGCAAGACCGTCAGCCTTGATAACCGTGGGAATAGGAGCTGTTTCGAGATATGCAAGTGCAGATTCAATATCACTGAACACTTCGTATTCTGCGGTAGGAATACCGTATTTTTTCATAAGATTTTTTGAGAAGACCTTGCTTCCTTCGATAATTGCAGCGTTTGCTCTCGGGCCGAAGCAGGGAACTCCTATAGCTTCAAGAGCATCAACACATCCGAGCACCAACGGATCGTCAGGGGCAACTATCGCGTAATTTATTTTGTTTTCCTCGGCGAATTTTACTATATTTTCTATATCCTTTGCACCGATATTAACACAGGTTGCATCCTTTGCGATGCCGCCGTTTCCGGGAAGCGCAAAGATTTCTTCTACCGTGGGATTTTCTTTAACCTTTTTTATGATGGCGTGCTCGCGTCCGCCACCTCCTACAACAAGTATTTTCATTAAAATTCTCCGTTATATATTAGTGGTGGAAAAGACGCATTCCCGTGAATGCTATAGTCATACCGTATTTGTCCGCGCACTCGATAACGAGGTCGTCGCGGATAGAGCCGCCGGGCTCTGCGATATACTTGACGCCACTCTTTTTAGCGCGCTCAATATTGTCGCTGAATGGGAAGAACGCATCCGAGCCGAGCGCAACGCCGTCAAGAGATGCAAGATATGCTTGCTTTTCTTCAGCGGTAAGAGGCTCAGGCTGCCTTGTAAAGTATTTCTGCCAGTTTCCGTCAGCGGTAACGTCTTCTTCGTTTCCGTTGATGTATCCGTCGATAACGTTATCTCTGTCGGGTCTGCCGAGCGCAGCAAGGAAGGGAAGCGCAAGAACCTTATCGTGCTGACGGAGGAACCAGGTATTTGCCTTATCTCCCGCAAGACGCGTACAGTGAATTCTAGACTGTTGACCTGCACCAACACCGATTGCCTGACCGTCAACTGCATAACATACCGAGTTGGACTGGGTATATTTAAGGGTAATGAGAGCGATAATGAGATCGCGTACTGCGCTCTCAGGCATATCTTTAGAGGAGGTAACGATATTTGAAAGAAGCTCACGGTTTATTTCAAAATTATTTCTGCCCTGCTCGAAGGTGATTCCGAATACCTGTTTTCTTTCTATCGGTGCAGGAACGTAATCGGGATCGACTTTAACTATATTGTAATTGCCTTTTCTTTTTGTTTTAAGGATTTCAAGTGCTTCGGGCTCGTAACCGGGAGCGATAACTCCGTCGGATACCTCACGCTTAATGAGGTTTGCAGTAGTCACGTCGCATACGTCGGAAAGAGCAACCCAGTCGCCGAAGGAGCACATTCTGTCAGTACCTCTCGCTCTCGCATATGCACAAGCAAGGGGTGAGTCGTCAAGCCCTTCAATATCGTCAACGAAGCAGGCGCGCTTAAGCTTTTCGGAAAGCTTGATGCCTACTGCAGCGGACGTAGGAGAAACGTGCTTGAATGACGTAACGGCAGGAATTCCGAGGGCTTCTTTAAGCTCCTTTACGAGCTGCCATGAATTAAATGCGTCGAGGAAGTTTATGTAACCGGGTCTTCCGGAGAGAATTTCTATAGGAAGATTGCTTCCGTCCTCCATAAATATCTTAGACGGCTTCTGATTGGGGTTACAGCCGTATTTGAGTTCGAATTCTTTCATTTTTATGCTCCTTTTAAATCCGTTTTGAGAAAAGATTACTTATTTTTGTTTATCATACGACATTCGCTGTTGCCGCTTTCAAGGTCGATATAACGAACGTAAAGAGAAATTTTATTATCCGCATCGAGATTGTTCCATATCTTCTCTGCAAACGTATCAATATCGTTGGGGATAGCTACGCGCTCAGGCTCGCCCTGAAACGTGGGAATAGGATTTCCGTCGCATACGTAAGTATGGATAAAATGACCGAGTCCCGCAAGAGATGGATAAGAGAATGTATATCTGTTGCACGCAGTACCCTCGGGATCAGCGCTTTTAAGAATACTCATCTCGTAAGTGAAATTGTTATCAGCGAAGGTTATCATACCGCTTATTCTGGGAGTAAGGTTTGGCGCGTCAGGCTCAAATTCTCTCGACTTCAAAGACTTGGAAAAAGAAAGACCTGCCTTAAGACCAGCAAATACGGTATCCGTCTGGTCGCCGTTGGTTACAATAAGCTTGTTTTCATACGTGCGGAGAGCGGCGTAAATTATAAGACTGGGATCTTCGACCTTGGACGCGTCATAAGGCTCCGTATAGACTGTGCCGTCCTTTTCGGTAAATATACGGTTTCTGCTGTTTGCACTTCTTCCCATTATGAAATAAGCAACAGCACATTTTTTTGAATCTTCGCTTTTTCCAATAACAATTCCTCGTCCTACGTAAGAGTTTCCGTTTACGAGTTCTCCAATATCGTGAATTTTATAAATATTCATTATGTAAACCTTTCTTTACTTACAAGACCTTTTTGCAATGATTTCCGCTGATATTTTTTCTGCTGACAGGGGAAGTATCTTCCATTCTGCTATTTTCATCACGCGTTTTTGAAGCGTTTCGGGAGTATCGCATTCTCGGATTTTCACAGCCTTTTGCATAATTATTTTTCCGCCGTCAGGAATCTCGTTTACGAAGTGAACTGTAGCGCCGGTTACCTTTACTCCGTATTCAAGGGCCGCCTCATGAACGCGCAATCCGTAGAAGCCCTTACCGCAAAAAGAGGGAATAAGCGACGGATGAACGTTTATTATTTTTTCATCGAAGCGACGTGTGAATTTTTCGGAAAGTATAGACATAAATCCCGCAAGTATTATAAGCTCGATATTTCTTTTTTCAAGCTCGGATATGAGTTTATCCTCAAAAGCATCTTGAGTGCCAAGCTCTTTTTTGCTTACGGTGATTGCTTCGATACCTGCATTTTTTGCGCGAGTGAGCGCATAAGCATTCTTCACGTTTGATACGACTAAAGAAATCGTACCGCTTTTTATAATACGGCTGCGTTCTGCGTCGATAAGAGCCTGAAGATTGGTTCCTCCGCCCGAAACGAGAACGGCAATTTTTACCTTATCCTGTTTCATCAGCAGAATACCACGCCGTCGTCGCCCTTGATTATTTCGCCGATAACGTATGCATCTTCGCCATTGTTTGTGAGAATCTCAAGAGCTGTATCCACGTCTTCTTTTGCAACGGTAATACTCATACCGACACCCATATTATAGGTATTAAACATATCGCGCTCGGGAATATTTCCAACCTTGGCAATAAGCTCGAATATAGGAAGCACCTTAACGGAGCTTCTATTTATTTTCGCGCTCATACCGGTGGGTAAAGCTCTCGGAATATTCTCGTAGAAGCCGCCGCCCGTGATATGAGAAATACCCTTAACCGATACCTTTTCTAGAAGCTTGAGGACGCTCTTTACATATATTCTAGTAGGTGTGAGAAGAGTTTCTGCAACCGATTTACCGCCGAGCTCATCGCATGGCGTGTACAGATTTTCGGGATTATTATCTATATCGAATACCTTGCGCACGAGAGAGAATCCGTTTGAGTGAACTCCGCTTGATGCAAGAGCGATAAGGACGTCGCCCTCTTGGGTTTTCGAGTTATCAAGAATCTTCTTCTTATCAACAATTCCTACGGCGAAGCCCGCAAGATCGTAATCGTCTGTAGGCATCATACCGGGATGCTCTGCGGTTTCACCGCCTATGAGCGCAGCTCCCGACTGAACGCATCCTTCTGCAACACCGCTTACTATTGCGGCTATTTTTTCGGGAACGTTCTTTCCGCAAGCGATATAGTCAAGGAAGAACAGAGGCTTTGCCCCACAGCAAATTATATCGTTTACGCACATAGCGACCGCATCAATTCCGATTGTGTCGTGCTTATCCATAAGGATAGCCATTTTGACTTTTGTTCCGCAGCCGTCGGTTCCCGAAACGAGAACGGGATCTTCCATTCCCGCTATATTGAGTCCGAAACAGCCTCCGAATCCGCCGACGTCATCTAGGCAGCCTTCGTTTTTTGTTCTTGCTATATGTTTTTTCATAAGCTCAACAGCTTTATAGCCGGCGGTAATATCAACGCCAGCAGCAGCATAGCTGTCGGATTTAGACTTGTTATGCATAATTAATTTTCCTTTCCGTTCCAACAATAGGTACAAAGCTTGCACGGCTCTATACCGATTGCTTTTATTATTCCTTCAAGTGATTGGAAATCGAGAGAGGCAAAGTGTAGTTTTTTCGAAATTGTTTTTCTGAGGTTCTGACCTCTTTCCGTATTTCCGTCTGCGTATTCTTCAATATATTTGAAGCCTTCCTCGCCCTCAAGTTCCATAATTACTTTTCTTGCAATAAGGTCCATATCACTCGTTGAACGAGAGAAATTAAGATATTTGCAAGCAAACATAATAGGAGGACAAGCCGAACGCATATGAACAGCTTTTGCTCCGCAGTCATATAGAAAATCCACCGTTTCCTTAAGCTGAGTGCCGCGAACTATCGAATCGTCAACGAAAAGAAGGTTTTTGTCAACGATGAGTTCTTTTACGGGAACCATTTTCATCTTTGCGACCTTTTTTCTGTCGGATTGTTTTGCAGACATAAAGCTTCTCGGCCAAGTAGGCGTGTACTTTATAAAAGGGCGAGCGAAAGGCGTATGACTTGTGTTTGAATATCCTATAGCGTGAGGAGTACCAGAATCCGGAACTCCGCTTACGTAGTCGAGGCTAAGAGTTCCCATAGTTTCAGCGTCGCGATTTGCCATGATTTCACCGTTACGGTATCTCATAGCTTCAACGTTAACACCCTCGTAAATAGAGTTCGGATAGCCGTAATAAGACCAAAGAAACGCGCATATTTTCATTTCTTTTTCGGCGGGAGAAAGGACCGTGCAGCTATCAGGCGTAAGCTCTACTATTTCTGCAGGACCGAGCTCGCGGTAAAATTCATATCCGAGCTTTTCCGCAGCGAAAGATTCAAAAGTTACGGCAAATCCGTTTTTGTTTTTGCAAATAATTACGGGGATTCTTCCCATCTTATCTCTTGCCGCGATTATGTTTCCGTTATCGCGAAGAATTAGAATATTTGCCGTTCCGTCTATTATTTGCTGCGCATACTTGATACCCTCGGCAAAGCTGTTTTTCTGATTTACGATTGAAGCAACAAGCTCGGTTGAGTTTACGGAGCCTCCCGTCATTGCGTCAAAGTGAACGCCGCTTGATGAAAGATGCTTATTTATAAGCTCGTCAGCATTATTTACTATACCTATCGTAGCGATTGCGAATGTTCCAAGGTGCGATCTGATGAGCATAGGCTGCGGATCGCTGTCACTTATGCTTCCTATTGCGCTTTTTCCGTGCATATCATCGAGGATATGCTCAAATTTTGTACGGAATGGTGAGTTTTCGATGTTATGTATGGTGCGCTGCAATCCAATAGATTCGTCATAAGCCGCCATACCCCCGCGACGCGTTCCGAGATGAGAATGATAGTCTGTGCCGAAAAATACGTCAACGACGCAATCCTGTTTTGAGGTTATACCAAAAAATCCGCCCATTTCAGTTTCTCTTTCTGTTCCAAGATAGGTAAATTATGCGAAGAAGAGCTTTGAGAGAGTCATAGGATCGATATATTCACCGTTCTTATAAACGCGCATGTTGCCCGATGCTATTTCGTCTATGAGCATAACCTTTCCGTCTTTGTCATAACCGAATTCAAACTTGATATCGTAGAGAACGAGGCCCTTTTCCTTAAGATCGTCAGCTACTATCTGCGTTATTTTCTGTGTCATTACCTTAATATCGTCGTACTGCTCTGCGGTCATAACTCCGAGATCAACAAGGCCGTCTTTAGTTACAAGGGGATCGCCTTTTTCATCGTTTTTAAAGGTGGTCTCAACGTATGCGGGAAGGTCTGCGCCCTCTTCGATATAATCGCTGTAACGGCGGTAGAAGCTGCCTACAGCTTTGTGGCGGCATATAACCTCAAGCCCCTTACCGAAGGGCTTTGCGGGAAGAACTTCCATAGTGGTATCGGCAAGATTTGCGCTGATGTAGTGCGTTTTGATACCTGCGGCATTTACCTTTTCGAAGAAGTAGATGGACATACGGAGATTTACGTCGCCAACGCCCTCGATAGTAAGTCCTACGGAGTTCTCACCGGGATCAAATACGCCGTCCTTGCCGGTGCAATCGTCTTTGAATTTGAGAAGATAGTTTCCGTTGTCGAGTGCGAATACATCCTTTGTCTTTCCTGTGTAAACGAGTGTTTTTGCCATTTTTTGATACTCCTTATATATAAAATTTAATATTTATTTGTTAAACTGCGATGCAACTTCCTTGTCCTTTGTAAGAACAGCATCTGCATCCGCGCGTCTTTTTGCATCAAGCTTATCCGCAAGTGCCTTATCTTCAACCGCGAGGATCTGTATAGCAAGCAAAGCTGCATTGGTAGCTCCGTCGATTGCTACTGTAGCAACGGGAATTCCCGAGGGCATCATAACGGTTGAAAGAAGCGCATCAAGTCCGTCAAGATTTGTGGATTTACATGGAATTCCGATAACAGGGAGGGTGGTGTTTGCCGCGATAGCACCTGCGAGGTGAGCAGCCATTCCAGCGGCTGCAATTATCGCACCGAATTTGTTTTCTCTTGCCGAGAGCGCGAAGTCGCGGGCTTCAACGGGCGTCCTGTGAGCCGAGAATATATGAGTCTCGGTGGGAACACCGAAGCTCTCAAGCGTGTCGATTGCCTTTTTTACAACGGGAAGATCGCTGGCACTTCCCATAACTATACCTATTTTTTTCATTTTAATTCTCCTTATTTTTCGATGCATTATATAATTACCGTTTAAAATGCTCTAAAACTTCAAAAAGGGCGCACTTATCCGTAAAAAATCAAAAGATAAGTGCGCCCAGACGGTCGGCTGATATGGATTCCTGCTCCATTATGGTTTATTCCATAATAATCCGTCAGTCGCAGAAACCTTCAAAATACTCTGTTATTTTATCACATAATAAAATATTTGTCAAGAATTAACCGCTAACAAATTTATTTTCCCTCAAAATATACAAATATTGCTTCTGCAGGAGTCAAATATGTGCTGTTTTAACAATAAAATCAAAGATTTTAATTATGAAATGGCATCTGCTCTTTTTGATATCTCCAAATAATGTAATTTGGGAGTTTTCTGTTGATGCCGTCTTTGCTTTGGCTTTGAAAGCTATTTTGCACGAATACTAATGATAAAAAGCAAAAACGAGCCAACTCTTTCGAATCAGCTCGTGTTGTTGCCGTTTATCATTCAGCAAAGAAAGAAATTTTATTATAAAGAATTTCACTTACGAGGTCAGCTATCCAAGCAATAAGGTTACCGATACCGGTGAAGGTAACGAGAAGACCAACTACAAGGGTAACGATGTTCTTAGTCTCAAAATATCTAACGATTCTGTAGATACCGCCAACGATAGCACCGCAGAAGATCTGAATGAGAATCTTAGCGATCTTAGGAAGATTTTCGTAAGACTTGGTAAGAGATGAAGATGCCATTGGTTTATTCTCCTTTACTATGTATTTGTTTGCAACTTAATAATACCACAACTCCAAGAAAAAATCAATAGATTGATTAAAAAAATTTATACGTCTGTTTTCTCGGTGATTCCTGATTTTATTTTTGACGAAAGCTGCTTGAAATCTATTTGCGAAACGATAACGGCAATTAAAACAAGCACGCATCCGATATATTCTTTAGTCATCATTCGCTCGGACAATAAGATTGCTGAAAAAACAGCCCCGAAAACCGATTCAAGTGAAAGTATTATGCTGGCAACCGCAGGCTCGGAATTTTTTTGACCGATAATTTGGCAGGTATAAGCGATTCCACTTGATCCTATTCCCAAAAAAGCGAGTTCCGGAAGAACTTCAAATATCGCACCGAAGTCAAAAGGCGGATCGAATATCAGCGCCGCGATAAGTGATAAAACGGTTGTCGTCGTAAACTGAATTAGAGACATTCTTATTCCGTCGCATCCCGGAAGCAGGATATCGATAGCCATTATCTGCATAGCAAAGATAAAAGCACACAGAACTACCATCATATCCGAGACTGCTACTGTGAAGCCATCTTTGATACATAACATATAGAATCCGACAACGGCAATGGCTATTCCTATCCAGGCGTTGATTGAAGATTTTTTCCCGAATAAAAGCGCATAAATAGGAACTATTACTACGTAAAGTGCAGTGAGAAAGGAAGTTTTTCCAGCATCTGTTTCGGTTATTCCTATTTGCTGTAGGGCAGAGGCAGTAAAGAGAAACACTCCGCATACAGCACCGCTGATAAGCTCTTTTTTCGTTACGTCAATTTTTTTATTTTTAAGGTCGAGCAGCTTTCTTCCGCTTTTTGATGCTTTATCAAAAATTACGGTTACGGGAATCAATGCTATTATAGCTATTACGCTTCTCCAAAAAATTAGCGTAAATGCAGATATTGAACTCGCTGCTTTTTGTGCAACAAATGCAAATCCCCAGACTATTGCCGCTACAAATAATATCATAGTTGAAAAGTGTTTTTTCATTACTACTCCGTTTTGGAACTGTTTATATCCGTGTTTTTTCAGTGCAACGGGTAGTATTTTAGCATAAAAATATTACGATGTCAATATATCAGATAACATTACGGTACCGTCCCTTCTGCAATTCCGATTCCCTGATATACGGATTCAAAGCAATCCACAGCGGAGGGAACGTCAAAGCGTACTCCGAGAATTTTTATGAATCTCTCCATATCGTAAGTATACGTAGAAAGCGGCCGTCTGAAAGCGTCGTCCGTTTGAGCAGCTACTAAAATATCGTCATCCTCAAATCCGACTATTAAAAGAGTATGATAATATCCGTCTTCTGTTCTGCCAAGCTGAATTACGTCTCCTATTTCGCATTCATCGCGCGAGGCTTCCTTTCCGTAAGGACCAACGCCTTCGTTGCTTGTTATAAAATTATAAAAATACTCAACCCCCGTCCATGCAGGAGCTCTTTCGTCAAGTGATATATAATACCAACCAAACGTCTTTGTATAGTTCATCTTGCAGGAGCCTGCGTAAATGCATTGAGATACAAAATTGGTGCAGTTTCCGCCTATTCCTCTGAAATTTCCAAATATCGGATTTTGAGAGAATGCGTATCTTTCCGCGTAAAGCAGCGCCTTTTCACGTTCGTAATTTTTGGATACCAACATATTTCCTCCTTGAAGCGACAGTAATTCCGAAGACTAACTGTCGGTAATATATCATTATCGTATTATATGCGCTGCTGCTGCGGTCGGTGATAAAAAAGAATGTGAATTTTTTATCAAACTTTTATCGTCCGTATTGACAAAGCGTTTTCAAGAGTGTATAATCTAATTAGCAGAATATTCTGCCATACGTTAATAAAAATAAATTCGAATGAAGTGAGGTCAAACCAATGAACAGATTTGTACTTAATGAAACATCATACCACGGAAAAGGTGCGATTTGTGCCATTCCCGATGAGGTAAAGGGAAGAGGATTTAATAAGGTTCTTGTTGCATCAGATCCCGATCTCATTAAATTTGGCGTTACTAAAAAGGTAACCGATGTTCTTGATAACGCAGGAATTGAATATGCTATTTTCTCCGAAATAAAGCCCAATCCTACGATAGAGAACGTCAAGGCAGGTGTTGAAGCATTTAAGGCATGCGGTGCTGACTGTATCGTAGCTATCGGCGGCGGTTCTTCTATGGATACTGCAAAAGCGGTAGGAATTATAATCACCAACCCCGAATTTGCAGACGTTCGTTCTCTTGAGGGCGTAGCTCCTACTAAAAACAAGTGCGTTCCAATAATTGCAGTTCCCACCACTGCAGGAACAGCGGCAGAAGTCACTATAAACTATGTAATCACCGACGTTGAGAACAACAGAAAGATGGTTTGCGTTGACGTTCACGATATTCCCGTAGTAGCAGTAGTTGATCCCGATATGATGTCAACTATGCCTAAGGGACTCACAGCAGCAACAGGTATGGATGCTCTTACTCACGCTATTGAGGGTTATATAACCCGTGGCGCATGGGAGCTTTCAGATATGTTCCATCTCAAAGCAATCGAGATTATCGCTGCTTCTCTCAGAGCCGCGGTAAACAATGAGGACGCAGGCAGAGAGGGAATGGCTCTCGGTCAGTACGTAGCAGGTATGGGATTCTCTAACGTAGGTCTTGGTATAGTTCACTCGATGGCTCATCCTCTCGGCGCTCTTTACGATACTCCCCACGGTGTTGCTAACGCAATAATTCTTCCCACGGTTATGGAGTATAACGCTCCCGCAACAGGAGAAAAGTACCGTCATATAGCAAGGGCTATGGGTGTTACCGGAACAGAAAATATGAGCGTTGAAGAATATCGCGCCGCAGCTATCAACGCTGTTAAGCAGCTTTCTCTTGACGTAGGAATTCCCGCGGATCTTAAGGATATCGTCAAGGCTGACGATCTTCAGTTCCTTGCCGAAAGCGCTTATGCAGATGCTTGCCTCCCCGGTAACCCGAGAGAAACAAGCGTTGAGGAAATCCTCGATCTTTATAAAAGCTTGCTTTAATAGATTTCAGTGAGTATAATAAGAGGCTGAGCCTTTTCCGGCAAGGCCTCTTTTAAAAAAGAGTGATATACTTGTTAAGTTTATACGATATATCTGATATTGAAGCTTTGCCTTAAACTCGAAAAATATAAAAAATACGGGCCGAATGAAATCTCCGGCTCGTATTTTTGTATTATATGTAAATAATTGTTATCATATATTACTCATAGTGTACTAATTCAACGCTATTATTTTCAAAGACTACATAATATCTGTCAATCTCAATTACATTATCGCCATTTCGGCAAATTAAACTCAATTTGTTTTCTGAAATGTCCTTTACAAAATCAATTTTATCGTATTTTTTGAATGGAGTGCTTATTGAGTAAGGCTCTTTCCCGTTGCTGCTTACGGTGAAATCAAGAGTAATGTCGCAGCCGTTATCCGAAAGTGAAATTTCTACGTGATCGTATTTTCCATCGTCGTCAAAATCTGCGAAGGTGGACGTTGGCAGCATACTATGTTCGCTCACTCTTTCAAATTTTGTGCCGTCCTTTATCTGATTTGAGGTTGATCCTTCTGCGAGAAATATAGGTGTATCCGTTGATAAATCAAAAACGAATTTTTTGGCGTAGGAATCTTTTGTTGTAAGAACCACACGATTTCCGTCCGTTTCATAAGTGCCGTATGCGATATAGCTTGAAAGTATGCCAAAACCTATGCTCATCGTTTTACTTTTAGGAGTTATGGAAAAGCTTTTTATCCAACCTAGCTGAATACCGGATGCGGATTTATCAAGAATCTCTCGATAGGTAACCGTATCACAGCTTGCAGGCAGAGCGCCGCTTGTTATAGTGGAATAAAGTCCGTCAATAACTCCCGATTTATCATTACTCTTTGAGAGACCTATAAATATTTCTCCGCTTTTTTGCACGAATACGTAAAGCTTGCTGTATAAAACCGCTTTTACGCTTTCGGGAATTTCAATCAGGTAGACGTCCGACGTGCTTTTACGAAGCTTCTTTGCGTCGAAGTCTCCACCTTCAAACATAGCGTTATAATCTTTTTTGGAAACGTAGCATCTGTTTCTTTTGCCGAGGTCGTCAATGATTCCATCGTTCAAGCTTCTCGAGACGAGAGAAGCCGTGCCGTCGGAATAAAATACGAAATAAGGTATATCTTCTACGATGTCCTCATTATCCTCTCTTGCATAGAGCTTTTCTTTCACGTAGTATATTCCCTCGGAAAAAGAGGGGTCAGTCACTTTTTTATCGGTTAAAAAGCACGCTCCAAGAACGGTTGTAGTTATAATTGAGAGTATAATGACAACAGCCGCAGGCTTAGTGTAATCCCGTATTCTTATAATCCGCGCTTTAACGCCCACTTCACCGAATGCAAGCGGGCACACACCGAGCCTCTTTGCGCCGGAGCTCATTTTTAAAAGTGTTTCCGAATACGAAGCCTTTTGTTCGTCCGTGTAGCTTTTCATAACCTTTTCGTCGCAGGCAAGCTCGATATCACGGCATAGAAAATAGTAAGCGAGCCAAAGAACAGGGTTGAACCAATAAACCGAGAGAATCACGAATGCAATGGGCTTCCATAAATGGTCGCCTCTGGAAATATGCGCTTCCTCGTGCGCTTTGATAATTGCAAGATCGTTTTCTCCTACGTTTGACGGAACGTAAATTTTGGGCTTCACGATACCTAAAATAAACGGAGTTTTTACTCGGTCTGAGGCGTAGATTCGCCCCTCAAGCAAAACCGATTCTTTAAGCTTGCGTTTCAAGAATACATAGCTGAACAAGAGATATAAAATCATAATTGTCGCTACTATTATCCACAGGTACGCAAATATACCTATAAGTATTTGCATCGGATTTGCGCTGGCTTCTGGAACGGGCGCAAATGAGCTTTTAATAAATGGATTTACGATTTCGTCAACCGCGCTGATTCCGCTTTCTATCATAGGATATTGCTCAAGCTCTATGTTTTCCGGAAGTGTTGCTTTGCTTGGAACAAGACTTATATTGCTTTCTATGCTTATAGGAAGTATCAGTCTGAATCCAACGAGACCAAAAAGTATAACCGATATAAACTTCGGCGCTTTTTTAAAAATAACTCTGAATAAAAGCACTGCTAGCACAAAGAACCCTGCGCTTATACTGATATTGAAAAGGCGTATAAACAATCCTGCCATAGAGTTACACTCCTTTCATTTTATCTATTATGCTTTGAATTTCCTTTATTTCTTCTTTTGTTAGATTATGTCTTGAAGTAAATGCTGCAATAAAGGCGGGAAGCGAGCCGCCAAAGCTTTCACTGACAACCTCGTGACTCTTTTTGGAGAAAAAGTTGTCTTTTGTTATAACTACAGATACAATACCGCCTGTAAGGCTAAAAATTCCGCGCTCGGAAAGCCTTTTCAATACGGTGTAAGTGGTAGTTCTTTTCCAGCCAAGCTCGGCTTCCGCGAGCTTTACAAGATCTGTGGTTTTTATGGGAGCGTTAGACCATATTATATCTGCGAATCTTGTTTCTATAACACCAAGGCGAGTTTCACTCATAAAAAGCTCCTTTTAAACAATATCGGAAATTGATGTCTATATCTCGTAGACAATTATAGTCTATCACTTGTAGACAAAAATGTCAAGTACTTTTTGAAAAAATTCACAATATGGAAAATTAGGGCTTTCTATTTTTGTTAAAAAACATATTAATACTAAGAGAGTGTTATCGCAATTACACAGCTTTGGAAAACGATTTTGAGATTTGCTTGGTAAACAATAGTTTCCTTTTTTGTGATAAAAGCGCCTGACAACAATGGAAATAGTATAGAATATATTGACTTTGATAATAAAGTCTGATAGAATATATACAAATAAAATGCTTTTTTAGAGGTGTAATATGGAGATCAGAAAAGCTAAAACATCCGATCTTGAAGTTGTTGAAAAAATATATTCTGATGCAAAAGCCTTTATGAGAAAATCGGGAAACGCAACGCAGTGGTCCGGCGGATATCCGTCAAGAGAGCTTATTCTTTCGGATATTGAAAAAGAGCAGCTTTACGTAGCCGTTTCCGAAGACGGAGAGATATACGCCTCTTTCGTGTACTTTTTTGGAGTGGATAAAACTTATGTGAAAATATACGACGGCGAATGGAAAAACGATCTGCCGTACGGAGTTGTACATAGAATAGCTGTAGCTGAAAATGCACACGGTATGGGGGTTGCACGTTTTTGCTTCGATTACGCATATAATCTTTGCAAAAACCTGAAAATAGATACGCACGAAAGCAATATACCCATGCAAAAGGCTCTTTTGAAGTGCGGATTTGAATATTGCGGAATCATATATCTTGAAAACGGAGAGTCGCGAATCGCTTTTCAAAAATACAGCAAAAATTTCAGATAATTAAAAGATAAGGCTTGCCGACACTATATCGGCAAGCCTTATCTTTTTTGAATTTTTCAATGGGTCTTTTAAGAATGTTTTCAATCAATTTCTTTTCTCAGGACACTTCAAACGTGCTTCTTACGTTGCAAGTTGTTTCTACTGTGTTATTTGAAAATTTTGATTAAGCCCAGCTCATCTTTCACGGCTTAGGTGCTTTAATCATAGATTCTTTAAGAAATTCAACAGCGTGTGCAAGTCCTTTGTCAGGGGTCATAAGACTGTCTTCGTGCTCGATGGACATAACCTTTTCATAACCTACTAGGCGAAGATTGGATATCATATCTCTCAAATAATCAAGCCCGTTTCCGTATCCTACGCTGCGGAATATCCAAGAACGGTGAATTTCATCACTGTAATGCTTGGTATCAAGAACTGCAAGGAAGTCGTCGGGTCATGCACAAGTTGCCCAGTTAGGAGTTTTATCTTCGGGTGAACTACCGGGACAACCGGAGAAGGTTATAACCGTGTCAATTCTAAGCTTTTCTGCAAGAAGTACGGCGTTGATAAAATCACGGTGAAAGCTGTCTGCAATTTCTTTGTTTGGATGCACGGGATTACCGTGAACGGAAAGTGCACATATCTCCATACCGTGCTTAGCTATGGCAGCCTTGAATTTATTGAGTGCTTTTTCATCGGCAAATAATACGTCGGGGTTGCAGTGTGCCTTTCCGGGATAGCCTCCTCATCCGATTTCTACTGCCTGGATTCCGAGTTTCTCAAATTTTACTAGTGCTTCTTCAAGGGATATGTCGCCAAAAAGATTTGTGAGGACTTAAAGTACCATATGATTTTCCTTTCAAAAATATTTATGATTACTTGTATTTCACCATAACTACAGGGAAAACTCAAGATACAATTTTGACCTAAAGTATCATTTTTTGTTTTCAGACAGCATTAGTAAAGCGTATTACAGTATGGTAGGACGTGCGCTGTAGCGCGCATGCAAAATATTTGTTTGAGCTCCCCCTTGACACAGCGCAATTAAAGTGCTAAAATATATAAAGAATTATTATATGGAGTTTGAAATGCACGAAAATTTGACAGAGCGAAAGATTGCGCGTAAAGAGATATATGATGGCAGGGTTCTTCACGTTGTATGCGATGACGTCCTTCTTCCAAACGGAGAGCTTGCGATAAGAGAATTTTGCATTCACGTGGGTGCTGTCTGTATAATTCCAATTCTTTCAGACGGCAGAGTGATTATGGAGCGTCAGTTCCGTTATCCGCACGGCAGGGTGTTTTACGAAATACCGGCGGGTAAACTCGATTATCCCGATGAAGATCCTCTTTCGGCTGCAAAAAGAGAGTTGAGAGAAGAAACCGGTGCTATTGCAGGTAAAATAACGTTTCTCGGTGCGCTGGATACGTCACCCGCTCTTATCAGCGAGAGAATTTATATGTATCTTGCAGAAGATCTCAGCTTTACCGAGCAGAGTCTTGATGAAGATGAATTTTTGTCGATTGAATACGCACCGCTTGCCGACCTCTACAAAATGGTACTTAACGGCGAGATTGCAGATGCAAAAACTCAGATTGCGGTTTTGAAAACTGCAGCAATTAGACCCGAGCTTTTGAAATAAATTTGAACGATAGATTTCGTTTGAAGGAGATTGTATGCCATTACCTACTTTAATAAATTATGGCCTTTACCTATTCGTTGCGTTGCTGGCCGTGATTGGATTGAGTCTGGGATTTTCCCGAGGCTTGAGCAGGCAAACGATGAGATTTATATTTGTAGCGATATCATTTGGGGTATCTTTTGCCGCTTTCAGTGCATTATACCCGGCATTGTATTCAATAGTTGAAGGAAAAACTCTTGCGGATATCGCCGAAACCTATGGAATAGGTCTTTCCGACGAGCTTGCAAAATATGCGGTTTGTATAAGAGGCGAAACTGCTGTTTATATAGCGTCGGTTCCGCTTGCTATTTTGGTTTTCCCCATAGGATTTCTTCTTATGTTTGCCACGGTTATATCGATTCTAACAGTACCTTACGTTGTTATATGCGGTGCTCTTGGATTCGGCTCCAAATACAACACTACGGTGAAAAGAATACTCGGTGCTATTGTGGGTACGGTTCAGGGCGTTCTTATCGCGCTTCTTATTCTAATGCCGATAGACGGAATGATAGATGTTGCAACCGAGGCCATTACAGTTGCAGAGGAAGAACATCCGGATTCTCAGAATTCTTCTACAGTAGCAAATATTTATCATCAGAATTTTGACACCGTAGTAGAAAATCCCGTGCTTAAGTTTACCGATGCGTCTTTTGGTTTTATCTATGATAAATTCTCGATGATTACGGTCGAAGGAGAAAATGTCAGTGTAAGAGAGATTGTAGACGATATGTTTGAGCTATTCGTTCTGTACGGAGATTTAGGCGCAGATTTTGATTTCACGGTTCTTACGGAAGATAACAAAAGAGTTATTGATGAAATGCTTGAGTGTTTCGGCGACGACCATCTTATGACGGCTATAGTTTCCGGAGCTGTAAGTTCTATAGGTAAAGCGTCGAATAACGGAGCGTTTACCTTCGATGTTGGTGAGCCTATGCAGTCGCTTTATATGTCGCTTCTCGACGTTTGCTCAACGTCGGACAGCACGACGGTTGAGGCTGATCTTAAAACTCTTTCCAGAGTTTATTATTTGTTCTCAGATGAGGGAATGTTAACAGCAACAACTGTAAGCAATATGTTCTCGGCGTTTCTGATTACCGACGCTGACGGAAACTCTGCGTTTAAGAGAATGGTTACAATTCTCAATGAAAATGAGAGATTCATAAGTACTGCCAACGTTTGCACTGAGGTTGCTATGGCTCTTCTTCTTCAGAATTCAGGTACCAATAAGGATACGATGGAAACTATAATGAACGTTAAGGACGGTATTAACAAGGCGGTTGCCATAAATAAGGATAGTTACGATACCGATGAAGAATATAAGGAAGCTGTAAACAGCAGAATTACCGAAACGCTTAGGGAAAACGATATCTCGCTCAGCGAAGAAAAGATCAATGAGCTTACGGACTATGTAATTGAAAATTACGGAAACGATCCTGAAAAGACCGAGATAACCGATGAAGAATTCCTTGACTTCATGTCTAAGTACTACGATACCTACGCTAAGAAGAGCGACGGTGCGGGAATACCGGACGGTACCGAAGACACTGAAGACGTTGGCGGTACAGACGGCACCGAGGACGCTGGTGGTGTAGAGGACATTGAAGGCATCGAACCCTGATTAATAAAAAATATCTTGGGTGGCATAAACGCCGCCCAAGAGCTTTGAATAAATATTTTGAAAGGTGAATAAAAAATGAAAATACTTGTAATCAACGCAGGCAGCTCATCACTTAAGTTCCAGCTTATCGATATGGAGAACGAGTCTGTTATAGCAAAGGGAATTTGCGAGGAGATCGGCGGCAAGTCGGGCTTTAAGTATAAGGTGCCCGGCAGAGAGGACTATAAGGTATCCGTTTCGCTCCCAACTCACGCAGAGGCTTTACAGCTTGTGCTTGACACTCTTGTTGATAAGGAAATGGGCGTCATATCTTCTGTCAGTGAGATAAGCGCTGTCGGACACAGAGTGCTTCACGGTGGAGAGAAGCTTTCAGGATCAGTTCTTATTACTGATGAAGTAAAGAGCATTATAGAGGAGTGCATCGACCTCGGACCTTTGCACAACCCTGCAAATCTCAAGGGTATAATCGAATGTGAAAAAATTATGGACGTTCCTCAGGTTGCCGTTTTTGATACGGGATTCCACCAGACAATGCCCGACTACGCGTATATGTACGCGCTTCCTTATGAGTATTACGAGAAGTATAAGATTCGCCGTTACGGCTTCCACGGTACGTCGCATAGATTTGTAAGTGCAAGAGCTGGCGAGCTTATCGGAAATCCCGAGCTTAACGTAGTTACCTGCCATCTTGGAAACGGTGCTTCTGTTTCTGCGGTTAAGGGCGGAAAGTGCTTCGATACTTCGATGGGAGTTACTCCTCTTGAGGGTATTATGATGGGAACAAGATGCGGAAATATAGATCCCGCTATCATTCCCTATCTAATGAAAAAAGGCGAGCTTACTACTGCGGATGAAATCGATAAGATGATGAATAAAAAGTCCGGTATGCTGGGTGTTTCGGGCATTACCTCGGATAACCAGGAAATAAGCAGATTGGCTGAAGAAGGCGATACGAAATGTGTTCTTATTCAGAATATGTACTGCCACCAGCTTACCAAGCTTGTAGGCGGATATATAGCAGCTATGGGTGGTACCGATGCAATCGTATTTACCGGTGGTATAGGTGAGAACAATCCTGATTACCGTATCTACGTTTGCGAAAAGCTTGCATTTCTCGGCGTTAAAATTGACGCGGACAAGAACTTGCTTCGCGGTCAGGAGATGGAGATATCAACTCCCGACTCTACCGTAAAGGTTTACGTAATTCCCACTAACGAGGAGCTTGTTATCGCGAGAGACACCCTTGAAATTGTTAACAGCTTAAAGTAATATGTACGACGAGCTTACAAAAGTTGACATTCAGAAGATGGAGGAGGAGATAAAGTACAGACGAAGTGTGCTTGCTCCAAAGCTTGGCGCTGAGCTTAAGCATACACGCGAGTTCGGAGATCTTTCGGAAAATGCGGAATACAAGGAAGCAAAGCGCGAAAAACGTAAAAATGAGGGAAGAATCAGATATCTTGAGGCTATGATAAGAACCGCAAACGTTATCGAGATAGAAGAAACAGAGGATTCTGTGGCGCTTTTCGATAAGGTTACGATTTTTAACGAGAAAATGAACGCCGAAAAGAAAATACAGATAGTGACAACCTTGCGTCAGAACGCGCTTATGGGCTTCGTAAGCAAGGAGTCTCCTCTCGGCTCGGCTCTTATGGGAAAATCTGTTGGCGACAGAGTGTTGGTTACCGTTAACGAGAGTATGAGCTATTACGTTAAAATACTTGCAATAGAGAAGGGTGAGGATAATTCCGACCTTCCTATAAGCAGCTATTAATAGAAAAATAAAAAACTCAAATGGATATTATTGACATTTGATTTTTATTGTGGTATACTTGAAATGTTAAATTTTATGCTGATAAGGAGAGTTTGAGATGGCTCGTTACAGACAAAGCCCAAACTATATAGCAAAAAAGAGCCTTTGGCCTGCATTTGATTGGTGGAATGTAATCCTGTATTTAATGGTTATTCCCGCCGCTATCGTTATTATGCAAATTAATTCCCCGGAGCTTTGCTCTTGGTATATCGCTCTTGCACTTTATGCTTTAGTACCTATTACCATAATAGGTATGCAAAGAAGAGTATCCGCGTGGAATGTTATCTTTATGATGATTTTGATTCCGTTGATTTTTGTGGCACTTTATTTCGTTGTTCCTCCGATTGGAGAGAAGATAGTGAACGAATGGCTTGCTAACTGGTGGATAGTTCTTGGTCTTTGGTGCGTATTTCCAATTATGATTTTGGTCGTTAAAATCACAATTCTCAAATGTAAGTACATAGAGTTCTATGATAACTGCGTTATCGAAAGATGGGGCGTGTTCAATAAGCACACTAAAAAGACAGTATTCCCCGAAGTAACCGCCGTTACTACTCAGAAGAATATTCTTGGTTATGGAGATGTATATATCGACGTTGTAGGTCCTTGGGACGTTACGTTTGATGATATGGCTAAGCCTGATGATCTTCGTGATTATCTTGTTTATCATATGCTTAACTCTGCAGCTGTTGAGAATATCAGCAACAATCCGTATATTGCTGCAACAGACGGTATATTTTAAGATAAAAAGACGTATGAGTTGTTTCATACGTCTTTTTTCTTTTTAAAGGTAATTTAAGAGTTATAGAAGCTGTTTCCACCGATAAATTCTCTTACGATGCTCGTAGGGGGAATTTCGTCGTCTACATCGGCTTCATAAACGTAATTAAGAATTTTAACTATTGCGCGTACTTGGTCATAGCATTCGTCAGAAGCATCGATTACGGTGAGCAGAGGGAATATATGCTTTTTAAGAACGGCAAGCTCGTACAGGGTTGAGCTGTTAAAGATAACGTCGGCATTTTCTTGGAATGGGAATATCCACTTTTCTTCGCCGCGTCTTACGGAATCCCACATTGAAAGAGTTTTCTGAACGCTGGCACCGCGCGTCTCGTAATCACGTACTATGCGGCGGAGCAGTCTCAGATAACTTGTTGGAATACGGTTGTGATAGTCAAGAGCAAGTGGAAGCAGGGGACTTACGTACATTCTAAAGATAAGTTTTCTGTCAAGCTCATCCGGAAGCAGAGTAGGATTCAGTCCGTGTATACCCTCTACTATAATTACCGAATTTTCGTCAAGCCTTAGTTTATGACCGAGCCACTCTCTCTTACCTTTCTTGAAATTGAAGTTTGGAAGCTCGACTTTTTCTCCGCGGAGAAGAGCGGAAAGCTGCTCTTTAAACAGATTTGTATCAAGTGTATTTATATGCTCTAAATCTATTTTTCCGTCGGTACCCGGGGTAATTTTATCTCTGTCGATATAATAGTCGTCAAGGCTCATAAGTATCGGATGCTTACCGTGAACTCTGAGCTGGGTGGCAAGTCTGTTTGCAGAGGTAGTTTTCCCTGAGGAGCTCGGTCCCGCCAGCATAATCGCTTTAGCACCTCTTTCGCAAATTATATCTGCAACTTGGGAAAACTTCTTTTCGTGTAGAGCCTCGTTTACTCGGATAAGCTCTCTTATTTTTCCTGAGGCGACAAGTTGGTTAAGGTCCGCAACGGTTTCGCATTCCATAAGCTCGCACCAGCGTTTGCTTTCGTTTGACATATAGAAGAAATTAGGACTCTCGTGGTATGTTGAAACCATATCGGGATTACTTGTATCGGGAAATATAAATATAAATCCGTTTGGCGCGGATATTATATCCCAGGAGCGTAGAAAACCTGTTGAAGGAGCCATTTCCCCATAGAAGTAGTCGAAAAATCCACCGTTCTCATAAACGTCTATTCTCTCTTTTTTTCTGTAAGATAGAAGTTGAGCTTTGTCGTTTTGCCCTACGCTTTTATAGTATTCAATGAGATCTTTTGTTTGCATTCTGCGTCGATAAAGCGGAAAATCTTCGGCTACAATACGCAAAATCTCGGATTTAAGTGCATCTAATGAGAAGTTACTTGACCCTGAAACTTTAAAATAAAGACCTGATCCGATAGTAGAATTCATACTGCCCTGAGCGTTGGGCCAAAGTCTTTTAAGTGCGAGAAAAATAATAAATTGAGCAGTTCTTGTGTAAGCGTCTCTACCGATTGGATCACTATACTTTATAAGGTTTATCACACCGCCGGAAGCTGCCATTGCAGTACGTATTGATTTTCTTTCCGGCGTTACGTCTTTTTTTCGCACGGGTATATAGTTAAGTGTAAAAACTCTGCCGGCTATTTTTGCAACTATAGGATCTTGTGAAAGATTACCGGTTATAAGTCCGAGCCTTTTTAAAATATCAAGCAAAGATTCTTCTGCAGCAACTGCAGTTTTTATTCCGTCTATGTAGAGTTCCATTGTTTTCTCCTTTGGGTTTTTATTAGTCAGTAAATATTATATTCAATACGTGCCGTTTTCATTATTCTGATGAGGCGGTTAATTTCTTTTTAGATTTACTTCTTATCAGATGAAGTATATTTATCGCAGTAAGGCAAACGTTCATAAGAACTATTGGCCATGCGTTATAAAACACCGAGTATAGTGCGCTTATTACGGCTCCGCATATGTAAAAAACAAAGCTTGTTGACGGACGTCATAGAAAAAACAACTAGGAACGTTACGATATATCCGAATATCTCAAGCAAAATTTTAAAATCCATATAACTCCTTTCATATGTATAAGTCAAAAGAGACCTCCGAAAGAAATTTTGGCAGTCTCTGTTTATCAATTTCGGGTATCTTCCTAAAAATAAAAAACTACCTCAAATTCAAGGTAGCTGACCATTATCGGTGGTTCGTAGAAACGCCTGCCCTTATTGCAAGCATATACCAAGGTGGGACTAAAAAATTTCTATAACACAATAAATATAACACAAAATGCACTAAATGTCAATAACTTTTTATCTATTTTTATGAATAAGTACCAAAACAATCAAAAAGACTACCGAATTTTTACATCAGCAGTCTTTTGTATTAGTATTATTTAAAACATTTGCCGGTTATGCCTTTGGAGTAGGAATCCCACTGATAAATTCCCATTCGCCAAGCCAATAAACGTTAGCGGAATAAGGAATGTTTACTTCGTCGGGGATATCACTCTCTGCAAACGAGCAAAATACCTTAGCTTCTCCCACAAGAGCAGGTAAGTCAAGCATAGTTTCCAATGTAGATGGGAGCACCAGAGTTGAAAGATATTCATTAGCTATAAACGCAGTTGACGTTATCTCGGTCAAACCTTCTGGAAGTATTATGGTTTCAAGCTTTGTACCATAAAAGGCATTGTAATAAAGTGTTTTTGTTCCCGTAAGAACGGTATAGCTATCTCCATCTTTTCCCGCAGGATAGCATATTAATGTTTTTCCGTCTTTACTGTAAAGGACGTTATTTACAGCTTTGAAATAGGGATTGCCTTCGTCTACGGTTATGCTTTTTAACGAGAATGTTTCAACAAAGGTATTTTTGACCGAACTTACAGACGCGGGCAGATGAATGCTTTCAAGTGAGTAACAGAATTGGAATATCGAATCTATAACCGAAAGCGACTCGGAGAGTGTTACGTCTGTAAGACTGTAACAATGGTTAAAAGCATTAGGTCCTATCTCGGTAACGCTGTCGGGAATTACAATACCTTCAAGCAATTCGCACGCTTCAAACGCAGATTCGCAAATTGTTTTAAGGGAATCGGGGAGAAAAACAGATTTGATATTTTTTGCATTCTGGAATGCGCCGAAGCTTATGATTTCTGTTCCCGTAGGTACCGTATAGTGCGCGTTTGCATTGCCTACGGGGTAGAGAATCAGAGTTTTTCCGTCCTTTGTGAAGAGTGCGCCGTTTGTAAGCTTAAAATACGCGTTATCCTCGAAGATTATTTCTTCTATAGCGCAGTAATAGAATGGATTAGTATTAATTTGCGAAAGAGTTGATGGAAGCGTGACCTTTTTAAGAAAATAATTGCACATAAAGGCACTGCCGCTAAGCGTTTCAAGTCCTTCGGGGATAATTACTTCTGTAAGCTTGGTATAAGAGAATGCCAAAGCTTCTATCGTTTTTAAGGTTGAAGGAAGAATTACCGATTTGAGATTTTCGGCTTCATCAAACGCCATTGTATCGATAGCTGTAATGCCTGCGCCTATTGTAACAGTTTCTATAACGTTATTATCTCTGAATGCGTTAGCCCCTATTTTTAGTACGTTAAGTCCTGCTACCTTGCCGGGAATTACGATATCCTTATCCGTTCCGACGTAACCGAATACTGTAAGTCCGCCATTTTCACGTCTATACATTACGCCGTTGTCAAGGATAAAATCGCCGCTTCGTTCTATATCGATTTCAATATTGCAAAAGTGTTTCATAGAAAAGGCGTATGTCAGAATTATACTGTATTCGTAAGAACGACCGTCGGGAAGAGAATATTTCCAGTAACCCACGTTATCTTTTGCAAAGTCCTGTTCGGACATAATAAAGAAACCGTTTGAAATTATTTCACCGGGAATCGTGTCTTCGCTGAAAATATCACCGATTGCACTTATCAGATTGAATTCTATCGAATTTCGGATTACATTTCCGCCGCTTGAAAGTTCACCGTTATGAATAGGAAGTATCTTTTCTCCAAGTCTTACGAACGCATCCGTGTAAAGTCTTGCATCTGCTGAGTCGGGAATTACGGTAAGCGCATTTATGTTAAGTACCAAATGAGTTTTTGCGATTTCTTCTGTCGAAATTCCGAAACCACCGTTGTATGTGTTAAAAACGGAATGCCAGGTAGGATCGCAGATGAATACGTTGTTATCTACGTAAAGTATTATCCACGCGTGAGACAGTTCGGAAGGATTGTTTATCGAATTAAAGACATTATTATACGAAAAATTATTTTCAACCCCGGATACGTGTGCAAGTCCGCTCGCATATACAGACATTATTCCTGCAGCCGAAAGCATATCGTGCATTAATGCGGTATAACCAAAGCAAACAGCTTTTTTGTCTGTGAAAGTCTCGAATACTGTGGCAAAAGTGTAATTATCATCGTATTCTATGTTGGTAACTATCCATTCGTAGATCTTTTTTGCTTTCTCGGTTTCGGTTTTACAATCAGAAATCAGTTTAAGTGTGAATTCTCTTATTATAAGATAATCTGCTACGCCGGAAAGAGGAAAATTGAATATATCCGTGTTACCATCGTTTTTAATATCTTCAAAGAGCTCTTTTGAATCTAAAAGAGCTTTTTGCATGGATTGTACTGCGAATTCACTTATTGAAGCAGTAGGTGAAAGTATATTTTGCGCTAACGGAGCGAGAAGCTCGGCTTTTTCGTGACCGCACATTTTGCAGATCTCATAGCGGTAGCCTACCATATTGTTAGTAGGCAGAACGCTGTCTGTTTCTTCAAATATATGATTTACGCAGTCATTGCTTTCCCCGCCGTTGTTATTGTTCTCGCCGTTGTTATTGTTTCCGCTGTTGTCATTGTTCCCGGGATTGTCATTGTTTGTGCTGTCATTACCGTTTCCGGTATCTGTATTATCGTTATTTCCACCGTTCGGGAATTTATCGGATGAGTTGATATCCGAATTGTTTTCATCTTCATTCTTAATCTTTTCGCAAGCGGCAAATGAAAATGATAACATTAAAATAAATATTAGCAGCGTAATTTTTTTCATAAGCTATCTCCGTATATGTATAATGAATTGTTTTTTATCGTTGCAAAAAACAAAATCAGAAATTTGGAAATATCATCAGATATTACAACTATTATTTACATTCTGCGCGCATCATTATGTTTAAAATTTCTCGATCGGTATCTTTCATACCGTCTTTTGCGAGTCGGCAAACATTCTCAATCGTATTTTCAACGCCTTTGGTAACAATGCCATCTCCGCCAAAGAATTGATTTCCTGATTTAAAAAGATTGAATCCGAGTATGCCGTTTTCAACCGCAGTTGCGATCTTTGCGGCGCAGCTTGCCTTAGCCCCGTCGCATATAAGACCCGAGTCTATTGCAAGCGCGTTAACAAGGGTATGAGCAACCTCACGGAATCCGCCTCCGTGAAGATAGGCAATACCCGCTCCCGCAGAAGCTCCTGCGGCAACGGCGCCGCAGTATGCCGAAAGAGTGCCGATACCGTGTTTAATATGTACCGTGAGCAGATTTGAAAGCGCTAAAGCTCTGTAAAGTATATCCTTTGGAAGCCTCATATCCTCCCAATAGATATATACGGGAATGGACGCGGTCATTCCTTGGTTTCCGCTTCCGGAGTTTATTATAACGGGTAATTCGCAGCCGTTCATTCTTGCATCGCTTCCCGCAGCTGCATATGCCTTAGCTTTAATGCTTATGTCGTTTACGTACGAAGAAAGGTAAACCTTTCCGATATTAGCGCCCCAATTTCCGGAAAGACCCTCTTTTGCTATTGCCATATTATAAGAAATTTGGCGGTCAAGCACAGGCTTTATGCGTTTAATATCGCACTCGTTGGCAAACTTGACTATTTCTTCAACGGAAAGACTTTCTTTTTTATTTTCTTTGGGAGGATCTATTTTGCCCTCAAAAATCGTGATTTCGTTTTTCTTTATAAGAACTATGTTTGTATGTTTTGATGCTATTCTGAGGAATGCGCTCTCTTGTCCGCTATACAGAGTAATACGGATATCAAAAGCAATGTCGGAATTTGATATCGTAAGATTTATGGGAAAACTGCTCAATATCTCTTTAATTGTAATTATATCGTTTTCATTGACGTCCGAGAGTACTTCAAGAGAAGCTGAGGCGTTCCCTGCAACAAGCCCGGCAACAACAGCAGCCTCGATTCCTCGCATACCGTCGGTGTGAGGAACTACTACGCTTTTTGCATTTTTTATAATGCTTCCGCTCACTTCAATTTCGCAGGAATCAGGAAATTTACCGAGAATATCTCTCGCTTTTGCGGCTGCAAAAGCAATAGCTATCGGCTCGGTGCATCCCATAGCAGGAACAAGCTCGTCCTCGAGAATATTATATAAATACTCGTATTTTCCTTTTGTGAGATAACGCGCCATAGTTATTTTCCTCATTTTTATTAAAGCATAAATTTTAGTTGCAGTATATTATCATAAAGACGGTCGGTATAGATTTTTATAAGCTTATTGCGCTATACTTTCGGCGTCGTTCTTTTTTACAAGAGTTTTAAGCCAGCTTCCACGCTTGAGGAGAATTGAGCCGAAAATCATTTTAAAAATATCAACACCTTGTCCGATAGCAAAAAGAATAAATATATTAACGTTTGTCAGATATGCAAATAATGCGGTTACGGGGATTACGACCGCCCACATATAACAGCTATCAAAAAGGATAGTTATAATAACTCTTCCGCCCGAGCGCAAAGTGAAGTAAGCAGCGTTGGCAAATGCCGCAAACGGCATAGTTAATGCGGAAATCACCATCATATACGATGCAAGCGTCTGCACGGTATCGCTCGTATTATACAAGGTTGGGAAAAACAGTGAGGCAAGAGAAAGCAGTAAGCATACCCCCATTCCGCAGAAGACAGAAAACCCGATAAGCTTTCGGTCGGTATCTTTAGCTTCTTCGAGTTTGCCTGCGCCAAGTAATGCACCTACTATTATAGCAATACTGCTTCCGAGGGATATGTAAACAACGCTGAAAAGATTGAATATTGTAGCAGAAATATTCTGCGCCGCGACCACGTCGAGACCTCTTGTTGAGTAGCATTGATTTCTCATCGTCATAGCGAGTGCCCAGAAAAATTCGTTCAGCATAAGAGGTATACCCTTAACCGTGATGCTTACAAACAGACTTTTCGGTATTTTGAACGAACGGTAAGCCCCTTTGATATAAGAAAATTTCTTTGTCTTTACGTGGGCGTAGATTACGAGAATTAAAAGCTCGGCAAAACGGGATATAACCGTTGCTAAAGCTGCGCCCTCCACTCCGAGAGCAGGAGCCCCGAGATAGCCGAAAATTAGGATAATATTTAACACAAAATTAGTTACAACGGCGACGATGCCTGCAATCATAGGCATTACGGTTTCGCCCGTCTCTCTCATAGTCGATGCGTAAACCTGAGAAATCGCGTAAGGTATAAGTCCAAAGAGCATAACGGTAAGATACTTGTGACCGAAAGCTCTCGTTAAATTCAAATTACCTACGTTTCCTGCGTCGTGCAAGAACAAATTTATAAGATTGTTTCCAAACAGAATAAAAATCAGAACTCCAATACCGCCTGCAAGGAGATTGATCATAATCTTGAAGCGAAAAGTGTATCTTATTCCGGCATCATCTTTAAGTCCGTAATATTGCGCGGTAAATATTCCTGCGGCAGATATTGCGCCGAAAATGAGCAGGTTAAATATAAATATGAATTGGTTTACTATAGAAACACCGGACATAGCCTCAGTGCCGAGTCTTCCAACCATTACGTTATCAAGCAGGTTAACAAGATTGGTTATACCGTTCTGTATCATTATAGGGAGCGATATAGCTAAAATCTTTTTGTAAAAAGCTCTGTCACCTACGTATTTTTTTATTGTAATCATCTATTATTCCTATTAAAAAGGGGCAAAGCGTACGTAGCTGCCCCTTAAAATATTTGTTAATTAGTGTAATTATCAAAGTATCCCTGCACAAGAACTACGGGAGTACCCTTATCGCCCGATCCGGACGTAAGGTCGCAAAGAGATCCTATAAGGTCTGTAAGCTGACGGGGCGTAGTGCCCTGAGCAGCCATATTACCAACAAGGTTGTCGCCCTTTTCCTTGATGCTTTTAGAGATTGCTGCCTTAAGCTCATCTCCGGAAAGATCCTTGTAATCGTTGTCTGCAAGGTACTTGAGCTTAAGCTCGTTTGGCGTTCCTACAAGTCCGTCAGTGAAGGCGGGAGAAACTACCGGGTCTGCAAGCTCCCAAATCTTACCTTGAGGATCCTTGAAAGCACCGTCGCCGTAAACCATAACCTCAACCTTTTTACCCGTAGCATCAAATATTCTTTTCTGAATATCGTAAACAAGCTCGGTGCATTCGTGAGGGAAGAGCTTTATTTTGTCCTCGGTTGATTTGTTAGATCCGAGAAGACCGTACTTTTCGTTATAACCCGAGCCGTTAACAGATTTATTCATTATATCGTCGATACCGAGAACAACAGATGCGCCTGCGTTCTTAAGAATGCGCTTGGTGCGAGCTCTCGTATGAATGTCGCAGGTAAGAACCTTGTCCGTATATCTTAGAATAGTCTGAGCTCTGTTTGCAAAGATTATCTCAACCTCAGCTCCGGATTCTTTAATTATATTTCCGTAATACTCAACGTAGTCAACACCTGTAAATTCGTGTTTGTTTTCGCCGAAAAGCTCACGGTATTTTTCGAGCGAGAGAACGTCACTGTAAGGATTAACTCCTGCCTCGTCAATCTTATCAAGGCTGACAAGCTCGTTGCCCACCTCATCAGAGGGATAGGATAGCATAAGAACAACCTTTTTTGCGCCCCTTGCTATGCCTTTAAGACAGATAGCAAAGCGGTTGCGCGAAAGAATAGGAAATATAACACCTATAGTTTCGCCGCCAAGCTTGTTTTTTACATCCTCTGCAATATCGTTTACCGAAGCATAATTACCCTGTGCTCTGGCAACGATTGATTCTGTAAGAGAAATAACATCTTTGTCACGTAAAGAAAAACCCTCGGATTCTGCAGCTTCAAGCACACTGGAGGTAACTATCGATGCAAGATCATCGCCCTCACGAATAATAGGGCAGCGAATACCCCTTGATACCGTTCCGACTTTACGTTCTTTTATTTCCATTTTTGTTTCCTTTCATATGCTCCGAGTGTCCCTCGGGCACTTTGTTTTGGATTGATGTAAGGTGGTTCTCTGTATGAGAATCCAACCGTTTCACGACAAATCATTATATCATATAAATTGTCTAATTGCAATAGATGATATGCAAAAAAACAAAAATATTATAATTATTAAAGTTAAGTGATTATTTTGAGGATGAAATTTAATTGCACATAAATGTTTTTTAAATATTTTAGGGAGATATATGTGCGTAAAGTTTTGCTTTTTAAGGTAAAAATGGGTGAATTTTATTATAAAATATCATTTGAGATAAAATCTTTCATAAGAACTCTGAAATTTTGCGTTGCACACTGACCCTGGCGGAAAAATAAGGAGAATATCAGATGTATTTTTCTCTTACAAATAATATTAAAAGTTCGGATGAGAAATTTTGAAGTTTAACTACGTTTATATCAGGGATTCGTATTGTTCTTTAACCGTACGGTAAAGCTCATCGGGGGTTTCAGCTATCATATCAGCTCCAGCGGATACAAGTTCGTCTTTCCCTCTGAATCCCCAGAGTACACCTACCGTGTAAAGTTCTGCGTTTTTTCCAGTGAGCATATCGGTTGCTGTATCACCTACGTAGATACATTCTTCTTTTGATACGCCAAAACGTCGCATAACGTCCAAAACTACGGTAGGATCGGGTTTAAGGGGAAATTCATCTCGCTTTCCCGTAACGTAATCGAAATAAGTTTCACCGTAAAGCTTATTAACCACGAGCCGTGTTGGATAATCCGGCTTGTTTGATACTATGGCGAGTTTTATTCCGAGCATTTTAATTTTTTCAAGCGCTTCGAGCAATCCGTCAAAAATTTTTGTTTTATAGCATACGTTTGCATTATACGATATATCATACTCGTGCAATACACTTTCAAATAGTTCTTCGGTATAGCAATTACGGTATTCGAGCATCTTTTTGATAAGATTAATCATTCCCGTTCCGACAAGATATTTATAAGTCTCAGTCTCAATAGGCATAACCCCGTGCTTCTTTAGAGCGGAGTTTCCGTAATGTGCAATGGTATGTACGGTATCGAGTAAGGTGCCGTCAAGGTCAAATATACAAAGCTTTATCATTTTCTCATCCTTTGCAGATTGCCAATAAGAATTACTGATTAGATTTTAACATTTCCGTATCCTCTTGTCAATCCTATAAGAAAATTTAATAAAACGAATAAAAGGGAGTTTTTCAACATTAATAACATAATTGAGGTAGACTTGCAATATAGGGCGTGCAATATCTACCTCTTTTTTTATTTGGTTATGCCTAAATACGGAAGCCCCATTTTTTTAATAAGGGTTAGTGGCGACTATCCTTATATCTATATCCCCCGTGACAGTCGTTATTTTGCAAACACCGCCTGTTACGGTTTCGGGAAGATTTACCTTACCCGTATCGGTATGGTAAACAAATATTTTTTCGGTAAGAAGCGAGCCTTTAACGTTTCCCGTGTCGGTTGTAATAGTAATATCTTTGGCGTTGCAGTCGTTTAAATTGACGTCGCCTGTGCTTCTTGTAATAGAATAATTGCCGTTAGCGATAACGCTGTCAAGCGATAAATTACCTGTATTACCCGTTGAAAAGAGGTTTTCGCAGTTGACGTTTTTAAGATGTGTTTTTCCTGTAGTAACTGTAAGATTGACGTCGCCCGTGCAATTCGCATCGTCAAGCTCAATCTCGCCCGTTGAGGTTCTTACAGTAATGTTATTTGCAGTTAAGGAATCAATATCCACGTCGCCGGTTGATGCTTTTAGCGTAACGTCCTTTGCCGTAAGCACTTCAATATCGATATCGCCCGTAGTTCTTTCAATGCTGAATCCGTCAGAAGCGGTAGCATTTTCAAGATAGAAGTCACCCGTGTCACCTACGGAAGTAAAGCTTTGGCATATAAGATTCTTTATATACGTTTTTCCTGTGGAAACCTTAAGGTCAATATCACCTGCGGTAACGTCTGTAACGGTAATATGTCCGGTTGACAGATGTATTTTAAGAGTTTTTTCGGCATCAGCAAAGCAGTTTACGTCGCCGGTGTTCATATCAATATCAACAGTATTGAAGCTGTAATCCTTCGGTAAGAGAACATCTCCGGTGCTTCCCGCTATAACCAAAGCGTCGTAAGCTCCCTTCGGTATATATACGGTTAGTGCAGGGGAGGTCATATTCAGAATATAGTCGAACCATTTTCTCTCGTTCATGGCGTTTAAGGTAAGAACTCCGTTTGTCACCGAGACAGCATGCTTTTCTCTTTTATGCTCAAACGCAACTACCTTAATATCGTTATCTTGCGAGGGAACAAACGTGATATTCGCCTCGTCTGAAACGATAGATATTTTATCAAAGTTTCCGTTTATTTCGTAAGTATTGGTTTCGTATTTGCCCGAGTTCATAGACTTAAAATCCCAGTTGTTTGAGCAGGCTGTCAAAACGAATATAATTGCGCCTAAAAGAATGAGCGAAATTGCGACAGTCAACCATATTTTAGTATTATGATTCATTTTTATTTCTCCTTTTGATTATTTCAGCGATGCCTTTAAAGGAGGCTTTTGTAAGCCACAGCGTGCCACGGGTAGCTGCTTGCGATGCAAAGAACATCAGAATTGCAAGCCCCGCGGTAACTAAAGCTCCCGATAACATAAATCCACCCGGCAGAAAATCACCGGCAAATAATGCCAATATACCTAACAGCGTGGCAAAAGGCGCAGTTAATGTGAGCGCAGCGAAAACAGCCCATACCGAAATCAGAACAGCCCACAATGCTGCATAAAGCGATATTATTACTGCAAAAGCTGCCACTGAGAGAGAAATAACTATTGCAACGGCAGATACTGCCAGCGAAAGAGCCACCGCGAATGCTGCAATCAAAAGCGAGGCCCATAAAGGAGAGCCGATAGCTAACAATGCTATCTCCCAACCCTTAAGCTTCCTTTTTTCTCTCTTTAAAAGCGGTGTAAACGTTTTTTCTTCGGGAGTAAGCTCGGCGCATATATCCGACGTGATTTTATCCGTATTTCCTATATCGCGTACCGCTTCCTCCTCCGAAAGTCCCTCTTCCATTCTGTCGTCAATCATTTCGCTGTAGAAGTTAAGCCGTTCTTGAAGCTCGCGGCGCGGTAATTCGATAAGACGAGCGCGAAGCTTTGTCATAAATTCCTGTTTATTCATTTTTAGCACAAACTCCTTTACTTAGAGGCTACAAACTGATAAATTGACATAACCTCGCGCCACTCATCCATAAAATCTTCGATACGGCCGAGTCCCGCCTTGGTTATCTTATAGTATTTGCGAAGTCTGCCGCAGTGTTCCTCTGTTCTTACGGTCAGCATCGCGCAAATTTCCAAACGCTTCAGAATGGTGTATAAGGTTGATTCCGACATTTCCAGATACGGCTTCATATCTTTGATTATCTTATATCCGTATGATTCTTCATTTTTTATGGCTGCAAGAACGCATACGTCAAGTAGTCCTCGTTTAAGCTGAATATCCATAAATACCTCTCCTTGTGTAATACATCATATCACGAAGTATTGACCTTGTCAATAGTTTTTCTGAAAAAATTCATCAAGCTTTTGAGAAAGCTCTAATTGAAACAGGGGATAGAGCTTTTAATATGCAAACTGTTAAAATTTATTTTAATTGTTGCTTATTGCTAGATGACAGCCAGCCTTTTGTTTCTATCTGGATAGATATAATTAGTAATAAGTAAACTATAATTAACAAAAAGCAGCTAAAATCTTCTGAAATGAAGATTTTAGCTGCTTTTTATTTAAGATAATAAATAACTTTAAAATACCAAGCTTTTAGTCGTTTTTATAATATCTTTTCAGAAAAACGTAATGCCTTTAATTTTTATCCCTAAGATTTTTTAGCGTATTGCGAATTATGCCTAGTGCTTGACTTGGGCAACTTATACCCGTTACCGCCTTTTCGATAGGGCAAAGACCGTTACCCTCTCGGTTAATAATATAGGGAACCTCGTTTTCGCAAAATGACTCAATGCGATGGCTTTCCAAAAGCGCCTTTGCTGCGCGGCTCATCACGCCTGCCCATAAGGACCTTACACCGAGCAAAACGTATAAATGCGCCGCACCTAAACCTACCGTTTTATCGGCGGCGCAAAAGCCGTGGAAATCTATACCCGACTCTAAAAAATCAAGTAACGGCTTCACGCCTCTTTCTTTAGAGTGGTATTCCGCACCATCCGAATACATAACGCAGGTATATCCGTTTTCCTTTAAAATAAGCTTTGCTGCCTCGGTTGCGTAGTTTATTGTTTTTTTCATATCAAATCAGTACCACTTGGATATATCTCCAAGATGCTTTCTTATTTCGATATTCTGGGGACAGTTCTTTTCGCACGTTCCGCATTTGATGCAATCGGTAGCCAGATGTTCTTCGGGTAACGTACTTTTTGCCTCTTTTCTGGTGATTTTCGCTGCAAGATATTTATTATAGGTTGCAAAAATTTCTGGGATAGAAATATTTCTAGTGCAAACCTCGGTGCAGTAACTGCAGCCGGTGCAGGGAATTTGCCTTACCTCGCGTATTATCTCGCGCACGCGGTCGGTTGCTTTGAATTCCTCTGCCGAGAGGGGAGCGAAGCTTGAAAATGTGCGGATATTATCGTTCATCATATCCATAGTTCCCATACCTGAAAGAACCATAATTACCTCAGGGAAGCTTGCGGCAAAGCGCAAAGCGTAGGAAGCGTGGCTGCCGCCCTTTAATCCGTCAAGCACCGCTGCAGCTTTATCGGGTAAGTTTACGAGAGTACCGCCTTTTACCGGCTCCATAACCATTACCTTTTTACCGTGTTTTACAGCAACGTCGTAGCACGCCTTGCTCTGTACTCCAGGGTCGTCATAATCAAGATAATTGAACTGAAGCTGAACCACCTCGATAGAGGGCTGCTCCGTGAGTATCATATCAAGCACGTCTGCTGTATCGTGGAACGACATTGCTATATGCTTGATTTTACCTTGCTCCTTTAAGCGCTTCACAATTTCAAAGCTGTTGCACTGTTTATTTTTAGGATATGTATCTCTGTTGAGGCAATGGAAAAGATAGAAATCAAAATATTCAACGCCGCAAAGCTCAAGCTGGCTTTCAAAAAGCGGCAGTATATCATCCTCTTTTTCGAAGAACCAGGCAGAGAGCTTGTTTGCAAGAACGAAGTCCTCTCGGTTGTATCTTGCGGAAAGGCAATCGCGTATCGCGGTTTCGCTCTTTCCGCTAAGATAACCGTGTGCGGTGTCAAAATAATTGAATCCTGCCGCGATAAACGTATCTATCATTTTGTTAAATTCATCGTAATCGACCTTGTCGTCAACAACCTTGAGACGCATACAGCCAAAACCAAAATTTTTCTTGATTTTATCAAAGGACATAATAAATATTCTCCTGCAATTTAAATAAATTCGTAATTTTCATTTTACTAATTGTATCATAAAAGCTGAATAATTACAAGTCATTCGAAAATAATTTACAAAATCGCTAATTTGTTCAAAATCACAGACTCAACAAATAGTGCATCGAATAAATATAATTTGATTTAGAAATTTATTAATTATGCCTGCGTATCGTTAGATCGCCAGGCTATCTGCCCATTGACGAGGGTATATTTCACCGATGAAGAAATTTCCAACGGATCGCCGTCATAAATGACGATATCGGCGTCTTTTCCTTCTTTTAAGCTACCAACACGGTTCTCTACACGGCATATGCGGGCGGCATCTATGGTGATTGCGCGCAACGCGCCCCACTTACTCATCCCCTCTTTGACCGCGAGCGCGGCACAAAGCGGAAGATACTGTATCCTGGATACAGGGTGATCTGTGGTTAGTGCAACTAAAACCCCTGCCTTCTGAAGCTCACCCGGTGTTTTGAAATCCAAAAGGCTTACCTCATCTTTGCTGCGTGATGCCAAGGAAGGACCGACAATAGCCGGATAATTGCTTTCGGCAATGGCTTCTGCAATAAGATGACCTTCGGTACAATGGTCTAAAGTAAGACTTAACCCGAATTCTTCGGCGATACGAATTGCAGTAAAAATATCATCGGCGCGATGCACGTGTGCTTTCATCGGTATTCTACCCTCAAACAGATCACGGTAGCACTCCATAGTAAATATTTTTTGCGATTTGCTATTACTGCTGAAATATTGCTTTGCACGGGTTAATTCTTCACGAATCAACGATGCAACTCCCATACGGGTGGAAGGAATATTTCCGTTGATACCATAATTTGTCATTGGATTTTCACCAAATGCAAATTTTATAGCAGAGGGCGCCAAAACGACCATATCGTCAATTCGTCTACCACTTGTTTTTATAAAGGCAAACTGTCCGCCGATTGGATTTGCACTTCCGGGCCCCACCATAACACTCGTTATGCCGGCAGCAAGAGCATTGTGAAAAGCGCTGTCCATAGGATTTATGGCATCAATAGCACGCATAGACGGTGTAATAGGATTCGTACCTTCGTTGCATTTATCACCTTGGCTTGTCTTTTTTTCTTCAGAAATTCCTATATGGCTGTGTGCATCTATAAAACCGGGATATACGCGCAAGCCGGAAGCGTCAATAACTTTCATACGTTCTGTGGGTATTATTTTTTTTGCAATCCGAATTATTTTTCCTTTATCAATCAACAAATCAAAATAATTTTCTTCGTTGGTTTCCATTGTAAAAACCAATCCGTTTTGTATTAAAAGCATAAGAAAATCTCCTGAATTTTTTATGTATAGTTTGTCAGAGTTCAGTATAAACTATACGCACAGATAAAGAAAGGAGTTATTTATATTATGGCAAACTATAATCAGAATAATCAGAATAATCAGAACAATCAGAATAATCAGAACAATCAGAACAATCAGAATAATCAGAACAATCAGAACAATCAGAACAATCAGAATAATCAGAACAATCAGAATAATCAAAATAATCAGAATAATCAGAACAGCCAGAATAACCAGAAGAATCGTAATCAATACGAATAATTTGATGTATTCGGAACGCAGAACTCCTGTTATTTTAGGAGCTTTCGGTTTCCTGATAAAAAGAAGCTATGGTGCGAGTGCTTACCATAGCTTCTTTGATTTGTGTCAACAAAACAACCCCCAGTTTTACTGGGGGCAGAGAAACGACTTTAGTAATAAAAAAACAGTGAGCTATATGCGAGCCGATTGAAAACAATTAAACCTCCAAGTATAATAGTAATGGTTTGGCGACCGCATTACGAAGATACAAGGAGGAATAATCGTTGAATAAAGAAAAGAATGAGATAAGAAGTACGGCACACTCGAAAT
>JAZNKD010000005.1:0-76481 GCA_045578385.1 Eubacteriales bacterium | reverse complement strand
TCAAAAGCAATAATAATTGATGAAATGTCAATGGTTGATACTCAGCTTTTTGCCTCACTTCTTGATGCTGTTCCTATGAGCTGCAGAATTATTCTGGTCGGTGACTCCGATCAGCTTCCGAGCGTGGGACCGGGGAATGTGCTCAGCGATCTTATGCAATCAGATATGCTGCCGATGGTTTGTCTTACAGAAATTTTCCGTCAGTCACAGAAAAGTCTTATAGTTATGAATGCACACAGGATTATTTCAGGAGAAATGCCTGTCTTGAATATCAAAGATAATGACTTTTTCTTTATGAACAGAGAAAATCCCGTTGTCTGTGCTTCGACCGTGTCACAGCTTGTTGCAAACCGCCTGCCCGAAGCATACGGTTTTTCACCGCTTGACGATATACAGATTCTGTGTCCCTCAAGAAAAGGAGACTGTGGTACGGTAAATCTCAACCGAAAGCTGCAGGAGGTTCTGAATCCTCCCGACAGAACAAAAAATGAGCTGAAAACATCGGGCGGTCGCCTTTTTCGGGAAGGGGATAAGGTTATGCAGGTGCGCAATAACTATAATATTCCCTGGAGCAAAGGAGCCGAAGAGGGCGAAGGAATTTTTAACGGTGACATAGGCATTCTGAAAAAAATAAATTATGCCGCAGGTGTAATGACAATAATATTTGACGACAGAGTAGCACAGTATCCTGCCGATAATTTATCGGAGCTTGATTTGGCATATGCCGTCACCGTACATAAAAGTCAGGGAAGTGAGTATCCTGTGGTTATCGTTCCTATGTATTCCTGCCCGCCTATGCTTATGACCAGAAATTTGCTTTATACGGCAGTAACAAGAGCAAAGCGAATGGTAATTATGGTCGGCAGGGCCGATATTGTTATGAAAATGGTCGAAAATAACAGTGAAATACTGAGATATACCACATTAAAGCATCGTTTGATCGGATATAGTGTCTAAATTTCAAATATTTAATAAATCTTTTTCAATTATGCTTGAAATTTGCATGTAGATAATGTATAATATAAAAGCCAAATAATTTTCACTTTACAGAAAGGAAGCGAAATGGTCACTAAAATAGGACTTGATTTGGGTTATGCCAACATCACTATAAGCGATGCTTCGTTTGAGGTTGACCGCGAGCCGTCAATAGCTATAATAGATAAAAGCACCCGTCGCATCGTTTCTGTAGGAAGGGACGCATTGCTACCTGAAAATGCTTCTATGGGAGTTTTGGTTCGTCCTTTTAAAAACGGTCTTTTGTACTCTGCTGATTTTACAAAGCAGATAATTAAATCTGCTATGAGCGTAATCAATACGTCAGAGGATATACGTTGTATTGTAGGTGTTCCGTCTGAGTTTAATTCAAAGCAGGAAAGTGAGCTTTCCTCTATGGTATTGGATTCGGGAGTTAAGGAGTGCTTCTTTGTAAAAAGAGGCGTTGCTGCTCTTATCGGTGCAGGCTATGCTCCGACAATAAGTGCCGTATCTGTTAACGTAGGCGCGGCAAAGACGGAGATAGCGATTCTTTATCAAGGCGAGATAATTCATTCCGAGACGGCTGATATCGGAGGCGAGGCGTTTGATGAAGCGGTTCAGAGATACATACTTGAGCAGGGTGAATTGAATATATCGCTTATTGATGCTAAAGCAATAAAGGAAGGCATCGGTGCGGTATGGGACGGTAGGAACGCTGATCCTATCACAATAACCGGAACTCTTGCTCTTACCGGAAATAAAATTAAAATGTCAGTATCTTCAGAGGATATTTTGGGAGTGTTTGAGAAGCCGCTGTTTACATTGCTTAACGCAGTTGCAAATGCGGTGAAGGGAATTCCGATAGATTACGTCGAGGAGATTTTTGCTAACGGTATAGTCCTCAGCGGCGGCGGTGCTCAGTTATACGGTCTTGACAAAATGATCTCAAAGGTTTTGGGCGTTAGTGTCACGACGGCAAATAACCCTGCTGACTGCGTTGTAAGAGGTCTTTCATTAATAAATACCTTCCTGCCGATCAAAATGCGTAGCAACGGCAAAAATATTACCTTGCAGCTCGCAAAATATTACAGATCGAATAATAAGAAATAACAGAGGAGAATAAAATGAAAAACGAAAAGAAAGTTGAAAAAAAGTTGGCACCGCTTTATGCAAGAATAATTGCAGGTGCTATGGCGGCGCTTCTTCTCGCCGGTGTTGTTTTCGGATTGCTTCTCTATTTGAATTAACGGTTAAAAAAACAATAAAAACTCGGGATATTTTAGGATGAATAAATCCTATTGAAATCCCGAGTTTTTATTTTTCGACGTCGTTGATAACGGGAATGGAAGTATTGTTTGAATAAAAACAAAGCTTATTGATTACGGAAATTATCTTGGATGTTCACTCGCGAAAATGCATAAGAAATGAGAAAAATACATAATACACTTTTCCGTTTTAACCTTTTTCTCCGGTGGAATGCTGTTGATTCAAATGATTATCCACAACGGCGCAGTTTTTGCGTCCACACAAAAACTACACAATTCCGTTATTTATTAGGTTAAAACGTCTGTTTTAACTTTCAAAATGCAAAAAAACATACTTTACATAAATTCACATTGTGGAAATGTTAGTTAAAAACATATATTCATTTTGTTGATTATGAATGTGGAAAACTTTTAATTATAAAAAACAGATTCCGAAAAACCAAAATCGTGAGCTTGATACAATGGAGATATTTTCCCGATGGAATTGAGCTTGATTTTATTTTTCGAAATCTGTTTTTATGGTTTATGTATTTATTATTTCTTTTTCATTCTCTTGATACAGGTAAAGAGTTGATCGTATTCCTGATAAGAATCGGTAGCATCGGAGCGCGCAGGAGTTTCGGTTACAGGCTCGGAAGCGGATGCAGCAGGAGCTTCAACTGCAAAATCGGTAGCGAAAGGATCACTGTCGGACACGCTGAACGTATCTGCCGAAACGGTGGATTTGGGAGCAACTGACGGTTCTGCATATGTAGGGGTATAAACGGGAGGAACCACAGTCTTAACAACGGGCGCAGGAATTTCCGGAATAGCTACGGTGGGAGAGCTTTGCTCAACAGTATTCTTTTCATCCTTTGCCGCTATGGTTTCATTCGAGTTATTAAATCCTGTTGCAATAATTGTTATGCGAATTTCATTATTCATAGTTTCATCGAATGAAGTACCCCAAATTATATTTGCGTCGGGATGAGCTTCTTCCTGAACCATAGTTGCAGCAAGGTCAATTTCACTAAGCTGAATATCGGTAGATGCTGTAATGCTGATAAGCACACCGGTAGCACCGGTGATGCTGGTGGAAAGAAGAGAAGAATTGATAGCCATAGTAGCCGCAAGTCTTGCCTTATCCTCACCCTTTGCATAACCTACACCCATATGAGCGCAACCTGCATTTTTCATAATTGTCGTCACGTCGGCAAAGTCCAGATTTACAAATCCGGGGAAGTTGATAACGTCAGATACAGACTGAACACCCTTACGGAGAACGTCATCTGCAATTTCAAAAGCCGCATCTGCTCTGAGATTTTCTTCGCCTTCAAGCTGCTTCAATCTCTCGTTGGGAATTACGATAAGAGAGTCAACAGACTTTGCAAGTTCTTCTATTCCCGCCTGAGCCTGTGCCATTCTTCTTCTGCCTTCAAAATCAAAGGGCGTGGTTACAATACCAACGGTAAGAATACCCATCTCACGCGAAAGCTTTGCAACTACGGGGGCTGCGCCGGTTCCTGTTCCGCCGCCCATACCTGCCGTAATAAATAGCATGTCCGCACCGGAGATAAGTTCTTTTATTTCTTCTTTGGATTCCTCGGCACTCTGTTTACCAACAGCCGGATTTGCGCCTGCGCCTTTGCCGCCGGTAGTGTTTTTACCGATAACGAGCTTCTTTGCGGCACAAGACTCAACAAGAGCCTGGCGGTCTGTGTTTATAGCGATAAATTCAACGCCTCTGATATTTGTTTCTATCATACGTTTTACGGCGTTATTTCCACCGCCGCCGACGCCGACTACTTTTATATTTACATTGCTTTCATAGCTTGTATCAAAATCGAATTCCATAATGCAGCACTCCTTATATTTTAATGAACATATGCTAAAGTTAAAGTTATATAAATATTTTATATTTTTTTTCTTATAATTGCAATAGTTTTTTAAAAAATGTTAGATTGTTCACAAAAAGTTAACAATCTATATAACGAAATTATTGCGAGACTTTAGTAAATTCATTATAAGTTCAACTATTTTCGATTTTGAATCCTTATTATAAAGCTTTTTTGAAGATAATGACATATCAGCGAGGCCTTTTTCATTCTGAAGCATAGACTTTATCAGCGCTGTGAGGCTGTCCGTATTCAACTCCTTTTCCTCCAGAATTTCTCCTGCGCCATTTGATTTGTAATATAGAGCATTCTTCATTTGATGATTGCCGGTAACGTTTGGCGAGGGTATCATAATTGCAGGGCAACCCGTTCTTGAAACTTCGGCAAGAGTCATAGCACCGCATCTGCAAATTACAATATCTGCCGCTGAGAGATAAGTGGGCATATCGTATATAAACGGAATAATTTTAATTTTACCGTCTTCCTTGCAAAGATCGGGATGCTCTTTATTTATTCCATCGTAGTAACGCTTTCCTGCGCTGTGTATGTGATACAGTCTTGGAGCGTTGTAGGCATAGCGGTACATAAAATCTATTACTGCTTCATTTAACTTTTCTGCGCCTATGCTACCGCCGACTGACAAAATTAATTTATCTGTTCTTTTGAGACCAAGCTTTGCTTTGGCTTCGCTTTTTGATAATTTTCCGAAGTTCTCCGATACAGGATTTCCTGTATACACGGTATTTTTGTATTTTGTTTTTACATTTGCGCCAAGCATCAGAATATCGCATTTTTTTGCCATCAATCTTGTTGTCAGTCCGAATGATGCGTTTGATTCATGGAGGACCGTTGGAATTTTTAATTTTTTCGCAGCATAGATGACGGGCGCGCAAACGTAGCCGCCCGTACCTATTACTACATCAGGGTTATATTTATTTAATATTTGTTTTACCTTGTTTTTGGCTTTAATAAAAAGGTTAATGGTTTTTAGATTTTTAATAGAGATACTTCTTGAAAACCCGCTTATTTCTATTTCGTAAAGCGGATAATTCTTATTGGTGATAAGCTTATTTTCATTTCCGTTGTTTCTTCCTATAAATGCGATTTCGCAATCTTTGTATTGTTTTTTAAATTCTTCGGCAATAGCGAGTGAGGGGGTTATATGCCCGCCGGTACCGCCTCCGCAAAAAAGGATTCTCATATAAATACCTTTCCGATTTGCACTTTTAGGTTATTGTTTTAAAATTTTCGAGTATCTTGAGAATGACAGTATCATTCCGATTTCAAAAAAAAGCATCAGAAGCGATGATCCGCCGTAACTAAAAAACGGCAAAGATATTCCTGTATTAGGTATTGTATTTGTAACGACAGCAACGTTCAGCAGCGTCTGAACAGCTATTTTTGTGCATATACCGAATATAACCAATCTTTGAAAAACGTTATTTGCAGAAAGGGAGATCTTATATCCTCTTGCAATAAGCAAAGCAAACATCAGTAAAGCTAAAGCAGCTCCGGCAAACCCCAGTTCCTCGCAAAGTATGGCAAATATCATATCGTTTGCCGGCTCTGATACGTAACAGAATTTCAAAAGTGACTTTCCGTATCCTAATCCGAAAAGTCCGCCTGAGCCGATTGCCATAAGACCCTGGAGTGTTTGCCAACCACCCGTAAGTCTGTATTTTTCAGGATCCTGCCACACTGTAATTCGGTCTTTGGTATAATCGGTAAAAAGAGCAAAGCAGGTAACTCCTATTCCGCCCAATGCGCTAAAGCCTGCTATGTATTTTGTATCAATTCCGGATACAACAATAACAAGCAAGCCGATAATACCCAGAATAATAATACAAGAAAGATGCTTTTGCAGCATTACGAGAATAATCGGAACTCCCATAATGAGACAAGGAACGAGAGTTCCGTATACGAAGGCATTCTTTTTGTTTTTTCGGTCAAGCGCAAGATTATCGTACTTTGAAAAATAATATGCGAGCATCATTACGATAGTCATTTTTGCGATTTCCGAGGGTTGAATTGTCAACGGACCTATACTTATCCAACGTTGAGCTCCGTTTCCGACAAATCCTATGGCAAGAACGAGTAGCAGTAATACGAGTGTGCTCACGTAAAGAATCGGTGTTATCTTCATATAGAATTCGGGGTTGATTCTAGATGCTAAAAGCATAATACAAACACCTAAAATCAGCCATATAATTTGCCTTTTTGTAAAGAAAAATGCATCGTTATATCTGAATTCGGCATAAGCGCTGCCTGCAGAGAACACCATAAGACTTCCAAATAACGAAAGCGAAAGGGTTAAAAAGAAGAACGGAATATCAAAGCAAGGAAGTTTTTCTTTAATAAAAATTTCATTTTTTAAGGAATTGAATTTAAAATTTTTTTTCATTTATTTACATAAATAAGAAGCCGGCCGGAATAGAGAATATGAGGGTAAGGATAATCGCCCAGATAACGATTTTATTTTCCGACCAACCGCATTTTTCAAGGTGATGGTGAAACGGTGCCATTTTAAAAATTCTTTTACGCGTAAGCTTAAAGAATAAAACTTGCAATATAACAGATATACTTTCGATAAGATATACACTGCCTACGAATAAAATGAGAAACGGATTTCCAAAAGACGTGCAAGCTGCAGCGGCTAAAGAGCCAAATAATAATGAGCCGGTATCGCCCATAAATATTTTAGCGGGGTGAAGATTGAATATTAAAAAAGCCGTGGCTATTCCCATGAGGGAAAAAGCAATAAAGCTTACCTCATAGTTTACAGCTGCCGAGAGAAATGCAAGACTTATTCCTATTGCAAATGCTACGCCCGAGGCTATACCGTCGACCCCGTCAGTGAGATTTGCCGAATTGACGGTTCCGAGTAACATCAAAAGCGTCAACGGATAATAGAATATTCCAAGGTCAACCGTACCGAAACTGAAAATTATAGTAGTTGATGATAAAAGAAATACTTTTCTTGCCAGCAGGAACAGAGTTGCACAGATTGCTTGAAGCAATAATTTTTGTAAAGGTGAAAGACCTGCATTCTCTTTCTTCCTTATCTTTGCGTAATCGTCGATTATGCCAATTAAGGAATTAGACAAAGTGTATAAAAGTGTAAGAAGCAGGGAAGTTGCAAAATAGTATTCCTTTTTTGCAAAAAGATATAGAGAAGCAACGAAAAAAGAAATGGATAACGCAAAAATAAAAGCCAGGCCTCCCATCGTTGGAGTACCTTGTTTTTTTAAGTGCCATGACGGTCCTTCTTCGTATATAGGCTGCTCGGCGCTCTTTTTTAGTTTAGGAATAAGATTCCTGACGCTTACCGCGGTTATAAAAAAAGCAAGAACGAACGTCAATAAGTAAAATATTAAGTTCTCATCAATCATTTTGGTTGCCTCGCTTTATTTTGTCTTTAAAATTTCGATTATTCTTTCAAGTTTCATTTTTCTCGATGCTTTAAATATTATAGTTTCGTTGTAAGAATTTTTTATAATTTGTAATGCTGTTATTTCGGGGGAATTCGTATCTTCATTTATGAATATACAATCTTCTTTCATACCGCTTTCCATAGCACCGAGCTTAATAAATTTTGCATTTCTCCCAAAAATGTAAAGCTTTGAGATTCCTGCCTTTTTTGCTAAAGCCCCTATTTTTCTATGCAATACTTCGGTTTCCTCGCCTAATTCAAGTATATCTCCGAGAACTGCACTTTTGCTTCCGTTTGTGAGGTTGCAAAGTGTTTTGAATGCCATTTCAACAGATTCCAATGAAGAGTTATATGAGTCATCTATAAGTGTTAAGGTCCCAATTTTGTAACTCTTTATGCTGTTTTCAAAATTCAGCTCTAATATAGCAGAGTATAGTTCATCGTTTGACATTCCTACAGATGAACAGATTCCAAGCGCGAATGAAAGGCATTCTGTGATATGCGCTAAATCCGTTTTTATAATTGCGCCGCAGACTTGATTCGACTTTGCTTCGAAGTTAAATCTAATATGATTATGTCGAGTATCTGTAACCGAAAGATAAAAATCAGCATTTTTATCCGTACAGGAAACCGTTTTTGAAAATTTACATTCCGCAAGATACGGTTCGTCTTTGGGAATCAAAACGTACTTTTTTTTCATTCCAAGAACTATTTCCATTTTAGCCTTTGCGATATTTTCTTTGCTCCCGAGGTTACCTATATGCGAAGTGCCGATTTTGGTTATTACGGAAATATCAGGCTCAATGCAACGTGATATACGTTCAAGCTCACCTAGATGATTCATACCCGCCTCAATAACTAAAATTTCAGTATCTTTTTTTGCGGATAAGACTGTAAGCGGAACACCTATTTCGTTGTTATAATTTTTATACGTGCCGTGTGTTTTGTATTTTTTTGAAAGCAGTTGCAGTGTCAATTCCTTCGTTGTTGTTTTTCCGACGCTTCCCGTGATTGCAATCGTTTTTACGATAGATAATTTTTTCTTGTAAAACAGTGCCAATGAATTTAATGCACTTAAGGTGTCTTTAACAAAAAAATCTGCGGAGTAAAATTTTGCACTGACGGTATACGCCCCTTTTCCTTTTGCCTCTATGATAAAATCTTCGCCGTTAAATTTTTCTCCTTGTAATGCAAAAAACAAATCACCCGGTTTTATTTCTCGTGAATCGGTAGATATATATTCTATCTTACCTTTAGAAATCAAATTTGCTTTTATGGGGATAATTGCATTCGAAATTTCATTAAACGTCAGAGTACAATCGAGCTTTATTCGCATATTATTCCTCACTTTTTCGGAGCTTCAAAGCATCATAAATTATAGCTTTTTCGTCAAAATAACGGTATCCGTTTTTATCCTGTATATATTTTTCGTGTCCCTTTCCGGCAATAAGAACTATATCACCGACTTTAGCGTTTTTTATAGCGTACGATATCGCTTCAGCTCTGTCTGTTATTACCGCGTAGCTTTTTCGCGTGAATCCGGATTTTATATCATTTATGATTTTTTCTTCGCTTTCGCATCTCGGATTATCGTTTGTAATAATCACTTTGTCTGCGTATTCTTCTGCGGTTTTAGCCATCAGCGGTCGCTTTGAAGGATCTCGTTCGCCACCGCACCCGAAAACTAAAATTAAATTCTGCCCGATATTTTTATCAAGATTTATAGTTTTCAATACGTTTTTGAGTGCTAATGGTGTATGTGCATAGTCTATTATAACTGTGATTTCGTCAAAAATACATTCACATCTGCCGTCAATACTTTTAATGCTTTCAAGCGCAGTTTTTATATTTTTAGGAGAGATTCTTAGTTTGTAAGCCGTATCGAATGCGAGCATAGAATTGTAGATATTATATAATCCCGGCAGAGGAAGCTTTACTCTTGTTATAAAATTCTTACCTTTGTAAACGTAGCCTATTCCGCAAAGTCCAAAGTTTTCTACCTCTGTGGCGCTTACGTCGCTTCTCCAAACAACGCCTATACCTGTTGCTTTGCTTTGATATTTTTCATATAAACGCTTACCCCATGGATCATCAAAGTTTATTATTGCCATATCGCAATTCTTTATCAGTTTTTCTTTGGCATCAAAATATTTTTCCATACTTCCGTGAAATTCCAGATGCTCGTGCGAAAGACCTGTGAAAATTCCTATTTTATACTTTATGGGTGAAAGCTTTTCCAGCTCAAGCGCATGACTTGAGGTTTCCATAACTATAGTTTCGCACCCTCTGAGTTCCATATCCTTTATTATGGGATACAGAATATCAGGATCGGGTGAAGTCATTGAATAGTAATTATCTGTATATCGAATATCTTCAAACTCTATTTTTCCTGTTCCTATGAATCCAACTCGTTGTTCATTGTATTCTAAAATTTTTCGTATCATAGTTGCCGTTGTCGTTTTGCCGTTCGTTCCGGTAACACCAATAAAAGTTAATTTATCATAATTTATTTCGGAAAGATTTGACATAGCGTAGGCAAATGCTCGCCTTGCTGATTTAACTTCTAAAATCGGAATTTTGCTTGGCGGGAATTTTGAAAAGTTTTCCGTTACTATAGCAACGGCATTACTCTTTAAAAACTGTGGGATAAGCTCGTAGGTGTCAAAATTTACTCCAGGGAGTAAAAAAAGCAAAGTTCTACCGGAAACTTTTTTGTAATTTGACGAGCAACTTTGGATTTCTAAATCCGGAATAGGTGTTTTTTGTGTAAATTCGCCTTCCGGTATTAAATGCTTTATTTTCATTTTAATCCTCAAAATCAAGATAAATTATTTCAATTTCTACGACGGTGTTTTTGGGGACGACCGTACCGTATACGATTGATTGTGAGCTTACTATTGCTCCGCCTATAGTAGAGGAGGGAAGATTTGATATCTTAATATTCAAATTTGCATTTGTAATAATTTTGTTTGCAACAGATACGTCAAGTCCTACTATATTAGGAATTATTGCGTATAGTCCGTTATCTTTCTCGGTGTAAAGTATTATTTTTGAATTTTCCAAAATAAAAGTATCGTTTCCCGAGGGAGTTTGCTTGATTACCGTTTTTCCGGAACCGATGATTTCGTACTTGATACCAAGATTTTGAAGCTCTTTTTTTGCTTCGCTGACCTCTTTTCCAACGTAATTATTGATTGCTATATGTGCGGTTTCTTTTTCGGATTTATAGTTAAGATAGGGAAGAGCTTTAGTTAAAAATGATGAAATATATGGTGCGGCAACAACGCTTCCGTATTTAACGCTTGACGTAGGCTCGTCAACAACGATTATCATAGCAATACCGCCGTCGTCTGAGAGAGAGTAAGCTACAGTGGAGCCAATTCTGAGATATGAATTGCCGTTTTCGTCAAGGATATCAAATTTCTGCGAAGTACCTGTTTTCGCAGCGATTTTATAGCCGTCAACTCCTGCATTTTTTGCGCCGCCGTTTCCACTTACGCCCTTTTCGAGAATATCCGAAACAGTAGCTGCTACCTCTTTGGAAATAACCTGTTTATTATTATCCGACTGGTGTTCTTTTATGATATTTCCTTGCGAATCCACTACCTTTTCAACAACGTAGGGCGTTACGAGCGTGCCACCGTTTGCTACCGATGCAATAGAGGTAAGCTGACGTATAATTGAAACTTTGAATCGTTGACCGAAAGACGCAGTGGCAAGTTCTGTCGTTCCTATATTTTCGGGCTTGTGAAAGATAGTACCGGCCTCGCTGGGTAGGTCTATTCCGGTTTTTTCAAAATATCCGAATTTTTCAACATATTCATAAAATTTTTTTGCGCCCAATCTTTCGGCAATCGTCATCATAGTTGGGTTGCAAGACATCTGAAGTCCGTAAGCTAAATCAAAGCCAGAACCGTGTCCTCCTGCTTTATGGCATCTTATATTCCAGCCGCCGACGCTTAGATATCCATGGCACGAAAAAGTGTCCGAGACCTTTGAAGTTCCTGAATCAAGCGCTGCCGAAACGGTAACTATTTTAAAGGTTGAACCCGGTTCATAGGTTTCGCTAACAGCTTTGTTTGCCCACATTTCTTCGAGCAGTTCTTTTTTTAAACTCTTATATTCGTCGCTATCTTCGCTAAATCCGGAGCTTGTGAGCTTGGCATACGATAATGCGTCAAGCTCATACGGTGAATTCGGATTAAAGGGAGAAGTGGTAGCCATAGCTAATATTGCGCCGCTTCGCGTGTCCATAACAATCCCTGTAACTCTGTTTTGAACCGAATGGTTTATTCTTATTGTTTCAAGCTGATTTTCAAGCTCGCTCTGTAAATATGAATCTAACGTAGTCACAAGGCTGTAACCGTCTGTCGGCGGAACGTAAGTGGCATATTCGTTGGGAAGTGAATTGCCGTTCGCATCTTTACCGTATAGGTAATAACCGTCGGTTCCGGATAAAATATCATCATAAGAGTACTCTAATCCGTAAAGACCTTGAAGGTCACTTCCCACAAATCCGAGAACGTGAGAGGCGAGCGCATTTTCGGGATAGTATCTCGATGTTTGAGCCTCGGTAAGTACCATTCCCGATAAAGATTCCTCGTTTATGAATTTAAGTATTTTTTCGTATTCAGTTTCATTTGCGTTCTTTTTTAAAGTGATATCAAGAACGTTTGAATTGCTTATTTTTTTGAGAACTGTATCATAGTCGAGCGATAAAATTTGCGAGAGTCCCGTGCTTATAATTTTGCTGTATTCTTTTTTGTCGTTCTTTTCTCGCTTTTTGATTTCTCTTGACGAAACAAAAATTCGCCATACCGTTTTTTCGGTGGCAAGAAGATTCATATTTGAATCGTATATATTTCCTCTTTTTGCTTTAAGTGCAGAGCTTGTTGTTATCTGATCGTATACTTTATCTTTATAGTACGAATAGTTTACAAATTGAAGGGAAAAAAGATTGTAGAAAAGAAATATAAGAAATAAAACAAAGGCTACAGACGTAATAATGATTCTTTTGCGCGTTTCATAAAAAGTTTTTTTCTTGTCTTGATTTAAAAAATGCATAAAAACCCCGTAATAAAATGTACCGGTCAAATACCTTAATACATAATATTACGGGGTAATTATTTTTATGAAAATTTGTCCTTATTTGTTATTGAAAACAGCAGTATACATTGCTGTTTCCTGATTTTCGGTTTCGGTGGGAAGGTTTTCGTTTTCTGTAACAGTAACTATATTCTCATTTCCTGTAGCTGTTTTTGAAAGACCAAAGAAGCAGCAAGAAACAGCAAGCGCGCAAACTACAAGAGCAGAGCAGAATGCTGTAATAGACGTACGGAAGGGAAATGAGCGAATAGTTTTATTGCGAACGGGAGCTTGCTTTACCGTAAGCTTATCGTTTACATACGAGAAAACTGTAGTTATAGCGTTTGCTTTGCCATCGCGAACAACGGGTAGTTTTGCGTCAGCTGAAGCAATCATCGCATTTTTCTTTGCTTTTGCCTTCATAAGCATAAAATCGCCGAGGTTGTAATCTTTATTATCTTTTTCAATGGTAAATTTCTTTACCATATTGTTGTAAAGCATTTCATATGACATTGTCGAGTTCATACACGTTTTCTCCTTTTATTCCTATTTATATCTTTTCAGCTACACGAAGCTTTGCGCTTCTTGAGCGTGAATTGTTCATAAGTTCTTCTTCCGATGGAAGAATCGGTTTTTTATTGATTTCTCTGACCAAAGGCTTCTTTCCGCATACACATATAGGGAAATCTCTGGGGCATGTACAGCCTGAGGAAAGCTCTTTGTATGAAAGCTTTACCAATCTGTCCTCAAGAGAATGGAAAGAAATAATTACTATTTTGCCGCTTGGAACTAAATGCTTTGCAGCACTCTGTATCATAGGGCGTATCGTATCAAGCTCGGAATTTACTTCTATTCTAATAGCTTGGAAGGTTCTTTTTGAAGGATGAGGCCCATCTGCTCTTGCCGCAGCAGGAATGGCGCTTTTAATAATATCTGTAAGCTCAAATGTTGTTTCGATAGGCTTGTCCGCGCGAGCCTTGCATATTGCCGCTGCAATTCTCGGCGCAAATCTTTCTTCACCATAGTCGTAAATGATTTTTCTGAGTGCCGATTCAGAATATTCATTCACTACGTTATAAGCCGAAAGCGGAGCGTCTATCTGCATTCTCATATCAAGCTTAGCGTTATGCATATAGCTGAAGCCTCTTTCGGGGCAGTCAAATTGGAATGAACTGCATCCAAGATCAGCGAGAACGCCACCTAAGTTGGTGATGCCTTGCTCTTCAATAATATTTTCAAGCTCGGAAAAATTTTTGTTTACAAACGTTATTTTATCAAGGTAATCCTTAAGTCGCTCTTTAGCGGCTGTAATTGCATTTTCATCTCTGTCAAAGCATATAAGGCGTGAATTCGGTCCGAGCCGCTTAGCGATTTCAAGCGAGTGACCTCCACCGCCGGTAGTGCAGTCCACGTATGTATATCCATCGCGAATATCAAGCGCTTCTATGCATTCTGAAAGGAGCACTGATACGTGAGAAAAGGGAATAGATGACATATCGAGCTTCCTTTCTTTTAAAATCAGAGACCGTATTTTATCATAAGATTCTTGATGTTTTCAAGATCACGGTTATTTTCACGTTCGCTCCAGAGTTCTTCTGCCCAAATTTTTATTTGCTTTCCTGCACCAACGAAAACAACGTTTTTATTTATGGAAGCGTGCTTTAAAAGCTTTTCGTCTATTATAACTCTACCGCTGCTGTCCGGAGTGCATTTCTGAGCAGAGCCGAGAATGTATTCCTGGAGATGATAAGCCTCGGCTTCGGGAAGTGCAGATATTTTTGCGGAATACTCCTCCCAATCCTTAGCTGTATAAACAGAAAGGTAAGGATCAAACTTTTTCGTAATGTAGAACTCATTACCAAGCTCTTCGCGATATTTTGAAGGTATGAAAACTCGTTTTTTTGCATCGAGTGAATGCGGGAATGAACCTACGAATGACATTTAATCTCTCCTTTCTTATGAATTTTCACATTTTTGAACCTTTGGCTCCACAAACGTGGTGTTTTGTGGGGAAATTGCTACACGTTGCTCCATATCGCCCCACTTTGTGTATATTATAATACATATATATGGAAATGTCAATACTTTTTTTACAAAAAAATGAAAAAATTGGAATGTTTTTTACGTGCGGCAGTTTGACGAAATTCAACGTTTATAACAAAATAATGCTGAAATCAGTTCGAAAATTATTTTTTAGAGAAAAGGACTTCCATTTTTTTGCTTTTTATGATACAATATTTAAGAAGGTTTCTTTATGGAGGAAATATGTCTTTTTTAAAAAAGCTTTTTGGAAAAAGCAAATCTGTTGATAGCTTTGCTTTTAAACTTGAACGCGCCAGGGAGTTGCATGGGCAACCGGTAAAATATGTAACCGAGCACAGAGAAGGAAACGAGGACGTAATAGGGCGCGGCGGTGCTATGTGCCTTAAGGGTGATGAATTTATAGTGGATTCTTCGGGAGAACGTTTGTTTGTTACAGATGTTTCTGAACTTGAAGCAAATTATCTGATGAGCGGAAACGGCGTTATTATTAAGGGAAAAAACAAGCTTGAAGATGGGAAAATACGTATAATTACCGTTCATTTTGTTTATTACAGGAAGTAAAAATGGAAAAGAAATATAAAAAAACGGCTGCAGTGATTCTTGCCGCAGGAATTGGAAGCAGAATGGGCTGCAAAAAAACTAAGCAAATGATAGAAATTCTCGGGAAAAGCATATTGAAACATACTGTTTTAGCTTTTGAAGCAGCGAAAAGCATTTCTGAAATTGTAGTGGTTTGCCGTGAGGAAGAACGAGATTTTGTAAACAAAGAATTACAAAATATAACCAAACCGATTAGGGTGGTAAACGGTGGAAATTGCAGAGCTGAATCGGCTTCGAACGGATTTTATTTTATCTCGCGGAACGCCGAATACGTTATGATACACGATGCCGCGCGTTGCCTTATAACGTCAGAGGATATTGACCGTGTTGCAGATGCGGCTTGCAAATATAAGGCGGCAACAGCTTCTGTACCGATTAACGATACGGTAAAGCGTTGCGAGGGAGAAATAATAGTAGAAACGGTTGACAGAAGGAATCTCGTAGCAGTTCATACACCTCAGGCATTTGAGCGTAACGTTTATAAATCCGCACTCGAAAACGCAAAATCATTTGATGATACGATAACCGACGATAATATGTTAGTGGAGAGTATTGGGATTAAGCCATATTGTGTTAAAACTTTACCTACAAACATAAAAATAACCACAAGCTACGATCTGGAGCTTGCGGAATTTATTTTATTAAAGCGAAGCGGAGAAAAATGATATGTCAGATTTAAGAATAGGTCACGGTTACGACGTTCATAAGCTTGTGCCGGAGAGAAAGCTTATTCTCGGGGGCGTTGAAATTCCTCATACTTTAGGGCTTTTAGGTCATTCGGATGCCGACGTGCTTCTTCATGCTGTTATGGATGCTATTCTGGGGGCTTTGGCATTAGGCGATATAGGAAATCATTTTCCCGATACAGATAATAAGTTTAAGGGAATAAGCAGTATTCATCTTTTGACGTGCGTGAATAAGCTTTTAACCGATGCGGGTGGCAGTATTGTTAACGTTGATGCAACTTTAATAATGCAACGTCCTAAAATTGCACCTTATATTGACAAGATGCGTGAAAATATCGCATTTGCGCTCGCGTGCGAAAAATCTCGCATAAACGTTAAAGCGACAACAGAGGAGCATTTGGGTTTTACCGGAAGACAAGAAGGTGTTAGCGCTCACGCTGTGGTTTTGATTGAGGTAAAAAAATAAATTCATTACGGGCAGAGTTAGTATCCGCCCGATTGAAAAAGGTACAGTGATGGCTCGATAAATTCTCAAACGTCCTTACATTTTCGACGGATTTTAAAAAAAGAGTATTTAACATACCGAAAAATAAAATCTGTCAGCTGTCTGCGATACCATATATACCGAATCTTGCCACTATTATATTCTATGTATTAATTATTATTTAGACACTTAGAATAACATTATAATATCAAAATGGAATGAGAGAAAAAATATGATAAAAATATCCCCCTCTGTTTTAGCATGCGATTTTACAAAACTCGGCGAAGAGATTGCCGATATTGAAAGATGCGGAGCTGATATGGTGCATCTTGACGTAATGGACGGAATGTTTGTTACAAATATTTCGTTTGGATTGCCTGTAATTGAAGCTTTGCGAAAAAAAAGCAATATGATTTTCGACGTTCATCTTATGATAGACGAGCCTTCTCGATATGCAAAGAGATTTATAGACGCGGGGGCTGATATACTCACTTTTCATTTCGAGGCAGAGAAAAATCCCGAAAAGCTTCTTGAATTTATAAGGGAAAACGGTGCAAAGGCTGCGATTTCTATAAAACCGAAAACCCCTGCAAAATTAATTTTTCCGTATCTCGAAAAATGCGATATGGTTTTGATTATGACAGTTGAGCCGGGTTATGGAGGTCAGGCGCTTATACCCGAAACTCTTGATAAAGTCAGAGAAATAAAGAGTGAGATAATTAAGCGCGGACTCGACGTTGATATTCAGGTTGACGGTGGTATAACTCCTTTAAATGCAAGGGACGCTATCTTGGCTGGCGCAAACATTCTTGTTGCGGGAAGCTCGGTATTTAAAGCAGAAAACAGAAAAGAAGTAATTGATCTGTTGCGTGTTGGAAACTAATAGAGCATTGCAGCTTTATACGAAGCCTAAAAATACGTTTTTTATATTTGTAAATCGGTAAGCTTCATTCTATGCAAACAGAAAATAAATAATAAAAACGAGCCGAATGCCATATTTTACGCATTCGGCTCGAAAATTTATGCTTTAAGTTAAGAACACCTCTCGAATGTGAAAGTCTTGATGCTTGTTACACTAAAGTTTTCTTTGTTCCTTCAGTGTCGGTATATACGTTAAGAGGTGATAAGCGCTACGGCAAGGGCGATGAGAAAAATCGAAATGATTAAAAATCAAAAGGCTTTTTGTTTCATTTCCTTTTTTGATTAAAAGATTAAAATGATATGTAAATATTTTCTGCTTAAGAATAACCATTATATTTCAAAAATCAATTACTCATGATAAAAGGTATTCCCAAATGATCATACGCGAGCTTGGTTGCGCATCTGCCGCGAGGAGTTCTTGAGAGAAATCCTATCTGCATAAGATAAGGCTCGTAAACGTCCTCTATGGTAATTGCTTCTTCACCTATTGTTGCAGAGAGTGTGTCAAGACCCACAGGGCCGCCGCCGTAGAATTTAATTATAGCTTCGAGCATTTTTCTATCGGTATTGTCAAGTCCGAGATCGTCTATTTCAAGAGCCTCAAGCGCATATTTAGCTATTTCCGAGGTAATCATTCCGTCGCCCTTAACTAATGCAAAATCGCGGACTCTCTTTAAAAGTCTGTTGGCTATTCTCGGAGTTCCTCTTGAACGTGTAGCTATGCCGAGCGCGCCGTCGTCTGTAATATCAATTCCAAGGATTCCTGCCGAACGCTTTACGATACTGGCAAGCTCCTCGGGTGAGTAGAGCTCGAGCTTAAGAAGTACTCCAAATCTATCGCGGAGCGGGGAAGTGAGCTGTCCTGCTCTTGTTGTGGCTCCTATAAGCGTAAATTTAGGAATAGGCAGTCTTATTGAGCGTGCGCTGGGTCCCTTGCCGATTATAATGTCGAGAGAATAATCTTCCATAGCCGGATAGAGAATTTCTTCAACGGCCTTTGATAAACGGTGAATTTCGTCTATGAAGAGAACGTCGCCTTCTCCAAGATTCGTGAGAATAGCGGCAAGGTCGCCTTGCTTTTCTATTGCGGGGCCGGAGGTCGTTCTTATATTTACGCCCATTTCGGCTGCGATAATACCCGCAAGGGTGGTTTTTCCAAGACCGGGAGGACCGTAAAGAAGCGTATGGTCAAGTGGTTCGCCGCGACGCTTTGCGCTTTCTATGTATACTTCAAGATTTGATTTTGCTTTTACCTGACCTATATAATCGTTAAGAGTTTTAGGTCTTAATGAATTTTCAACCTCATAATCCTGATTTGAGTCGTATTCGTTTGATACTATTCGGTTTTCAAAATCAAATTCGTTTATTTCATCCATCATAGTAACGCCCCTCCTTATCTTGCAAGCTTCTTGAGAGCCAGTCTGATAACTTCACCAACGTCTTTGTTGGTATCGATATCTTTAAGAGCGTTAAGAACTGTGCTTTTATCGTATCCGAGAACCATAAGAGCCTCAGTCGCTTCCGAAAGATTTTTTCCGCCGCTTTTTCCTGCAACGGAAGAATTTAAGTTAAGCATATCTGCGTCAGGCACAGAAACATCTTTAGAAATTTTATCCTTGAGTTCAAGCACGATTCTAGCTGCGGTTTTAGCACCTATGCCTGAGGCTTTTGCTATGGCTTTTGTATTTTCCGTGCATATTGCAACGGAAAGATCGGTTGCAGTCATAATAGAAAGAATGCTCATGGCAGCCTTCGGGCCCACTCCGCTTACGGAAATGAGTCTGTTGAAGCAAGAGCGTTCTTCGTCTGTGCCGAAGCCGAAAAGCTCAATTCCGTCTTCTCTGACTGCAAGATATGTAAAGAGCTTTACTCTTTTTCCTACTGATGATGCAAGTGATTCAGATGTAATCTGACTGACAGTAAGCTTGTATCCAACCCCCGAGCAATCAATAACGCAGGTAGAAAGATCTTTGTAAGTCAGTTCACCGCACAAATAATAAAACATTTAGTTTCCGTCCTTTTTTATATCTTCACTTGGAATAACTTTTTTTATTGCCTTTTCGAGCGTTTCGCGTGGCATAGTCATATCTCTTGCACATCCGCAACATACGATTCTTACGTCGCTTCCCAGTCTTAATACCATAAAATTGTGAGAGTCACAAGGATGTTTCTTTTTCAAAACAAGAATATCGCCGACCGAAAATTTCACTATTGACATACCGCCCTCCAAAGCATATAATTACCCAATCGATATTTTATCACAGATTATAATAAAAGTAAAGTTTTTTTATATATTTTTATAAATTTATAAGAAAAGATTGACGCAAACGTTATTTTGTGATACAATGATATGATAAAAAATGATAGAGAGAGGAGTTATTGTGGTAATACTTGGAATAGATCCCGGATTAGCGATTGTCGGTTGGGCGGTTATCGAAACCAACAGAGGCAATTCTCGGCCCTTGGCTTACGGTGCAATAAGAACTCCCGCCCATACTCTTATAGAATCAAGACTTGCTATGATAGAAAGCGATCTTTGTGAAATTATAAATAAGTATAAGCCTGATGAAATGGCCGTCGAGGAATTGTTTTTTAACAATAATATCACAACGGGAATTGCAGTTGCGGAAGCCAGAGGCGTGATACTGTGTACGGCATACAAGCACAACATAAAGATAAGCGAATATACGCCTCTGCAGGTGAAGCAGGCTGTAGTCGGATACGGAAAAGCAGAAAAGCATCAGGTTATAGCAATGGTTACGTCGATACTAAGGCTTCCCGGGCCGCCAAAGCCGGATGATACCGCTGATGCTGTTGCAATAGCTCTTTGCCACGCGCAGTGCGCGGGCTCGGCTATGGGAAAATATTTTAACAAAAGATAGGTTTTTAATATGTGGATTGCAGATAATTGGAAAGAATACAGTATACTTGATACGTCCTGCGGAGAAAAACTGGAGCTATGGGGAAAGTACAGTCTTATTCGTCCCGACCCTCAGGTTATTTGGAAAAGTGAAAAGAAAAATCCGTTGTGGAGAAAAGCTGATGCCAGCTATCGTCGCAGCAATTCGGGAGGTGGCTCGTGGAATGAGAATAAACTGCCGGAATCTTGGACAATAAATTATTCGGATCTGACTTTCCGTATAAAACCCATGGGATTTAAACATACAGGTCTATTTCCCGAGCAGGCAACTAATTGGGATTGGATGCGTGAGCTTATTAAAAATGCGGAGAGACCGATAAACGTTCTCAATTTATTTGCTTATACGGGCGGCGCAACGGTTGCTTGCGCTAAGTCCGGAGCTTCTGTATGCCACGTTGATGCATCTAAGGGAATGGTTGCTCAAGCAAAAGAAAATGCAAGGCTTTCCGGACTTTCGGAGGCTCCGATAAGATATATAGTTGATGATTGCAAAAAGTTTATCGAACGAGAGATACGTCGCGGGAAAAAATATGATGCAATAATTATGGACCCTCCGTCGTACGGCAGAGGACCTACGGGTGAAGTTTGGAAAATAGAGGAAAACATCGATGATTTCGTTGCTCTTACGGCAAACGTGCTTTCAGATAAGCCGTTGTTTTTCCTTCTTAATTCCTACACTACGGGTCTTTCTGCTTCGACTATGAAGTATATCACGGATATTCGTCTTCTCTGTCATAATAAAGGGAAAAGTATGGCTGACGAAATTGGAATTCCCGTAAAGGACAGCGGGTTGAATTTGCCCTGCGGATCAAGTGTAAGAGTAGTATTTTCATAAGAAAAGAATTAATTAACGATGAACGATTATAGAATTAAAAATATAAAATGCGAAAATCTGAGTTTCATTTACGATGATGAAACAGATTCGGGTAAGATAACAAGTCCGCCCCCCGCGCTCGACAACGTCAGTGTTTCGATAAAAAGAGGGGAATATATTGCGGTACTCGGTCATAACGGATCGGGCAAATCGACTTTTGCTAAGTTGCTCAACTTAATATTGATGCCTACGTCAGGAAGCATCTCTATCAACGATAGAGTTATTTCTTCCGAGGATATCTCCGAGGATGAGGTTTTTGATATAAGAAGTAGGATTGGTATGGTTTTTCAGAATCCGGACAATCAGCTTGTTGCTACCATTGTTGAAGAGGACGTTGCATTCGGCCCCGAAAACCTCGGTATAGAGCGTTCTGAAATAAGGAAAAGAGTAGACGAAGCTCTCAGAGTTGTTGATATGACAGAATATGCGCGTCACGCGCCTCACAAGCTTTCAGGCGGGCAGAAGCAAAGGGTGGCTATTGCAGGTATTATTGCAATGCACCCAGAGGTTATTATTTTTGACGAATCCACGGCGATGTTAGACCCTATCGGAAGAAGAGAGGTTCTCGGTATTATGGAAAAGCTTAACCGAGAGGAAAATATTACGGTTATAAATATAACTCACTATATGGAGGAGGCCGCAAGAGCAGATCGCGTTCTCGTAATAAACGACGGTAAGCCCCTTATGGACGGCAGCGCTAAAGAAATATTTGCAAATGTTGATTTTCTTCACAGCATAGGTCTTGAATCACCACAAGGAACAGAACTTTTGGCAGAGCTTGCAAAGCTTGGATATAAAGTTCCTACCGATGCCATTACTGAGGATGAGTGCTTTGATGCCTTAAAAGAGCTTCTTTCATTGAAAGGAGGTACCTTACTTAATGACTAAGCTTCAAGTTAAAAACGTATCATTCCTTTACGGAAAGGGTACTCCTTTTGAGAAAAAAGCACTTGATAACGTTTCAGTTTCATTTGAAAAAGGGAAAATTACAGGACTTATCGGTCATACCGGATCGGGAAAGTCGACGCTTGTTAACCTTTTGAACGGTCTTTATAAGCCTGATGATGGTGAAGTTTTACTTGACGGTGTAAATATATGGCAAAAACCATCCGAAATAAGCAAAATAAGATTTAGAGTCGGTCTTGTAATGCAATATCCCGAATACCAACTTTTTGATGAAACCGTAAGACGTGATATAGAATTCGGTCCCAAAAATCAAGGTCTTTCATATGAAGAAATTAACGATCGCGTGATGGAAGCAATAAGATTTACGGGAATTTCGAATGATTTGCTTGAAAAATCTCCCTTCGAGCTTTCGGGCGGTCAGAAAAGGCGTGTTGCGATTGCAGGAATTCTCGCTATGCGGCCCGAGGTGTTGGTTCTTGATGAGCCTGCTGCGGGGCTTGACCCGAGAGGAAGACGAGAAATTCTCGGTGGACTTGCCGCTTACGTAAGAGAAAGCGGAATTACTCTTATTCTCGTAAGTCACTCTATGGAAGATATGGCATATTACTGCGACAACGTAGTAGTTATGAGCGATTCCAAGGTTTATAAGTCCGGAACGGTTGATGAAATCTTTTCATCATCATCCGAGCTTGAAAAAATAGGTCTTGACGTTCCGGTTATTTCAAAGATAGCATCAAGATTGAAGAATGAGGGTATAAATCTCGAAGGAAAGCTTTACACTGTAAACGGAGTTCGTGATGCCATAATAAAATATCTCGGAGGTAATAAAATATGATTTCAGATATTACCTTGGGACAATTTTTCCCCGGAGATTCATTCATTCATAAGCTCGATCCGCGAACAAAGATATTATTGACGCTGCTCTTTATTGTTTCGGTGTTCCTTGTTAATACACCGATAGGCTTTTTCACCGTACTTCTTGCTGTGATTTCTTTGATAATGACAAGTAAGATATCAATTAAGGTAATAATTAAGGGAATCAAGCCGATACTTTACGTTCTTATTTTCACAGCTCTCATAAATATTTTTATGACTAAGGCTGACAGTAAACCGCTTGTGGATTTCTATTTCATAAAGATTTATAAAGAGGGAATTATAAGAGCCGTATTTATGGGACTTAGAGTTATTCTTCTTATTACAGGCACGAGCGTTCTGCTGACCTATACAACGTCGCCCATATCTTTGACTGACGGCATCGAGAGTCTTTTATCGCCTTTGAAAAAAATAAAAGTTCCCGTTCACGTTTTTGCTATGATGATGACTATTGCACTTAGATTCATCCCAACACTCATAGAAGAAACAGAGAAAATAATGAATGCTCAAAAATCGAGAGGTGCAGATTTTTCTTCCGGATCTTTGGTGAAAAGAGCAAAGGCTTTAATTCCAATCATTATTCCGCTGTTCGTTTCGTCATTCAAGCGTGCAGACGAGCTTGCCGTGGCAATGGAGTGCCGTTGCTATAGAGGCGATAAAAACAGAACTAAGCTTGCTAAGCTCGAATATAAGCTCAGAGATATAGTTTGGTTTGGAATAGGAATTGTATTTTTAGCCGCTATTATAACTCTTATGATAATTCCGTCTCATATTTCGGGAATGTTGCCAAACCAAATATACAGTATAATGTTCTATAAGATTTAATTTCAACCGAGAGGCTCTATGAAATATTTTGCAAAAATCAGATACCTGGGAACAAATTTTTCGGGTTTTCAGGTTCAGCCTGATAAAAGAACTGTTCAGGGGGAGCTTTCCGCTGCTGCAGATGCGGTCTTCGGTGTACCGTGCCGCGTCACCGGATGTAGCCGAACAGATGGCGGAGTTCATGCAAATGAGTTTTGTCTCACAATAGAAAACGAGGGCGGAACAATACCTGCCGAAAAGCTTCCTTTAGCAATAGCGAGATTTCTGCCCCAAGATATCTCTTTGTTTTACGCAAAAGAGTGCGATGACGCTTTTCATCCGCGATATGATGCCGTAGGAAAAGAATATCTTTACAGGATATTAAATACCAAAGTTCAGAATCCGTTTGAAACTTGCAGAGCTTGGTTTTTACCAAGAATTATTTCAGATGAAGGACTTGCGCGTATAAAAGAAGCTTCGAAATATATTCTGGGCGAGCACGATTTTTCCGCGTTTATGGCGGCAGGCTCCGATACGGCTGATGCCGTGCGTACCGTGGATTATATAAATATCGAGCGTAATGGAGACATAATAGAATTTCGTATACACGCAAACGGTTTTCTTTATAATATGGTCAGGATTATTATAGGAACTCTTACCGAAGTTGCCTTTGGAAGATTTAATCCTGAGGATATACGAACAATTATAAAATCACGTCAGAGAAGCTGTGCGGGAATGACAGCGCCTCCGGACGGATTGTATTTAAATCGCGTTGATTATTGATAAAATAAATTATTTATTTCCAAAAACACCATAAAGATTATATAATAAAAAAAACTCCGTGTGGCAAGATTAAAAAAACACACGGAGTTTTTTATATGAAAAAGAAAACAAAAGTCTTAATTATTTTGAGCTGTATTTTACTATTGTCAATATCGGCTTTTATGTTGTTTGGTATTATTTTTACGGTGATATATGCAAATAAAAATATTGATTCCGAAAAAGATGAGCTAATGTTTAATTTAGCTAAAGGGAGCACCGTTACGGAATATTACGTAGATGACGGTGCAGATGCATATTTATTATCCGAATACGAGCCCGTACTTATGAGCAGTATTGTGCTTGGAGAAAATAAGAAAAAATGGGTGGAAATAGAATCTGTGCCGGAGAATCTGATAAACGGTTTTTTAGCTATGGAGGATAGAAAATTTTACTCTCATTCGGGGGTTGATTTAAGAAGAACCTTATATGCCGTTGCAAATTCTGTTTTTCATTTTAAAAAAACGTTTGGCGCATCAACTATAACTCAGCAGGTTATAAAAAATATAAGCGGAGATAATGAAGTAACGTTAAAGAGAAAATATAATGAAATTATACGAGCTGAAAAAATTGAAAAAACTCATTCAAAGAATGAAATTTTTGAAGTGTATTTAAATATTATTCCCTTTGGTGAAAATATTACAGGCGTTTCTTTTGCTTCTAAAGCTTATTTTAACAAAAACGTTTCACAATTATCGCTATCTGAGGCCGCAACTCTTGTAGGAATTACCAATGCTCCTACAAAATACAATCCACATATAAATTATGATGCTTGTATTAAAAAGCGCAATGACGTACTATATGCTATGTTAGACTATGGCGTTATCAGTAAAGGAGAATACGACGAAGCAATTTCGGAACCTCTTGTTGTAACTCCGATTCAAAAAAGCAATACGGAAACTAATTCGTGGTTTATTGAGACGGTAAACGAAGACGTTATTTCGGCAATTTCCGAAAAATTTGATATGTCGCGCACGGCCGCAGAATCGTTACTTTATAACGGTGGATTTAAGATATATACTACAGAAAATCCGTCAGTTCAAAGCACTTTGGAATCATTTTTTGAAAATACAAAAAAATTCCCGAAAGAGATAAATAACGGTCTTGATTATTCTATGGTAATTTGCGATTCTGTCAGCGGAAATTTAGTTGGAATAGTGGGGTCTGTAGGTGAAAAAAACGGGAATCGGCTTTTAAATTTAGCAACCTGTCCTCATGCTCCCGGTTCTGCGCTAAAACCAATAGCTTTATATGCACCGCTAATAAACAGCGGAAGAATAAATTGGGCTTCGGTTTTTGATGATATCCCTCTTGAATTCAATAAAAAAGGTAATAATTATATTGAATTTCCAAAGAATTATCCCAATGTGTACGATGGATTAACTACTGTTAAAGATGCGCTTAGACTTTCAAAAAACACGGTTGCAGTAAGATTATATAATATGCTTGGAGCAGAAAATATTTATAAAAGCTTAAAACAGGATTACGGCTTTGATACGCTGGTACGAGTAGCATACGACAGCAACGGAAATATTCTGACAGATTTGGCTATGTCACCGCTCGCTCTCGGCCAGCTAACTTACGGTGTCAGCCTGAGGCGACTCACTGAAGCCTATACCGTATTTCCAAAAGAAGGAGTATATAGCGAGGGAAGAAGCTTTATTGCTGTATTTGATGAAAATGGGAAAATTCTCATAGATAATTCGCCAAAAGAGAAAGAATTGTTTACGAAGGAATGTGCGAGAGTTATGAATCAACTTCTTATGAACGTAACCAATAACGGAACTGCTTCGAAAATCACGTTAAAAAACAGCGTTGATACTGCAGGAAAAACGGGAACTTCCGGTGAAGGAAAAGACAGGCTCTTTATTGGATATACGCCATATTATACAGCAGGCATATGGTGCGGTTATAGAAATTCTGATATGTCGGTAGGCTCGGTGTATCCTTCTCACCTTAAAATCTGGGATGAAGTTATGAAAGATATTCACAACGAGTTGTTATACAGCAAGGCAGACGGTGAAATTAAAAACTTCTCAAAGCAAGGATTGATAAAAAAGGAATTCTGCATTGATTCGGGAGGTCTGCTTACTGAAACCTGTAAAAAAGATCCGAGAGGTACAAGAAGTGAATACGGATATTTTATTAAAAAATCCGTTCCGACGTTCAAGTGTGATAGACATGTGATTTGTAAATACGACGTATTTTCAGAGGGGATAGCTTCGAAAAACTGTCCTCCGGACTGCGTAGACGATATAGCACTTTTGCGTATTGACGGAAGGCATTTCCCGAAAGAAATAATCATCAGCGATGCAGACTACGTTTATTTTGATTTTGATATTGACGAAAAACGCGAAATGCCCGAAAGCTACGACTTACCGTACTATTACAACTATATTGAAGACGGAGATTACGTCGGAAGAGGCAGAAAGAAAAAACAGTTCAATTCTTATTGTTTCGTTCATGATGAATAACATTTTTCGAGATAGGTACTTTACAATAAGATAAATGTATGATAAAATCTATTTCAAATAAGAAGTGTTGGAGAGAATATGGACTTCGAGGTAATATACTCAAAAAGAAAAACTGTTGCCATAAAAATAGAAAATGGGCGCATTATAGTCAAAGCTCCTAAGGGTATAGCTAAATGTGAAATAAAATCAATAGTTGAAAAGCATCGAGAGTGGATAGAAAAAGCACTGGAAAGAGAAAAAACAAAAAGAGAAAAGTACGAATTTCTCAGCGAGTCCGAAATTAAGCTCTTGAAACGGCAGGCGCGTATATATATCACAGCACTTTGTGAGCGATATTCTAAAATTATGAATCTGTCGTATAATCGCATTACGATTACTTCGGCAAAAAAACGCTTTGGCTCTTGTTCATCAAATAAAAATATAAGCTTTTCGTACTTGCTGATGTTATATCCCGAAAGAGCGAGAGAGTACGTAGTTGTGCACGAGCTTGCGCATCTTGTGGAAATGAATCATTCGAAAGCATTTTACTCAATAGTTGAAAAGTATCTTCCCGATTACAAAGATCGTAAAAAATTGCTAAAAACAAAATAATAAATAGGCTGCTCGATTAAGAATTTATCAAACACATTACAGTCGTTTTGTTGAATTCATAAAAGAGCAGCCTATTTTAGTTAAAATTCAAGAGTGTGAGATATCAATTTATCTTCGTTATATTCAAATTTGAGAGAGAAAAATCGCCTCTCAGTCTCAAGTAATTGCAAAAATATTTTATCGCCCTCCCATATAGGAAGATTTTTGATTTCGCTTTTTTTCACCCAACAGGGAATGCCCTCGTTGCAGTCGTTGTTTAGTTCTCCCGAAAAATCGTCTGAATAAAAAAGATGCATATATTCTGTTCCAAAAATGTTTGAAACAAATGTAATAAATCCTGCGTAACGAATAGAATTAAGCTTCAGCCCAACTTCTTCATAAACCTCGCGTCTGACGCAGTCAAAAGGGGATTCGCCATTTTCAAGCTTACCGCCTATACCTATCCATTTATCTTTGTTTTCATCATTCTCCTTTTTGATTCGATGAAGCATAAGATATGAATTATCTTTTTCTATGTAGCAAACAGTCGTATGTTTCATATAATCACCTCTCATAGAATAAATTCTAGCACAAATTTATCCAAAATACAAGATTAATATATATTTTAAAAAGTATTAAATTTTCCGATGATTTGTGATACAATAATTTTTGATTGATATAAACGGTTAAGCAGTAAAAACGGCGGATTGAATCAAAAAAGTCAGATTGATAAGAAAGTGTGTTTTTCGGCATAATTTCGAAGTGACGTATAATAAATCAATATGTTGCTGTGAGATAATTTTATAAGAAACGGCCGTGGTTAAAAACCACGTCCGTTTTGACTTAATTAAAGTAAATATTATTTCTTATTGCCTCAAGCATTATTATTGCGCTACTTACGTTCGTAGCCAAGGGAATGCTTTGAACATCGCACAGCCTTAAAAGTGCCGATACATCAGGCTCATGAGGTTGAGCAGTAAGAGGATCGCGTAGAAATATAATTAAATTCAGTTCACCGTTCGCAAGCATAGCGCCGATCTGCTGGTCTCCGCCAAGAGGACCGCTTTTCATACGGTTGATCGGAAGTCCGGTTTCGCCCATTATAAGCGTTCCGGTTGTTCCCGTAGCATAAAGCACGTGATTTGCGAGAACGTCTTTATATTTTTTTGCAAGCTCTATTATATCGTTCTTCTTTTTATCGTGTGCAATTAAAGCAATTTTCATAGTTAGTCTATTGAACCTACAATGTAGGGAGCCATAGCAGCTCTTTCTTCCTCAAGTCTTTTAGCTTCTTCCTCTTCTTCAGCTTTCTTAGCAGCGAGTTCAGCTGCGCGAGCTTCTGCGGCAGCAGCCTTTTCAGCAGCTTCGGTGATAGCGCGGATAGAAAGGGAAAGCTTACGATTTTCGTCATCAATGTTAATAATCTTAACGTCAACAACGTCACCGATGTTTAGAACGTCGGAAGGAGCAGTAATTCTCTGGGTAGATATAGCGGAAATGTGTATAAGACCGTCAACCCCCTCGCTAACTTCTGCGAAAGCACCGAAAGGAGTGAGCGAAACTATCTTAGCGGGAACGATGTCACCAACCTCGTGAACCTTAACGAACTGATACCAAACGTCCATTTCCTCGGTCTTGTAACCAAGAGAAATTCTTCTCTTTTCAACGTCAAGCTCTTTGATGAATACTTCAATAACCTGTCCAACTGAAACAACCTGAGAAGGATGCTTAATCTTTCTCCAGGAAAGCTCGGTGTTATGAACCATACCGTCAACACCGCCGATATCTACGAATGCACCGTAAGTTGTAAGATTCTTAACGGTACCTGTATAGTGATTGCCAACCTCAAGAGTTGCCCAGATTGCATCTTCGCGCGCCTTCTTCTCGGCATTGAGTACAACCTTGATGGAACCGAGAGCCTTTTTCTTTACAGTATCAAACTCAATAATCTTTACTTTCTGAGTTGTTCCAACGAGAACAGAGAAGTCTGCGCCCTTAGCTACACCGGTCTGAGATGCGGGAACGAAAATAGAGCTGTTAAGTGCCGATACTATAACACCGCCTTTATTTGCGGATACTACCTTACCTTCAAGAATTTCGCCGTTATCGTGAGCTTCCTTAAGAACAACCCAGCTGTTATCAGCATCAACTCTTTTCTTAGATACGGTAGCGAGACCTGCCTTGTCGTCAACTCTGATTACGAATACGGCAACCTCATCTCCAACCTTAAACATATCGCGGAGATTTGCATTGGGGTCGTCGGTAATCTGTTCTTTTGTAAGAACGCCGGTAACTTTAACGCCAAGATCAAGCTTGATCTCATTGTCGCCGATAGTGCAAACTATACCGTTAACTGTATCTCCTGTATGTAAAGTTTTGAGTGTGTCTTCGAGGAGTGACTCGAAGTCCAATTCTTTGTTTTCCATAACTTTTTTTATAACCTCCGTTATTATACCGTCAGGTGTGGAAGCGCCTGCGGTTATTCCTACGCATTTTGCGGGGTCAGGAAAATCAGCTAACAAGTCCTTTGCAGACTCAATCCAGACGGTATCAGGACATTGCTTTACACATAACTCATAAAGCTTACGCGTATTTGAACTTTCTTTTCCGCCTATAACTATCATCGCATCGGAGTTCTTTGCAATTTCTATTGCTTCTTTCTGACGATTTTCAGTGACACTACATATTGTATCAAAAAAAATTGCATTTGTACATAGGTTTTTTAAATTTTTTTTGATTTTTGCAAAAACATCTAAATTTTCTGTTGTTTGAGAACATAATATGGGAACTTTTTCAGAAAAATCAATTTTTTCGAGGTCCTCAGGCGAGCGAATCGTATATTTTTCCCCTTTTGCATAGCTCATAATTCCAATCGCTTCGGGATGAGTTTCCTTGCAGAACAGAATAAAACAGGTGTTTTCGGACGTGTTTTCCCCTGCAATTTTGTGAATCTTTTTTACCGAAGGACACGTCATATCAATTATTCTGAAATTGCTGTATTTCTCGGAAAGTGCTATAAGTTTTTTCTGTTGCTCAAAAGTAATTCCGTGCGTTCTTATCACAAGAGTATGGGCACTGCTCGTATCGCTGATAATAAATTTTTCGATTTCATCGTAAGTAACTGATTTTACACCAAGATCCGCTAGCTCGCGAGTATATATGCTGTTGTGTATAAGCTCACCAAAGGTGTATATTATTTCATTATCAGCACGGTTTTTTACAAGGTTTCTTACAGCAATATCAGCTCTTTTGACACCGGGACAAAATCCAGCATTTTTTGATACGTTAATCATTAAGATTCCTCATTTGAAGCCTCGGGCAGAGAATTGTATCCGCCAAGATTGCATATAGCATTAAAGGCTAAATTTGTAGCGTGCTTAAATTCCGCAACGTTGCCTCGATCAAATCCCATTTCCGAATATTTAATAGGTTTTCCGTATATTATCTCAATTTTGCGCATAAAGCGATACTTTACACCATTCGTTTTTATGCAGACGGGCAGCATATCCGCGTGAGAATGGTAAGCAATCATTCCTGCGCCGCTCTTTACCGAAGTTTCTCTCGGATTTATACCCGGTCTTCTGGTGCCTTGAGGGAAAAGTGCTAAGGTTTTTCCTTTTCTTGCGACAGTTACGGCATTTTTCAGAGCGCCTACGTCTTTTCCGCCTCTGTCAAGAGGTATAGCACCCCAAGCTCTCATAACCGAGCTCATTACGGGATATTTAAACCATTCTTTTTTCGAGAGGAAGAAAAGCTGTCTCGGATAGGTAATTCCAATAAGAAACACGTCGCGTATTCCTATATGGTTTGCGCATAGAACTACTCCGCCGGATGATGGAATGTTTTCTTTGCCGGTTACTTTAATCCGCATAGTCAGACGCATAATAACGCTTATAATTACTCTGCAAACTCTGTAAAACGGATTAAATTTTTTTTTTCGAAACCTGCACTCTTTTTCTACTATTTTAAGAACGGCGTTAACCGTACCTTCCGGTGTAAGCTCTGAATTATCAAGCATTACAGCATCATCGGCAGGAACGCAAGGCGCAAGGACTCTCGTTGAATCGTTTTTATCACGCTCAACCATTTCCGAGTAAACTTTCTCGTAAGAAGTGTCTATACCCTTAGCCGTAAGCTCTGCAAATCGTCTTTTGGCTCTGGCATCAGGGCTTGCCGTAAGAAATATCTTTACTTCCGCGTGGGGAAGAATCACCGTTCCAATATCGCGTCCGTCCATAATAACGCTGTTGCTCTCGGCGATATTTCTTTGTGTCATCAATAAGAATTCACGTACCGGAGCAAGTGCGCTGACTGCTGATGCAGCCATAGAAGCCTCGGGCGTTCTTATTTCGTCACCTACCTTGTTTCCGTTCAATAGGATAACTTGGCTTCCGTCAAGAAATTTAAGTTCGAGGTTAAGATTCGGTAAGCTTGCCGAAACGTTTGCTTCATCCGAAGGGTCGATTCCGTGCTTCAACATATATACACCGATAGTACGATATAGGGCACCGGTGTCAACGTATATTATTCCAAGCTTTTTTGCAACAGCCTTAGCGACGCTTGATTTTCCGGCGCCGCCGGGACCGTCAACTGCTATTCTTATCATTTCATTCTCCTTTAATTAATTTCTGCCGCATTTTTTCCTGCGATAAATCCGGTTGAATATGCTATTTGCAGATTGAAGCCGCCTGTATAAGCATCGACGTCTATAATTTCTCCGGCAAAATAAAGTCCGGGGATAATTTTTGATTCCATTGTTTTTGGATTTATTTCTTTAACTTCAATGCCACCGGAAGTAACGATTGCTTCATCAATAGGGCGCAGGCTGTGAAGCTTTATTCTGAAATCTTTTAACGTTAATAAAATTTTGTAGCGTTCTTCTTTCGTTATAGAGTTTATCTTTTTGTGAGGAGGAATACCTGTCCTTTCTATAAAGGGTGATATCATTTTAGAAGGAAGCAAGGCGGAAAGCGAGTTTACAAAATCTTTATTTGCATTATTCTTAAAATCCGAAAGCAGCCTTGCGTCGAGCGTTTTTTCATCTAACGCAGGTTTAAGATCTATTGATAAACTTAAATTCGAAATATCATAGTCTTTTATGCGAGCCGAAGCGGAAAGAATGATTGGACCTGTTACTCCAAAATGAGTAAACATCATTTCTCCAAAATCCGTATACAATGTCTTTCCGTTTGAATCCAGAATTTTAACGGTTACGTTTTTTAGAGATAATCCCATCATTTTGGAACAGATTTTATCCTTCGATTCGATAGGAATGAGAGAAGGCTTAAGCTCTGTAACCGAATGACCGAGCTTCATAGCAAGACGGTAGCCTGAACCGTCAGAACCTGTTTTGGGATAGGATTTTCCCCCTGTAGCGATTATTACAGAGTCAAAATTGTATAATTTATCGGTTTTCAATGTAAATCCACAGTTCTTATTAACGGTTATTGATGTAACTTTTTCGTAAACCGTTTTTGCGGCAGAAGCGTATTTTTTCATAGCGTCAACTATGGTTTTAGCTTTGTCATCTGCGGGAAAAACTCTGTTACCGCGTTCGGTTTTAAGCTCAACTCCGAGTTCTTCAAAAAATTCTATGGTTTTTTCGGGCGGAAAAGCATAGAGAGATGTGTATAAAAAACGCGGATTTTTCGTAACGTTTTCAAGAAAATCATTTACGGAACAATTATTTGTAACGTTGCATCTTCCTTTTCCTGTAATCGCAAGCTTTTTCCCGAGTCTGTCGGTCTGTTCGAATATTGTTACCGAAGCCCCCATGCTTGAAGCAGTTCCTGCGGCCATCATGCCTGCAGGACCTCCGCCTATTACTGCAATTTTTTTATTTATATACGTGTTTTCACTCATTTTTTAGTATATACGTTGTATTCGTCCCAAATTTTTTCCAGCCTGTCAAACCTATCGCGAATTCGCCTCTCGCGACGTGACGTTATTTCAACGATTATAGCGTTTATAATACTGATAGGAGCGACAAGCGAATCCATAAATGATGCCATATCGCTCTGGGCTGTCAGAAGATAAGTTGCATGATCCGCAAGAGGTGATTGAGATGAATCTGTAAAAACAATTACTTTTGCTTTATTTTGCTTAGCAAATCTTACCGCGTTAACCATTTTTGAAGAATAGCGTGGGAAAGAAAAGGCAATTAAAATGTCATTTTCGCCAATCGAAAACATTTGCTCGAAGACTTCCGCCGTAGATTTTGGCGCAACAAGAGTAATATTATCAAAAATCAAAGAAAGATTGTAATTCAAAACCATAGCGAGAGGCTCTGAGCTCCTTGCGCCCATAACGTAGATTCGTTTAGCGGATAGAATGGCATCGATCGAGTTGTAAAAATCCTCTTTATTAAGCCTATCAAATGTAGTTCTTATCTTAGCTATATCTGAATCCGCAACGTTTTCAAGAATATTACCGCGTGACATTCTTCGCTTGGTGATTTCGATTCGTTGATTAGGCGTAAGTTTAGCTCTGACAAGCTCTTGCACCGCCTTTTGAAAATCGGCATATCCGAGATAACCCAGTTCTGTGGCAAATCTTACTACAGTGGATTCAGAAACGCCAACGAATCTTCCGAGTTTTGAAGCTGTCATATACGCAACTTTATCATAATCGCTGATAATCGCCGCTGCAATTTTCTTTTGACTTTTTGAGAATGTAGGGAAATAATTTCTGATTTTTTCCGAGATATCAAATGCCATTTTTTGCCTCGCAGAGATTTTTTATTTTTTTAAAAGTCAGCAGAGCTTAGCTATTGCTTTTTCTATTCTTGAAAGAGATTCATCCTTGCCGATAACTTCCATTATTTCGGTAGCTCCGCCGGGAGTTGCCGCCATGCCCGAAACAGCAATTCTTACACACCACATAATAGCTCCGGTTTTAAGACCGAGTTTCTCAGACAAAGGCAGGATTGCGTTGAACAAGCTGTCGTTATCAAACGATTCAACGTCTGTAAGTATTTCCTTTGCAACAGTTAAAATTTTTTTTACTATCGCAAGATCATTGATTTTGTTCTTTTTATTGTAGAATAACTCGGATTGATATTCTGGAAGTGAAATAAAGAATTCCATCTTCTCGTCAAGCTCGGTGAACTTCGAAATTCTCGTTTTAAGCAACAGGAACATTTTATCTTTGTTGATATTAGCAGGAATTTCGGTTTTGATGAATTTTTCTGCAAGAGGGCGGAATTTTTCATCTTCAAGCTTGTGAATATATTCTCCGTTGAACCAAAGAAGCTTTTCAAAGTCGAATACTGCGGGGGATTTTGATACTCCGTCAATAGTAAATACCGATTTGAGCTCATCAAGCGTGAAAAATTCGCTTTCGGAATTTTTTGGGCACCAGCCGAGTAAAGCAATGTAATTAACTACTGCTTCGGGGAGGTAGCCGTCTTCAATGAGATCCTGGAAGGATACTGCTCCATGACGCTTAGAAAGCTTTGAAACGCTTCCGTCTGCATTTTTACCCATAAGCAGTGGAAGATGAACGTAATTCGGGCGTTCCCAGCCGAAAGCATCGTAAAGAAGAACGTATTTTGGGGTTGAGGTCAAATATTCGGAGCCTCTGACAACGTGAGTAACACCCATAAGATAGTCGTCAATGACGTGAGCAAAGTTGTAAGTAGGATATCCATCTGCCTTCATAAGAATCTGGTCCTGAAGCTCGGAATTATTCATTGAAATCTCTCCGAAAACGGAGTCGTAATACGAAGTAGTGCCTTCGAGAGGCATTTTCTGCCTGATAACGAAAGGAACACCGTTCCTAAGGTTTTCTTCAACTTCCTCGCTGGAAAGGTTTCTGCAATGACGGTCGTAACCGCCGAGCGCATCTTCGCTATGAAGTTCTTCAAGACGTTCTTTGGTGCAGAAGCAGTAATAGGCATGTCCCGATTCTATAAGCTTTTTAGCGTACTCCATATAAATAGGTTTACGTTCGCTCTGAACGTAAGGTCCGTGGTCGCCGCCAACGTCGGGACCTTCGTCGTATCCAAGTCCGGTTATTGCAAGCGTTGATTTTATTACGTCGGTAGCGCCTTCTACAAGTCGCTCTCTGTCAGTATCCTCGATTCTGAGAATAAAATTACCGCCGTCGTGCTTTGCGATGAGATAAGAATAAAGGGCCGTTCTGAGATTACCTATATGCATATAGCCTGTGGGGCTGGGAGCGAATCGTGTGACTGTCATTAATACTTCCTCTTTTCAGATATATAAAATTTTTAACATTTTTAATTTTAACACAAAAGTTAGCTTTAGTCAATGTTATTGTTAAAAAATATTTGACTTATTGCATACGTTTGTTGTATAATAGAAAAAAACACGCATTTTGGAGTGAAAAATTGTTTAAAAGCACGTTTGCAAAATATTTAACCGCTTTCGTCGTCATTCTCTTGATAAGCTTTGTTATACTTTCGAGTATTATCACAACAACGATAAGAGCGTACGTTACGGACAGTAAGCAAGAATCTCTTGTCAATGCAATCGCGAGAATATCAAGTCAATTTTCTGCTTACAATGAAATAGAAACGTTACTTGAATCTCCGTCGGGTATGAAAGCGTTGACGCCGTATCTTTTGGAATTTAAAAACATAAAAATTCTACTGACGGATAAAGACGGAAAAATTCTTTTAACGACTACCAAAACTCAGAAAATAGGCGACGTTGATATGCCGGTGCGCTGGATAGACGAGGAGCTTGGAAGTCTTAATTTTGAAAGCTTCAGCAACGAGACGGATGCCGCAGGCAGAAGTTATCTTCTTTACCAGGGCAGCGCAGAAGTAATAGGAAATGAAAATTATCAGATTTGTGCAAAGAAAATAGTGTCAGGCGAAAAACATACCGGATATGCCGTTTCCCTTATATCTACGACTGAGGAAGACGCTATGGTTATGGCGGCAAGAAAAACTATTATCAATAGCTCGATATGGGTAATGCTGGCGGCAGTTGTAGCTTTGTATCTTATAACTGAAAGGGTAATCAACCCCTTAAAAAATATGACCAAAGCAACCAAGAAGTTTGCAAAAGGTGATTTCAGTACAAGAGTTACCGTATGCGGTCACGATGAGATTGCCGAGCTAGGCGAAGCGTTTAATAATATGGCAGAATCTCTCGATAATTTCGAAAAAATGAGGAACTCATTTTTAGCTAACGTATCTCATGATCTGAGAACGCCTATGACTACAATAGCAGGCTTCATAGACGGAATAACGTCGGGAGCAATACCTCAGGAAAAACACGAGTACTATTTGGGGGTTATTTCCGCAGAGGTGCATAGACTTTCAAGATTGGTTGCAGATTTGCTTGATATATCCAGATTGGAGTCGGGTGAGAGAAAGTTCAATTTTGTAAATTTTGACGTTGCCGAGATGGCAAGAATTATTCTTATTTCCTTTGAGCAGAAGATAAGCGACAAAAATCTTGACGTAATCTTCGAAACCGAAGAAGACTCTATGTTTGCAGTAGCTGATAAGGATGCTATTCATCAGGTAGTTTACAATCTTATGCACAATGCAATTAAATTTTCAAAAGTTGGTGGAAAGCTTGCTGTTCATATATCAAAAACTCCCAATAAAAAGGTTCGTATATCCATATACGACGAAGGACAGGGAATTCCAAAGGAAGAATTACCGTTTATCTTTGACAGATTTTACAAGACAGATAAAAGCCGCGGACTTGATAAGACCGGAGTAGGACTCGGATTATACATCTGTAAAACTATTGTTGATGCCCACGGTGAGCAAATAAAAGCCGATTCTCCGAATGAGAACGGCGCTGAGTTCTGGTTCTCGCTCAAAGAAGGCATTGCAGTTCCAAAGGAGCGTTTAAAAGATAATTGAAAAGCAAAATTAAAGATAGAGTTATCTTGCATTGCGATTGCAATTCATTTTTTGCTTCTGTTGAAACCGTTATGAATCCGGAATATAAAGATGTTCCTATGGCAGTTTCGGGCAGTGTCGAAAACAGACACGGAATCATATTGGCAAAAAACGAATTGGCAAAAAAGTATAACATTAAAACCGCCGAGACGGTTTTTTCCGCAAAGAAAAAATGTCCAAATCTCGTTTTGGCATCCCCGCATTATGATAAATATGTTGAATTTTCTCAGCGCGTAAATGAAATCTATTCGAGATATACCGATATGATAGAGCCTTTCGGAATTGATGAAAGCTGGCTTGACGTCACGGCAAGCGGTGTATTCGGAAACGGATCTGAAATAGCGCAAAAGATAAGAAACGATGTAAAACGCGAGATTGGTATAACAATTTCGGTGGGAGTATCTTTCAATAAGGTTTTCGCTAAACTCGGAAGTGATTACAAAAAACCCGATGCAACAACTGTTATAAGCAGAGATAATTTTAAGCAAATTGTTTATCCTTTACCCGTTTCCGCTCTCCTGTTCGTAGGAAAAAGAACTGCTGACGCTTTGCGTCATCTTGGAATACGTACGATTGGAGAGCTTTCAGAGGCTAACAAAGAGCTTCTGATTTTAAAATTCGGTAAAATGGGCGGAGTATTATCGGAGTATGCAAGAGGAGAGGACCTCAGCCCTGTAGAAGCTGTAGACAAGGCGGACGCCAAAAGCATAGGAAACGGTTTTACGTTCAAGCATGACCTGGTCGGTCGCGAAGAATGCTTAACGGGAATAAAATATCTTTCGGAAGAGATAGGAACGAAACTTCGCATAAGAGGACTAAAGTGCTCGTCGGTTCAACTGTCTATAAAAGACGAATATCTGAGGACTATTCAGAGAGTTGCATCAACGGATGTGCCAACTGATATTTCGAGTGAAATAGCCGACGTGGCGTATAAGATTTTATGCCGCGAATGGAGTGAGGAAAGACCTATCAGAATGATTACGGTTACGGCAACTAATCTCGTTCACAAGGATACGGTTTTTGAGCAAATGGGCTTCTTTGATTCAGGAAAAGAGGAAAAACGTAAGAAAAACGAGAAAAAAGAAATTGCCGTAGATAAAATAAGGCAGAAATACGGAACCGAATCTGTTATTAGAGCTTCAATTATAGAAAATGACATAGGATTATATAACAAAAAGCAAAAAAAAGAGCCGCAAGATTGATGATTTTGCGACGCTTTTTTTGTTAAAGTAAATTAATTTTTGTTGCGCCGAGAGCAGTAATTTCATCGACACTGTGAGTGACTGTAATTATGAGACGTTTTTCACTTTCTTCTTTAATGATTTTGAGAATTTCATCTCTTAATTTTTCGTCAAGCTCTTTAGTTGCCTCATCGAGAATTAAAATTTTTGAATCTTTTAAAACGGCTCTTGAAAATGCTACTCTTTGTCTCATACCGCCCGAGATTTCGTGGGGATAAAGCTTCATATCTTCATCATTAAAACCGAGTCGTTTTAATAATATTTTCGTTCTGTTTTTTGTTGCTTCGGTTTCTTCTTTAAATGATATTTTTGATACGTTTTCAAAAACGTTAAGAGTAGGGAACAGTCTGTGTTCTTGAAAGCATACGGCGGTGTTTTCAAATCCGCCGCCGATAACTTCACCCTCAAAATTTTTATCAAGTCCGGCAATTATTCTGAGCAGCGTGGTTTTTCCTACACCGCTTGCTCCGATAATAGCGTAAATGCCTTTGTCATTAAACGAATAGCTAAAATCGGAAAAAAGATTTTTTTTGTCAAATGATTTACTGATTTTCTTTAATGCCAGCGACATTTTTTGATACCTTCTTTCCGCACAATGTGATAACAAATTCGAATATAAGACTAAGTATTACTACCACCAATGTCCAGGCGAGCATCTCTGCGCTTTCAAGATAATTTTTTGAATTAAATATCTCTCTGCCGATAGAATTAGCGGTGTATGCTATTATTTCAGCGGCTATGCCCGCTTTCCAAGCCAATCCGGCAGACGTAATAATACCAGGAACGAGAAATCTTATCAATGTCGGTACAATCAAAAATTTAAAGCGTTTGAATCCTGAAACCTCGAATACATCACAAACCTCACTAAGATTTTTGTCAATCGCAGAAAAACCGTTGATAAGATTTTGCCATATTACAGGAATAACCATAAGCGACGTTATAGTTGATGGAACCAAATTGCTTCCGATTATAAGCCATAAAACCATAATAAACGATGCTACGGGGGTTGCTCTTATTACCGTCATAACAGGGGAAAACAAGCGCATAGCGGGTTTTGAGCTTTTGCACAAAACAGCAAGTGCAATCGCTATCAAAACTCCGATTGCAAATCCGATGATTATTCTTAAAAACGAAAGAAGCAGTATTTTCCAGAATGAAAGTGTAATAATAAGGTGAGCGAGTGAAGAAATTACTTCGGTTGCCGTTGGTAAAATCAGAGGCAGATTGATTATACGAGCGACACATTCCCAAACGGCAACCCAAAATACGATGATTGCTATACCATAAAGGATTTTTTTTGCATTATTTTTCATAATAAAATTCATCACTAGGCTGCGTGAGCTCTATTGCGGTATAGAAGCCTTTGAGAGCAGTTTTCATATCTTCACCGTCCAAATAAACAATCGAGCCGTAAAGATTGGTTAAAGCCCCCTTCGCTATCGGCAATTTTGGAAGAACCTTTGCATTTACTATCATTTCTGCGGCAGATGTAAGATTGTTTTCGTCACCTATATATTCGATTGAAGCTTTGTAGTCCTTAAGGAAAGAATTAACCAGACTTTTATGCTCTGCAAGGAATTCGTTTCTTACAACGATGCAACCCATTGTTAAGGGGGTGTCGGAAATCTTTTCCCATTCTTCTGAGAGATTAAGTCTGACGGAGTAATCCTTGTTTGACATAAGAGCTGCGGTTATTTTTGGCTCTGGAAGAATGGCTATAGCTACCTCTTTCGTTGCGAGCTTTGCGACGAGCGTATCGTGATCCTTTTCAATTTCAACGCTTGCGTTAACACCGTTTTCTTTGAGTATATAATCTATTATGGGTTTTGTTGTTGAGGTGGCAACGCTTGAATGAATTGTTTTTCCTTCCAGATCTTTAATTGAATTTATCGGGGTTTCATTGTCGGAAACAAGATAAAGAGATCCAAGACAGTTGATAGAAATAACCGATACGCTATTGTTTTTATTGAATAGATTTGCCGCTGCATTCGTTGGCAGACAAAGCATATCAAGATTGCCGGAGACAAGATCGGTCGTTCCTATGGAAGGATCGGAATATATTTCGAAATCGTATTTTTCGCTTTCTTCGCCTTCATCGTTCATAAGTTTTGCCATACCCATACCGGTAGGACCGCTCATTACGCCGATATTGATTTTTGTGGTATCCTTTGAACAAGATACGAGTGATACGAGAATAAGTGATAGGGTGATTAAAAGCGCAATTAGTTTTTTCATTTTAGTATCCTTTCAAGCCCTTCGGGGCAAATTATAATAATCCTTTTTTGTTCTGTTTTTATAACACCTTTCTTTTCAAAATACTCAAGATCGCGGTATAGGGAAGCTCTTCCGACACCGATTTCCGCTGAAAGCTTTGTTTTTGTAACTGTTATTTCGTTTCCTTGTTCTTTATATTTTGAAATCAAGTAAGTTGCAAGCTTTTTTGCCGTATTTCGTTCTGAAAAAGTTTCTATTTTTTTGTTAAGAAAAGCAATTCTGCCTGCTAAAAAAGTCACAACGTTCATTGAAACTGTAGGATATTTTTTGATCACGTTCAGCATATCCTCTCCGTTTATAAACAGAATTTTTGAAGGCTTGACGGCTTTTATTATGGTCGGGAATTCTGCTTCGGGAGAAAAGAGAGAAAGTATACCGAACGAAGCATATTTCGGTAAATTGTTAAGAGGCATAAGGTCTCCGTCTGAACGTTTCTTTTCAACCTCGCATTCTCCTTCCATTATAAAGCCAACCGTTTTGCGATAGCTCTCTTTTGAAAAGACCGTTTCGCCTTTTTGAAAAGAGCATACTGAAAAACTCATTTCCGAAAAAATAATATTAAGATTTTTTTCCTTGAATTTCTTAAAAGGGAAGATTTTAGTGGCAAATACGATAATTTCCGAACTCATCTTTAAATCCTCCTTGAAACAAAGTGTATCATTTGAGACAGATTATAACATGTTTTTTATGTAAAGTCAATATAAAACCTCAAAAAATAGAGGCGAAATTCAGTTTCACTCTACACCGTGCGAAAAAAAGTATTAAAAAATCTCAAAAATCTCAAAAAAAAGCATTGCAATTATGAAATAAATGTGTTATACTTTTTACATTAAATATCACGCTTGCGTTTACATACATATATTTTTACGAGGTCGGTATGAATTTTTTACTTGATACTGGCGCGTCAAACATCGGAATGAATTTCAGCGAGCTTTGGTCGAATATTAAGCATGCCTTTTCTTCATTCGGGCTTTTTGATGCGATAGATATACTCGTTCTGTCTTTTCTGTTTCTTTTCGTTTTCAGATTCGTCAAGAGTAAGAAGGGCGGAGCGCTTCTTTTCGGAATAGGTATTTGTCTTGTAGTTTGGTTTGTTTCCACTACTTTGAATCTTAACGGAACGTCTTTCATTTTCTCAAAAGTGTTTGAGATCGGTGTTATTGCGCTTATCATTATTTTCCAACCCGAATTAAGAGACGTCCTTGAACGTATAGGCTCCGGACCGCTTAACAGCATTCTCAATTTTGGAGATCAGAAGAAAAAGCAGCAGTTGTACTATAAGGCGGTTGATAATATCTGTGCAGCGGTAAGTGATCTTTCCAGAACGAAAACCGGTGCGCTCATAGTACTTTCAAGAAATACGGTGCTTGATGATGTTATCCAAACCGGTGTTTCCATTAATGCTGACGTAAATTCGTTTTTGGTGAGAAACCTTTTCTTCAACAAAGCACCCCTTCATGACGGTGCTGTAGTAATTGATGAAGCAAGAGTTGTTGCAGCAGGCTGTCTGTTACCGCTTACAAGACGTCAGGATATCGACGGTGACTTGGGTACACGTCATAGAGCTGCAATAGGAATGAGTGAGATAAGCGACGCTGTTATCATCGTCGTTTCTGAAGAAACGGGAGTTATTTCTGTTGCTTCGGATTGCACTCTCACAAGAAACTATACTCCGGATACATTAAGAAGCTTTCTTCTTAAGGCGTGGGTTAAGGATAAGTCCGAGCGCGTTGCTACCGCTGCTTCTTCGAGCTATTATGGAAAGAAATTCCTGGGTGTAAGAATAGGTACTTACCTTATTGGACTTCTCAGTTTGTTCTGCGCTGTTCTTTTCTGGCTTTACGTTAATATTGTTTCACCGGAGCCGGTGGCAGCGGGGATTGCCACGCTGTCTAGGTTCATCCTATAAAGCGTTAAATTATTGCTTTGGCTTATTTTGGAGGAATAATGAGTTCAAAAACTCTCAATTTAATTGTTAACAACGTAAAATTGCCAACTGACGCCTCTATCCAAGAGGCGTTTTCAGTTTCGGAAAATAAGCTTCGTAAAGCGGGGATAAGATTTTCAAGTCCCGAATTCAGAATTCATAGGAAAAGCATTGATGCCAGAGTGCGTGATAGTATAAAGTTTGTATATTCGGTTTTTGTATCAGCGGAGTTTTCCAACGTTAACGAACGGACTTTATCTCTGGCTGGGGCGTGCCTTGAAAAAAGCGAAGAGCCGAAGCCGGAATTCGGAGACGAGCAGTTAAACGCGCGTCCCGTTATTGTAGGCTCCGGTCCTTGCGGTCTTTTTTGCGCGCTTATGCTCGCAGAAAACGGCTATGCGCCGATAGTTATAGAGCGGGGCGGAAGCGTTTCTGAAAGAATTTTCGAGATTGAGAAATTCAAAAAAACGCGTGTGCTCAATACAGATACCAATATTCAGTTTGGCGCGGGCGGCGCAGGAACGTTTTCCGACGGAAAATTAATCACTCGGATAAACGACGGAATGTCGCTTTACGTTTTGAATAAATTCGTGGAATTCGGAGCATCTGACGAGATTCTTTATCAGGCTAAGCCGCATATCGGTACGGACGTTCTTTGCAGTGTTATCGATAAAATGACCCGCAGAATAGAGCAGCTCGGGGGAGATGTCAGGTATCATACGACGTTTTTGGACGCAGATTTCAAATCCGATAGCATTTCGGAGATTTCAACCAATAACGGTAAAATTAACGTGGGAGCATTGGTTATTGCTTTGGGACACAGTGCGAGGGACACCTATGAAACTCTAATTTCAAAAGGTATAGTAATTGAGCCTAAAAATTTTTCCGTAGGTATGCGAATCGAGCATTTATGTGAAACTATAGATAAGGGAATGTACGGAAAAATGGCGGGAGATAAAAATCTCGGTCATGCCGAATACGCTCTGTCGTATAACACCAAAGAAAGAGGTGTATATACCTTTTGTATGTGCCCGGGCGGTGAAGTTGTTGCTGCAGCCAGTGAATGCGGCGGTGTCGTTGTAAACGGAATGAGCCAAAGCAAGCGTGACGGAATAAATTCTAACAGTGCCGTTGTATGTTCCGTTTTCAAAGAAGATTACGGGAGCGATCCCCGTTTGGCAATAGAGTTTCAAAGAAAAATAGAGCGCGCAGCCTTTAAGGCGGGCGGAAGTGATTATTCTGCACCGATTATAACGTTTGGTGATTTTGCGGACGGTAAACTTTCGAGAGAACCCAATAGCGTTTTACCCACTTATATGAACGGGAAGGGGGTAAAGCTTGCTTCACCGTATGACTACTTACCCTCGATTGTTTGCAATTCTATAAAAAACGCAATTTTTGATTTTGATAAAAAAATACACGGCTTCGCGGATCGCGATGCGGTTCTCACGGGCGCGGAGACAAGAACCAGTGCTCCGTTACGAATTTTAAGAGATGATAAAACACGTCTCGCTTGCGGATACTCTAATTTATACCCGGCAGGCGAAGGCGCAGGTTATGCAGGCGGCATTACAAGCGCGGCAATAGACGGAATTCGTACAGCGCTTGCGATAATGAAAAAATATAAGTGTAAAGACTGAGATCGGGTGAAACTAAGACCGATAAAAAGCATCATATTTTCAAATTGATGCCATAAAGCAGATTATTAAATTGAAAGGTGAGCTCAGGCTCAGCTAATGGTTAAAATATAATGACAAAAAACAAAATGAAGGAGAAGAAATGGCTGATTAAAAACGCAGTTACCGAAGATACTTTGGATTCTGTCAACAGAATATCTAAGGAACTGGGTATAAATGCCGTTATAGCAAATCTTCTTTGGTGCAGGGGGTATTGTGACGTAGCTTCTGCAAAGAAATTTTTGTATATGGAATCGGAAATTCTTACCGATCCGTATGAAATGGCGGATATGTCACTTGCAGTTGACCGTTTGGCATTAGCCGTCGAAAGAAAGGAGAAGGTTACCGTTTACGGTGACTATGACGTAGACGGGGTTACATCCGTTTGCACTTTGTATCTATATCTCAAATCTATCGGGCTTGAGGTTGATTACTACATACCTAATCGAATCGGCGAGGGATACGGAGTATCCGAGAGCGCAATTTCAGCACTCGCAGAATCGGGAACCAATCTTATTATAACTGTTGATACCGGTATCACCGCAGATGAAGAAGTTCTCTTTGCAAAAGGTATCGGAATTGACTTTATTATTACCGACCACCACGAGTGCCGTCAGATTATTCCCGAGGCATGCGCTGTTGTAAATCCGCATAGACCTGACTGTAAGTCTAAATTTAAAGAGCTCGCAGGAGTAGGTGTAGTTTTTAAATTCCTCTGTGCATGCGAGGAACGTTTCTTGAATTGTTCAAGGGCGGAAGCGGCATTATCAATCGTTGAAAAATATGCAGATCTTGTTGCAATAGGTACCATAGCGGACGTAATGCCCATAAAAGAAGAAAATCGTCTTATCGTAAGCTATGGACTTAAGAAAATGAATAAGAGTCGACGTCTGGGCTTGGCTGCTCTTATTGAAGCGGCTACCGGTAAAAATGAGGCGCAGCGATTCGCAAATAAAAGAAAGCAAACAAAAATATCTTCAAGTTATATCGGATTTACTCTTGCGCCCAGAATAAACGCCGCGGGAAGAATCAGAACCGCAGGTATGGCAGTTGACTTGTTTTTAACCGACAATTACGAGAAAGCTTACCGTATTGCGACCGAGCTTTGCGATGCAAACAGAGAGCGTCAGAGCGAAGAAAATCGCATAATTGAAGAAGCTTATAAGAAAATAGAGAAATTCGGTTATGATAAAATGCCGGTTATAGTCCTTGATGCAGATAATTGGCATCACGGCGTTATAGGTATCGTCTCGTCAAGAATTACCGAAAAGTATTCAAGACCGTCTATACTGATTTCTTTTGAGGGTAACGAAGGTGACATTCCGATGCCGGATGACGTTGGAAAAGGATCAGGAAGAAGTATCAAAGGTATGAATCTTGTTGATGCATTGTGCTACTGCAAGGACGAGCTCGTCAAATTTGGCGGACACGAGCTTGCGGCGGGTCTTTCCGTTACAAGATCCAATCTTGATGCATTCAGAAGAAAGATCAACGAATATGCAAAAGAAACGTTGAGCGAGGAAAATATGATTCCTACGGTTGATGCAGATCTTGAAATATCTCTTTCATCAGTAAATCTTTCGCTTGCCGATGATCTTCGTATACTTGAGCCTTACGGTGTAGGAAACCCCGTCCCTGCTTTCGTTGTTAGGGATGCGATCCTTACGGAAATTGCCCCCGTAAGCGAAGGAAAGCATACAAAAATGGCGTTTACCGATGGAAAAAATGTTTTAGTGGGAATGTTCTTCTCGTGTAATCCGGATACTCTTGATATATACGTCGGAGATAAAGTTGACGTTCTTTTCAATCTTGACGTAAACGAATGGTCAGGAAGACGAAATGCCCAGCTTATAATCAGAGATATTAAGCAATCCGAGGCATTGCGAGCACATATGGATGCACAATCCAAAAGATTCTCTGAAATCTGGGGCGGAGCAAGATTTTCGCACGAAGAAAATATTATTCCGACAAGAGAAAATTTTGCAGAAGTCTACAGAGTTTTGGTGTCATCAGTAAGAGCTGGAGATGAGGTTCTTTCAATTCGTGACATTTTATACAAGCTATCGAATATAAAAGGAAATAAAGTGGATTATATAAAGCTTTTGATAATCATAAAAGTGATGCAAGAGCTTAACATATTAGGAATTATTGAAGTTGGTAACGATATTTACCGTTTCAGTATGCATTACAGAACAGGTAAAGCGGATCTTGAAAAATCAAATCTTTTAAGGAGAATTCGTTCTCAGCAGAATATTTAGTTTATGGAAAATTTAAGCGAATTAATAAAGCCATTGCTTGACGTGATCGAAGGCAATGACAAAAATTACGATTACGAAAAAATAAATAAAGCCTTTCATTACTCTGCAGAGATGCACGCAGGGCAGTATAGGCAAAGCGGGGAGCCGTACGTAAGTCACCCTGTTGCTGTGGCGACTATCGTTGCGGAGCTTGGTCTTGATACTGATTCTATTGCTGCAGCTCTTCTTCACGATACGGTAGAGGATTGCGCGGATAAGACAGACCTTAATACTTTAGCTACGATGTTTGGAAAAGATGTAGCTATGCTTGTTGACGGTCTTACAAAAATAATACAGGTTCAGGTGGCAGATAAAGAAGAAGCTCATATAGAGAATATACGCAAAATGCTTCTTGCAATGAATAAAGATATTCGAGTTATCTTTATCAAGCTTTGCGACCGTTTGCATAATATGCGTACTCTTGCGGCTAAAAAAGAGGATAGGCAAAGAGCAATAGCTCTTGAAACTATGTATATCTATGCACCTCTCGCGCATCGCTTAGGTATTCAAAGAATCAAGCAGGAGCTTGAAAATTTAAGTTTGTTTTATCTTGACCCAATAGGATATGCGGAAGTAGAAGAAGCAATAGAGAAAAAATACGGAATAAGCCGAGATTTTCTTCACGAAGCGAAAAAAGAGCTTTCTGAAAAGCTTCTTGAAAACAGTATTCATTTTACACTCGAGGGAAGAATTAAATCTGTTTACAGTTTATACCGCAAGATGTATACTTTTGGCAGATCTTTCGATGAAATATATGATTTTTATGCTGTAAGAGTTATTGTTGATAATGAGCTTGAGTGTTATACCGCGCTAGGTCTTGTGCACGAAATGTTCAAATCGGTACCGGGTAGATTTAAGGATTATATTTCTACGCCCAAGCCTAATTTGTACCGTTCGCTTCATACGACGGTTATAGGTAATAACGGTATTCCGTTTGAGGTTCAGATAAGAACGAGACAGATGCACGAGGAAGCCGAATACGGTCTTGCTGCGCACTGGAAATACAAGTCAGGTTCGCGCTCCGGCGCCGATATAGACGAAAAACTTCGTTGGATTGCTCAGCTACTTGAGTCTGATGAAAATACGAGAGATCCCGATGAATTTATGCGCTCATTCAAGACCGACATATTTCACGATGAGACCTTTGTTTTCACACCAAAGGGCGACGTTATTTCTTTACCTCTCGGCTCTACGACGATAGATTTCGCATATGCCATACACTCAGCGGTCGGCAATAAGATGATGGGAGCTAAAATCAACGGTGTAATTGTTCCTATAGATAAGGTTCCTCAGAATGGCGATATAATTGAGATCATTACATCTCAGTCTTCTAAAGGACCAAGTAGAGACTGGCTAAAAATAGTTAAAACCGGAGCTGCGAGAAGTAAAATCCGTCAGTGGTTTAAGAAAGAAAAACGAACAGAAAATATCCAGATGGGTAAAGCCGAGGTTGAAAAGGAAGTCAGAAAAATCGGAAAAAACTTTACTGACGAACAGATAGAGGAAGTTGTTACAACTATCGCTAAGAGAGTTGGAATACAGGACGCTGACGATTTTTATAATACCATTGGATTCGGAGGACTCTCTTTATCGAGATTCATTCCCAAAATGAAAGAGGAGTTCGAGAAAATTGTAGCAGCCGAATCTCCTGTGCAAATGACTACTGAGGATGAAATTTCCAAGGTTAAGCTCGCAACTAAAAGCAATAGGCTTCGTTCTACCGGCGGCATAATTATTGACGGAGAACACGGATGTCAGGTAAAATTCTCAAAGTGCTGTAATCCTTTACCGGGCGACAAGATAGTTGGTTTTATTACTAGAGGTTTTGGCGTTTCCGTGCATAAATCGGATTGCCCGAACGTAACTCTTTCAAGAGGTAACGAGGAAAATCTTTCGCGCTGGGTAAAAGCCGAATGGGATACTCCCGCGACTCAGAATCCGCAGTCTAACGAAACTTATGAGGCGATGATTCAGCTTATTCTCGAGGATGGTATCGGCGTTATAGCTTCGATTTCTGTTGCTCTTGCTGATATGAAGGTATCCATCAGCTCCATTAACACTCAGATACAGAAAAACGGCACTATGTTGGTAAATCTTACGATTGGATGTAAGAATACTTCTCACTACGAGTCCATCGTATCTAAGCTTCGTTCACTTAAATCGGTTCTTTCCGTAACAAGAGGATTTTCAAATTAAAGTAAAAGAGACAAAAAAATGATAGCAGTTCTTCAAAGAATTAACAATGCAACAGTGTATGCAGACGGTGATATTTCCGGTAAAGTTGGATATGGTTTGTATATCCTTTTAGGAGTTGAAAAGGATGATAACGAAAAGGATGCAGAACTTCTTTCGGAAAAGATATCTAAACTTCGCATTTTCAGCGATGAAGCAGGAAAGATGAATCTGTCAATTAAAGATATTGACGGCGAGGCTCTCGTTGTATCAAACTTTACGCTTAATGCGAATTACGCACACGGAAACAGACCTGATTATTTTGCTGGGGCAGCACCCGCTGAGGCGAATCGCCTGTATGAATATTTTCTTACACTTATGAGAATAAGGGTGAGAAAGTGTGAAAGCGGAGTTTTCGGTGCGGAGATGAGAACCGAATTGTCAACCGACGGTCCCGTTACTATTGTTATGAATTCTAAAATTCTTTACACAAAAAAGAATTGATGTTAAATTGAAAGGTAAAGTTTATATGGTTCTAAAAATAGACGGAAATATAAACAGATATTACGTACAAACGCTTTGTATGGTATTTTTCCCGGGTGCTACGTTTGGTGAAAACGAAGAGGGCGGAGAAGGTATTCCCGAAGTAAGCGTCAACGTTGATTCCGAGGCAGACGGCGGGGTTACCGCATACGTTTCTATGAAACTTAACGATAAAGTGTGCGATGCTACCGCAAGTGTATCCACTGATGAAAATATAACGATTGCAACTCACGAGGGAATCGCTGTCGGTAGAGCTCTTTTCTCCGCCGGGAAAGATTTACTTGGACATATTCCGCCTTGGGGAATTCTTACAGGAGTACGTCCGGCAAAAATCGCGAGCTCGCTAATCCGTCAGGGAAACGGAATAACAAAAAGTAAAAGAATAATGAGAGACGAGTATTTTTTGAATCCGCAAAAAGCTGCTCTGGCAGTTTCCGTTGCTTCTCTGGAGATGAAAATATTAAAGCGTTCTTCACCAAATGAATGTTCTTTATATATATCCATACCGTTTTGTCCGACAAGATGTTCGTATTGCAGCTTTGTTTCTTATACAACACCCAGACTACTCTCCCTCATTGATCCTTATATTGATGCGCTTTGTACCGATCTTGACAATACGTTTGACACTATAGAGGAACTTGGTATGAATCTTTCTACGGTGTATATTGGCGGGGGTACTCCCACTACTCTTTCGGAAATGCAGCTCGATAAGCTTCTTTCAAAAATATCTTCAAGAATCGATACGTCAATGCTTGCCGAATTTACACTTGAAGCAGGCAGACCCGATACTATAACAAAGGAAAAGCTTGACGTTGCAAAAAAATACGGTGTTACAAGAATAAGCGTAAATCCGCAAACCCTCAACGATGACGTTCTCAGAGAGATTGGCAGGCGCCATACTACCGAAGATTTCTTTAAAGCTTACAAAATCGCAAAAGAGAGCGGAATAAAGGATATAAACATTGACCTTATAGCCGGACTTCCGGGTGATGATTTTCGCAATTTTTCTGAAACTGTTGATAAAATTATTGAGCTTGATCCGACAAATATTACCGTACATACCTTCTGCGTAAAGAAAGCATCCGATGCGTTGAAAAATAATTCGAATATATATTCGGTTTCCGGCGGTGATGCTGCGAAATCAGTCTCTTATTCGCAAATTAAAACCAAGTTTGCAGGTTATAAGCCTTATTATATGTATAGGCAAAAGAATACCGTTGGAAATCTTGAAAACGTTGGATTTGCAAAAGAAGGCCACGAAGGTCTCTATAACGTATATATGATGGAAGAAACTCAGACGATATTTGCCGTAGGTGCCGGAGCGGTTACGAAGCTTGTTGTAGTTAACGAGGAAGATAATACTCCAAAACGGATAGAACGTTTATTTGCACCCAAATATCCTTATGAATATTTACGCGAGCATGAGCTTGCAGCTTCAGGCAGTCCTGAGGCAAAGTCTCCTATTAAAGATAAAATTCTTGCGTTTTTCTCAGAGCAAAATAAATAAAAATGAAACCGTCGGGCTCCAGCGCCGACGGTTTCATTTTTTAAATACTTTTAAAAGCTTATCACAGGCTTGCGTCATAAAACAGGGAAGATAAAAATAAATTTTAAATAGATAAAAGATCTACGAGGTTTAATATGGTTAAAATAAACAATACAGAAGATGGGAAGGACAGCTTACTTGGTGGAGCTTTTGCTCTTACGTTATCTGTTGTTATTGTTAAAATTATAGGATTTTTATATAAACTTCCTCTGTCGCACGTTATGGGTGATGAAGGTATGGGATATTTTAATTCGGCATATTCTGTTTTCTCTTTCTTTTATATGCTGTGTACCAGCGGTGTTCCGAGGGCTGTTTCCATTACAATTACAGAATCTCACACAAAAGGTGAATATAACGCGAGAAGCATACTTAGCGTTTGCCTTAAATTATATGTTACGGTTGGAATAGTATTTAGTGCGGTTTTGATGATTTTCTCGAGATATTTTGCAGCACTTATAGGTAATTCCTTAGCTTCGTTTTCGTTGTTATGTATAGCTCCTTCTTTAGCTTTTGTTTCGGCGTCGGGAGTTTTAAGAGGATATTTAAACAGCAAAAGAAGAATGCGTGACATTGCGATATCAGAGGTAATTGAGGGCGTGATAAAATTTGTTTGCGGATTAGCGTTTGCGTTTTTTGCTGTAAGGAAAAAAATGCCTGTTCATATGATATCTGCATTTACAGTCTTAGGCGTGACGCTTGGAACTTTCATAGGAGCTATTTTTCTTCTTGTTTGTTCAAAAAACGCAAACATAAGAGAAAATAACGGGCAGAAAATACAATGTGCTAATCTTTATATAATCAAGAAGGTGCTTTATATTTCGTTACCAATAACCTTCAGCTCTGCGGTTATGGGGATATCCAACATAATAGATCTTGGTCTGATTATGAAAAGACTTTTGTCTATCGGCATATCTTCTTCGGAAGCGGTAGCGTTGTTTGGCAATTTTACCACGCTTGCAGTGCCGATGTTAAATCTTGTTACCGCCTTGATAACTCCTTTGGGTATTTCTGCCATTCCTCATCTTACGTCAAAGTTTACTTGCGGCGATAGAGAAGAATTTGAAAATATTTGCCGCGTTATTATAACCGTAGGTACTGTTATTGCCTTTCCTACGGCAGCGGCTTACCTGTTCTTTTCAAAAGAGATACTTATGTTGCTTTTCAGCAATGATTCGGCACAGATAGGTGCGCCGCTTTTAAGTGTTTTATCGGCATCTGTAATTTCGTTGTCACTTCTAACTGTTTTGAACAGTATTCTGGAATCTACACTGAATCAGAAAATTTCATTGATTTCTATGAGCGTAGGAGCAGTTTTTAAGATTGTTTTCGGGTACTTTCTTATAGGTAGATTAGGAATAGTTGGAGCACCTATTTCCACAAGTATAAGTTACGGTATTTCGCTGTTGATTTCATTAGGGTATATTTTGAGAGGACTGAAATTGAACGTTTCTTCTTTTAAGCTTGTATGGATACCGTTTTTTTCATCAATAATATCAATAGGAAGTGCATATTTTGCGTACAATTATTTTGTGCGTGGTGTGTTTGATGCTTTGATTTTTCTCTTGTTTGCCTTATTCGCAGCAGGTTTGTATTTTACGTTTCTCTACATTTTTATGAGAAAACAGCTTAATTCTATATTTGAATTTGTTAAAAGTGCCAAAAAATAACAATTTTGGTTATGTAATAAGACGAAAAAAATAAAAAAAAGCTCGAAAAAGATATCTTTACTATTGCAATTATAGCGGAATGTTGTTATAATCACTATGTTAATTAAATTTTGAAAGGAAGTATAAACCAATGAACAAAACAGAACTTATCAATGTTGTAGCTGCTGAGGCTCAGGTATCCAAAAAGGATGCAGAGGCTGTTGTTGCTGCTACAATTAACGCTATTACAGAAGCTCTTAAGGCAGGAGATAAGGTTCAGCTTATCGGCTTTGGCACTTTCGAAGTTAAGGATGTTGCTGCAAGAGAAGGCCGCAATCCCAAGACAGGTGAAAATATTGAAATTCCCGCTTGCAAGAAACCCTCTTTCTCTGCTTCAAAGGCTCTCAAGGACGCAGTTAACGAGTAATTTCTATGCGATTAGATAAGTATCTGAAGGTTTCCCGATTAATTAAACGCAGAACGGTTGCCAATGATGCATGCGATGCGTCGAGAATTACTGTTAACGGCAAGGCTGCAAAAGCTTCTTACAATGTAAAATGCGGTGATTTAATAACGATTGCCTTTGGAACAAAAGCGGTTACTGTTCGTGTACTTGAGATTAAGGACACAACAAAAAAGATGGAATCAGCAGGAATGTATGAAGTAGTGTCCGAAATTGGCGAATAAAAAAATATGACGATGCATATTCTTTAACGAGTATGCATCGTTTTTTATGGAGGTTATATGGAAGGCACGAATAAAAGTAAGATAACTTTGATTATAGGAAGTTCCTTTTCTATGGAAGGTGTAAATGATATAAGAGGATTTGATGACGGATATGTTTCTCTTGATACCGTTTCGGGAAAAATATCCGTTGAAGGTAACGATTTAAAAATTGAAAGCCTTACTAAAGAAGGGGGTACGATTTATATTACCGGAGATGTTAGCGGCGTTTTTATTTCTTCAGATGAAAAGAAGAAGGGGATTTTCGGAAGGTTTATACATTAAATGTTCTACGTAGATTTAAAAGATATTATCGTTATCGCGCGAGAATCGGCTATATTCGGTATTCTTATGGGTATATACAGCATTGCACTTAATGTAGCTATACATACAATCGAGAACGTTATTTTACTACCTAAGAAAATATATAAATCATCGGACAGTATATCAAGTGTATTAAGGCTGAAAGAGCATAAATTTTTTTATAACCCGTCGAAATCAAGGTTGAAAGAATGGTTTTTCGATTTTTTATATGTTTTGTCATACGGTATCCTTCTTATAATTTTCTTTTATGTAGCTACAGACGGTGTTTTCAGATTATATATAACTTTGATTGCCTTAAGTACTACTTATCTGTTTTCGTTATTTTTAGGCAGTCGCATAAAAAAATTGCTTTTAAGTCTGATAAGCGTTATTTATTTATCGGTAACGATTATACTTGCCTTCGCCTCATTACTAATACGTAAAGTTTCAAAATCTTTTATGGTATTAGTGATGCGACTTTTCAAGAAAATTCGATTTTCTGGCGGGGAACACTTAATACTGAAGATTTTTCAAAAAAAGAAAAGTTGTGCAAAGTAACTAAAAAAATACTAATATAGCGACTTGTAAAACGTTCCAGCTTTGCTATTTTATACATACCTCAAAATAGTCTCAAATTTTCTTGACAAAAACGCTTTACCGTGCTAAAATATTATTAGATATTTTAATTTCATATTTAGTTTGCGATTAATGACAAATTACGACACGGCAAATGAGGTAAAATAGCAAAGGAGGCTGACTTTATGAATGATAATAATTTAGCATCGTACTATTTTCATCAAGGCACTAATTTCAGTACTTACGACTACCTCGGTTGCAATTTGCAGGTTGAAGGCGGTAGGTATTGCTACACTTTCAGAACATGGGCACCTCATGCGGAAAGAGTAGACGTTATTTCAGAAATATATGGCTGGAATTCTCCGTATCCTATGAAAAAAGTTACCGATATGGGTGTCTGGGAATGTAAAATATATTCCGACGTCCCGCTTGAAAAGAAAGCATACAAATTCAGGATAACGTCTAACGGGAAGACATTTGATAAGGGTGACCCTTATGCAAGATTTTCTCGGGGTCTGGCTGATGGAGCGTCCCTTATATTTACATCGAACGATTTTAAGTGGGAAGATGAAGAATGGCTCAAATCAAGAAAGAAAACTGTTTCTCTAAAACGCGGGCACTATCTTTCTGTACCGCTTAACATTTACGAAACTCATCTCGGAAGCTTTATGAGACACGAGGATGATAATTCATACTACAGTTATCGCGAAGTTGCAGACGTGATGGTTCCGTATCTGAAATTTATGGGCTATACGCACGTTGAATTTTTACCGCTCGCTGAATTTCCGTATGATGGCTCTTGGGGATATCAGGTTTGCGGATTTTATGCACCGACCTCAAGGTATGGAGATCCCGACGATTTCCGATATATGATAAATGAATTCCATAAAAACGGAATCGGTGTAATTATGGATTGGGTTCCTGCTCATTTCCCAAAGGACGCATGGGGACTTTATGAGTTTGACGGTTTTCCTCTTTACGAATACCAGGGTAAAGACAGACAGGAATCACGGTCTTGGGGAACGAGATTTTTTGATGTTGGCAGAGAAGAGGTACAGAGCTTTTTGGTTTCCAACGCTATGTATTTCTTGAGAGAGTTTCACATAGATGGGTTGAGAGTGGATGCTGTTGCATCTATGCTGTATCTTGATTATGACAGAGAGCCTGGCGAGTGGGTACCCAACGCTCACGGAACAAATTTGAATCTTGAGGCAGAGGCTTTCTTAAGGAAGCTTAATCTTACGGTCTTCTCTGAAATTCCGGACGTTCTTATGATAGCGGAAGAATCAACTTCTCACGGTAAGATAACCCATCCGGTATTTGAAGGCGGACTTGGATTCAATCTTAAATGGAATATGGGTTGGGCAAACGATTTTTATGACTATGTTATGACGAATCCGCTGTTTAGAAAGTATAAGCATACGGCATTGAATTTTCCATTGATGTATGCTTATAATGAAAATTACGTTTTGCCGATTTCTCACGATGAAGTAGTACACGGCAAACTTTCGTTTATAGATAAGATGTGCGGTTCTTATGAGGACAAGTTCCTGCAAATGCGAGCATCGTTGCTACTTATGATGACCTATCCGGGAAAGAAAATGCTGTTTATGGGAACAGAATACGGTCAGTTCAGAGAATGGGATTACGAAAATTCGCTCGAGTGGTTTATGCTCGACTATCCTAAGCATAGGGAAATGCGAGAATATACCGCTGCTATTAACAGATTTTATCTTGAAACTTCAGAGCTTTGGGAGCTTGATTTTTCTCCGGACGGATTTGAGTGGATAATGGCAGATGAAAGTGAAAAAAATCTGGTTGCTTTTCGCCGTAAAAATCTCAGAGGGAGCAATCTTATCGTTGTTATAAGTTTTTCGGGGTGTGAGCAAAATATTCAAATTCCATTAAGATATCCGTATGTTGAAAAGATTTTCGATAGCGGAAACTTCGGAAACATCGAGCAGCACATTTCTGTTAAAAGAGATGGCAAGTCCTACAAAGCGGATATTTCAATTCCGCGCTTTTCAGGAATTATATTCAAAGAAAAAAGAACGAAAAATACAAAAGCACTAAAGGAGAACTAAGATGTATTGTAAAAAAGAATGCATAGCGATGCTTCTTGCCGGAGGCCAGGGTTCGAGACTTTATGATTTAACAAAGCAGACGGCAAAACCTGCAGTTTCGTTTGGAGGAAAGTACAAGATAATTGATTTTCCTCTGTCTAACTGTATTAATTCGGGAATTGATACGGTTGGTGTTTTGACTCAGTATCAGCCTCTGGCTCTTAATGAGTACATAGGCAACGGTGCAACGTGGGATCTTGATAGAGAAAGAGGCGGCCTTTCAGTGCTTCCACCTTATCAGGGTAACAAGAAATCAGATTGGTATAAGGGAACTGCTAACGCAATATACCAGAATATTACATTTATTAAGCAGTATGATCCTGATTACGTACTTATACTTTCGGGAGACCATATCTACCGTATGGATTATGCCGATATGCTTGCAAAGCATAAGGAGACGGGTGCTACCTGTACTATAGCTACAATTTCCGTACCTATGGAAGAAGCCAGCCGTTTCGGTATATGTAATACCAACGACGATGATACAATTTATGAGTTTGAAGAAAAGCCAAAGAATCCTAAGAATAATCAGGCTTCAATGGGTATCTATATATTCAACACTAAAGCGCTTATCGAATATCTTGAGCTTGATGAAGCGGATCCAACCTCAAGCAATGACTTTGGTAAAAATATAATCCCTAATATACTTAGAAACGGTGAAAAAATTGTTGCGTATAGGTTTGACGGATATTGGAAGGATGTTGGAACTATTTCATCTCTTTGGGAGGCTAATATGGACTTAATCGGAGATGATCCCGTTCTTAATTTACGTGATAACCAGTTCCGCATATACTCTAAGAATCAGGCAAGATCTCCTCAGTTTTTAGGGGCAAACGCCCAAATGATAAATTCAATGATTTCCGAAGGCTGTATCATTAACGGTACTGTTGTTAACTCAATTCTTTCGGGCGGAGTTGTTATTGAAGATGGCGCGGTTGTTTATGATTCCATAATAATGGATGATGTTATAATTCGCAGTGGTGCCGCAGTTTATACCTCGATTATCGATACGGATACTGAGGTAACTGAGGGGGCTATTGTTGGTAAAATGGGTGCTGATAAATCCGAAATTACCGTTGTTGCTAAAAATTCTGTAATAAAACCTAATAAGGCATAAGGAGGGAATATAAAATGGCTATCAGTGCAGCAGGAATCGTGTTCTCGAATTTAAATAACAATACACTTTCAAGGCTTACCAGAGACAGAACGGTTGCGGCTATACCGTTTGCGTGCAGATACCGGCTTATAGACTTCTGCCTTTCAAACCTGGTTAACGCCAATATTTCAAAAATACACATAGTGGCAAATTATAATTACCGATCCTTACTTGAGCATTTAGGAAGCGGTAAAGACTGGGATCTTGCCAGAAGAAAAGACGGTATAAATATAATATCTCCGTTTCAGACCGCAACGTCTGCTTCAGCTAAGGTTTTTGCAACCCATATGGAAGCTCTTAAGAGTATGAAGCAGTATATTGATGAATTTAAAGAAGAACACGTCGTTCTTATGGATTCTGATTTTGTTCTCAACATCGATATTGCAGACGTTATCAGCGTTCACGAAAAAACAAATGCAAATATTACTATAGTTACTAAGATTGCGGAGAAGCATTATACATCAAAGCATCCTAAAATTTTCTTATCGTCTGTTGCGGGTAAGGTTACGGATATCGTAATGAATAACGTTACTACAGATTCAAATCCGGAGTTGGCTCTGAATATATTTGTTATGAAGACAAGTTATTTAAGAAGTCTTATTGATGAAGCTGAGGCGTACGGTCTTAATAGCTTTACCGAAATGCTCCGAAGAAAATATTTGCATTCGAATTACAGAACTTATTGTTACAATGGCTATGCCGCTTCCGTTTCGAGCTTCCTTGACTATTACAAATACTCAATAGAGCTTGCAACGAATGAAAAATCCCGTAATTCATTACTTAATGAAAAGTCTCGACCTGTTTTCACGAGAGTTCATAACTCCGCGCCCGTTGTTTATACCAAAACTGCAAAGGTTGAAAATTCTCTTATAGCAGATGACTGCGTTATTGAGGGTACTGTAATCAACTCCGTGATTTCACGAGGAGTTCACGTAGCTCGCGGTGCTATTGTAAAAAATTCGATTTTGTTCCAAAGAACAAGGGTGGAGAAAAATGCAGAGCTTAATTGCATAGTAACAGATAAAGGTGTTACAGTAACGGAAGGAGTTAAGCTTTCGGGTAATGAAAATATGCCTTTCTTTGTTCAGAAGGACAGAACTGTTTAATCTGAGGTGAAGAAATGAAAATACTTTATGTAACAAGTGAAGCTAATCCGTACGCTGCAAGCGGAGGACTTGGTGACGTTTTGGGTGCGCTGCCAATTACGGTTGCTGACGATAATCCGGATACCTGCGTTGAGGTAATTATGCCTCTTTACGCTTCTATGAAGGAAGAGCACCGCAAGAAGCTTGTGAAAGTAAAAGATATTACGTTCAAGTATTCGTGGAGAGATTCCGGAGCGTCCATATATAAGATTCAAAACGGTAAAGTAACGTATTACTTTATTGAGAATCATTATTACTTTGACAGAAAAGCGCTATACGGTGAGTATGATGATGCGGAACGATTTGCGTTCTTTTCCCTTGCCGTTATAGAATTTATGATTCAAACCGGCAATATTCCTGAGATACTTCATGCTAACGATTGGCAGTCGGCGTTAAGCGTTATATACCTCAAGACTAAGTTTGCGTGTGTAGATGCTTTAAAAAACATCAGGACGGTATATACAATTCATAATATCGAGTATCAGGGTAAATTCGACAGTGCGATCCTTGGGGATATTTTTGCTCTTGATGGATATTCAAACGTCGTAGAATACAACGGTTGTATCAATCTTATGAAAGGTGCAATCTCTGTTTCCGATTATATTACAACCGTCAGTCCTAATTACGCATACGAGCTACATCACGATTTCTTTGCATTCGGGCTTGCAGCCGTGATCGATCAGGCAGGTGCAAAAATGAAGGGCGTTATCAACGGAATCGATTATAAATATTTCTCACCGGAGCTTGGAGGAGATATTTATTTTGAATATGGAAAAGACAACTTGAAGGAAGGAAAAAAGAAGAACAAGCTTGCTTTCCAGAAAGAAGTTGGACTACCTGAAAATGCCGACATCCCGCTTGTTGTTATGATTACAAGGCTTGCAACGGCTAAAGGTATTGATTTGGTAGCGAGAATTATTGATGAACTTTTAAGGGAGGATATTCAGTTCGTTATTCTCGGAACAGGTGAACCGGAGTACGAAGAAATGTTCCGAGCGCTTGAAAAGAATCATCAAAACGTAAGGGCGCTTATAAAGTTCGATAGAGTCATTTCAAAGAAAATGTACGCTTCGGCAGATATATTCGTTATGCCTTCAAAAAGCGAGCCTTGCGGACTTGCGCAAATGATAGCCTGCTCCTACGGTACAGTTCCCGTGGTGCGCGCCGTAGGAGGACTTTACGATTCCATAAAGCCTTACGGCAGAGATGACGCAAACGGATTCACTTTTGATAATTATAACGCTCACGAGCTTTTGTTCACTGTAAAGAGAGCAGTTGATCTCTATAAAAACAAAAAAGAATGGGATGCCCTTGTACTAAAGGCTAAGTCATCAGATTTCTCGTGGGGCGTTTCCGCGAAAAAATATATGAGTATTTACAATAAACTGTTAGAATGGTAGGAAATAATAAAAACGATGGTTAATAAATCAAGCCCGGTTTCAGGCGCAAAAAACAAAATTTCGAAATCCGAACTTAAAGAGAGAATAGAGGCAAAGCTTATCACCAGAGGTGTATATGACCCCCAAAGTGCAACCGATGATCAGCTTTATCAGGCAACAGTTCTTGCCATAAAAGATATTATGCTTGAATACCGTTCTGCTTTCAGAAAGCGCATCAGAGCAGTCGACGGAAAAAAGGTTTATTATCTTTGTATGGAATTTCTTGTAGGAAGAGCGCTTAAGAACGATTCAATGAATTTAGGTATATATGACGACCTATGTGAAATTATTTCGGAATTCGGATCTTCATTTGAAAAAATATATGCTTGCGAGGTAGACCCCGGACTTGGTAACGGCGGTCTTGGCAGACTTGCAGCATGCTTTATGGACTCATTAACGGCGCTTGATTATGCCGCCAACGGTTATTCGCTTCTTTACGAAAACGGTCTTTTTAAGCAAAAGATTATTGACGGAGAGCAGGTAGAGCTGCCGGATAGCTGGCTTGGCAGCGGAGGTGCTTGGCTGGTTCCGCGTCCCGAAAAAAGTGTTACGGTAAGATTTGGAGGAAGAATAGAGGAAAAGTGGGAAAACGGTGAAGTCAAGTTTATGAACTATGACTATGATGAGGTTAAAGCTGTTCCTTATGACCTTCTCATTCCCGGAACTGTTACCAATGCGGTTAATAAAATCTGTTTATGGAGATCCCGTCAGGCGTATTCGGCGATCACTCACTATACCTCTCAATCTTCATATATGCAGAATTTGACGAATAGCAGCAATGCTGAGGTTATTACTCAGCAGCTTTATCCTAACGATAATTATGATGAAGGAAAGCTTCTTCGTCTTACTCAGCAGTATTTTCTTGTATCTGCGTCTTTGCAGAGTATTATCAGTGATTATTTTGCAGAGCATGGCTCTTTAAAGGGCTTTGGCGAAAAGGTTGCTATTCACATAAATGATACTCATCCCGCACTATGTATTCCTGAGCTTATGCGTATACTTATGGATATATATTCATATTCATGGGATGATGCTTGGTCATTAGTCGTAAAAACTGTTTCTTATACCAATCATACAGTTCTCCCCGAAGCGCTTGAATGCTGGAGAGTTGACCTCTTTAGTATGAAGCTTCCGAGAATATATATGATTGTAAATGAGATAAACCGCAGATTTACAGCAGATCTTTGGAATCTTTATCCCGGTGACTGGGATAGAATATCAAGAATGGCTATAGTTGCTTATAATCAGGTTCGTATGGCTAACCTTTCTGTTGTCGGATCTCATACCGTTAACGGTGTATCCGAGCTCCATAGCGATATTCTTAAGAAGACTATATTCCATGATTTCTATAAGATGACGCCCTGGAAATTTACAAACGTGACTAACGGTGTCGTTCACCGCAGATGGCTGAATTATTCTAACCCCCGTCTCTGTAAGCTCTTAGATGAGCTTATAGGCACCGATTATCGTGAGGACGCAAGACAGCTTATCAAGCTTGAAGCTTTTAAGGATGATAAATCAGTTCTCAAACAGATAGACGAAATCAAGCACTACAATAAGGAAACGTTCGCGTACTATGCGTACGAAAAAACGGGCAAGAGAATTGATCCTTCGTCTATTTTCGACGTTCAGATAAAGAGGATGCACGAATATAAGCGTCAGCTTCTTAACGTTCTTAAAATTATCTCGCTTTATAATGAGATACTCGAAAACCCCAATGCTGATATTCCTCCGCAGACGTTCATATTCGGATGCAAAGCAGCTCCGGGATACGCAATGGCTAAGAAATTGATTAAGCTCATATGGTTCTTGTCTGAAGAGCTTGAGAAAAATCCTTTGACTCGCGATAGACTTAAGGTAGTATTTATGGAAGAATACAATGTTTCGCTCGCAGAGGTTCTTATTCCTTCTGCAGATATCTCCGAGCAGATATCTCTTGCGGGTAAGGAAGCCAGCGGAACAGGTTGTATGAAGCTTATGATGAACGGTGCGCTGACGGTTGGAACTCTTGACGGTGCAAACGTTGAAATACTCGGCGCAACGGGTAGAGATAACATCTATATCTTCGGTCTTAATACACCTGAAGTTGAAGAGCTTTGGAGAAACGGTTATGTTTCCCGTGACTTCTATCACCGTTCCGATAAGCTTAAGAAAGTTGTTGATAGATTCAATCATCCGATCGGCGGTCAGGACTTCTCGCATATAGCAGATTACTTGATCAACGGTGGATACGGTGTTGCGGATCCGTTTATGTGCCTTGCTGATTTTGATTCCTATATGTATGCGTACGGCAGAGCGATGAGGGATTACAGCGATCGTGAAACGTGGAGCAGAATGTCTCTGATTAATACTGCAACGAGCGGTGTATTTGCATCTGATAACAGTATTAGCAAATATGCATCTGAGATATGGCACGCTTCTCCTATTTACAAAATTAAAAAATAAATATTCGATTTTGAGGTTTATTCTGTGAAATCTCTAAGAGTTACCTTTTCAGAAGTATCGGAATTTTCCGGCAAAGCCCAATATCTTCACAACGGTGAGAATATCGGTTCCGGTGCTTTTGATATAAATACAAAAGCAGAAATCAGAATACTGCTCCCACGCTTGTTGGGAGTGGTTTCTGTTTATGCAAGGATATATGACGAGTCTATGACGAATTTTGTCAAGATTTGTTGTCAAAAATGTGCATTTGATTTAAAATACGATGCTTATAAACTTGAAATTACGAATAAAAAAATAGGACTGTATTTTTTATCTTTTGAAATTTCTTCCGTTGCCGGACTTATATTCGGTATGAAAGGTCAAGGGAAAAATGTAGTTTTGAGTAAAAACGAGTGTGGAAAGCATTTTCAGTTTTCCGTTGTAAATTCATCCGGATTTAATACTGAAAGCTTTTACGGTGGTCTTATTTATCATATATTTGTTGACCGTTTCAAAAGGGCTGGAGACGTTCCTTTAAGAAAAGACGCGGTAATAATGGAAGATTGGGATAACGGAATCCCGGAATATCCTGAATACCCGGGAGCGCATCTTGAAAATAATACCTTCTTTGGCGGAACTTTATATGGAATTATAGAGAAGCTAGACTATATAAAGTCTTTTGGAACAACACTTATTTACTTAAGCCCTATTTTTGAGGCATATTCCAATCATAAATATGATACTGGGGATTATATGACGGTTGATGCGATGTTCGGTGGAGAAGAGGCTTTGAAGCTTTTAATCAAGGAAGCGGATAAGCGCGGTATCGGCATAATTCTCGACGGCGTGTTTAATCATACAGGTTCTGACAGTATATATTTCAATAAAAGCGGCAGATATAAAGAAATAGGAGCTTTTCAATCAAAAAATTCACCCTATTTCGCTTGGTACGACTTCCAAAATCACCCCGATAAATATACTTGCTGGTGGGGAATAGAAATACTTCCGAGAATAAATCCCGACGTTTCTGCGTGCGGCAATTTTATTGCGGGAAACGGCGGTGTTATAGAAAAATATTCAAAGCTTGGTGTTTCTGGATTTAGGCTTGACGTTGCAGATGAGCTTTCTGACGAATTTATATCTAAAATAAAATCTAAGCTTCGAGAGTCAGAAAAACCTACCATACTTTACGGAGAGGTATGGGAAGACGCATCAAATAAAATTGCATACGATAAAAGAAAAAAATATTTCCTTGGGACTGAGCTTGATGGAGTTATGAATTATCCGTTGCGTACAGGAATAATAGAATTCTTAAAAAACAAGGATAAGACTTCACTTGAATACGAATTTCTTGAGGTTATGTTTAACGCGCCGGTTCAGGTTCAGCATATGCAAATGAATTTGCTTGGAACGCACGACACCGAAAGAATAATAACCGTTTTTGCCGGGATTGACGTGACGGGATTGACGAATGCAGAAATTGCAAAAATATCGCTTAATAAAACTCAACAAAAGCGCGGAATAACCCTTATGAAAATGGCATACACAATTCTTTCTACCGTTCCCGGCATTCCAACAATATTTTACGGAGATGAGGTTGGACTTGAAGGATATAAAGATCCTTTTAACCGACGTGCGTATCCTTGGAATAATCAGGTATCGGAGCTTCGTGAATTTTATCGGCTACTAGGAAAAATCAGAACCGATAACGATGCTTATAAAAGCGGCAAATTAGAGCTCGTTTATTTTGATAACGAAGTATTGATTTATTCAAGAGATAACGCTAATGACGTGCTTTTCACGGTTATAAATAACAGTGACAGGGATTTATCTTTAGCTTTTTCATCAGATGTTAATTCGCTTATTCATAAAGATTTCGGAAAGAGAATTACAGTCAAAAAAGAAAGTTCGGAAATAATTAAAGCAAAATATAAAACAAGGATTTTAAACATTTAAAAACGCAGGAGAGCCACGATAAAACGGGGCAGAAAACATATGGTATTTACTCTTATTGGTATGCCCGGTTGCGGAAAAAGCTGTATGGGGCGAGCTATATCAAAAAAACTCGGCATGAAAAATATCGATGCCGATAAAGTTATTGAGCAAAAAAAAGGAAAAAAACTTCACGAGCTTATTGAGGAGTTTGGGTTAGATGGCTTCAAAAGAATAGAAGAAGAAGTCCTTCTTTCCATTGACCTTGATAATATAATTCTCTCTACCGGGGGAAGTGCCGTTTATTATCCAAAGGTTATGGAATATTATAAAAAAATAGGTAAGATAATTTATCTTTACTGTTCTTATGAAGTTATCGAACAAAGACTTGGAGACTTTTCAAAAAGAGGTGTAGTTCTGAAACCCGATCAAACTCTCAAAGATCTTTACGAGGAACGAACTGCACTGTACAAAAAGTATGCGGATATTATCGTAGACTGTAGCGGTAACTCATACGGTCAATACCAAAGCAGAGTATTGGCCGCGATAAACGGAATCCTTGAAAATTTATAAAATAAGAGGGTCGGCTTTTCTTTAATGTTAAGCCGACCCTCTTATTTTATAAATTTAAAAGCTTCTGCAAATGCTCTGCAACGCAACGTAAAGCTGATCAGCATGACTTTCTTTTGTCATCGATGATAGGCTTACTCTTACTAATCCGCTATCTAGTGTTCCCAGCTTTTTATGAGCCAGTGGGGCGCAATGTAATCCACTTCTCGTATAAATGTTAAAATCATTTAACCTGCTTGAAATATAAGATGATGCTTTGTTTTTAATTCTAAAGGAAATTATACCGTTACTTGCATAAAACGAGTCAATATTTTTTATAGACTGTATTCTTTCCGAAAAAAAGTCGGTGAGTTTGTTTATTTTGCTTTCGATATTTTCTATACCCGTTTTATTTATATATTCTATCCCGGCACGTAATGCAACTATAGCTGGCGCGGGTAGTGTTCCCGCTTCAAAATGCTCTGGCGGTGACATAGGCATATTTAATCTTAACGATTCGTTACCGCTTCCACCCTCAATCAAAGTTTCTGTTGGAATTTTATTGTTAAATGCAACGAATCCGCACCCTTGAATTCCAAGAAGTCCTTTGTGTCCCGGAGCGCATAAGGCGTCACAAGGATTGTCCCTAAGGTTAATATTTTTATGCCCGATCATTTGCGAGGCGTCAACTATCAATATAAGATTGTAATTTCGAGATATTTTAGACAGAATATTAAGAGGAATTTCATACCCGGTTACGTTTGACATTATATTACAAACTATGGCTCCCGTATTGCTCTTAATCTGCGCTTCAATATTTTTCTCAATGTTTCCGTCGGTTGAAAAATATGAATATTCTATCCCTAAAGTTTCTTTAAGCTTATTCAAAGGTCTTAAAACTGAATTGTGCTCTATATCAGAAATTAATACGTGGCAGGGCTTTGTAATAAATGTTTTGATAGCTATGTTTAAAGCATAGGTAGCGTTTGTTGTAAAACACACGTTTTCCGGAGTATTAATTGAAAGAAAGCTCGAAATTGCTTCGCGCGCCCGATATATTTCTTCTGTAGTTCTAACGGCAAGATTATGGGAGCTTCTTCCTGAATTAGCGCAATACTTTTTTATACATTCAAGGGTTTGCCGGATTACGTAATTAGGCTTTGGAAAAGTAGTTGCGGCGTTATCAAGGTATATCATATTTACCGTTCCTCTCAATAACCGAGTAGTTAATCTCATTATCGCGTAAAACCTTTACAGCACTAAGAAAATCCCTGTTATTTATAAGAATGCCATGCGTGCAGCCATTTCTTTTGATTGAAGGATCTACTTTTATGAGCTTAGACTGAATACCTGAATAAGAAAGTAATCGCTTTGCTTTTATAGCATAAGTTACCGATTCCGTAGTGAGTATTGTTTTATTCATGTCTTTAGCCCCTTTGATTTTTCGATAATATATACAGTACCATATTATGAAAAACAAATATAAAAGTTACTTTTATAGCAAAAAACGCTAGACTTTTTTGAAAAAATATGATATACTATCATATATTTGGTATTTCTTTGTTAAGGAGTAATGTTTTGGAAATAGTAACCCTTACAGATAGAAATATTTTTGCATCGAATTGCTATATTTTATTATCTGAAGATTCTTTTTCGGTAGTTGATCCGTCAGTTTCTTTTTCGGAGGCTGCAAAAGCAGTACCGAAGTTGCAAAATTTAAAGCCTGGGTACGTACTTCTTACTCATGGGCATATTGATCATATGTGGCATATATACTCGTATACGGAAATCGGTTGCGAGGTTCTTGTTTCTCACGAAGATGCGATCCTCGCTAAAAACAAAATGCTTAACTGTGCCTTTATGCTTAAAGGAAATATTTCCGCATATACGGGAAAATATCGAGAAGTATTTGCCGGTGATAAAATCCTTATAGGGAATGTTGAATTTGAGGTAATTGCAACGCCCGGACATACCGAGGGCTCCGTATGCTATTTATCCGATGAAATAATCTTTACGGGTGATACCATATTTTCGGGCGGGGCATACGGCCGATATGATCTACCTACGGGAAATTTTAAAAAGCTGCGTAATTCTTTGAATAAATTGCTTAGTTTGAACGGTGACTTGCGGATTTATTCCGGGCACGGCGAATCAACGACGCTGAATGAAACCAAACTGTTCTTCATATAAAAGAGAAGGGAATTCTAAAATGGAAGAATTAAGAAATAATTTTATACACGATATTATTGATGAGGATCTCGCAAAGAATCCTGAGCTTAAAATCCATACGAGATTTCCGCCCGAGCCCAACGGTTACCTGCACATAGGTTCGGCGAAAGCTATATGGATTAACGCTATGACTGCGAAAAAGTACGGCGGTCTTTTCAATCTTCGTTATGATGACACTAATCCTGCTAAAGAGGATAACGAGTACGTTGAAAGTATATACGAGGATCTAAAGTGGCTTGGATGCGAGCCTACCGGCGGAGTATTTTACGGCTCGGATTACTTTGATAAATGCTATGAATATGCAGTAGATCTTATTAAAGCAGGTAAGGCTTACGTTTGCGATCTTTCCGCTGAGAAACTGCGTGAATACAGAGGAACTCTTACAGTTCCCGGTAAAAACAGTCCGTACAGAGACAGAAGCGTTGAAGAGAATCTTGATCTTTTTGAGAAAATGAAAAACGGTGAATTCCCGGACGGGTCTAAGACTCTGAGAGCGAAAATAGATATGTCATCGCCAAATATGAATCTTCGTGATCCCGCAATTTATAGAATTGCCCACGTTTCGCATCACCGTCAAGGAGATAAATGGTGCATATATCCACTCTATGACTATGCTCATCCTATTCAGGACGCAATGGAGGGAATTACGCACTCGCTTTGTTCTATTGAGTTTGAAAATCACAGACCTCTGTATGATTGGGTAATCGAGAATATTGGTGTGAACAATAATCCAAATCCGAAACAGAGAGAGTTTGCCCGTCTTAACGTAACGCATACCGTAATGTCTAAGCGTTATTTGAGAAAGCTTGTGGAAACGGGATTGGTTGACGGCTGGGATGATCCCAGAATGCCAACTCTTTGCGGACTTCGCAGACGAGGATATACACCGTCGGCAATTTTCGATTTTGTGGCTCGCGCAGGCGTTGCTAAGTCTTACAGTATCGTTGATTATGAGCTTCTTGAGCATTGCATCAGAGAGGAGCTTAATGAGACTGCGAACAGAAAAATAGCAATACTTCATCCTATAAAGGTAACGGTTACGAATTATCCTGAGGATAAGGTTGAGTATTTCGATCTTCCCAATAATCCTGCTGTGCCTGATTCGGAAACGCGTAAGGTGGCATTCACAAGAGAGCTTTATATAGATGCGGACGATTTTGCAGAGGTTCCGCCACCTAAGTTCTTCAGAATGAAGCCTGACGGTGAAGTAAGACTTATGGGTGCTTACATTGTTAAATGCAACGAAATCGTAAAGGATGAGAACGGTAATATCACCGAAATTCTTTGTACGGCAGATCTTGAAACAGGTAACGGTAATCCTGTAGACGGAAGAAAAGTTAAAGGAACCATTCACTGGCTTTCAAAGGATAATTCTGCCGATGCTACCGTGATGCTGTACGATTTCCTGTTTGACATAGAAAATACAGGCGATATTCCCGAAGATAAGACTTACGATGACTATCTTAACACTTCGTCGGTTATCAAGCTCGAAGGCTGTAAGGTTGAGCCCTCGCTCGTTAATTGCGATCCACTTGATAAGTTCCAGTTCGTAAGAGTCGGATATTTTGTTAAGGATACTAAAAATCCTAACACGTTCAACAGAATCGTAGGGCTTAAGGATAGCTTTCCCAAAACTGCAAAATAATTTAATGTGGCTAGCTCGGAAAAACTGAGCTAGCCTTTAAAATAAAAAAACATAGGATGCGCAAGTATGAAATGCTGCGATGTTTTGTTATGGTGTTAAAAGACTGTGTTAAAAAGCTTTTGTTTTATATGACCGTTCCAAAGTGCGTTTGTTGCGGAGAAAAACTAGATATTGATGACCGTGCCTTATGCAAGAATTGCCTTAAAGAATACGAAGCTTCAAAGAATAACGTTTGTTCAATATGCTTTAAACAGCTGACTTGCTGTAAATGCTCAAATAAGTATCTAAAAGCTCATATGATGCCGAGTCTTACCAAGATATTCCTATATAAGCCGTCATCAGATCCTAACGAGAAAATCCCTTCAAACCAACTTATATACGTAATTAAACGAGTACGTCGGAAGGATTTGTTGGATTTTATTTCAGAGGAAATGATATATTCAATAAAAAATTCACTAAATTATGAAAATTTTGTGGTATCCAACGTTCCAAGAAAGCGAAGCAGGGTATTAAAGTACGGCTTTGATCATTCCAAAGAAATCGCAAAAGCAATTTCAAAAAAGCTTGGACTAACGTATGTCAAGCTTTTAAAGTCCGAATCGAAGGTACCGCAGAAGAAGCTTCACGGTGAAGATCGCATAAAAAACGCGAAATTTGATGTTTTAAAAAGGCAATGTAGCGTTAAAGGAAAAAGAGTTTTATTGATTGACGATATAGTTACAACAGGAGCATCTATGGGAGCCTCGGCTATGCTAATCAGAGCTCTTGGTGCTAAAGAGGTAGTAGGAGCTTGCCTAGCCATAGCTTACCGCGACGATTATCATTCGTTTACTTAGATTTGACTAAAAATTTTCCTTATATTATATAATAAAAATCCCGTCCTTCGTGGACGGGATTTTTATTATTAAGCCATAGAATCAACCAAGCTTTGAGTAGTTAACCTTAACACCGGGGCCCATTGTTGTAGCAACAACGCAGCTCTTGATGTACTGACCCTTAGCAGCAGCGGGCTTAGCCTTGATAACTGCACCAACAAGGGTGTTGAAGTTCTCAGCAAGCTTTTCTGCGCCAAAGGAAGCCTTACCGATAGGACAGTGGATGATGTTGGTCTTGTCAAGACGGTACTCGATCTTACCTGACTTAGCTTCGGTAACAGCCTTAGCAACGTCAGGAGTAACAGTACCAGCCTTGGGGTTGGGCATAAGTCCCTTAGGACCAAGCACCTTACCGAGACGACCGATAACACCCATCATATCGGGAGAAGCAATTACAACGTCGAAGTCAAACCAGTTTTCAGTCTGAATCTTCTGAACCATATCTTCTGCGCCAACGTAGTCAGCACCTGCAGCCTTAGCCGCGTCTGCCTTATCTCCGCGAGCGAAAACAAGAGTTCTAACGGTTTTACCGGTACCGTGAGGAAGGACGATAGCGCCTCTTACCTGCTGATCAGCGTGACGAGAGTCAACACCGAGACGAATATGAATTTCTACGGTTTCATCAAATTTTGCCTTTGCTGTCTGGCATACAAGACCAAGCGCTTCGTCAGCGTCATACATTTTTGACTTGTCGAAAAGCTCGACACTAGCCATATATTTTTTACCCATTTTAGCCATTGTTCATTACCTCCTATTACTCTTCAACAGTAACGCCCATGCTGCGTGCAGTACCTGCAACCATGCTCATAGCAGCCTCGATAGAAGCGGCGTTGAGGTCGGGCATTTTTGTTTCTGCGATTTTGCGAAGCTGATCCTTAGTGAGCTTAGCAACCTTAGTCTTGTTAGGAGTAGCGGATGCTGTCTCAATGCCGCAAGCCTTCTTGATAAGAACGGCTGCGGGGGGAGTCTTAGTAATGAAAGTGAACGAACGGTCTGCGTAAACGGTGATAACAACGGGAATGATAAGTCCAATATCGTTCTTAGTTCTGTCGTTGAATTCCTTAGTGAATGCAGGAATTGCAACACCGTACTGACCAAGTGCGGGACCTACAGGGGGCTGGGGAGTAGCCTTTCCGGCAGGAAGCTGTAATTTGATATAACCCATTATTTTCTTTGCCATGATAATTAAACCTCCATATGTGGTGCTGAAATCGGGAGAATTTAGAAAAGATTTTTCTCCCTCCCACAATAATAATGGCTATGCAGAAAAATTATTCTGCTATGCGAACATCCTTTGCATCTACCATGATGGGGAAGTCGCGTTTTTCAGTAGAAACAAGAATACCAAGCTGTTTCTTGTCATCACTGATATTCTGAAGAACGCCCGAATATCCTGCAAAGATACCGTCAACAACCTTAACAGTATCTCCGATGTTGAATAGGAACTCGTCTTTAATAACTTCAACCTGGAACATAGCGATTTCTTCATCTGTAAGCGGTGTAGGCTCGGAACCCGGACCTACAAAGCCGGTAACGCCCGTAATATTACGTACAACGTGCCAGCTTTCATCAGTCATTGTCATCTTTACAAAAACGTAGCTGGGGAAGAGCTTAGTTTCTATCTGCTTAACTTCACCCTTGTCGTTTACCTCCTCGGTAATTTCAACGGGAACCTTGATATCGTAAATCAAGTGTCCGAGGCCGCGGTTTTCAACGATCTTTTCAATGCTGATTTTAACTTTGTTTTCGTAACCCGTATAAGTATGGGCTACGTACCATCTGGGACCAAGGTTTTTTTCGTTAATATTACTCATGTCAAGAGCCTCTTAGCCGATAAGACCGGCAACAGTGTTAATAAGGAAAGAAAAGGCAGTATCAATAACCGCGATAGCAGCTGCAACAGCAACAACGGTTACAACGACAAGCTTGGTGCTCTTAGCGAGCTCCGTTTTGGGAAGCCAGACAACCTTTTTCATTTCGCCAACAGTATCTTTGCAGAGCTTAACGATTTTTTTCCAAATACGTTTGAAGATGTTTTCCTTCTTGTTGGCAGGCTTTTTTGCCTTCTTTTCAACAGGAGCTTCTGCTACACCTTCTTTTTCGATTTCATGTTTGCTCAATTCTTTTGACATATGAAACAATCCTCTCTAAGATTATTTTGTTTCTTTGTGCAAAGTATGTTTGCGACAGAAACGGCAGAACTTGTTCATTTCAAGTCTGTCTGGATCATTCTTCTTGTTTTTCTTTGTGTCATAATTTCTTTGCTTGCATTCTGTGCATGCTAATGTAATTTTGACTCTCATTTCGGCACCTCCTAATAGAATTCGGGAAACCCCGTAAAATACCTCCCTCAATGGCGGAGAACGAGCAAAGTCCCAGAAAATTTGCGCGTAAAAAAAGCCTCCGACAGAGGTACAGCTATTATATCATATATTTTCCTGCTTGTCAATACCTTTTAAAAATATTTTTATATTATACTATTAACAAACTTGCTATTGAATTTTTTATCCAAAGGTGATATAATACACTAAAAACTTATTTGAGGTAGCTATATGTTAATTAACGTTTTGGACAGAGCATCTATGGGATTTGATCTTTCGTTTGACGCACTAAAAAATTTTGGAGATGTTACCGTTTACGATGCAACTTCTACGGAAGAGCTTGCCGAAAGGAGCATAAATGCGGACGTTTTAATATTGAATAAAATCAAAATCACAAGAGAAGTAATAGAGAATTCGCAACAACTCAAACTGATATGCGTTTTCGCTACAGGATATGATAATATCGATATAACAGCCGCTAAGGAAAAGGGGATAGCCGTCTGTAATGTTCCTGCGTATTCTACAGACAGCGTTACGCTTTTTACCGTAGCTAACGTATTGGCGCTTTTCTCGCATCTCACAGAGTACAGAAAGCACGTTGCAAGCGGTAGATATACCCAAGAGGGCAAAGCGAACGCTTTAACTCCCGTATATCACGAAATGCGCGGAAAAATTTGGGGGATTATAGGCTTTGGAAATATAGGCAGAGCCGTTGCAAAAGTTGCCGAAGCATTAGGCGCTAAGGTTATTGTGAATAAGAGAAATCCGGTGGGGGATTATGAGTGCGTTGATATCGATACGCTTTGCGCCCGGTCTGATATAATTACGGTTCATTGTCCTCTTAACGATTCAACCCGCGGTCTTATCAACGAAGAAAGACTCGCTAAAATGAAAACGGACGTTGTTCTGGTTAATGAAGCAAGAGGCGCTGTTCTCGACGAAGCGGCAGTTGCAAAGGCGGTAAAGGAAGGAAAAATCGGTGCATTCGGATGCGACGTTTATTCGTCGGAGCCATTTGACAAAAAACACCCCTATACCGAAATCGCAGACTTTGATAACGTTTGTCTGACTCCTCATTCGGCGTGGGGTGCTTATGAAGCAAGAGTTCGTTGCCTTAATGTTATTTGTAGTAATATTGAGTCTTTTATTGACGGAAAAACTTTAAATCGAGTAGATAAATAAGAGCAGAAACTAAGCTCTATCTACTGTTATAACGCAGAAGAACGTATTGTTTTTGTTCGAAATCAACTCAGAAATTCGTTTTTTCGCTTCCGCATCGGTAATCTTACATTCAAATGGAAGAACTACGTCAAATATAAGATTTGTGTGAGTCACACCTATAACGGCTCTGAAATCGTGCAGCGTGATTTTTTCATCAATGGTTTTAACACATTCGAGCGCAAGAGCTTTTAGCTTGTTTACCTCGGGATCGTTTGCTGCAACGGGATCTAAGTGAATAGTGCACTGTATATTTAGTTCTTCGGAAATTCGTTTCTCGATATTGTCTATCGTATCGTGTAGCTCATAAATATTTTTGTCGCCGTTTACTTCTGCGTGAAATGATGCAATATAACGGCCGGGACCGTAATTGTGCACGAGCATATCGTGAAGACCGATTATTTCGGGGTATTCGGAGACGACTTTTTCGATGCTTTCTACCGTTTCTTCAACTGGCGCTTCGCCCAGTATTGAATTTGCGGTTTCGAAAAGTATTTTTCCACCCGCGTAGATAATGAGCATTGAAACTGCAATACCCATTATCGAGTCGATTATCGTTACGTTTGTAAAGTAAATTATAACCGAAGAAGCGAGAACCGCTGTGGTTGAAACTGAATCGCTAAGAGAATCTGCCGCAGCAGCCTTAATAACGGACGAATTAATCCGTTTTGCAACAGCAGAATAGAAGAGAGCAAGACCAAGCTTCGTTAAAATTGAAATTGCAAGTATTATTATCGTAAGTGCTTTAATTTCCAGATTGTTTCTGTTATCGGGATTTAAAATGCTTGACCCGGAGTCAACCAAAAGATCAAGGCCTACGTGTATGATTAAAAAAGAAACTATGAGGGAAGCGATATATTCGATTCTTGCGTGACCGAATGGATGGTCTCTATCGGCAGGCTTTGCGGCTATTTTAAAGCTTAAAAGGCTGACCCCTGAAGATCCTGCATCGGAGAAGTTGTTAACCGAATCTGCGATAACAGCTACAGAACCGGAGAGCAAACCGGCTATAAACTTTATGCCGGCTAATATTACGTTTACGGCAATGCCCACGATACTGGAAAAACTGCCGTATTTTTCGCGTATCGTCTGCTCGCTTTCATTTTCGTTATTCTTAAGTATTATTTTTTCAATAAATTTCAGCATGTTTTTCTCCAAAAAAACTTTACTTTGTTTTCTGAATATGTTAAACTAGTGAAGAAGCTACAAAGTCAGAAAAGGAATAATTATGTCACTTTCGGTAAAAGAAATTACGTATACAGATTTAAAAAGTTTTTCGGTTGAGCTTGAATTCATAGTAGCATGCTCAAGAGTTGAGGGAATAGACCTCATAAAATTATCATTACGTAATCAAGATATGTCAAAGCGCTTTGAAAATTCTGCAATCAAGCTACTGAAAGCCATGAAAAGAGATGGAATTATAAAGCTTTACCTATTTGAAAAAGACCTTGCCTCTTCGCAAAAAATGGAAAGCGTATATCTTTTAAATAAATTTCCGAGGCTTGCAGATACAGGAGAATTATCGGAAAGCAGCGTTTATATAAAGCTATAACGTAATATCAAACCAAAGAGGTTGCTTCGGTATTTACCGCTCGCAACCTCTTTATGTTATATAAATTACTGGTTGTTCTCGAGATAAGTAACAACATCTCCCACCGTGCTGAAGTGGTGAAGATCCTCATCATCAATAACAACATTAAACTTTTCTTCGCAAGCTAAAACAAGTTCTGCAAGCTCAAGAGAGTTGATACCGAGGTCGCCGGCAAGTTCTGCTTCCATAGTGATATCCTCGGGCTTAACACGAAGCTCGTCTACAAGAAACTGCTTTACGTTTTCAAACATTAAACTTTCCTCCTTATTCAGAATAGAGCGCTATGTAATAAACAAAGCACGCCTTATGATACTATAATAATTGCGATTTGTCAATAGTTTTTTAAAATTTAAGGAAGTTTGCATAAATTTAACGACACAAAATTGTAAATTTATTACCATATTTAGGCTGTTTATACAAAAATCGATTTCAAAAAGACAAGAATATGACATTATAGTTGACTTTTCTATTTAATTATGATATATTTATTAAAATAGTATCTCAATTTTTGGAGCAATTTATGTGGAAATGGATAGGCATTTCGTTAGCAATAGCCGCACTTTTAGTGATTGCCGTTCTGATTTATTTGAAAACCAAAAAACGTATTAGATCTCTTTCCGTTGACGAGATTGTCGGTGAACGCTGCAAGGTAGTTGAAACTGTTGATAATTACGCAGGATGCGGTCTTGTAAAGGTTAAAGGTCAGATTTGGTCTGCAAGAGGCGTTGATGACGAAGATATTTTTGAAGTAGGTGAATCTCTTAGAGTTGTGGCAATCGAGGGAGTAAAGCTTATTTGCGTAAAAAGCAGATAAAATCTTGTTAAATTGCATAAAAAACTTTATAAAAGGTATTGACAAAATAAAAATATTCTGTTATAATATCTAGCGTTGCAAAACATGCGACTTTAGCTCAGCTGGATAGAGCAACTGCCTTCTAAGCAGTAGGTCGGGGGTTCGAGTCCCTCAAGTCGCGCCATATGTACGGTGGGATTAGCTCAGCTGGCAGTAGCGCCAGGTTGTGGCCCTGGAGGTCGTGGGTTCAAGTCCCATATCTCACCCCATAATTATGAAAAAGCCGATTTTTATCGGCTTTTTTGTATTTTATGCCGTTTTTGTAATGCGAATTTATTCAATTTGCACAAATGACATTGAAATTTAAACGGGATTGCAACGGGATATTTTAAAATTCAGTACCTACTTTTGTGTCTACTTTATAAGCGTTTATGAGACCCCGGTACAGAAAGACGGTACACGTAAATTCTCATCCCGTGACGGAAGTGAGACGAGCGCAAACGGTTGGTATGACTCCTCGGACGGCAGTATACATATCGACCTTCGCGCCGGGCAGAACGGTGAGGGAACTATGCTCTTTACCGCAGCGCACGAGCTTACGCACTTTATAAAAGAAAACAGCCCCGAA
>JAZNKD010000004.1:0-109629 GCA_045578385.1 Eubacteriales bacterium | reverse complement strand
ACGCTTTCTTTGGAAGCTACGGTACTCAGGACGGTGACGGTACCCCGACTATTTCTGTCGATGAGCAGATCGAACTCACAGTAATTAGAATTATGGAAATGATAAACAAGGAATGAGACTCACTCTAACAAAAAAGAGGGTTAAAAATATTATTTATAAACGATGACGAAAGGAGCTCGAAAAGAGCTCCTTTTACTGTTGCAAAAATATGTGAGCTGTGATATAATAAACTCACCGATAAATAAGAATTTGACGGCCACTTTTAAGATGATTAACAAATTAGGAGGGGATCTTTATGACTAAAAAGAGGAAGATTATTCTTGCAACGGTAGCGTTCTCTATTTTATTGGCTATAGGGGTAAGTCTTACATATATTTTTGCTGTGGCATTGCCGCAAAAGCGAGAGAAGGAGCAATTATTAAAAGCGGTGCAGGAGTATTATGACGCAAAGCTTGCTATGTATACAGCGGAAAACGAGAAATATGATGACTATGAGGTGGACGTTGCATTCCTTGGCGACAGCCTTACCGACGGATACGATCTTGAAAAATACTTTCCGCAATATCTTGTTCTTAATCGCGGAATTGGTGGTGAAACGACCTTTGGTCTTGAAAAACGTCTTAAGGTATCGGTTTATGATTTAAAGCCTAAAGTGGCAGTAATGCTCATAGGGGCAAACAACTTTGATACAATGTTTGATAACTATGAAAATATTTTGAAGGGATTTAAGGAAAATCTGCCAAATACCAAAATAGTATTGCTATCTCTTACATCTATGAGTCAGGAATGGGGCAAAAATAATCAAAAAGCAGCTTATAACAACGTTAAAATAAAGCTCCTGTCAGAAAAATACGGATACGAATTTGTCGATCTGTATTCTCCACTTTTGAATCTTGAAACAGGTGAAATATATGCAGAATATACGACCGATGGCGGTCACTTAACATCCGCAGGATACGAGGTGCTTACAAATACGATAACTCCCGTACTCGAACAACTATTAGGTAGATAACTGCGCTTAACAGCATTACAAATTCCAATTTATCGAACTAAAATGGGTGCAAACCCTTGTAGGAAGATGCACCCATAGTTCAAAAATTTGTACCCATTTTGAAACGGTATCAAAATTTTGGATTACTCACATAAAGGGATTGCATTTCGCAATCCCTTTTGCTTTTTGAGGAATGATAGGGTTTAACCAAGGTATCTTGCGAAGTGAGGTTCCGCAAACGCGAGTTGGCGAAGCGCTTTATGCCCGACAATCAACGGCTCGTGAGCGGTCAGGGGCGAAGCCAAAAGCAATCACTTTTGCGAGTTTTTTAAGTGAAGTCCCACGAACGCAAGTATAAAAATTAACGGGGCTGATTTTCGTATAAATATACCGATTGTATATAAAAATTTAATCTCTTAGATTCAATATTTTAGGATTGTCAAGAAACATGACAATGAGCGGCACAAAAACAATCTGAATTATAATTCCAGGTATGGAGTTAGTTATCGCTCCCGCTAAAAATGCTGCAAACGTAAAGCTTCCACCGCTTACTCCGACGAAAATAAACATAGCCGTTCCCCACACTATGCGTCCGACAAGCATAGACGCGAGAAGCGAACAGTAAACATACAGTTTCTTGCGTGGAAGCATCTTGTGCATAAGACCTGCGACAGCTCCGTAAGCCGCAAGCTCAAGCGCCATACAAATCGCCGACGGAAAAAGAAGAGGCATTCCAAGCGTAAGCGAACGAAAAATAGGCGCAACGAGCCCAATAATGAGCCCCCACGACCATCCGCAAACGAATCCGCAAATCAATATCGGCAGATGCATTGGACAAAGCATAGCACCGATTTCCTTTATTTGTCCCGTCAAAAACGGCATAACATATGCAAGCGACAGAAAGAGAGCCGCAAGGATCATTTTCAATATTTTACTGTGTTTTTTCATTACAGCTCCTTTCAATACCGGGAATTATCTGAAATATTTACAGTTGAAATCACAAATTGTTTCTCATATTTTACAGTAATACTACGTACCGTTACGGTATTTATATAACGTATATTAAATTATACTATGAATCTATCAAAAAAGCAAGTAGTATTTACAAAAGAAAGGAGTACCGAATTCAGTACTCCTTATTTTTTACCGTGCTTAATATGTTAGCTTTGAAGTTGTTAAACCATTTTATCTTTAATTACTTTTTTTCAAAAAGGCTCGAAGCCTTTTCAATAGCCTCATCCGTGGGAAGCTTCTCGGGCAGCGAGTTCTGCATATCAATAGCTTCGTATTTTGAACCGGCATAGTTATGATACGGCAAAACCCTTACCTTAACTATATTTTTAAGCTCGGACAAGAAATCGGCAATTTTTTGAATCTCTCCATCGTTGTATTCGGGTACATACGGAATTCTTATCTCTATTTTACAGTTTCTTTCGTCGAGATAACGTAGATTTTCAAGAATTTGCTTATTACTGCGACCCGTGCATTTTATATGCACGTCCTCGTCTATCGCTTTAACGTCGTAGAGAAATACGTCTGTATACGGTATTACCTTATCAAGAGTTTCGCGAGTTACAAGACCACAGGTATCAACGGCAGTGCTTATACCTTCGGATTTGAGACGTGCCAATAGCTCGGCGCAAAAATCTGCCTGCATAAGACATTCGCCGCCCGATATGGTTACTCCCCCGCCGGAATTTTCATAAAATTCCCTGTCCTCAAGAAGAAGCGGCATAAGATCGTCAACACTCATATCTTTTCCATAAAGAGTGAGCGCATCACCAAGACACACGTCTACACAAGCTCCACAAGAAATACACTTATCTCTGTCAAACTTATGCATACCGTCTGAAATTTTATGCGCGCCCGTAGGACACACTGCAACACATTCACCGCAGGATATACATCTATGAGTATAATATGCCAACTGTGGCTTAAAGCCTATTCCCTCGGGATTGTGACACCATACGCAACGGAGCGGACATCCCTTAAGAAATACCGTAGTTCTGATTCCGTCACCGTCATGAACTGCGAAACGTTTAATCTCAAACACTGTCGCCTTCATCTTCACAAACCTCTATTTTTTTGTTTTTGCTTCCAATATATATTCCACCGGAAATCAAGATGAATGCGATAAGATACTGAAGCTTCAGTATATTTTCTCCAAGCAATATTGCGCCGAATACGCACGCAAACAGAGGCTCTGCAAACTTTATTATCAAAAGCCTTGAATTAGTAGTATTCTTCTGAACGTACGTGAAGAGAACGTACGCTATTATAGATGCCGTACATATGTATGCAAATGCAAAGAACGCTTTAACGTTAAATGCGGGGATAGTTCCTCGCATTACGAGGCCTGCTACAAGTAATACCACGCCACCGAACAACTGCGATATTCCCGTTATCCAGAAAGGAGATATATTACGAACACAGTTTTTGCTGAGAACGGTAGATATAACCGAACAAACCGACGCAAGAATAATAAGAATGTCACCTATAGCAAAGCTGAGTGCTCCACCCGTGAAGTTTATAGCTATGATACCGCTAAAGCCGAGTATTGCTCCTATTATTTTGTAAATGCTGAAATGCTCGCCTTTTATAAATAGGAAAGCTAGACAAATATAAAACAGTGAACCGAGTTGCTTAAGAAGCGCGGTTTTCGAAGAATCGGTCATAGTGAGTCCGATATAGGTGAAAGCATAGTGAAGCACTATCGAGAAAAATCCCATAAGCACTACCGACGCTATTCCCTTCATCTTATTATTTGAAAGCGAATCTCGGCGAACCATAGCAATCGCGCATACTATTATTCCGCAAACAATAAATCGCATTGCCGCAAATACCAATATATCCGGTACAGAATCGGTGTTTATCGAAAAAGCTTCGTATCCTATTTTTACAAAGGGAAACAGAGAGCCCCACAGAATCATAGGAATAAGCGGTAATACATAATCATTTATAATTTTTTTCATTTAACAAAGACTCTCCGCCTGACGAATAAAGCCGTCCTGCTCTTCCTTTACTATATTATTGAACAGTACGTTCCAACCGCAAACTCTTATTTGCAAATCACGGTATTTATCAGGGTGCTTTTGTGCATCGCGAAGTGTTTCTGCATCAAAAACGTTTATATGCATTGCGTGACCGCCTCTTGAAGTAAAAGTACGAAGCAAGCCGTACATAGCTTCAAGACCGTCATCACCCTTTACTGCAGAGGGTAAGAGACCAAGGTCAATGCAGGTATCGCCCGAAAATTCACTGGAATCTATCTTCGTAGCGGAAAGAATTGCCGCCGTAGCTCCGTCGCGATTCTGACCCATTGAAGCAGATACGTTTTTAGAAAGCTCATCGCCTATAACTCGACCGTTAGGAGATGCTGCGGTTGAAGGAGCCTGAGCGTATGACATTCTTGCAACGTGGAATCCTGCAACCCATCTGCCGTTTCTCCTCTCAGCAGTAGGCTTACCTTCAAGACATTCCTTTGCGTATTTAGTAATTTCAACCGCGAATTTATCGGGAACTTCCTTATTATTACCAAATTTTTCACGGTCAAGCAAAAGCTTCTTTCTGAATTTCTCATAGCCCACGAAGTTCTTATCGAGCATTTCCACGAGTTCAGCAAGCGTTATTTCGCGTCTGTCGTAGACGTACTTCTTTATCATCGTAAGAGAGTCGGAAATATCCGCAAGGAAGCCGTACATAATAGCAGATATATTATCCGCTGCGCCGCCACCCATAGCATCTCTGCCGCGCTCAACACAAATCGGATAGGTAGCGGAAAGCATTGAAAGCGGATTTATATAAGTAAGATAATCCTCAAATCCGTTTACCACGTCGACAATACTGTCAACAAGGAATTTAAACTGACGGCGATACTCAGCATAAAGCTTATCAAAAGTATCATATTCCGAGATAGGAGGGCTTTCAAGTCCGGCAAATTTACCTGTAATACCGTCGCAGCCGCGATGAAGCGTGTATTCAAGCGGCTTCATCATATTAAGATAGTTCATACCGCAGTCAAAACAGCATTGAACAGCAAACTCATAGCATCCTTTGATATTAGCGAGTCTTGCTTCTTCATACGTAGCACCGTCCTTCATCATTGCGGAAACTATAGTTTCTTCGCAAATAAAAACTATAGAATTGCGGCCGCGTCTTATCATATCAAGAGCCTTGAGAATAAATTTCTTCGGTGTATTTTTAGCTATTTTCAGCTGGATTTTCGGATTGTACACGCCGAGATTATCGTAAACTTCGAGAAACGCGTAAGAAAGATCGTTTATTTCACTTTCACCATTACTTTTGGTTCCGCCGAGAAATACCGGCTGACCCCAATAATTATCTATGGTTGCAAACTGCATAATGAAATATGCAAGCTCGACATGAAGCTCCTCCTCGGTAGCTCCGTTTTCAAGTTCTTTCTTATAGTACGGATACAGTATTCTGTCGAAATTACAAAGCGAACGAACTTGAAGCGCGTCAACATGCTCGCTGACCATAAAATAAATATAATCAAGCAAAAGGGCCTCGTATAAAGTTTCGGGAGCGTTATATCTAATATTTTCAAGAGCCCTTGCCATTCTCTCGGAGCCGTCTTTGTGAGCCTGATTTGCAAGTCTTCCTATAAAATCAATTATAGCCTCATAAGTGAGCTTAACGCCCTCAAAGAACGTTTCCTGCTCGTCATCAAGTTCCATCGAATGACGGCGCGCCTCGCAATCGTCAAGTATACCTTTAAATCCAAGACCGAAAACACGCTCCCAATAAGGTACGCTGTGGTCATAGTCCGGCCATATCGTAACAATTCCGTCGTTTTCAAATTCTTCCCTCTTCTTTCCTATTTCGGGAACGATCTCTTTGAAAACTTCGTCTTTCCATTTCGATATCAAGGTCTTATTCAAAGGTCTGTCAATAGCATTGATCGCAGGGTAACGATCACGCTTGTCACAAGATATTCTGGTATTGTCAAGAACGAAACGAAGCGCCATAGCTTTTCGTATAGGATGAGGAAGATGGCTTATTTTATCATCCTGTTCGAGTATGCCCTTGATTATTTCGTCTCCGTCCATACCCGTGGACTCATCAAAGATCTCATCGCGTCGTATGAAACGATTCATAATATCATAATCGTCCGATAAGCTGTGATGCTTATTAAGAATGTATTCGCTGTCTACGTCGTTAATATAATGCATATTTTTATACCTCCAAAGCCATTATAGCATTTCTCCGATATTTGTAAATGAATAAATCAAAACACTTGACGAAATCGAAACAATACTGTATAATTAAAGCGAGGTGATGAGAGTGTTAAATTCAAAGAAATGGGAACGCGCAATAATAACTGATGTTGCGCTGGCTATTCACGTACCTTTGACGAGCAGACGTTACATTCATACAAATCGGCCTTATCACGGACTTATTTTTAATGATGCAGAATCCGAACGTGATTATTGTTTTTCCGACGGTACCGTTTTACATACGAAAAGTCAGCAGTTATTTTATCTTCCGCGCGGATCGAGCTACAAGATTGTAGATGACAAAACGGTAACGAAAAACACGTGCTATGCTATCAATTTCTCTGCTGATTTATCCGATAAACCGTTTACTGTCAGCTTCAGGAATCCGGAGCCTATAGAAAAACTTTTCAAAAACGCGATTCTTGCTTGGAAAAGGCAAGATGCTTTCTGCGACGTTTTTATAAGAAAAACTCTTTATGAAATAATTCTTGCCGCAGCAAAAGAACAGCAGAAAAAATACTCGCCTGCGTCTACTAACGTACTCATAGCGCCTGCGCTTAATATGATTCGCTCTGAATTTACGAGAAACGATATTTCGGTTTCAGAGCTGGCTAAGCTATGCGGAATCAGCGAAGCATATCTAAGAAGAATTTTTATGAATAAGTACGGAGTATCCCCAAAAGAATACATAATCGATATGAGAATAGCTTACGCAAAGCAACTGCTTTCGTCAGAGGAATTCTCCGTGAGCACGATTGCAACTATGTGCGGATATGCCGAACCAACGCATTTCTCACGTGAATTTACGCGCAGAGTCGGGGTCTCACCGAGCAACTTTAAAAATGAAAAATTTTCTTAACCTAAAACGGAGAAATTAATATGTTAGTCAAAATTTTTATTTGGAGTATCAGCATAATCCTTACGATTTGTATTCTATCATTGGTAACCGCGCTTATTTGCTATCTGAAAGTTTTTTACAGTCCAAAAAGAAGGCCTATAGGAAAAAATGAATTCCCTCTCCCTCCAGGAGACATATATAAGCCGTATCACGAGGCTATGATAAATTGGATGAAAGAAATCCGTGCTATGCCTCACGAAAGCATCAAAATAAAATCGTATGACGGTCTTACTCTTTCGGGAAATTACTACGAATATAAAGCAGGAGCGCCCATTGAGCTTTTATTCCACGGCTATCAAGGCTTCGGAGAACGTGATCTTTCAGGCGGAGTTGAGAGATGCTTTGCTATAGGAAGAAGCGCCATTATAATAGATCAGCGCTCACATGGAGAAAGCGACGGACATACAACGACGTTCGGTGTTAAAGAAAGATTTGACTGCATCAGTTGGATAAACTACATTAACAAGCGCTTCGGTAGCGATACGAAGATAATAATTACGGGAATATCAATGGGCGCGGCTACGGTTATGATGGCAGCAGGAGAAAAGCTTCCCGAAAACGTTGTTTGCGTGCTAGCTGACTGCGGATACAGCTCCGCGAAAGCTATTATTAAAAAAGTTATACGCGAAATGAAGCTCCCTGCCGATATTCTATACCCTTTCGTAAAACTCGGTGCTTTCGTCTTCGGAAGATTTAATCTTGAAGAAACATCACCTCTAGAGGCAGTAAAAAGAGCAACTGTACCTATCATATTTATACACGGTGATAACGACGCTTTTGTTCCTCATTCTATGAGCGCCGAGCTATACGAGGCTTGCACATCCGAGCACAAAAGCTTTGTTACCAGCCCCGGAGCAGGTCACGGACTTGCATTCCCCGCAAACAAGGAGCTTTATATAAACGCTCTTAAAGAATTTGAGCAAAAAGCAGGATTTGTTACAAAAAATTGAATTTAATAATAAACAAAAATCACACTATTCAGTCGTGATACTCATCATCGGGTATTAACTGAATAGTGTGATTTTTTAATCATTGTTTTTTCTTGATTCCTCGTATTTTATTTTATAAAGCTCCTCGGTTGCAAGCGACAGCTTGGTTACAACGTTATTTTTCGTCGGGAAGCAATAAAATGAATCATCTTCCGTGGAAATATCCACACAGTCAAAGGGCTTTATATGTGGAAAATCATACTCGACGTGCAGACTGTTTGACTGTAATGAATGCCTTATTATGCGATAATCCTTACCGTTATAATGTCCTTCGAGCTTAAATCCCCCGTCTATCGTATGAGTGAGAGTTGCTTTCCCGAGATGCTCAAAGTTCCAGCAGCGAGGAAGTGAATGAACGTCTACATCATCGGAGAAATAATATTTACCCGACTCTATTTCGCGCCTTACCTCTTCTCTTTCCCATTCAAACCAATCGGGAATATGAAAGAATTCGGTTTCTCCTGAAAGAGCTTTTAAACTTCCATCTTCTTCGAGATTCCATTTTTTGCCGCACTCGGTGCAGAACAGCTCCGTTCCCGACGATGACATTTTCGACTCGCTGCGGCAAGCGGGACACTTATAAAGAATCTTATGAAGTCCCTCGGCTCTGTATGGCTCGGTTATAAGGATTCCGTTGTCCTTCTGATATTTATATTCGTCGTAAGTAAGTGCTTTTTTTATTCTTGCATTTATTTCATCAACAGAAAGAGTTGCCGCTTCCTCTGCGGTTATAATCTGAGTCATAGTCGTATAAAGCGGAACCTTGCGTTTTTTTCTAAAATTCCAAAACGGAGCATGAAGATAATTTCCTCTGTGAACAACGGCAACTATCGGAACCTTATTCATACGCACGAGCATTCCGAGCGACTCGGGAAGATATGACGTTGTTCCGCAGGGCGAATATCTTGCTTCCGGATACATACAAAGTATATCACCGCGTCTGAGAACCTCCCTGATGGATTTTATCAGGTGCATATCCATCGTGAACTTTCTGGTACATATAGCTCCGATCCACTCAAGCAGCCAGGGACGTCTATAAAAACCGTCGATATTTACAACGTTATTAACTCTTTTCATATTAATTCCAAGCGCGGTAAGCTCAAAATCTATAAATGACATATGATTACTTAAAATCATATAAGGCGGCTTAAGCCCCTCCATATTGATTTTTTCAACCTTATGCTTCTTATTCATAAGCATAATTCCCGAAAGAACTCTTATGAGTCCGGTCAGATATATGGGTTGCCTTATCGGATATTTTGCGGTTTTATATCTTTTGTTATTTTTATAATTTACATCGATAAAATTCTCGTGCTTAAACCTCATTTTTACTTCCCTTTAGGTAACTTTCTTTAGTCAGAACTCTCTTATAATACTACAGAACGTACAAATTGTCAACCTTTTATTGTATTTAACCTTTAAAGCCAAGCAAAAACGAATAAGAAAATGTTTTTGGGGCATACTCAGCCTTAAGGATACTATAAAGGAGATTTTTATGATAGAACAGGATACTGTAAAGCTGCTCCGCGAATGCGACGCAGGAATTAAGATGGGAGTTGCCTCGATTGAGGACGTATTGAAATACGTAACGTCCTCAACGCTTGAAGAACGCCTTACTAAATGTAAAAATGAACACGATAAGCTTGCCGACGAGGTATACGGTCTGCTTGAAAAATACGGAGATGACGGAAAAAGACCGAATCCTATTGCAAAGAGTATGTCCAAAATGAAAACTACAATGAAGCTCGGATTAAACGAATCGGACAGTATTATTGCCGATCTTATGACGGACGGTTGTAATATGGGCGTCAAATCGCTGAACAAATATTTGAATCAATACAAGGCTGCAGACGAGGTTTCAAAGGACATCACAAAAAGACTTATAAATCTCGAAGAAAAGCTTGCAGTGGATATCAGAGAATTTTTATAAGAAAACCGACCGAAAACGGATTTTACTTCCACTTTCGGTCTGTTTCTTTAATTTTTAAAGCTTTCTGCAATTTGAATACCAAACAAATACGGGAAAAGCCGACACTTTTATATATTGTGTGGATATACCCGCATTAAATAGATTACGGCAGCTTCGGCGCTTTCGTTCTTTTAAGGAAGGATGAGCGCGCTTTAAATATTTTTCCGTTTGCCAGATGGACAAGTCCCTCGGTCATATGATAGGAAACTGTTTTGCCTGCACTCATTGCCATAGACACAGACTTACTGACAATCGGGGAATACCGTTGGCATACATAAAATCCTTGCCCGACACTAAAGCTATCTTTTCTTCGGGTGACAGTCTTTCAAATACTTCGTTTAAATTCATATCAGCGTTACTCCGACATTATTTCTTTTTTAATTTCTTCAATTTCGCTGTCTTTAAGAGGTCTATATTTACCACGGGGCAACTCTTTATCGAGAAAAACGCCTGCTATAGCTATTCTTTCAAGGTAAATTACTGTAAGGCCCACAGACTTTGCCATTTTCTTGACTTGATGTTTTTTTCCCTCGGTTATAGTCATCTTAAGAGATACTACAGGTACCTCACCGTACCTCGTGTAAAGAAGTCTTGCAGGATTTTCATCAATCAGATGAGCTATATCGGAAATTTTAGCCTCCGCAAGCTTTTCAACTTCGCAGCTCGCCGTGATTTCACCGCGTTTCGTACTAATGGAAACACCATCTCTCAGCTTTTCAAGCTTTGTTTCATCAAAAGAGCCTTTAGCCAAAAAAACATAAGTTTTCTTAACACGGTAGCGTGGGTCTGTTACCTCAAAGCAGAACTTTCCGTCGTCAGTCAATATGAGAAAGCCTTCTGTATCTTTATCTAGTCTTCCTACCGGAAAAAGCCCTTCTCTTTCGCTTTCCGGAATGAAATCCATTACGGTCTTCTGCCTTACATCAGCACAAGCGGTTATACAGCCTTTCGGCTTATTGAACATATAATATCTCATTTTTTTGTCTCGCTGATAATAAGATTACGCATTGAATTGAGGATAGCAAGAACTGCAACTCCTACATCGGCAAATACAGCAAGCCACATATTTGCAACACCAAATGCCGAAAGAACAAGTATCGCCATTTTAACACCAAGTGCGAAAACGATATTTTCCTTGGCTATACGCAAGGTCCTTCTTGCTATTATAACTGCCTCGGAGAGCCTTTCTAGATTATCAGAGGTTATAACAAGGTCTGCACATTCTATCGCACTGTCACTGCCAACTCCGCCCATCGCCACGCCTACATCCGCAAGCGTTAGCGCAGGAGCATCATTGATACCGTCACCGACGTACATAACTTTTCCGTTTTGCGAATCTATCTCTTTTTTTAGAATACGGTATTTGTCTTCGGGGAGAAGCTCTGAATATGCGCAGTCAATATCAAGCTTGCTCGCGATTGTGTTGACACGGCTGCTTTTATCTCCTGACATTATAATTGTCTTAGAAATGCCTACTTTTCTTAACATTTTTAGGGCTTTTTCAGCTTCAGCCTTAACATTATCAGATATTTCAACTACGCCTGAAAACAGATTGTCTATAGCAACAAATAATACAGAATTATCTGTTACATAAAAGTCTTCGGGAATAATTACAGAAAGTTCTGCCATAAGCTTTTCGTTCCCCACGGCAACGTTTTTTCCATAAACTTTACCTATAACTCCGCGTCCTGCAAGTTCTTTGACATCCGTTGCAGAAGTCGAAAAATCAGCATTTTTTTGAATAGAGCGCGCTATAGGATGATTTGAATATTGCTCCACCGCTGCCGCGTACGCAAGAAGCTCCGATTCCGATATGCCTACCGATTTTATTCCGACTACGGAAAACTCACCGCCGGTCAAGGTGCCGGTTTTGTCAAAGGCTATCGTTTTTGTTTTTGCTACAGGCGAAAAAGAATTTCCGCCCTTATATAAAATTCCTTTTGAGGCCGCTGCTCCTATTCCCGCAAAAAATGCCATAGGAACTGATATTACAAGCGCGCACGGGCAGGAAATAACGAGAAATATCAAAGCTCTGTACACAGATTCAGACCATTCGGTAAAACCGAAAAGTGACGGAATAATTGCTATTGTAATTGCCAGAGAAACTACTGCGGGCGTATATATTTTTGAGAATGACGTTATAAAGCTTTCTTCTCTTGCTTTATTCTCACTTGCATTTTCAACCATATCGAGAATTCGTACAGCACTTGATTCTGACGATTCTCTTTCTGCTCTGCATACGAGCGCACCGCCGATAACTATACTTCCGCTTTCTATATGGCTTCCCTCACCTGCCGCATACGGTATAGATTCGCCCGTTATTGCCGAAGCATCAACGTCGGCAGCTCCCGAAATGACTACAGCGTCAACGGCAACTCGCTCTCCTGATTTTATTATTACTATATCTCCGACAACGACATCATCTGCGTCAATAACAGATTCCTTACCATCACGAATAACAGTTGCCTCATCTGGACATATAGCAAGCAAACTTTTTATCTTTTTTCTTGAGCTTGATACTGCTTTATGCTCGAACATTTCACCAAGCAAAAAGAAAATCATAACCGCAACGCCCTCGGTATATTCCCCTATTATCATAGCTCCTATCGATGCTATAGACATAAGGAATTTTTCATCAAGAAAATCGCGACGCAAAATCCCCTTTACAGCGTCAACGTAAACCGAAAATCCCGAAACTGTCAATGCAGATAAGTATAGAATAAACGAAAGCGATGAATAACATAAAACATCTGTCATTATAGCTGATATGAATATAATTCCTCCCAGAATAAATCGGAAAGGCTCACTTAAAATAAATACTGAATTTTTTGTCATTTTTCGATTTTTACCGCTTTATCAAACTTTTTTGATGTATCGTTAAGCAGGTCCAAAAGCTGTTTTTCGTCAAGTGTAGCTTCAACCGTTATTTTTTCAGTGAGAAAATTGATTTTTGCAGATTCCACTCCGTCCTTTTTTGATATTATATCTGCAAGTTTTGCGGCGCAGTTGGGACAATCAAGTCCTGTAACAGTAAATTTGAATTTCATAGTAACAGTTCTCCTTTTTTAAAAACGTTCTCTAAACCTCGTTGATATGCTCCAATGCTCTTTCTATTATATCGCTTACGTGTGAATCGCTCAGCTCGTAATATATATGCTTTCCGCACCGTTCGCTTTTTACAAGATTACTCTGCCTCAGCAGCTTTAATTGATGTGATACTGCCGATTTTGTCATCAAAAGAATCTCCGATATTTCGCATACGCAGAGCTTGTTTTTGTCAAGAGCTGTAAGTATTTTTATTCTTGTACTATCTCCGAAAAGCTTAAAAAATTCTGCAAGATTAAGCATGGCTTCATCGCTTGGCAAAACGGATTTTACATTTTCACTTAAGCACGTACTGCTACAATTCTCCATTTCTTTTTTTATCTCGTTATGCATATTTCCTCCATACAAACAGTTGAACAGTTGAACAACCGTTCAACTGTTCTTATTATACATATTTTTAATTTTATTGTCAATGGTTTTGCCGAAATTTTTTAAATTAAATTATTTGTACAACGAACTGTAAATTTTCAGAAACTCGTTGATTTTTTCAGCAGGTATGGCTAAAGAATATTTAAATTTTCCGCTTTGATCGTTAGCAACGGCATATACGATTCCGATTATTTCCAGATCCGTATCAAGTATTGCTCCTCCAGATGAGCCGTGCTCAGCGTAGCAATCAAGCCACAGAACCTCAAAATCCACATCGCTCGACCCTTTTCCGCTATCTACTGTTACCTCTTTATAGTTAACGGCATTTCCCAGTGATATCGTATTGAATCTTCCGTTAGGGGTGCTCAGGCAGATGAGCTTTTCATTTTTTTTTGGCATTCTTTCATCTATATATGCCACTTTTAATTTGAAGCTTTTATTCGCCTTAAATGCGAGTATCGCCAAATCGTATTTTGCATCTCCGATTATCTTTGCGGCTTTATATTCGTTTCCGTATACGTCATATACGTAGTACGAGCTGATAGCATCGTCATCCCCGTCTATAACGTGGTAATTCGTTAAAACGTAGTAATATCCGTCCTTTTCGCAGAAAATAACGCCGCTGCCCTGACTTATGCTTTTGGACAAAAGCTTGCTGAACTCAGCCTTTACCTTTACGTTAAATAACGAAGCCTTCGTTTCGACATCCTTGAGAAGCTCCTCGTAATTTAGCTCCCATTTTGCGTAAAGAACGGTATCGGCAGTCGGTGCTATACTAAAATTATAGAAGTTTGTAAGCTCAGGGTCGGTACACCAGCCGATGAACTTATATCCTACTTTTATGGGATCGTCAGGTCTTTTGAAGGCTGTTAAATATACTGTTTCGGTCTTGTTTTGGTCTCCGTTATTATAAACATAGGTTATACTTGCGCTATCGCTTTCGGGTACGTCTATATTCTCGCAAGAAATTAACACCGCGAATAACGCCAGCAGAAATAAAACCACAAATAATGCTTTTATTTTTTCTTTCATTTGCAAATCGTCTTTCTAAGCATACTGTATTTTATTATATTTTATCAAAGAAGCGCTTAAACTTCAATAGATTTTTCACAATATTTTACAGGCAATTATCTTTTTTTATTTTTTTCAAAAAAACTTTAAAAAAACACTTGACATTTCAAATTCTTTGTGCTATAATACCAACTGTTCTGCGGGAGTGGCGGAACTGGCAGACGCGCACGTTTGAGGGGCGTGTGGTTTTACCGTACGGGTTCAATTCCCGTCTCCCGCACCAAAAAAAGATGCAGTTTTAAGACTGCATCTTTTTTTATCCATTGCGAAAGCAATGGTATATCATCACGCTTTGGCGTGTATATCATCGCCGCAGGCGTATCTCATCAACCGAAGGTTGTATCACTTTCGCAATGATGATATGCAAGACTTTGTCTCGATGATATACCGCAACAAGTTGCGGATGATATACAAGGCTGACGCCTTGATTTATAATCAGCTTATAATATGCAAACTCACAAATTATATAAAGTAAAAAGCCTTGGTTGAAACAGGAAATTCTGTTTTCACACAAGGCTTTTTTATTAGTCAAAGCAGCAGCCTGCTTTTTCATATCCTTCTTCAATCAGCTCGGATATATCGTCGCTGTATTCCTGCTTGTTTTTTTCGGAAATTTTACTCGCGTTACCACAATCAGAGGTATGTATTTTCTTAGAATTTGTGTTCAGAATATACTTGGATTCTGCGTTATTTTCTTCGTTTTTATCGTTATCAGTGTCGGTATTTCCGCTATCCGCCGGAGCTTCTCCGAGCCACGAGCGACCGGTAGAATAGTCTATCGAGATGCCCGGCTGATTGTTGTATAGAAACAGGCTGAAGCATATACCGTCACCTGCGTCCTCAACCGAGTAAGCCTCCATAATAACGCCTGCTGCAAGAAGGTCGTTACCAACGAATATGGGAGTTACTCTATACATAACGTGATTATCGGTTTCTTTTATATAATCTGCTACCTGATTCTCGAACGGAATCATAGCTTCGTTCATAAATCGCGTACCGGTTATTAAATTTTCCTCGGTATCGTTCTCACCCGTAAGCTGAAATCCTATGAGATGACTTCTGTTATATAGATATTTACCGCTTATAATATCGTATTTAGCCTGAATCCAGCCGGACGGAGTTACCGAGTCTATATCTCCTCTATCTTCGGTAGGCATAATATCCCGACCGATGCAGGCTACCGTCTGCGTGCATCTGCCGAGAGAATCTAGAGGCATATATTTTTCATAGGATTTCGTTACGAGCTCTGCATCGGTAAAGCATGGCTTATTGCCGTTCAAAATATAATGCTCGTCACCCGAAAATCCGGGAACAACGACACTCTCACCGTTTGCAAGCGTGACGTTTATCTCTTCATATCCGAAAGACCCGTTATTATCATTAGAACAGGAAGCGCACGATAAAAGGAGTGACGAAAGAATCAATACGCAAAGTATAATGTAGCTTAATTTAAAATGCTTCATCTTGTGTAAATCTCCTTCGTTATCTTATCGTGAGAGCTGCCCTGAAATTCGCTGACGGATTTAAGCTTGTATCCCGTTTTCCTAACGTCAACGTCAAATTTTACGTCAGAATGATAAGGTCTGTTCCAGCGGTATATCACAAGAGTATCTATCATATCAAGGTACGGTGTAAGCAAAAAGTTTTCAATAAAGCATACCGCGCCGTCGGGAGCTTCTTCAAAGGGATTTTTGCAAAGCTTTACGTTATCATAGCTTTCGAATAATACTTTCGAAAATTCGCTCGCATATATAGGCGCATTTCCCGCAGAGTCAACAAAATCAGCAACAAGAACCCTGTCTCTGCTCTGACGCTTTCCGAAAAGGAGCATCCCCTCGTTATCATCAAGCACTACGGCTACTGTTATTTTTTTCATTTTTACCTTACATTAATTTAATTGTGGTATAGTTTTTTCGTCTGATACATCGGTTCGCAGGAAAGGTGCATACCGAGCTTACGGAACGTACTCTCGTCTACCTGCGATAAAATCACGGTTGAATGAACCTCCGCATTACGAAGCTTTGGCAATGCCTCTATTGCAAGCTTTGCATCTTCATCATATGCGGCGGAAACCGAAAGCGCTATAAGAACCTCGTCGGTATGAAGCCTTGGATTGTGATTGCCGAGAGTTTCGGTTTTAAGATTCTGTATAGGTCTTAAAATATGCTCGGATATAATATCCTTCTCCTTAGGAATACCTGCAATCGCCTTGAGCGCGTTGAGAAGTCCTGCGGCAGATGCGCCGAGAAGCGAGCTGGTTTTTCCCGTCACTATTCTTCCGTCGTTGAGTTCAATAGCAACTGCGGGAGCGCCCGTTTCTTCTGCACGGAACAGAGCCGCATTGACGCATTTTCTTTCCTCGTTTACGTCTATTGCAAGCTGACGTATCAGAAGCTCTATTTTATGAACCTCTATCTCGTTACCGTTTCCCTTCCTGAAATTGCAAAGAGCTGCATAATAACGGCGTAATACCTCCTGCTTTGCAGCCGAACACACCGCCTCATCGTCGTAAATAGCAAAACCTGCCATATTGACACCCATATCGGTAGGAGACTGATAGGGACATTCGCCGAGAATTCCCCTGAGCATAGAACGAACTACCGGAAATACCTCAACGTCACGGTTATAATTTACGGTAGTAACTCCGTATGCTTCAAGATGGAACGGATCTATCATATTTACGTCTGCGAGATCGGCAGTTGCCGCCTCGTATGCAAGATTTACGGGATGGGACAAGGGAATATTCCATATTGGGAAAGTTTCAAATTTTGCATATCCCGACTTAATTCCCCTCTTATTCTCGTGATATATCTGAGAAAGACAGGTTGCAAGCTTACCGGAGCCGGGGCCCGGAGCTGTTACTACAACGAGAGAGCGCGTAGTTTCCGCATATTCGTTTTTTCCGAAGCCGTCATCAGAAGCAATAAGCGGAATGTCGTATGGATAGCCTGCTATTCCGTAATGCTTATAAACTTTTATTCCAAGAGCCTCAAGCTTTTTCTTGAAAGCTTCTGCAATCGGATTGTCCTTATATCTCGTCATTACAACCGAGCCTACAAAAAGTCCGTAGCCTCTGAAAGCGTCAATAAGTCTAAGAACATCAAGATCGTACGTTATACCGAGATCTCCTCTAATCTTATTCTTCTCTATATCGGCAGTATTTATTGCTATGATTATTTCTGCCTCGTCCTTAAGCTCGATAAGCATTTTTATCTTACTGTCCGGAGCAAATCCGGGCAAAACTCTCGATGCGTGAAAATCATCAAAAAGCTTACCGCCAAACTCAAGATAAAGTTTTCCGCCGAAAAGATTTATTCTATCTCTGATTTTTTCCGACTGAAGCTTTAAATATTTGTCATTGTCAAAACCGAGTTTAAACATCCTTATACCTCTGACTTACGTTAAAAAATACATAATAATTTTAACATAAATATTATAACTTTTCAAGCAGTTAAGTAACATTGAGAATGAATTTTTTAACGAAAATATCAACGTTTTTTTAGCATTATTTCATAAATATTTAATTATTTACGTAAACTTGTTGTTTTTATCTGCTTTTAGTGATACAATATATAGACCACTAATCGGAGGTTTATTATGGATTACAATGATTTCGAACATCGCGATGCCGAACATTCGGGCGGAACATATTACGCTACACCGCGTTGGGATGACTTTACAATACAAGACGAAAAGCGTGCTCGCGGAAGGTTTTCCCGCTTTTTCCTCGCGGTATTCATATATATGCTTACCGCAAATATCGTGGCTATTGCAGCAGAGATTATTATAACGTACGCATTTCCAGATAAAGCAGAAAGCATTTTCGGACACAATCTCTATATTTGGGCACTCAACGTTGGCGCTATGTATGTAATAGCGTTACCCATTTTTTATCTTATCATTCGTACAATGAGAAACGTTCCAAGAACAAAATCAAATCTTAAAGCATCAGAATTTTTCGTGCTGATAGCTGTTGCGGAAGCTCTTATGATATTTGGAAACGTCATAGGAACCTTCATAAATTCGCTTATAGGCGCGTTTCTCGGCAGAGAAATTACAGACACCACGTCAGAGCTCATTGAAAACTCACCAATGTGGGTTATTATACTGGTAGCGGTGATTATCGGTCCTATAGTTGAGGAACTTATTTTCAGAAAGCTGCTTATGGATAAGCTCGGTATGTACGGAGACAGAATTGCAATATTCGTTTCGGCTATTGCTTTCGGTATTTTTCACGGGAATTTATACCAGCTCTTCTACGCAACCCTTCTAGGATTTCTTCTCGCCTACGTTTATTCAAAAACGTCAAACATTCTTTATCCCATAGCTATTCACGTAATCATAAATACTCTCGGCTCTGTAATCCCTCTTTTACTTTATGATTATATGGAAAGATACCTTGAACTGATTGAGATAGTTACTGCCGGCGGTCAATACGATCAAGCAGAATTTTCACGTCTTGCAATCATTGTCGGAACATACTCACTGCTACAAATGGCACTTGCCATAGCGGGCTTTATGTTCCTAATAAAAAGACGCCGCAGAATATTCGTATCCGATAGATGCGAAGTTCTTATTCCAAAAAAACGCAGGCTATCGCTAATTCTCGGTAACACCGGAGTTATTCTCTTTATAGTTCTTATGGCGATTACTATGGTTATAAACATTATTGCAGTATAGCATAGCGGTGAAAAAATGAAAAACACTGTATACAAGACATTAACAACTCCGTATTTTGAAAATTTAGATAAAAATACACCTTGGGACATCTACCCGAGGCCACAGCTTGTTAGAGATTCTTTCTTCTCGCTCAACGGCATCTGGGATTTTGAAATTACGAATAGCGAAAAAATACCCGAAAATTATACCGAAAAAATTCTAGTTCCCTTTTCGCCCGAAAGTCTGATATCGGGAATAGAACGCAGAATTCCGAAAAAAAGTTATCTTGCTTACAGAAGATATTTTACGCTGCCCGAAGCCTTTATTAAACAAAGCGTTATTCTGCATTTCGGAGCTGTAGACCAAGTCTGCCGCGTATATATCAACGGTAGCCTTATAGGTGAAAATGCAGGAGGATATATTCCGTTTTCTTTCGATATTACAACCGAGCTTAAGGAAAAAGACAACGAGCTCATTGTTATAGCAAAAGACGATTTAAGTAAAAAATACCCCTATGGAAAGCAGAAGGATAAACGCGGCGGAATGTGGTATACCCCCGTTTCGGGAATCTGGCAAACGGTATGGATTGAAAGCTTACCCGAAAATCCTATACTTTCAATCAAAATAAAGCAAACTGATAAAAATGCAGAAATCACTATTAATTCTGAGGCAGAAAATGCAAAATTAGTTTTAGCAGATGACGGCGAAGTTTATGAGCTTAAAGAAAATTCAGTGACTGTTACGCCAAAAGCCCCGAAGGTCTGGAGTCCCGAAAGTCCCTATTTATACAAATTTTATATAGAAACCGAAAGCGACAGAATAGAGAGCTATTTCGCGCTTCGCTCACTTGAAATAAAAGAAGTTAACGGCAAGGAAAGAATGTGCCTTAACGGAAAACCGTACTTTTTCTCTGCCCTTCTTGACCAAGGATATTATCCCGACGGAATCTTCCTTCCCGCAACCCCCAAAGGATACGAAGACGATATTCTTCTTGCAAAGCGTCTTGGGTTTAACACGCTGCGTAAGCATATAAAGATTGAGCCTATGGTATTCTATTATCTCTGCGATAAACTGGGTATGGTTGTTTTTCAGGATATGGTAAACAACTCGTCGTACTCCTTTATGCTCGATACTGCACTTCCTACGATAGGTTTCAAAAAGCTTTTACCGTCATTAAGACACAGAGATGCGGAAACGAGAAAAATTTTCCTGTCTGAAATGGAAAAGACGGTGAAGCACTTGTATAATGCCCCCTCAGTTTGCCTTTATACTGTTTTCAACGAGGGTTGGGGTGAATTTTCACCAGACGATGCGTATGAAAGGTTAAAGGAGCTTGATGCATCAAGATTTATTGATGCAACGTCCGGTTGGTTTTACGGTAAAAAGAGCGACGTTGATTCGCGGCATATATACTTCAAGATTCCGTCGATAAAAAATCCTAACGGTAAACCGTTCTTCTTAAGCGAATTCGGCGGCTTCTCGCTAAGGATAGAAAAACATCTTTTCGGTAAAAAGAATTACGGATACTCTATTTATCCGGATACGGAAAGCTTTACGAATGCGATTTACAGTCTATTTACCGAGGGGACTGCACCCCTTATCGAAGACGGACTTTGTGCGATAGTCTATACGCAGCTTTCTGACGTTGAAGACGAGACTAACGGTCTTATCACTTACGACAGACGGGTAGTTAAAATAGACGAAAACAAAATGCGCGAAGCTAACGAATTGCTATACCGCGAACATTTCCGGGTTACAAATACATCAGAATAAATTAATATCCCCCCTCAAATGCAATCTAAACGGAAAGGCTGTATGAGGGGGATTTTATTGTAATTTTATCATTTTCCTAAGTGGTCGGGCATATGATTTGGTAAAAGCATCTTGAAAAGGAGACGAAAGATGAGCGAAAATCAAATCTACGAAACAATCGCAAAAAGAACAGGCGGAGACATTTACGTTGGTGTTGTCGGACCTGTGAGAACAGGAAAATCCACTTTTATTCATCGATTTATCGAAAGCATCGTTATCCCAAACATCCAGGACGAATATGAACGAGAACGCACGATTGACGAAATCCCGCAAAGCGGGTCGGGCAAAACTATTACGACTACCGAACCGAAATTCGTTCCCGGAGAAGCCGTCAGGGTTAATATCGGCGGTGCGAATCTTAACGTAAGAATGATAGATTGCGTCGGTTATATGGTTGACGGAGCTTTAGGTGCCGAGGAGGACGGAGAATGGAGAATGGTTATCACTCCGTGGTCGAGCGAACCGATGACCTTCGCAAAAGCGGCTGAAATAGGTACTGAAAAAGTCACGCGTGAGCATTCAACTATTGCAGTCCTCGTTACAACAGACGGAAGCATTGCGGAAATTCCCCGTGAAAATTACATTGCAGCGGAAGAAAGAGTAGCTCGCGAATTAAAAGAGTCGGGCAAGCCTTTCGCTATAATACTTAATTCCGCAAATCCGAAAACTGCCGAAGCTCATAGTCTTGCCGAACAACTTGAGGAAAAATATTCTGTTCCCGTAGCACTCGTAAACTGTACTGAGCTCAACGAGGCAGATGCTGCAGCTATACTTGAATTAACTCTTGGAGAATTTCCTATAAGAGAGCTTACGTTCACGCTTCCTGAATGGACTTCCCTGCTTCCTGACGATCACGAAATCAATATCTCTATAATGGACAAAATTGACATAATCACCGGGAAAACAAGAAAATTCAGCGACCTCGCTCGTGTAAAAGACGAATGTGACTATATAAGACAGCTATCTCTGGATGCCGGCTGCGGAACGGGTGAATTTGAGATAATACTTCCAAGGGAAAAATATTATTCGGCTATGAGTAAGCTTTCGGGCGTAGAATTTTCAAACGATAAAGAGCTTTTCTCTGCCGTTATTGCTATGTCACGCGCAAAGGAGGAATACGAGAAAATAAAAGATGCCCTCGAAGAAGTTAAGACCAGAGGATACGGAATAGTTATGCCCACAGCCGACGAGCTTTCACTATCCGAACCCGAATTGGTTAAGCAGGGCTCAGGCTACGGAATAAAAATCTCAGCAGAAGCAGAATCCATACATATGATAAAGACAAAGATACGCGCAGACGTTTGCCCTACGTTCACGTCCGAGGAGCAGTCGGAGGAAGTTATAAAGCATATGAACGCAGAATATGATGAAGACCCCAAATGCCTTTTAGCATCAAAAATGTTTGGTCGGTCGCTATATGAGCTGGTTAATGACGATATGTGTGCCAAGCTTACTCATATGCCCGATGAATCAAGGCTGAAAATGGGACAGACGCTTGAAAAAATAATAAACGAGGGTGCGTCCGGCCTTATTTGCATACTGCTCTAATCATTATTTATACATCTCTAAAACCGCCTGCGAGATTTAGATTTCCTCGCAGGCGGTTTTAACGTATTTATGAAATGCGACATAGACTTAAAGCTATGCTAACGAATTCGTTTAAATTTTGCTAATATAAACGCTATAATTGCTTTGCAGGCGCGTTCTTTTTGATTTGTAAAGCTTTTCGAGGTAGAAAAAGAAAATGACAAGAATTCTGTTTTGCTTTTAGCGCTCGTTTTGTCACTATCACTTGCGGTGAATCTTGTTGCTTGTAATAAGGAGAGCGAGTCAATGAATCAAGGGAATTCAAGTACCCAAAACAACTTGTGAAACCAAGCAAGCTCCGACGTTTAGGCTAACAAGGATAACGAAAATAACCATTTAAGCGATGCGTTATACTGTTTGATATGATATAATCGCATTATGATTTTTAATATAATTTGCGAATTTTTAAATTTTACGGTTGAATTTTTGCTCTAAATATTTTATACTTAATACAGAAGAACGAACACACATAAAGAAACGAAAAGGAGATGCACCATGGCTTGCAAATATCCCGTAATATTAGTGCACGGTCTTATGATCAGGCATTCAAAGAGATTTCGCGCTTTCGGCAGAATAGAAAAAGTGCTTGACGAGGCAGGTCATAACGTTTACGTTGCGACTCACGACGGATTCGGATCAATAGAGAGCAACGCTGAGCAGCTCAAGGAGTTTATAAATAACGTGCTTGACGAAACAAGCGCGGAAAAGGTTAATCTTATAGGACATTCCAAGGGCGGTTTAGATTCCAAATATCTTATAACGCATCTCGGAATGGAAGAAAAAATCGCATCTCTGACTACTCTTTCAACTCCTCACAGAGGCTCCGCTATTGCTTCGCTTATATGGAAGCTTCCTAAATGGATAAAAAAGATTATCGCTTTCTTTATCAACTCATTTTATAAATTGCTCGGTGATAAGAATCCCGATGCCATGACCGCTTGCTATCAGCTCAGAATCTCGGATGAAGCGGAAGAAACCCTATGTTTTTCCGATAAGGTCTATTGCCAGAGCTTTTCTACCACTCTGGAGCGTAGCGGAGATTGCTTTATTATGGCAATACCTAGGAAAATATATATGAAGTGCGAAGAAACCGAAAACGACGGTCTTGTTTCACGCGAGAGCTCAAAATTCGGCAATTACCGAGGCGAATGCTTAGACATTTCGGTATCGCACGCGCAAATAGTGGATTTTGCTTCAAGAAAAAAGCAAAGAGAAAAAATATACGATTTCTACAAAAATCTCTGCGAGGAGCTTGCGGAAATGGGATATTGATTTTTTAAGTCAAAAAATTAAAATCAAATACATATCAAAGAGCGAGGATAACGTTTTACCGAAATCCTCGCTCTGATTATTTAGTTGTTTTGCTTTATTTTTTCCTTTTCTACAGCTTCGGCATAGCGAACTGCAGATATAGCATCCTTACCGTAAAAATCCGCACCTATTCTCACCGCGTATTCGGAATTAAGCACCGCACCGCCGACGATTACTTTAACGTCAGGCATACTTCTTTTGATTAGAGCTATAGTTTCCTCCATCGCAGGAACTGTAGTTGTCATCAGCGCAGACAAAGCTACTATATCCACAGCGTATCGTTTTACCGCTTCAAGAATATCTTTGGGAGCTACGTCCTTTCCGAGATCAATTACTTCAAAGCCGTAGTTTTGAAGTAACAGCTTTACAATATTTTTTCCTATATCGTGTATATCTCCCTCAACTGTAGCTATTACTACCGAAACCGAACGCTTTGCGCTCACTTTGGGCATAGTGCGTTTTATCTCTTCAAATGCGTACTTTGCCGTCTCCGCAGAAAGAAGAAGCCCGGGGAGAAATATACTTCCTTCCTCAAAGCCTTTACCTACTTTATCGAGCGCAGGAATTATATCCTCGGTTATGATGGACATAGGTGCTTTGCTTTTTAAACGTTCTTTTGTAAGAAGCTCTGCGCTTTCACGAAGTCCTTTTACTATAGCGTCCGAGAGATTCATGCTGTCCGACACTTTTGCAGAGGCTGCAAATAACGTACCGCCCGAAGATACAAAGGCTTCGGATGCGGATATGAATTTTTCAAAATTATCATCAAGACCGAGCAACGCCTGCGACGCGTAATAGCTTTTCATCATATCCGAAGACGACGGATTCATAATCGCTGCCGAGAGTCCCGAGGATACAGCCATAGCAAAGAACGCCGAATTAATAGCATCGCGCTTCGGCAATCCGAATGATATGTTCGACACGCCAAGCGAAGTATGGCATCCAAGCTCATACCTTATGCGCTTTACAGCATCAAGGGTAACCTTAGCGCTGTTTTTATCAACGCTGACAGCCATAGCAAGTGGATCGAAAATAATATCCTTTTTAGATATTCCGTAAGTCTCGGCCTCGGCAAGTATTTTCTTGGCTATGGCAACTCTGCCATTAGCCGTGTCGGGAATACCCGACTCGTCAAGGGTTAAGGCAATCACCACACCGCCGTACTTTTTCACAAGTGGGAAAATTCTTCTCATTGATTCGGCTTTTCCGTTAACCGAGTTTATAAGAGCTTTTCCGTTATACACTCTGAGCGCTAATTCCATCGCGTCGGGATTCGAGGTGTCTAAAACCAAAGGAGTTGCCACAGAATACTGAATTGCAGATATAATTTCAGGCAGAAATTTAGTTTCATCTATTCCAGCGACGCCGACGTTCACATCAAGGGCATCTGCGCCAAGCTCCTCTTGGTCCACTGCTATATTAACTATATAATCAATATCCTTATCCTCTACTGCTGCTCGAAGACGTTTTTTACCCGTTGGATTTATTCTTTCACCGATAAGAGTGATTTTATCATTAAAATTATGAGATTTGCAGTAAGACGTTATAACCGTGTTGTTTTTTTCAGTAATTTCTTTCAAACCTACACCGTCGAGCTTATTGCATAGCGCCTCGATATATGCCGGCGTTGTGCCGCAGCATCCTCCGACCATTCTTACACCAAGCTTTACTGCAGAAAATACGTCGTTTGCAAACTCCTCTTCGGATAAACTGTAAAGAGTTTTTCCGTTAACGCTTTCGGGCAATCCTGCATTTGGCTTAAACACGCACGGCACGGAGCTTGCATTCATTATTCTCTCTACAACACCGAGAAGCGCCGTAGGTCCAAGCGAACAATTTGCTCCTATATAATCGGCTCCCATTCCCTCAAGAATTGCCACCATAGTCTCCGGTGATGCCCCAGACAGAAGCTTACCATCGCTGCCGTATGCGTTTGTAATAATAACGGGTAGTGATGCCGCCTCCTTTGCGGCAAGGAGAGCTGCCTTTGTTTCATAAGAATCGTTCATCGTTTCTATAACTATAAGGTCGGCTCCGTATTTTTCTCCGAGCTTTATAGTTTTATAAAACGAGCGATATGCATCTTCAAAATCAAGGTCACCGAAGGGCTTTAAAAGTCTGCCCGTCGGACCTATATCTATGGCTATAAATTTTTCTTTTTCACTGACGGTGGCTTCGCGCGCAAGCTTTGCACATCTCAGTGCCGAACTAACAATGCTTTCAAGCATTTTTTCATCGTATTTTATAAGGCTTGCTCCAAACGTATTTGTATTCACTACGTTACTGCCGGCATCAAAGTACGCTATGTGTATATCTGTTATAATCTCGGGATGCGTTAAGTTCCACGTCTCAGGCGCTTCTCCGGGCTTAATGCCGTATTTTTCAAGCAGACTTCCCATTCCGCCGTCAAGTATTACTAAATTATCCTTTGCATATTCACGAAACGTCATTGTAATTATCCTTTTATCTATCCGTTATTTTTCCACTATATCAGAAAGGTTCGACATTATCCGCTTTGCAACTTCGGGATTATTCATAGAATAAACGTGAATATGCTTTATTCCGTTCGCGTAAAGGTCGATTATCTGGTCGGTCGCGTACGCGATTCCTGCCTGCATCATTGCGGAGGGGTTGTTGCCGAATTTATCAACGAGCTGCTCAAATCTATGCGGCATAAAGGAGCCTGAGAGTTTTTTTGCGCGCTCTATCTGCTTGGCGTTGGTTATCGGCATAATGCCGGGAATAACCGGAATGAATATCCCCTTTTCCCTTATTCTGTAAAGAAAACTGTAAAACAAGGGATTATCAAAAAACATCTGCGTTGTGAGAAAATCCACGCCCGCATCTACCTTTTCTTTCAAGAACTTGATATCAGTAACACTGTTCTCGCTCTCTGGGTGAACCTCGGGATAGCAAGCGGCACCGATACAAAAATCAGCTCCGCTGCATTTCAGTTCGCTTATCAGGTCGACGGCATGTAGATAGTCGGCTCCGGAAAACTCTTTATTTTCCGGAATATCTCCTCTGAGCGCCAGAATATTTTCAATTCCGCACTCACGAAGCTTGTTAATCATATTTCTTACGGTTTTCTTAGTTGAGGAAACGCACGTAAGGTGCGCGACTGTAGGCACGTTATATCTATCTTTTATGTTTTTAGCTATGTCAAGCGTATATTCACTTGTTCCTCCGCCAGCTCCGTAGGTTACACTGATATATGCGGGGGAAAGCGCGGCAATTTCCTCAGTTGCGCGTTTTACACTTTCAAAAACCGTATCGGACTTAGGCGGAAAAACTTCAAAAGAAAGCGAGAGCTTTCCGCTATCAAGTATTTTTGTTACTTTCATATTATTTTTCCTTTGAATACGTATTCAATCTATAAACTGCTTTCAAATTCAAAAATAAGCGTATCGGTATTTTCCTCGGAATATTCTATCTCTGATGAATAAAGCCTTGCAAGCTCGCATAAAGAGGAAATATCGTGAGTATCTTCTCTTTCGAAGAGATATGAAATAATTTTAATGCTTAGGAGCGAAAAACCTAACTTTGCGCGAAGGTTTGAATATGAGGTTGCCGACGTAACGTGGCGGTAAACAAAATATATCAGAAGCTTCTCAAAGAACGGATAATAAGCCGAGACATCATAGGTGTCGGTAACGCAAAAGGACGATTTCAAAACATAATTCCATTTACAGTCAAGAATCTCAAGCGTCAAGAGCAGCTCAATCCATTCTTCGATACTGTGTATGCCTAAATTTACCGAATACCTGTTTTCGAGAATTTTTATTTTTTCAGGGAACGGAACATTAGATTTAAGAATCGTATTTATGATAGAATCCCTCTCGTGCAACGAATCGTACTCCGGTAAAAACGGCTTCCCGCTGCATTCATCTATTAGTTCAAGAGAAAAACCATCCGTATCGGTAACAATCAGCCGTGCAGCCTCCTCGCATACGAGACCGAGGCCCGCCTCCTTCCTGCCTTGAACAAAATTATAAAATCTTGGATGCTCACGGCATATATCAGTAAGATACGACTCCCCGTGCTCTAGTATAATTTCACAAAGTCCAGTCTCGGTAAGGTGCGGACATCTTCCGTGCCTAAGCTTAAAATATCGGATTCCGTCATTATCGGTTACGCTATCTTTCAGTTTACCGCCAATAGAAAGATATTTTTCATAGGCATCATCATCTACGTCTATTTCCCAATCTATACAACAGCTGTTTTTGCATTTATCAGCAATACATTTGAATTTTTTATAATATTTCGGAGCGTATACTTTCATTTTTACACCACTTTTTCTTTGAAATTCAGTATAACACATATACAAAAGGATTACAAGTGTTTATTGACGCTTTAATTCCGTATCAGCATAAGTATCGGTTAAATATTTTGCGTTCATTTCAAAATCACTATTGAAATAAACCGGAACGGTGTTGTTTGCAAAGAACAGTCCCTCAGCTTTTACATAAACCAGCGACGAGCATCCCGAAAATGCTTTCGCTTCAATCTTCTCAACCGAGCCCGGAATCGTTATATCCGTAAGAGAATAAACGTTCATAAATGCTCTCGCACCGATGCTTTTGCAAACCGATCCGATTTCGAAGAAAACCTCGGTTATTTTTGGTGAGCTTTCAGCATTATCGATATTCGTTGCAAATAGCTTTGCGGGAAGATTGTTCACACCCTTACCTACCGTCAGACTGACACCCGATGAATTTCTGCCAAGTCCGAGAAAGGCATTACTTTCGTCGTTTAGCATAGTAAGGTTTGATGCTCCGAAATATAAAGACGTAACGCTTCGGCATTCCGCAAACGAGTATGCGCCTATTGATGTTATCTTTTCGGAAATTACTATACTTTCAATATTGCTTATACCGTAAAATGCATAATCATTGACGACGTAAGGAGAGCCGTTGCAGCTTTCGGGAAGCACAATACTCTTTTCATTTCCCGTATAATAAACCAGATGATATTTACTTTCGAAGTTGATAAACACAAACTCTGATTCAAAATCTTCGAGTATCGAATCCTCCGCAGCCGAGGTATGAATTGCTTTTGCATATTTAGTTATACCGCCGAAAGCGTTATCACCAAGCGTCATATTCATTTTTGTAAGGTTATATACTTCAACCAATCTGCAACAGCCTTTGAATGCTCCCTTCCCTATCGACGTTACCGTATTGGGAATAGTTACACTGAGTATCCCAGCGCTTCCCTCAAACGCATTTTCTGCAATTTCCGTTACGTTTTTATCTTCAATTTTTTCCGGAATCAACAAGCTGTAAGAGCTTCCCGTATATCCCAGCACCGTGATTTTGTTTTCCGGCGTTACCTTGTATCTCAATCCGTCTGATGTAATTTTAACGTCTGAGTTACAACTGAATATTACCGGTCTAGAATCAGGATTATAATTTATATCCCACCCGTCAGGCTTTGAATCTGCCGCGGCATATATAGTGATATTTTCGCAACCTGAAAATACATTTTTACCTATTACCGAAATTGTTTCGGGAAGCTTTATCGAAGAAAGCTTTTTACAATCAGCAAATGCGTTATCCCCGATTTCAGCAATAAATTCGGGAATTTCTATACTTTCCAAATTTACTGCTCCCGAAAATGCATCGGGAAGTATTGCGCTGACCGTTTTGCCAAGGTGCTTTTCGGGGATAGTAATTTTATCAAGATAAAGCTGCTTACCTGCTTTAACACCGTACGTGCCGTCAGGGAGAATATAGTAGTCAAGTCCTGCATCGTCTTCTGTTGGGATTTCAGATGATATTTTACCTATATTTCTCCATATTCCCTCGTTATCGCTGAACATAAGATAAAAGTAACCGTCTTCTATTTTAACGTCAATTATACCGTTTCCGTCAATACCGTCTACCCCGTTCTTTCCCTCTGCTACTACTCCCGTATCATATCCGTCTATCCACCAAGTTCCTCCGAATACGTATGGTGTTGCACCGTCTTCGCCTGGTTTGCCGTCCTCTCCGTCTTTACCGTCCTTTCCGACCGCAGCGACACCGGTATCGATTTCTCCTATCCACCAGGTCCCGTTTTTAATAAACGGCGTATCTCCGTCGTCTCCTCTCTCACCGTCTTTACCGTCTATGCCGTTTTGCCCCTCGGCCCTGATACCTGTATTTGTCTGTCCTATCCACCAAATGCCGTTTTTGATATACGGAGTATCACCGTCTTTACCATCCGAACCATCTGAGCCGTTCATACCGTCTTTACCGTCTTTTCCATCGGTACCTATCGCTTTAAATCCCGTATCTGATGAGCCTATCCACCAATTCCCGTTTTCGCCAATATGAGGAATTGTACCGTCATTTTCGCTTATATTTGCGTTTTCGTCCGTATCGGTCGCATTTTCTCTTTTTTTATCAATTACGGCTTTTCCTAAAAAGAAAACAGAGATAATAAGAACAATAAATGAAATTGACATTGAAATAGCAAGAATAACCTTTTTCCTCATAATATATCTCCGAACTGAAGTTAAAATCTTTTTTTAATTATACCATTATTATAGACGAATTGCAATATTTGTCGTAAATTGGCGTATTTTAATAATATAACCTACTCAAAGGAGATATTATGCAAAATCTTAACGTAAACAAACAACGTGTTGCAAATACAATAAAAAATACATCATTAGTTGTTCTAGGAACGATTATATTAGCTTTCGGAACTGCCGTTTTTATTTTCCCGTTCGGTATTGTAACCGGTGGAATTTCCGGTAGTTCTATCATCATCGAAAAATTAATTAACGGAGTGCTGAATGCGGAAGCCATCGCCACTCTGCTAACGTGGATAATGTTTTTTATAGGACTTTTGGTACTTGGAAAAAGCTTTGCTCTAAAAACGCTTATATCAACACTTATTTACCCTTTGGCACTCTCTTTAATCTCTCTGCTTGTTTCCGATAGCGTTTTAAACGGTTATTTTATACTAAACAGCGAAAAATACGGGGCACTCGGATATATTATCGCCGCTACAGTCGGCGGAACAATGATTGGTGCAGGATGTGCACTCTCCTTTCTTGGAGGAGGCTCAACAGGCGGCACGGATATTATTGCATTTGCCGTCTGCAAATTTTTCCCGAAGCTTAAAAGCTCACACGTTATATTTACGGTTGATTCAATAATCATTCTGGTGGGTTCATTCATAATGAAAGACCTTATAATTACCATGCTAGGTATTTGCTCTGCATTGGTTACGGCAACCGTTATAGATAAGCTGTTTCTTGGCTCGGGACGGGCATTTATTGCAAATATTATTTCCGAACGCACCGACAGGATATCGGCACTGGTAATTGAAAAGCTTGGAAGAACAACTAGCTCCATTGAAATTATCGGCGGGTATAGCGGAAAGAAAAAACAAATGCTTATTGTATCTTTCACTATGGCGGAATACTCCGAGCTTATCAGAATAATAAATCAAACCGACGCCTCAGCCTTTGTTACCATCCACTCCGCTCACGAAATCGGCGGAGAGGGATGGAGCAGGTAATTTTTCCTTTTTATAAAATGTCAAATTCTTTCTGTTGACATTTATTAATTTAGATGATATACTGAAATAGTATTAATATATTTTAGGAAAGGACAAGCTATTTTGAATAACGTATTTACACGCCTGTTTGGTAATAACAATACTAAGCTTCGCCTTTCCGATGCAATTCGGAACAATACTTTGCCGCACGCATTACTTGTGGTAGGCAGCGCCGGTTCGGGTAAGCACACACTTGCCCGAGAGATTGCAGCCGCAGCAAACTGCATTAATAAGGACGTTAAAATTTCAGGTACGAAGCTTCCTTGCTGCATTTGCAATAACTGCAAAAGAATATATTCCGATAATTTCCCCGACGTTAATCTCCTTAAAAGAAGCTCCGGAAAGGCAATGATAGGAGTCGAGGAGCTGAGAGGATTCAGGGAGGATATGTTTCTCTCTGCCACAGAATCGCAGTATAAATTTTATATTATAGAAGATGCAGACCTTATGACACCTGCGGCGCAAAACGCGCTTCTTAAGGTTCTTGAGGAACCCCCGAATTCCGTGCATATTATTCTGCTCTGCACTGAAGCTGATAAAATTCTTTCGACTATAAAAAGCCGTACTCAGTATATACAAACAGAGCTTTTTGACTATGACCAATTAAGAACCGGAGTGCTTTCTTTATCAGAGAATGCAAAAGGCTTTGAGCGAAGCAATCCCGAAAAATTCAAAGCAATTCTTCTCTCCTCCGGCGGAGTTATAGGACGTGCGCTCAATATGCTTGACGACGGCCGAGGCGAAACTATAACCCAACGCCGTGAATTAGTTAAAAACTTTATCGAAGCTTTGCCCAAAAAAGCTCCTTTTTCAAAGCTATACCTTGCAACGCAGGCTTTACCTCAGAAGCGTGAGGAGCTTAAATTGGTTCTTGAAGATATAAGAAATGCTTTGAGAGACTTAATTATAAACAGAGTATCCGAGGATATTTCCCCCATATTCTTCTTATCAAACGAAGAACTCGAATACGCGGCGGGGACACTCGGTCAGAAAAGACTGATAGAGGTTTATGATATTATCGGTTCTGCTATCTCTGATATTGATAAAAACGTAGTAATAGCTACGCTTCTTACCGACGTTGCGGTAAGAATTAAAGGAAAGGTATAAAATGGAAAATAACAACACTAAAATAGAAACAGAATCTACCAAGTCCGCAAAAACGGTAGAAATAGTAGGTATAAACTTCCGCGAAGCAGGAAAAATATACTATTTCTCACCCGCGGGACTTCACCTTTGCGATGGTGACAGAGTTATAGTTGATACTGCTCGAGGAACAGAAATGGGTACTGTGAAAATACCTAATAAAATTGTTTCCGAAAGCGAAATAGTTTCTCCGCTCAAAGAGATAACCAGACTTGCCACAAAAGACGATATAGCCAGAGATGCAAAGAATCACGAAATGGAATTTGAGGCGGCCCTTATTTGCAAAAAGAAAATTGCCGCGCACGGACTCGGCATGCGTCTCGTTGGTGTGGAATACACCTTTGATAACTCCAAGCTTATATTCTACTTCACCTGCGAATCGCGCGTTGACTTCAGAGAACTCGTTAAAGACCTTGCTTCAACTTTCAGAACAAGAATCGAGCTTCGACAAATCGGTATAAGAGATGCTGCAAAGCTTATGGGCGGTCTTGGGGTTTGCGGAAGAAAGTACTGCTGCGCGGGATTCCTTTCGGACTTTGTTCAGGTTACAATAAAAATGGCTAAGGAACAAAACTTCTCTCTTAATTCGGCAAAGGTTTCGGGCGCGTGCGGCAGACTTATGTGCTGTCTTCGTTACGAGCACGAAACGTATGAGGACGCACTTAAGATTACTCCCCCCGTTGGCACTATAGTTATGACCGGAGAAGGTGAAGGTACCGTAATCGAAATTAAACCTCTTGCAAGAGAAATTAAGGTAAAAATTACCGATAAAGAAAAGGACGCAACGAAAGTATATAAGGTTTCCGACGTTAAAATACTTAAGACTCCAAAAAAGGTTAAAAACAAAGATTCAGAGGATGACGGCGACGTTATTCCCGAGGATTAATTCCATATAATGTAAAATGACGGTATAAATTTTTTTATATGCTTGTACTTTTTTAAAAAAACTCTTGATTTTTTCACGAAATATGTTAGAATAGAGTTGTACCAAATAACATGGAGGTAAATTATTATGGCATACAAGATTTCTGATGATTGCATCGCTTGCGGCGCTTGCGCTGATGCTTGCCCCACTGGCTGCATTTCTGAAGGCGATGGAAAGTACGTTATCAATGCAGACGAGTGCGTAAGCTGTGGTTCTTGCGCTGAGGTTTGCCCTGTTGACGCTCCTGCTGAAGAATAATTTCTTCGTACATAGGGACTGCATATTTAGTGAAATTTCAAAAGTCACGAAATAGCACCCTGAACGAAAAGAGGCTGTCTCGAACGATTTGAGACAGCCTCTATGTGTTAGTACGTCGCTATCAAACTATAACTTTAGCTACATTCGGATGGAATTTTTATGACTGTAATTTACGATGGTGAAAGAATTGACGAAGTCAATGACAAAATAAATCTCATTCAAAAAACCGACGGTTTAACCTTTGGTACTGATGCTTTACTTCTTGCGGGATATATCGGCGGAAAATCCTTGCGCGGACTTGAGCTTGGCGCAGGAAGCGGTATTATATCCTTTCTGCTGCTTACGCGAGAAAAGCTCTCTTACGCAACGGCTCTTGAGGTGCAAGCGGAATATGCACGTCTTACCGAGAGAAATGCCGAGCTTAATTCCCTATCTGACAAGATGGAAATTTTAAATCTTGATTTAAGGGATTATAAAAGCGGAGAAATATTTGACATTGTTTATACAAATCCCCCTTATATGACTGTTTCCGGCGGAGCAAAGAATGCGGTTTCTGCAAAAAATCTCGCAAGACATGAGGTCATGGGAGATATTGACGATTTTTGCAAGTGTGCATCTGCTTCTTTGAAATACGGCGGAAAGTTTGCCGTGGTTTACAGACCGGACAGGTTAACGGCTCTGCTCTCTGCTATGGCAAAGTATAAGCTTGAAGCAAAGCGTATTACATTCGTGCACGCTGACACCGACTCAGAATCATCCATGGTGCTTATAGAGGCAAAAAAAGGCGGAAAATGCGACGCAAAGCTTACGGCTCCACTTATTATTTACAAGGACACCCTTCATAAAGAATACACCTACGATATGGATTATATAATGGAACACGGCTCTTTCCCTAATAAATTTTACAAGAAGTGAGGAACTTATGGCTGATACAGAAAAGAATAAAATTGAAAAAAGCACCGTATATCTCGTTGCAACGCCTATAGGGAATCTTGCAGACATAAGTGAAAGAGCTATCAAGACTCTATCCGAGGTAGATTTTATTGGTGCGGAGGATACAAGAAACTCCTTGAAGCTATTAAACTGTCTTGGAATAAAAAAAGAGCTTATCAGTTATCACGAGCATAACAAACGTTCCAGCGGTGAAAAAATAATAGCAAGAGTGCTTTCGGGCGAAAGCTGTGCAATAATAACAGATGCAGGTATGCCTGCCATAAGTGATCCCGGCGAAGATATTGTAAGACTTTGTGCAGAAGCAGGAATACGCGTTTCTGTTATACCCGGAGCGTGCGCGGCGGTTTCAGCTCTCTCGCTTTCAGGGCTTGCCACAGGAAGATTCTGCTTTGAGGGTTTTATATCGCCTAACAAAGCCGAACGAGAGGAACGTTTATCTAAATTAAAAAAAGAAGACCGTACAATGATAATATATGAGGCTCCGCATAAGCTTAAAGCCACACTTGACGATCTCTGTCTGACCTTCGGAGAAAAAAGGCGGATATCTCTCTGCCGCGAGCTTACTAAGCTTAACGAGGAAATTGTAAGAACTACACTCGGCGAAGCAGTTTCCTATTACACGGAGAATTCGCCGCGCGGCGAATACGTGCTTATCCTCGAGGGCGCAAGCGAAGCTGGCGTTGAAACAAAAGAGGAAAGCCCACTGCTTTCCCTCTCACCCGAGGAGCATGTTATGCGCTATGAAAACGAGGGTATGAAGCGTATGGACGCAATTAAAGCTGCCGCCAAGGACAGAGGTATGACAAAATCCGAGCTTTATAAGATTCTGAATTGCTGATTTAAACAGAACTAAATAAAAAACGAGGTAGATATTGCAAATCTATAATGCAATTCTATCTCGTTTCTTATTTTTAATTAATATTGAAAAACCTTTGTTTTTCTCGATTTAATTAAGTTTTTTATTGCCTTGCTTTTAAATTTTCACTTTAAAGTTTTGCACAGTGCCTCTGCAAGTCGCACAGAGCCTTCCGTAAAATATTCAATATTCTCTTCATCAAAAGCCGTATCACGCTTTGTATGAATTTTATTCATATAAAGGATACCGAATTTTTTGCTCTTTTTAAGGGCTGCCACACCGACACCGCATGGGAATTTTGCCTGATCCGACGGATAAAAAACACCGCGAGTTAAAAATTCCGGAGCATATTCCACGCTTGGAAGATATGCTTCTTTCAAGAATTTCTCGTACGCAAAAGCTCCCTTTTTCATAGCGAAAAGAATATTCTTTCCGTCGGAAACGCAATCAAAATTCACTATAAGCTTATTAACCATATCGGATTTATGCTTTGCATAGTAAGACGACGAGCCGATAAGTCCCACTTCTTCAAGGTCGAAGAAAATAAATGCAACCTCGCTGCGAAGCTCCTTTGGCATATTCTTCATTATTGCCATAAGAGTTGCCACGCCCGACGTATTATCGTTTGCCGTGTGAGGATTTGCAGGACCTGCAATAATAAGGACAAGCTCTCCTATGACAAGCGCGTATGATATAAAGAACGTCAAACTATCTACAAGTGCCGACTCTATTCCCGTAAGACCTATTAAGAATCCAAGTAAGCCTCCGATAAATACCGGAACGGCAATTAACATAAGCGTCAGTATTATCTGGTACGCTACGTAAATCAAAATATTTTTGGGCGTTATAAAATTCGGAAACGGCAGTCTCGGGCAGGTATCGTAATGCGCGGTATACGTCACCTTCGCCTTCGTAGGATTGCCTATTATAACATTCCTGGATTTAAGGCTTCCCTCCTCTACGTGAGAAGCATATCCGTTTTTATTGGCATAATCCGTGATATATTCAATAAAAGCACTTTTTTGCTTACGGTTTTTACGAATCTCATATTTTTCAAAAAGCTCTTTATTTTCTTCTGTCATAGTTATTACCTCTCCGACTTGTGCTGCTTTTTATTTATTCACTTAAGTTAAACGACGGAATAAAGCTCTCGCTTGCCGATTCGCGTTCCTGGATATAGGCATTCTTCACACCTATTTTTCGCGCGTATTCAACAAGCTCGTCATATTCTGAGATAGACACCCTGCGATTTAACGGCTTGGGTATATCTCCTATTGGGGTGTATTGACTCATAAGACTTATGTATATTCTATCACCGAAAGTTTCATAGAGATATTTTACGTTAAGCTTTGCTTCGGCAAGATGCGACGGTAAAAGAAGAACTCTTACTATCACCCCTCTAGTCATAACCCCTTCACCGTCAAATATCGGTTCTTTTGCGATATTCACCATTTTTTCAATCGCACGCCTTGATATTTCAGGCAAATCGGGGGCATTTGAATATTTTTTTGCTGTATCTGATTTATAATATTTCAAATCGGGCAACCATACGTCTACCGTATTTCTGAGCATAGAAACGGTTTCTTCCGTTTCGTAGCTCGCCGTATTGTATACTATAGGAATTTTTAAACCGGCATCGCGTGCCGACGCCACAGATTTGATTATACCCGGGACAAAATGCGTAGGAGTTACAAGATTAATATTATGCGCGCCCTTACTTTCAAGCTCAAGGAAAATATCCGAAAGCTCCCTCTCGCTTACCTCGCGCCCAACCGAATCTCTTGATATTTCTCTATTCTGGCAATAAATGCAGCCAAGAGAGCAACCTGAAAAAAATACGGTTCCCGAGCCGCGAGCGCCCGAGACGGACGGTTCTTCCCACATATGCAGGTCGGCTCTTGCTATTTTCATTTTGCTGCCGGATTTACAGTAGCCCACTTTTCCGGACTCTCTGTTTATCATACATAATCTTGCACAGAGCTTACACTCATTGTACATAGTTTTCTTCCTTTTAAAGAATTTTGTTTTCTTTGTTGACAACCGCTGTCGATTTATGATAAAATATTTCCGTAATAAAATTGGAGGTGACGATATGTCCGACAAAAGAGAAGGTTATATCAGTTGGGATGAATATTTTATGGGAGTTGCACTTCTTGCCGCAGAAAGATCTAAGGACCCCAGCACGCAGGTAGGTGCTTGTATCGTTGATGAGAATAACAGAATTCTCTCTACAGGATATAACGGCTTCCCGAGAGGCTGCTCCGATGATATTTTCCCTTGGAACAGAAACGAATCTGACGGTGAGACAAAGTATCCCTTCGTTGTTCACGCAGAGCTTAACGCAATTCTCAATACGAGAGGAAAATCCCTCGTTGGCTCAAAGGTTTACGTTGGACTTTTTCCCTGCCACGAATGCGCAAAAGCAATTATCCAGGCCGGAATAAAAGAGGTTATTTATCTCTCGGATAAATACAAGAATACTCCATCCGATGCAAACTCAAGACGTATGCTTTGTGCCGCAGGTGTTAAGCTCACCAAGCTTTCAACGGAAAGAAAAAGTATAATTCTTAAATTTGATACAAACGATTAATTCTCATTCCTCTCTGCTTTTGCGGAGAGGAATTTTAATTTTCAAAAAATCTCTTTATTTCCTCATACGACGCAGAAAACGTTCCGCTTGCCATAGGCGGTCTGCCTCCGCCTCTGCCCGACAGAACGGCGTTTGCTTTTTTTACTATATCGGAAAAACTATCGCTGTCAGACATAATAATATAGCGGTAGCTTCCCTCTGTACCCGTTATGCCTACAAGAATTCCTTTAACTTTTTCTTTAACTGAATTCATCAGCACCTTAAGTGCATCAAAGTCAAGCATAGGATAATAAAGCAGAAGATTTTCGTCCGTATTTTCAATCTCCCCGGAAATAAGCTCAGCCATATCCTTTCCCATAGCAGAAATCTTAAATGAAAGCTCGTCACGGGATGCAAGGAGCCTGCCGACCTCAACTGAAATTTCATCAACGGGCGCTGACAGCATAACCGAAACCGCGGAAGCTTCGTTTGATATTTTGAGTAAGTAGTCGTATGCTCGCATACCTGCAAGCATTGTAATTCTGCTTCCGCCCTTGTGCTTTACCATAGACACAATCTTAAGCAGGCCTATCTCACCCGTGCTTTTCACGTGCGGAGCGCAACAAGCGCACAAATCGTATCCGTAAATGTTTACAATACGTACGTTTTCGGTAAGCTCAAGCTTTGAACGGTATTCTATCGCAGCAAGCTCCTCGGCTGTTGGGAAACTTGCGCTTACCGTTACGTTTTTCTGTATAGCTTCATTAACAAGTCTTTCAACCGTTATAAGCTCTTCTTTAGTAACAGGACGAGAGGTATCAAGCGTTACGATTTCTGCTCCAAGGTGGAAGCCCGTATTTTCAACTCCGTAAAGCGAATGAAAGATTCCCGATATAATATGCTCTGCCGTATGCTGCTGCATTTTATCGAATCTTTCCTCGAAATCTATCTTACAATGCACGCTTTTATTTACATCTATACTCGTTTTTGCGTAATGGTGGATAATGCCGTCCTTTTCTTTTACGTCAAAAATTTTTGCAGAATCAATATATCCCGTATCAGAATACTGACCGCCTTCCTCGGGAAAAAACGCGGTTTTATCGAGTACTATATCATATCCTTTATCACATTCTGATACAAAAAGAACTTTTGCGTCAAATTCTTTTATATAGGAATCGGTATAATAAAGCTTCTCAGTCTTCAAAATATTGATTCTCCTTTAATTTATATATATCCTCGGGAAACAAATTCCACGGATAGTCGTTAAAATCGGGGTAAACGGATGCAGTTGTCTTCTTGCCAAACAAGTCGAATGAAAGCCTATATGAAAACAGGCACGGGGTTCGTCTTACTTCATCTCTGCTGCCGTATTTTTTATCTCCTACAAGCGAGTTGCCCCTTGCGGCAAACTGCGCTCTTATTTGATGGAATCTACCCGTTTCAAGCTTTACCGACATAAGCGTTAAATTATCTCTTTCATCCAGCTTTCTTGCATAAAGAATAGCTTCTTTTGCGCCTCTCCTATCGTTTTTTACTACATAGGCTTTACTCGTCGCACTGTCTTTGAATAGATAGTCGCGGTATTCACCCTCAGCGGCACTGCCGTGACATACTGCAAAATATATCTTTTTAAGCTTGCCGTTTTTTACCGTCTCGGAAAGCGCAGCTGCGCTTTTTTTATTTCTGGCAAAAACAATAAGACCGCCTACGGTTCTATCAAGTCTATGGACGAGCCACAGATCGCCAGACTCTCCAAGCGACTTTAAAATTTCCGACGTTGCGCTCATTGCGTCCTTATCTCCGCTTGGATCGGATTGACTCGGCATACCGACGGGTTTATTAATTATGACTGCATTTTTATTTTTGTATATGATTTTTACCCCGTAATCCATTATAGCGAATCCCCCCGAAATCTTTACGTAAAAGTCAAAAATCCAGGCTGTCTCAAATATCGAAATGAGGCAGCCTTTTTGTTTTTATTTTTTTACAGGATTTTTATAGTCAATAAGTCTTACTGCCACAGGTGCTAAAATCAGATTAAACAAAAGCTCGAATACAAAATTAAGTCCGACAAGGAATACTATCATATATACGCCTGCCGACACACCTTCAAACTCTGCCCATCCGCTGACGGCATCCATAAAGAAAATACTGCACCCGAGAAGGAATACTCCCGTATTGACAATAGGGCAAACTATTGCGCTCACAATAACGGCAAGATAACGGTTATATTTTTCGAGAAGCTCATATACAACTCCCGTTACAAAGCCTGCCAGAGTTCCCTTAAGAATAACCGTTATTATAGTACCCGGTATATTAAGAGAGAGGAAAAATGCAGCATCTCCCGTAACAAATACCATAATTGAAAAAACAAATCCGAGCCACGTACCCGCGAACTTACCGCATAAAGCTGAGCCTATTACTATCGGAACTAATACGAGAGAAACAGAAAACATTCCGCCAAGCTTTATAAATCCCCCAAGATATTGAAGAACGGTAACGATTGCAGTAAAAAGTCCTATATAAGTTATTTTTGCAACGTCTATCTTTTTATTGGTTGCCATAACCGAACCTCGCTTTTTTGATGTTTAGTTCAGTATAGCACATATTGTTCATTTTTTCAAGACTTTTAAATCTTTATTTTTTGATGCATACCGGTGTTTAACCGGATTTTGAGATTACTTAAAGTCAAATAACCGTTTTTTTCTTACGGTATGCGTACGTTTTGCCGCACCGCCTGTTAACGCTATCATTTTAACCGCCGTAAGACTGAAGGAGTTTGCCATAACCGTAAGAGGTTTATCTATTACACCTCTTGCAAGAACTTTAACTTTTCCCGAATCTTTCGGTATTAGCTTTTTTTCCTTTAATTTGTTTATGTCAACCGTATCACCGGAATTAAAATTCTCGGATATAGTATCGATATTTATGATTGCCTTTTTCCAACCTTCCGTTTCTATCGAAAGCTCAAAATTTGTCACAAGATCTTTGGCAAGAGAATCAGTTATAAGGCTGTTTGCGTGCGCTTCATCTACTGCTAGCAACGTTTCAAGAGGCGGCTCTGGTGCGCCGTCAGTATCAAATTCAGCTTTGCCGAGTGCAGCCTTAGGAGCCGTACCTGACACTTTACTTGTTTTACCCAGCATATCCGACATTGCCATAACCACAACATCCCATCTTTTATAAATAATCCATATAGCTAGCGCTGTCAGTATTAAAATCAAAATAAGAAGTAGAATAAGCCACAAAGATTCGTTGCTTTTTTCTCTCGGAATAACCGTCAGCTCATAGTCGGAATTTGATATTTTCATATATACCATACCGTTCTCGGTATAAAATTCAGTTAAAAGTTCATCATCTCCGTATACCTGCCCTGAAACCAAGATATAATCCTTACCGTTTTCGGAAATTTCCGCGGTTATAGGACATTTAAATATCTCAAATTTCCGAACGTTCTCGTCTTTAAAGATGTAATTTTTGCTGTCGGTTAGCGAAAAGCTTATGTCATAAACTCCTGCGTGCACAGCTCCCTCAAAATCGGTTTTGTAAAGTGAATTTTCGGAAAATTGCGGTTTTTTTAAGCTTCCGTCGTAAGTTACACCGTCAAGCTTCGGTAATTCAATCTCCTTTTTATATATATCTAGCTTCCCTGTCGGTGCCGTTGGTTCATAATAATTCACCGAATCATAGCTAAGGGATGCAGAAAGCTCATATTCTCCCGCATTTATACCGTAGTTGGAAATATACCGTTTGACCGAAACACCGTCCGGAAGTCCCAGAAGAAACGCAAAAATTTTATCACCCGAATAAATATCCGAGGTTTTATCCCAATATACTCCGCTCATATCGTATCTCGCTTTTTCTACGGATATTTCATAGCTTACCTTGAAGCTTCCGTAAGAAAAACTCAATTTTTTATCATTTGCAAGAAGCGTATCTCCGTTTTGGTAATCAATACTTATATCCGAAAGAGAAAGCGTCGTTTTACTTCCGTCATTATTGATAAGATATGCAAAAATATCTTTATCCGAAAGCGTATTTTTAGCCACAAGAGCAGAAGCATCTATATCAACGCTAAGACTTATCGGAACTACCTTTATAACGTTGAATTCGATGGGCGGATACGAAAGATAATTATAATTTTTGCTCTCCGGAACCGATGCTACCACGTAGTACGTTCCGACGTTCTTCGGTGCGCTTATTGGAATTGAGAGTTCCTTGTCACGATAGTAAGTATATACCGCATCTCCCGAATACGCCTTTGCGTGAGGCGCAGGCAATCTTCCCTCGAATTGAGTACCGACCGACGGTGCTATCTGCCAATAATTTAACGCCTTCGCAATAACGTATACTACTTCCGAATTGTTTATGCAATAATCATCATCAACAGTATCGGCTTTTGCAGTATATTTGCCTGCATCTATAGCTTTACCCGTAATTTTTATTTCGCATTCCGAGGCGCTTCCGCTCGGTAAATGAAATTTTCCGTCATAAACAAAATTAAGCTCCCCCCAAGACACGTTTATAGGCTTTGGGTTAATCTTTACGTATGCTATAGTATCGTCGGGAATATTATAATTTTTGCTTTTCGTGGAAAAGCTAACCGTAACCTTTACTCTCCCCTCGCTGACGTGCGTAACGCCGCAAGAGTAGCTATATTCCGGTTGACTGCCGTCAGCACCCACCGGCAAAGCTCCTTCAAAACGCGGATAATGCTCGTCTCCGTCAAATATATATTCCGTATCTAAAAAGAAGCAATCTGAAAAATCGTAATCCGCGGGCAAAATTTTCCAGGTGTGCCGCAAAGGCTCGGGAGTATTGTAGTTTTTAATATCGTAAAGTATCGATGCCGTTGCCGTATATTCTCCCGCTTCGGTAAAAGTAGAATTGGTATAACCTACAAAGCTGACGTTATCAGGCAAGCCGCTGACAGTAACCGAGTTCGGATTTCCCGTGTAAATAAAGCTGTCTGTACTCCATTTTACCCCGGAAAAATCAATATTGGCTTTTAAAATTTCAAAATTCGTTTCTGAGTCCTTTAGAATATAGTTTTCGTCCGCAAGAGTTGCTTTCGCGGTATAAATTCCGGCGTTGGTTTCTACACCGATTACGGAAAGAGGAATAACGATTCCGCCTGCACCGACAGCCGTTGCAGCAGGAGCTTTCGGAGTTCCGTCGTATATAAATTCAAGATTTGAAAAGGTAACCGAAACTTCAAGAGGAGAAATAACAAGCTTTTTCTCAATAGGAGATGGAATTCTATAATTTAGGCTATCTCCCGAAAAACTGAGAGTTACGGTGTACTCGCCTGCATTTATACCTCCGCCCGTTACCTTGAACACAAGGGGATAGCCATCTTTACCGATTACCTCTCCCGCGACACTCAAGGACTGGCGCCTTCCGTTATAAATAACGCTTGCACTGTCAAATACAATATCGCTTATATCGTATTCCGCAAGGCTTATATTTACTGTTACCGGAACGGAAACGTTTTCAAAAAATACTGTAGCGCAGCTATCCTCTGCAAGAAAACAGCTTCCGGTTTTATATCGGATTTCTAACGAAGAATTGTCTAGTTTTTCAACTCTGCCGCTATTGTAAGTAACAGAAAATTCAGCACCGTCGAGAATAAGAGTTTCAAAAGCATAATAGTTTGTTTTATCGGGTGCTTTATCAAGCTTAATTCCAACGGGAATCTCGGGAACGATTTTAAATTTTATATCATCCGATTCTATAGGAAAATAATTTTCATTTCCCGGAACTGTTACCTTTAAAAAATATTCCCCTGCAATCTTCGGAACCGATTCCAAATAATCAACTCCGTCTATTGAGTATAAAATTTTTATTGCTCCGAACTTTACGGATGCAATAACGGCAGGCTCGCTTCCGCAAAAACAATCTTTGACTATAGGGTCTGATAAAAATTCATTTTCAGCTCTCAGTATTTCATACGACGATGCGCTGTATCTCGTATCGCTATCCTGCCATTTGTAATTATCAAAATCGACCAGCGTAAAGGTTACGGGATATATTCCGACATCTACCGAGGGAGAAAAATCGCAGACGTACAAATCTGATATCGGAAAGCTAGGCGTTATGTTCTCACCGGTATAAACATAAGACAAAGAACTCGGTTTGTTCACTTCCGATTTTTCAACAGTGACCTCTACTTCGGGAGTTATTATACTGACGAAATCTCCCTTATATGCAAATGTTACTTTGCATTTATACGCCCCTGAGTCAGAAACGTTAGTAATTGGAACGCTTGCTGAGCTATATGATACCGGTTCAGAATTTTTAAACCATTCAAAGCTGAAGCTTCCGTTTTCCCAAAGCGGATGATATAATTTATCGAAAGAAAGTGTATATTCTTTTTTATCGTAAACAAAGCTTTTAGAATTGATTTCAAACTCGGGAGGCATAAGCGTGAATTTTGCAAACAGCAAGAAATCAAAGTTCTCGGGAGTACCGAAATTATAGGCTTCTTTAAGAGTTGAATCTTTATACCAACCATCAAAAATGTAACCCTCTTTAGTTGGAATCTCGGGTGCATTTATTGCTTCACCTTTTAAAAAATACTCCGTCGTATAAAGCTCGCCTCCATTATAAAATTTAGCAGCATACGGCAAGTAGACTGCCAAAAAAGAACTTTCGTCAAGAGCGTCCGAGTACTCAAAAAACGTAAGCTCCTGCCTCTCCCCATACGCGTCGTACAGAGTAACGAAGTTTACGGAATCACGCTCTGACAATCTGAAAACAGGGGTTTCTGTTCCCCGTCCAAAAACTCTGTTATAAAGCAGGTTTATCTCGCTTTTTAAATGCGTTTCTCCGTCAGAAATCGTTATAGGTGTATTCGTTTTTATATCAAATTCAAAGCCAAAAATACCAGGTTTACCTGCAAGGGTTAGACTCGCTTCATTTCGTATCGCGTATCCGAATGAATTTAATATTGTTCCACCTAATATTTTTATACTTCCCAAAGACGATATTATAGCAGCATCGGTTGTGTCTGCTAATATCTCGCCCCCTGATATAACAAGCGATGCGGCTGCATTGTAATTAAGAACAAACACAGCTGAGGATTCCGACGTTATCTTTCCTGAAATCATTTCGGTGGTTCCGTATTTTACGTATATGCTTCCCGTAGAAATGCATAAGTCAAGTCCGTCAATTATAAGTTTATCTGATGTAATATTTATATTTGCGTATTCAACGCAAAGCTTTCCTCCGATAACTATATTTTTTGTAAAATTAACATTTTCAAAAACTTTAATATCGTCGAATACTATCTCGGTGCCATCATCTTCAATTTCTGATATGAGCGACTGAATACTTTTGTTTTTCACTTCTCCGCCTTCATAGCTAGCAACGAATTCTCCACCCGTTTCTTTGACTATGTAACTTTCACATATCATATCGTTTGATGCAAGAGAGTATTCAAGGGCTGCAATTTTAGGGTCTGCCGAATGAGACATTCTGTTTTTTACAAATTTATTTGCATAGCCTGCGCACATATCTACAAACGCGAAAAGAGACATAAGCATAACTATACTTATAAAGGATAACAGCACTTTATTTTTGAGTTTCATTTTTTATACTCCTTTGGTATATTTTTCCATATCCGTGCATATAATTATAGCAAAAAAATTCAAAGAAATATATAATCTGCGCCTGTTTAGTTTTCGCATTATAAGACAAGATATCGGTTTAATACCTATGTTTTTTTTAATAATTTATCCGTTTATGGAATATAAAAAAACAAAATCGCGAAATATGAAGATTCCTTTTTATTAACCTTTTCAGTTTAATTATCAAACATTTTTACCATCACGGTACAAATCTTTGTTTTATTATATTTTTCAGTTTTTTGCATAATGGTTATTTTCCCGCATTTGAGTAACAGCGCCTTGAAATATAAATTGCACACTGCTTTATTGACTTTTTCCATATAAAGTAGTATACTAATCTATAAGATTATATTTTGCGCGCACGACGTTATTCAAAATACCCTAGACTATAAAAGATTTTCTCGTTTACGGTAGATCTTAAAAGCAAGAGGAATTTCAAATGAGAGATATTTGTGATATAAGACTTGATATAAACAGAATTGACGACGATATGAGAGCTCTTTTTCTTAAAAGAATGAAGCTCGCATACGAAATTGCAGAATATAAAAAGTCTCACAGGCTTCCCGTCCTTGATGAAAAAAGAGAAGCTGAAATAATTGATAAAAATTTAAGAATGTTTGACGATCCGTCCCTCGCTGACTATTATGAGAAATTCTTAGAAAGTGTAATGGATATTTCAAAAAAATATCAAAATTCAGTTATATCACGCTTAAACTCTGACGTTTGATTGACAAGATTAAGTAAGAAGCGGTTGTTATAAATTCCTAGAACCAAAGTTTAACTGCTAACTACAAGAAAAAAGGGGGGAATAAATAAAATGTGCATTTTTAAAAAAATCACGGTGGATTTAGCCGAAAGAAGCTATGACATAACAATAGGCACAAATATACTCGCCTCAGCAGATAAATACTTGAATTTATCCCGTCGCGTTGCTATTATTACCGACTCCGGTGTACCAAAAGAGTATCCAGAAGCTATTGCCACCCTATGCGACAAGTCCATAATCATAACTTTTCCCGAAGGGGAAGAAAATAAAACTTTGGATACATACAGCTATATATCTCAGCAATTACTGTCATTCGGTCTGAAACGAACCGATGCAATCATTGCGGTAGGGGGCGGCATTGTTGGTGATGTTGCCGCATTTGTTGCTGCAACGTATCTGCGCGGGATAGATTTTTACAATATACCAACGACACTTTTATCTCAGGTAGATTCTTCTATCGGCGGGAAGTGCGCTGTAAATTTTGAAGGTGTTAAAAATATTTTGGGCGCTTTTCATCAGCCCAGAGCCGTTATTATTGATACAGGTGTGCTTTCTACTCTGGACAAGCGTCACGTTTCCGCGGGACTTGCCGAGGTCATAAAGATGTCTCTCACATCAAATCCTAATCTTTTCTTTAAGCTAGAAAACGAAATTTCAGAAAATGATATGCCCGAAATTATATATAGCGCTTTGCTTATAAAGAAAAGTGTTGTTGAAAGAGATGAACGAGAGCGCGGAATTCGCAAAATTCTTAATTTTGGACATACAATAGGACACGGTATTGAAGCAATGGGCGGTTTTAACCACGGAGAATGCATCGCTCTAGGTATGATACCAATGTGCTCTCCAAAGTTACGCATAAGATTGAAAAATCTTCTTTCAAGGCTCGGACTCCCCACACAATATAGAGGAAATCCCGATAAGATATTCTCTTACATTAAGCACGACAAAAAGGGCGACGGGACTTCTATAGATGCAATTTTTGTAGATGAACCGGGAATTGCCAGGATTGAAAGTATCGAACTCCCGAAGCTTTATGAAATTATAAAGAACACGGTAGAGGTATAAAATATGAAAAATACTTTTGGAAATAATCTTACCGTTACACTTTTCGGAGAAAGCCACGGTCCTGGGATCGGATGCGTTATAGACGGACTTGCACCAGGCATAAAGATTGATATGGATTATATCAATCACTGTCTTATGCAAAGAGCGGGTGATGCCAACTTATCAACCGAAAGACGCGAAACGGATAAGGTTGAGTTTCTCTCCGGTGTAAATGATATGTTAACCGAAGGAACTCCATTATCTCTCATAATAAGAAATACAGCTCAAAAAAGCTGCGAATATTCATATCTTGAAGATACTCCTCGCCCTTCTCACGCCGATTATACCGCTGAGATGAAATATCACGGTTTTCAGGATAAGCGAGGCGGAGGGCATTTTTCGGGAAGACTTACAGCTCCTCTCGTTGCCGCAGGAGCTATAATAAGAAGCGCGCTATCGGATATGGGTATAATGATAGGCACTCATATTAAAGAGCTTCACGGAGCTTCGGATAGAAATTTTAAAAATCTCAAAGAAGATATAGAATTACTTGATAACAGCATTTTCCCTGCTCTTTCATCGGAACGCGCAGAGCGAATGAAAAATGAAATTCTTCTCGCGAAAGATAAAGGCGATAGCGTCGGTGGAATTCTTGAAACTGCGGTTATAGGCATATCCGCAGGAAACGGAGAGCCGTGGTTTGACACGGTTGAGGGCCTACTCGCACACGCTATATTCTCTATACCTGCCATTAAGGGTATAGAATTCGGAGATGGATTTGCATTCAGCGATATGCTCGGAAGCGAAGCAAACGACCCGTTTGCTTACAACTCTGAAAACCACGAATTCGTTACTGCAAAAAATTCAAACGGCGGAATTCTCGGCGGAATCACTACAGGTATGCCGATTGTATTCAGAACTGCCGTAAAGCCTACACCGTCCATTTCGATACCTCAAAATACTGTAAATCTTAAAACCAAAGCAGGCGCGCTTATTTCTATCACTGGCAGGCACGATCCGGCAATAATTCATAGAGTGAGGGCTGTCGTCGATGCTGTTACAGCTATAGTTCTCGCTGATATTTTAGTTACACGCTATGGCACGGACTTTTTCCTAAGGGGTACTTAAAATGAGATACGGTTGCATTGGAGAGCATCTTGCGCACAGCTTTTCAAAAGAAATACACGGTCTGATTGCAAATTACGATTATGAGCTGCGCGAATTAAAAAAATATGAAGTCGAACAGTTTTTAAAAAAAGGCGATTTCCTTGCTATAAACGTTACTATTCCATATAAAGAAACCGTAATTCCCTACCTTTCACACATTGATGAAGGCGCAAATCTTATCGGTGCGGTAAACACCATAGTAAATAAAAATGGAAAGCTCTACGGATATAATACCGATTTTTTCGGAATGAGTGCTTTGGCGCGTCACGCCAAAATTGATTTCCAAGGAAAAAAGGTTTTAATTTTAGGTACGGGCGGAACTTCAAAAACCGCTTATGCTGTTGCTTCATACTATGGTGCAAAAGAAGTATTAAAAGCATCACGAACTCCAAAAAAAGATGCCGTTTCGTATATAGATGTTTACAAATTTCACACCGATTCCGAAATAATCATCAATACAACTCCTGTAGGAATGTATCCTGATATTTTTGAAAAGCCGATAGATTTATCAAAATTTTATAAACTCTCCGGTGTAATTGATGCGATTTACAACCCTATAAATACGCCTCTTATTCTCGATGCTAAAGAACGCGGAATTGCCGCAGAGGGCGGGCTTTATATGCTCGCCGCACAGGGTGTAAAGGCATCTCAAATATTTCTTGATACTACTTATAATGACAGTCTCTTAGATGACGTTTTTTCTAAAATCGTAAGGCAAAAGCAAAATATCGTACTTATAGGTATGCCAACGTCCGGTAAGACGACCGTTGGCAAAATTCTTGCAAAAAAGCTCAACCGCATACTAATTGACACAGATAGCGTTATATTTGAAAATACCGGCAAAAAAGCAACCGAAATCTTTGCAGGAAACGGAGAATCGGAATTTCGCAGGTTTGAGACTGAGGCGGTTAAGCTTGCATCAAAATACAACTCTGCTGTTATTGCCTGCGGAGGCGGTGTGATTTTAAATCCGGATAATGTAAAAGCTCTTTCTGAAAACGGTAAAATATACTTCTTAGACCGATCTATAGATAAACTCATACCTACCTGCGACAGACCTACAGCTTTTAGCAGACAAGCTATCGAAAAAATATTTAACGAACGGTACAGCTTTTATAAAAAGTATTCTGATTATACCATTAAGGCGGACGGCACACCCGATTCGGTAGCAAATGAAATTATAAAAGAATTCATAAGATAACAAAATAAATATATTCACTTTTTTCTGGAGAAAATATGAAGCTTTACATTATTAACGGACCTAATCTCAATATGCTCGGAATACGCGAGATTGATAAATACGGCTCGGATAATTATGATACTCTTTGCAGTAAAGTTTATGAACATTGCAAAAAGTTAGATGTTGAGACTGTTTTTTATCAATCCAACCACGAGGGGAACCTTGTCGATAAAATACAAGAAGCTTATTTTTGCGGAGCTGACGGTATAGTTATAAATCCCGGCGCATATACACATACGAGTATTGCATTGCTTGATGCTGTTCTTGCAGTTGGTCTGCCCTGCGTCGAGGTTCATATATCGGATATTGGAAAAAGAGAAGATTTCAGGCAAAAGAGCTATATAAGACAGGCTTGCGTTGCAACTATAACCGGCAAAGGACTTTTGGGATACATTGAAGCGTGCGACCTGCTTATAGGAGGCAAAAAGTGATAGCCGAAATAAAGAGAAGCACCGCTTTCGGAAAAGTAACCGTTCCCACATCAAAAAGCATTGCGCACAGACTTCTTATTGCTGCTGCTTTGTCAGGCGGGACAAGCGTTATAAAAAACGTAACAAAATCGCAGGACGTGCTTGCTACGATGGATGCGCTTACTTCTCTCGGAGCAAAAATCAAAGCTAACGGCAGCGACTGCATCGTCACCGGTTGCGATATGAAAAAAGCCATTCAAAACGGTAGTATTTTTTGCCGTGAAAGTGCAAGCACTTTAAGATTTATAATTCCTATTGCAGCACTTTCAGGTAATCCTGTTACTATAAATTTAGGCGCGCGTTTATCCGAAAGACCTCTTGATATATACGAGGAAATATTTTCCGAAAAAGGAATGTCGCTGACTAAGGATAACGAGAAAATCACGGTTTGCGGTCCTCTTTTACCGGGCGAGTACGTTGTCAAAGGAAACGTAAGCAGTCAGTTTATTACCGGGTTGCTCCTCGCGCTTCCTTTGCTCAACGGTGATAGTACGATAAAAATTCTTCCTCCGTTTGAAAGCACACCTTACGTAAACCTCACTATCGATACTCTTAAAAAGTTTGGAATAAACGTATATTTCGAAGACGTTTTTTCTATAAAAATACCCGGAAACCAAAATTATATTTCGGGTGAATTTACCGTAGAGGGAGATTACTCAAGCGCGTCATTTCTCGATGCGTTTAATCTTATCGGATCAAACGTAAAAGTACTTGGACTTGCAGATAATTCCCTTCAGTCAGACCGTGTTTACAGAGATTTTTATTCGCAAATTAAAGGCGGTACGCCTAAAATAAATGTTGAAAACTGCCCCGACCTCGCACCTATACTTTTTACGCTTTCTGCGTATTTAAACGGTGCGGAATTTGTCGGAACGTCACGACTAAAGGTAAAAGAAAGCGACAGAGCCTCAGCTATGGCAGAAGAACTCAGAAAATTCGGTACTGATATTGATATCGGCAACAACTTTGTTATTATAAACAAATCAATGCTGCATTCACCGAAAGAAATACTCTTTGGACATAACGATCACAGAATAGTAATGGCTCTTTCTGTACTTCTCTCAGTATTCGGCGGCAGCATAACGGATGCTGAATCGGTTACAAAAAGCTATCCTGATTTTTTTGAAGACATAAAAAAACTCGGAATATCAGTAACTCTGCACGAATAATTTAAATCTTACACTTATTAGAAACCAATCTGAGAAGGAGCATATTATATGAATATGCAATTCTACCGTAAGCTCCCTATACCAATGGAAATAAAGGAGCATTTCCCCGCCGGAATTGAGGTGAAAACGGCGAGAGAAAGAACCATCAATACGCTTAAAAATATTTTTTCCGGAAGAAGCGATAAGTTTATTCTCATTATCGGTCCTTGCTCTGCAGATAGAGAAGATGCCGTATTAGATTATCTCTACAGACTTCGCGAGGTTTCGGAAAAGGTTAAGGATAAAATACTTATTGTTCCTAGAATATATACAAATAAACCCAGGACTACGGGAGAAGGATATAAAGGTATGCTGCATCAGCCTAATCCAAATGCCGATCCCGATATTCTCAAGGGTATCGTTGCAACCCGGAAGCTCCATATGCGTGCTATTGAGGAAACGGGCTTTGGCTGCGCTGATGAGATGCTTTATCCCGAAAACCACAGATATATTTCAGACCTCGTTGCTTATATTACAGTCGGCGCACGCTCCGTTGAAAATCAGCAGCATAGGCTTACAGCGAGCGGACTTGATATTCCTGTCGGTATGAAAAATCCAACATCAGGAAATCTTCCTGTTATGATAAACTCCATAAAAGCTGCACAAAACAGTCATATTTTCTGCTATCGTGGATGGGAAGTTAAGAGCACGGGAAATCCTTTTGCCCACGCAATATTACGCGGATATACGGATATGGATGGAACTTCGCACCCCAACTATACTTATGATGATATTCTTAATCTCACTATGCTTTATTCAAATGCAGAGCTCAAAAATCCTGCTTGCATAATTGACACAAATCATGCCAATTCCGGAAAATCGTTCCTTATGCAACCGGAAATCGCAAAAAAGATAATAGAAATCCGTACTAGCAATTCTGAAATCAAAACATTTGTTAAAGGTCTTATGATTGAAAGCTATATAGAAGACGGATACCAGGAAATTTCATCGAACGAAATTTACGGTAAATCAATAACAGATCCTTGCCTCGGCTGGACAAAGACCGAGTCCTTGATTTATAATATAGCAGAAAAGCTATAATGACAAAACGCCCATTTTGTAAATAAAGGTTTTTATCAAGACGGATATTTACAATTATCTATTTGTTTAATATATATATAAACAAAAACCTCCTACAAATAGGTGATGTTCTGAGCGGAGAATTTGAAGACGTCGCTAACTGCGAGCATCGCATTTGACTAGTCAAATGCTTTATGGGCTAAGCCCAAACACTTATAACAAACAGAAAGAGAGAACAAATCGGTTTTGCACAAGCCGAAAGGTCCTCTCTTTTTTCTGTTAGTGATGTTTTTTCGTTAAATTAGAAGCTTTAATTAACCGCCAAGGTATGCGCGTTTTACTGCATCGTCTGCGAGAAGCTCAGCTCCGGTTCCTTCCTTGGTCATTTTACCAAGATCAAGAACGTACGCTCTATCAGCAATCGAGAGCGCTTTTTTTGCATTCTGCTCAACGAGAAGAACCGTAGTTCCCGCCTCGTTTACCTTCTTTATCATATCGAAGATCGTATTAACGTAAAGCGGAGAAAGTCCCATACTGGGCTCGTCAAGAAGCAAGAGTGACGGGCTTGACATAAGCGCACGGCTCATAGCGAGCATTTGCTGCTCACCGCCCGACAGAGTACCTGCAATCTGCTTTGAACGCTCCTTTAATATTGGGAAATGAGAATACATTTCCTCAAGCTTCGCTTGGTATTCTTCCTTGTTTTTCTTGGTGAAATATCCAAGCTGGAGATTCTCTAGAACGGTAAGCTCCTGGAAAATACGCCTTCCCTCAGGCACCTGCGCCATACCCATACTTACAAGTTTATGTGCAGGAAGGTGGGTGATATCGTTACCTTTAAAAATAACACTTCCGCCCGCCTTCGGTATAATGCAGTTAAGAGCGTGCATAATCGTCGTTTTACCTGCTCCGTTCGCTCCTATAAGGGAAACTATCTCTCCCTCATTAACTTCAAAGGAGACTCCCTTTACCGCTTTTATAAGTCCGTAACTGATTTCAAGATTTTTTACTTCAAGTAATGCCATATCAGTCATCTCCTAAATAAGCTCTTATTACCTCGGGATTGTTGAGTACGTCTTCAACATTTCCCTCCGCAAGAACCTGTCCGAAATTAAGAACCGTTGCTCTATCGCAAATTCCTGAAACGAGACTCATATCGTGCTCAATAAGAAGTATCGTCATATCGAAGTTATCTCTGACGTATCTTATCGTATCCATAAGCTCTGAGGTTTCCTGCGGATTCATACCGGCCGCAGGCTCATCAAGAAGTAAAAGCTTAGGATTGGTTGCAAGAGCTCTTGCAATTTCAAGCTTTCTCTGCTTTCCGTAAGGAAGATTGCAAGCAAGATTATTTCTTTCATCAAGAAGTCCGAAAATATCGAGTATCTTTTTAGCGGCTTCTCTCATTTCACGTTCAACCTTAAAATGCTTCGGAAGTCTAAGCATACTCTCAAAGAAATTGCATTTGAATTCGGGTCTGTTATGCAATGCAACCATTACGTTTCTGACAACCGTCATATTATTGAACAGTCTTATATTCTGGAATGTTCTTGCAATTCCCTTGTGGTTTATAGTCTCTTGGCTTAAGCCGCGAAGCTCCTCGCCGTCAAGATAAAACGTCCCCGTAGTGGGAAGATAAACTCCCGTTAACATATTGAAAACAGTTGTTTTTCCTGCTCCGTTGGGACCTATAAGTCCGTATATTTCATTTTTTATTATCTTAAGATTTACGTTTTGCGCTGCCTTAAGTCCTCCAAAGGAAATTCCGAGGTTTTTTGTCTCAAGAACATAATTACTCATCTTCTTTTCCTCCATTCTTATCGGGCTTATCAGGATCAAACGTCATTAATACAAAATCTGTGGAAAGAACCTCGTCTGTCTTTATCTTAGTAGGAATAACATCCCATTCGCCCAAGTCGTCTGCAACGTGAGACACATCCTTCTTCTTTCCGAGCTTGGTGCGAATAAGCTCTACAAGCACTCTGAACGAGAATTTGTCTCTGTACTTTTTAAGATTGGGAGCATTCTTGTAAATTACAACAACAATGAGAATAAGCGCATAAACCAGCGTTTTTATCGCTGCCATTTCTCCGCCAAACTGAGAAGTCAAGAAGTTGTTTACAAATACTATAAGAGTTGCGGCAATTATAGAACCGTTGATGCTTCCCATACCGCCGAGAACTACCATTACAAGAATTTCTATAGAATAATTGTAAGAGAAATTGCCATAGAGTATTGGAGTAGTATTAAATCCGTAAATAACGCCTGCCATTCCTGCGAAGAATGCCGATACTATGAACGCAAGAAGCTTGTATGCCGTTACGTTTACACCCATAGATTTCGCAGCAATCTCGTTATCTCTGATTGCCGTTATAGCACGGCCGTGCTTAGAACGAATAAGATTCTGCACTACTGCAAGCATCAAAAGAAGAATTATAAACGTGATAATGAAAAGCGGGAAGCCTTTTCCGTTTCTTGCAGTTGCAATAATTTTTGAAAATCCGTGAGACTCAAGTCCCTTTGCTCCACCGAAGAACGGAAGGTTCTTACATATATTACCTACAATTTCACCAAATGCCAAGGTTACGATTGCAAGATAGTCACCTCTAAGTCTTAATGCAGGAATACCTACAACGAATCCAAACAACGCTGCTACGCATCCTCCAACTATAAGAGATACGATCATTGCAAGATATACAGGGCATCCGGAATCTACAAGAAGATTTCCTATAAACGTTCCAAGAAAAGCTCCGATACACATAAATCCTGCGTGCCCGAGAGAAAGTTCTCCAAGAAATCCAACAACAAGGTTAAGTGATACCGCAAGAATAATGCTGTATCCTATTTCCGTCAAAAGACTGGGTGTGGAGCGGTTAAGTGCTCCTATATAATACAAGGTTGTAAAGAGCAAAAGAACAGAGCCTATTACTATATAGTTTATATAGTGTTTAAGCTTAAAGCTCTTTTTTATATCATTGAAATAACTTAACATATATTCCCTCCTTAAACCTTTTCTCTGCGCTTTTTACCGAGAAGTCCAGTAGGCTTTACGAGAAGAATTATGATAAGAATGCTGAATTCTATTGCCGTTGTATAAGATGCTACTGCCGGTATACTTAAGCATATTTTCTCAACAATGCCAAGGAAAATTCCACCTATCATTGCTCCGGGAATAGATCCTATTCCACCGATTACCGCCGCCGTAAATGCTTTTATACCCGGCATTGAGCCAAGGGTGGGTGAGGTTGCGGGAATCTGCATAAGATAGAAAATACTTGCACACGCCGCAAGCGCCGATCCGATAGCGAATGTTATTGCAATAATTGCATTAACGTTTACACCCATAAGCTGCGCTGCAGCTCGGTCCTCAGATACTGCTATCATTGCTCTACCAGTACTGGTATACTTAACGAAAAGCGTCAAGCCAACCATTATTAAAGTACCCACTACGAGTGTTATAATGGTAGAATACTTAATTCCGGCAAAATGACCTGTAATACTGAAGTTTACAGGCTGAGATTTTGCACCAAAAATAAGCTGAGCTATACCCTGTAAAAGATAACTTACACCGATAGCGGTTATCAGAACTGCCAAAGGAGAGGCGCCTCTCAAAGGTCTATACGCAAATCGTTCTACAAAAATACCAAGCACTGTACATACGACAACCGCTAAAAGCACAGCAACGATTTTAATTGCTGCACCCCCGCCTATCAGAAGCGCGGTAAAAATGCTGTATGCACCAACCATGATTATATCACCGTGCGCAAAATTAAGCATTTTTGCGATTCCGTATACCATAGTGTAACCCAGGGCAATAAGTGCGTATATAGCACCTAGACTGAGTCCGTCAATTAACGTGGCTAACATTACAAATACCTTTCTTGTGAAAATGTGTGTTTTAAAATACGTTTTTGCAAACAAATGTTTGAATCGTTAGCATTTTTAAACACGTCCTAAAATACAAGTTTGACTCGTGCGACATAGCCGCACGAGTTCAAAAGTTAATTATAATTCAACGATCTTAGCTTCTTTTACGCACTTACCGTCTTTAGTCCACTTCATTCCGTTACCGGTGAGACCGTCGTAAGAGAATGAATCGGAGGTCATAGTTGCGATAAGAGCTTCGGAAATCTCCTCTACAGTCGCATCGGTATCGGTAACACCTGCAACATCAAGAGCATTAGCCATTGCCATAACAACGTCATAAGCGTCTGCTGCGAACTGGTCGGGCTTAGAACCGTACTCTGCCTCGTATGCAGCTACAAAGTCAACAACTGCAGTCTCAGTGCTCTTAACATCGAAGGGAGTTATATACATAACCTTGTTTTCAACTTCGGTAATGAGCTCTGCAACACCGTCAAATCCGTCACAACCGAAGAATACCGCATCAGAACCTGCTGCAACAGCCTGCTTTATGAACAGAGATGCTTCGGTGTAATAGAAAGGCATAAAGATTACATCGCAATCCTTAAGTGCCGTTACCTGAGAACCAAACTCGGTCTTGTTATCCTTATCGAATTTAGCTTCGATATAATTAACACCAAGAACGCTCATTTCAGCCTTGAATGCCTGATAAAGACCGTCTGAATAAGAGTCCGAAGTATCGTACATAGCACCTACTTTCGTATAGGTACCTGCATCGATCGCGGCCTTAATAGTCTGCGCGCCAAGCTTACCCTGGTCAGGATCACCGAAGCAAAGGCGGAAGGAATAATCTTTATTTGCGATTACTGGATCTGCCGAAGCGGAGGGAGACATCGAGAAGAGCTTATCTACGTTTGCTTTAGTTGCAAAAGCTTCTGCCGCACCGGAGGTAACTCCGCTAAGAGACATCTGCATTCCTGCGTCCATAAGAGTATCGTAGTTTGCGCCTGCAGCAACGGGATCGCACTGGTCATCAAGCATTGCGAACGAGAACTTAACACCGTCCTTCTCGTTGAGATGCTTAACTGCAAGCTTTGCACCGTTCTGAACCGAAATACCGTAAGAAGCATTATCTCCGGTGAGGGGTCCTGTAGCGCCTATTTTAAAAGCGTTCTTTTCGAAGGTCTTGTCTCCGCACGATGTAAGTGCGAAGCACGCTGCTAACATTGTTGCAACAGCCATAACTGATGCTACAACCTTTTTGAATACATTTCTTTTCATTTTTGGGGTTCTCCTTAATTTTTTATTTTATTTTATTTTCACATAAAAATCAATAAATAAAAATAGCATACTTTCGAATAGTATGCTAAAGAAATTACTTATTATGATATAATAGGTAGACTTGCTTTAAGCTTATATTCGAAAATCTAAATTAATCTTAATAATTCGGGATAAAATAACCTGCCCTATAATTCGTCCTATAAAAATAGAAAAGGCGGATATCGCAAGCGCAAAGCGAGCAATTCCGCAATTCGAGAGGGCAGACGAAGAAGACATAGTTTCGGCATAAGACATATATGAAGAATTATTCATACAATCATTCTTTGCGAAAACGTTTGCCATCTCTGTTTCCTCCCCTTTAAAAGATGCTCCTATTATAGACCTTTTTTATTGATTTGTCAATAGTTTTGGGTATGAAATTTTTTCATACCCTATGTTGTTTTTTGAATACATTCGAATTGCCTACATATATTGCACAATACGGTGCGTATATAAAAAAGGCTTTTGTTTACTTTGCACAACAAATGGCATTAGTAATCTATTTATAATACAAAATTCAAGAAATGTTTTACTAAAAAATATTTGTAATTTAATAATATTATTAAAAATTCCGCCTTGCAAAGCTTCATTCTGCAAGGCGGAAGAAAAATGTTTTTTAGTTTGTTTTTTTATAAAGTCCTTTTACCTATTATCCTACAAGTCCCGAACGCTCAATACCCTGAACCAAATACTTCTGGCAGAAGAGGTAAAGAATGATAAGAGGCATTATAATAAGCATACCAGCTGTATTCTGAATTACGTTCTTATACAGCGACCAACCTGCATAATCCTTGAATTTTGCAAGAGATGCGGGGGGCTTAGCATAAATATCAGACATCAAGTAGAAGTCAGAGCCCTGCGACCAGAACAGTCCGGAATAGAATTCATCAGTCCACTGCCACGAGAATGAGAACAGGAATACTGTAATCATCATCGGTACAGAGAGAGGGAGAATTATTTGGAAGAACGTGCGGAAAACTCCCGAGCCGTCAACGTACGCCGATTCTTCAAGTTCATCGGGAACGCCCTTAAAGAACTGTCTCATTAGGTAAATATACAGACCGTTTTTAAAGGCAAGACCTGTAATAGAGAGAATGAATAAGGGCATAGGAGAATTAACTAATTCCGGTGTCTTATTGAACAAAAGCTCTATAGGACCGGGTAATCCCCAAGCCTTAACTGCAAAGAAATCAAATCCGGTAAAGTGCTGTCTCATAGCGATAGTAAGAGTATTATGAGGAATAACCATCGTAATTACAACTATCGCCATTATAATATTATTACCTTTGAACTTGAACTTTGCAAGACCGTAGCCTATAAGACATGAAATCAAAGTCTGTAAAATTGCACACATTAAAGAAATGAGCAATGTGTTCCAAAGTGTTTCAAAGTAATGATTCTCAACTATTATATACTTGTATATATCAAGCGTGAAGTTTTTAGGAATAAGTGCGACAGTAGAGTCAACTACGTCTTCCTTGGACATAAATGATCCTGCAATTCTTGAGAAGAAAGGATAAAGGATAACAAATGATACGCCGAGCATCAGAATAAACCTGAAAATGTTGATAATAACTCTGATCCAAGTATTAGCAGTTTTCAGTTTGCTCATCATTCGCTCTTTGAAAGTTAACTTACCCTCGTAGTCAACATGTATTGATTTTTTTGTTTCTTTTGTAATTGTTGCCATGTTGCTACCTCCTTAATCCCTTCTCTGATAGAATATAAACGTAGATGCAATTCCAGCAACAGCAGCTATAATAAGCATAATAATGATGAAGTAAGTCCAAGACATTGCTGTCGAGCTTGACGGATCTGTTACTGTATTGATATATCTTATCATAGGGTTCTGGGTTCTGGTGAATGCGTCGATAATTGTATATACGGTATTAACCAAGATCATGGGAGAAATCATCGGGAAAGTTACCTTCCAGAAAGTCTCCCAGCCTGTTGCACCGTCAATACGGCACGCCTCATAAATAGATGGCGATATCGACTGCAAGCCCGCAAGAAATATAAGCATCTGTACACCGGAGTAGTTTATAATGTTATACACGTTATTTACAATTCTTACGACGTATGTAACTAACTCTCCTCCAATCTTCATGCTTGAGAAAAGTTGCTGCATATCAAGCACCGAAATAATTTCACTTGCACCACCGCCAGATCCGTCGTCAATTCCAGACTGTGCCTGACCGGACATAATATCAGATGCGTTTATAGTTTCCATTATACCTGTAGATACTATAACGGGTAAGAAGAATATTGCACGGAACGCTGCACGTCCAAGCATCTTCTGGTTAAGTACAACGGCTATAAATAATGAGAATATAATGACCGCAGGAACCTCGAAAATCAACTGCTGAATACCTGAAATAAGATTGGAAACGAAATTCGGGTTAATGGTAAATGCCTCTATGTAATACTTAAACCACACGAACTCATACGTAATCTTACCGGGAGTTGAAAAATCTCGTTCGGTCAAGCTAAACCATATAGAATCGAGAAGTATAGGTATATAAATAAGCACTATACCTAAGATAAAAGGCAACACGAACATATATCCTGCGCGGGCCTTTCTCGCATCAAGAGATACCTTTTTTCTCTTTTTAAGGAGGCCGTTAGATCCGAGTTCAGAAGCAGATATAGTTGCAGGAGCAACGTGCTCTTCTACTGAAACCTGATTAATATTATCACTCATTTTGTTACCTCCTTATATTTTTTTGTAACCGTATTTCGGCAACGTGATAGTCTTGCTTCCGTCAAGATTAACTTCAATACTGTAAATGTTATAGTTAAGAAGGAACTGAACGGTATCGCCGTCAGAGTTCTGATAAGTTACAAGAACTATATCTCTATCGCTCGTGAAATCTGTATATACATAGTCTTCATCCGTTGCGAGCGAATCGGTAATGAAGGAATGCACAGAGACATAATCGTCTAACGTATCCTCTCTTACACCGTTGTTTAAAGCTCCGCCAACATCACCGAAGAACTTATCATAATCAACTTCTACCGTATGAGCTATAGTTGCATCTGACGGTTTATTATTAACGACGGTATGCTTCTCGATAATATTATTAATGCAATCTTTAAAAGTAAGACCTGGTTCTACCTCATATGAATTGATTTCTACTTCTGTAACGTTAAGTAATTTTTCAAATCCTGAGATAAACGAACCGCTGTCTACGGTAATATTAAGATAAGTTCCGTAAGGCTCTCCAGCGAGCTTTTCAAGCTCAATATCTTTCATAAGAAGGAATTTACTGTCGAGCATTTCGGTAATCTCTTTCATAAGCGTTATAGTATTTGCCTTTTCCTCATCGGGCTCGATTACACGCTCGCCTATTAATATTTTGTGATCCACAATCTTATAACCCTGGAGAGATCCGATTGCATAGTTGAGCTCTGCGTAAGTTTTTACGATATTTTCATACCAGTTTGTATAATCGATACCGTAATAATCGTTAAGAAGCTCATCTTCCTTCATATAATTTGAATTCTGGTAGCAAAGAATATAATAAAGCGATGCACCAGATTCAATAGCACGAAGTAGATCATAGTCCGGAATACCTGAATAGTTGATGGGCGAACCTGCATAGTTAACGGCACCGTGAAGAACCATTCCGGTAAAAGGTACGGGATATGATGAGTATCTAAAATGGCTGGAGTCGATATTTGTATTAAGGATATGCGACGCATATTTGAGAGTATACGAATTACCAATGTCCAGCATTATTTCGTATCCATCATCGTTGGACATTTTATTAAGTACACTTTCAACGTAAGCCTGAGACTTATCACGAAGAACGGGAGCGTCCTCGTCAAAGTTTGAGTTAAGATCGGATCCTAATGTAGATACTGAAATTGATGAAATATTGTACTTTGAATATTTCTTAGAGAACTTGTTATACAAATCCTCGAGGGTCTCAGTATTTACTACAAGAGTAAAGTAACTTACATACTCACGGGATACAGCATCATAAACCTGCTTTGAAGCATAACGGTTATCTATCATCTTCGAAGCGTTTACACGCTTGGAGACACCGTCAAACATTGCAGTGTAGCCGATATATGCAAAATCAAATTCGGGATATACACCGAAGTTCTCTCCTGCATCTTTAGCTGCATCTACCTGCTTAAGAAGATTTTTGAAATCACGCTTTCCACCGCAAGCTCTGTTCCATTTGAGCTTTGTAGGATAAGTGCTGTAAAGACCACCGTGGCCGAATCCGGTTAAACGGAAATTGATATTGTCAATCTTGAAGTCCTTTGCCCACTTCTCATACTCTGCAGCAAGAGCTTCGTACTCTGCTTTGAGTGCTTCCTTGCCGGCAATCTGAGAAACAGCTTCAGCCTCAGTGATTTCCCCGTTCTCTTTAGCTGCTTCAAGAGCTTCTATTTCATCTTCAAGAGCAGCTGCAAGAGCTTTGTTCTCTGTTACAAGATCATTAAGAACCGTAACAGAATCGCGAAGCTGATTATACATTTCAGCAATGTCATCAAACTCGGTAAGCGGTATTTTCTGAGTTACCGGGAATGAGAGAACCTTCTTAACTATTTCCATAGAGCCGAGAGCTTCTATATAAAGAGGAAGATTTTCTCTTACATTTTCCATCTCGCTGAGAACACCGTTCTCGTAAAGATAATCGCGGTAATAATTTGCCATTCCTACGTAGGAGGATTCATATATGGCTCCCAATTCGGACGCTTTTTTCTCTGCTACCTTTTTATCGGTAAGCATTGTGTATCTTGTTACGTATGATCCGTTAAACTTATCTTCTGCAACTATTGTATAATGACCTGCACCACCCACAGAAAGAGTTTCGGAAAGATCGTAAATATCTGAGGGATAAGGTTTGCACATAGTATATACATTTGCGAGCTTAGTCGTAACGTCTATTTCAAACGAGAAGCTTGCAAGCGACATACCTTCTTCAAGAATTGCAAAATAGCCGTTAGTTACTTTTTCAAATCCGCACGAATTTGCCGTTTCTTCACCAACAACTCCGTAAACAGGCATAGCAATCTGCTCACGGTGTGCACCGGTTATATTTGAATAACAGAAGTCTTTACCGTAAACGTCTACGGTCACCTTAGCGTTGGTATTAAATCCTGCATCCTTATCATAGAAATCTGAAAATTCAGCAATAGTTCCGCTGCCGTCGGGGAAGAAAATATATCCATCCTTATCTATATCAGCACTGCCAAAGTAAGGAAGCACTGAAATGTATGAAAGATTGTATACGGACTCATCAAAGGATATTGAGCTTACGGGAAGACGTACCGACAAGCTGCCGTCCTCATTGAACGTATATTCAACCGCACATCTAAATACGGGCTTCTGATCGGTTTCATCCGAGCAACCGCAGTATTCTTCATCCTCTCGGACATCAGCGAACGTATAACCCGTTGCATAATCTCTGAAGATACCCGATGCTATTGATTTGGTATTGTTTGTTGCTTTTTCAGAAAATACGTAGATTGCTTCTTTTGTATTTATAATTTCCGATTTCTCATTTTTATAATAAGCCTCAAACATATTCTTGTACGACGGGCTATCCTCATCATACTGAGCAAGGTTCTTAAGAGTATATCCGTTAGTACCTGCTGCATAAAGAGTCATAATATCGCTCTCTACCGAAGATAGAGATTTATACTCAGGAGCGTTTGATTTATATATACTTCTATACTGATTCTTTACGTCGTTAAGATATTGCCTTACAACACGCAGATTAAGATAACCATAATAATATACGTTTTCTTTGTTCGTGCTGTTTTTATCTTCTTCAACACGGTATTTTGAGCTTGTGAAGATATTAAATTGTCCATCCTCATCACCGCAATATTCTCTCATCAGTTCCGCAAGCTTATTAAGCATAGGTTCGAGAACAGTTTCCTCAAACTTAGAAGCTGTCATTGCGCTGGGAAGAAGATATCTTGCAGTAGTATCACCGAGAGTATAATTTACTCTTATACCGTTTTTTATAAAGTCAGTAGATATCTGAGCTCTCTCTGCTGCATCTGTAGTGGAATAAAGATTTTTTTCCTGCCCTACAGTAATTTCAGAATAAACGATTACTACCTGGCTGCTCATTTCCTGGTTTAATTCGTTATTCTTTGTGTAGTTATAAGGATTACTGGTCAAAATCTGTCCCGTAATCTTATTTTTGTAATAAAGATAACCCGTGTACTTATTAACGTAGATTATATAATCACCACATTCTACACTGTCAAGGTAATCTTTTTCAGCGTCAAGCTTCTGCTGAGCAGAAACATAACTAATATCTCCGGAATAAGAATTTTGCACTATTTCTTTAATCTGGGTCGCTGTATTTGAAGCAGATGAACTGTTGCTGCCCGAATATGCTGCTTCGGCTACAAACGGAAATACCGTTGCAAACGCTGAAAAAATCATCACTATGAGCAAAGCAGACGATAATATTCTATTAAATTTCATATTGTTTACCTCCTGCAATTTACGCTCGGTTAGCGATTTCTTTAACAATCGCAATAACAAACGTTACCATCTTTATTACAAGGCTCGAGAAGAGTATAGCAACAAACATAATAACCGCCATTGCAACTATTGTACAGATAGTTATCAAAACGTTCTTGCCAAGCGCGTAATCATGTGTGACAAGCATACCGAAGAACAGAAGGAACGCAACCCAAACGTAACCTATTGTTACAAGAAGGTTAACCATAGAGCCTTCGGTTGCGGTAAGAACGTTTGTCAGAACTGTGGATACTATAACAAGCGGAATTAAAGGAGCAAGCGAGTAAGTAGTAGCGATAAAGATATCCTTAAAGCCGCCTTCACCCTCAAAGAGCGTTGTAAGACACCAGTTACCAACGCACCACAGAAGCACCGGAACTCCGATAGATAAAATCTGAACGAATATAGTTGAATAAGTATCTTTAGGATTGAAGATGTAGCCTCTGCCTATCGACTGATAGAAGAACGCAAGCATCGTTAATCCCATAATTGTAAATCCGCCTCTTACGGATCCGCGCTTTTCATGCTTAAGATCCCAGAAACCATCAAACGGATGGAAGATAAGATGGAATACGAATATAAGCTCCTCCACGTAAGTCTTTCTGCCGACTTTGAGAGAAGTCGCTTTGTTTTTCTTTTTAGCCCAACCTAAGAACTTAACAAGTCCTACGCATAGAGCTATTACGATTATAAGTAAAGGAATGAGCCATTTTCCGAGAATATCCTTTCTCGTTTCGGCAAATGCTTTAGAATATTGGTTAGTTTCGTATGCTTTGGAGAGCATCTCCATTGCACCCTCGAAATCGCCCTGATTGTAAAGTGCCTTACCGATACCGATATATGCTAAATCAAAGTTATTATTCTTTGTAAGAACCTCTTTCCAATACTTAATCGATTCCGAATAATTATGGTTATTCTCATTTTCAAGAGCTCTCATAATTATATCACAGTAATCGGTAGGTTTATAAACCGTAAACTTTGTTGCCGTACGGTCAAGTGCAATAAGATAAGTAACCTCGTCTACTGTCTGATACGTGATGGATGTAAAGTTCTGTCCCTGACCAAGAAGGTCTCCTTTATCGCCAAAAGCAAACAAAAGGTTACCATTCTGATCGTAGGTGAACATTCTCATTCTGGCATCCCTGTTAACCTTATCGTTATCAAGAATTGTCCACGAGCCGTTCGGTCCCACAGCAACGTCTATGATTTTTGATACTCCGTTATTGCGCGAAATAGTTGAAACCGCTACTTCTCCACCGGGATCGAAAAATCCATTACGCTTCATAATCTCGTTTCCGGCTGAATTAAGCTTTTTAACAGGGGAATCGTTTGCGGACTTGCTTCTGATAGCCTTATACTGCTTATCAGGATCTATTTCACTGTTAGTTACATATACAAATCCATCGTCATCTACGGTAATGTTGTTATAAGCAACCGCTATGTTCTTTACCTGATTTTTTCTCTGCTCAGGAGACTGGAAGTTTCTCCAGATCATTTCAAGCACACTGTAAGCAACCTTCTGCGCGCCTATGAATCCGGTAAAATCACCTTCGCTCGACATTACGATAACACCCTCGTCAAGCTGTGAGGAAACTGCAAATATTCTGCCGTACTTATCAACAGCAACAGCTTCAAGCTTGAAATCGGTAACAAGTGCCGAATCCGGCTTAACGATAGTTCTTACATAATTGAAATTCTTATCAAATACTACAATTCTTTGATTATCAGTATCGCATACGTATATAAGCTTTTCTTTATTAACCGAAACGCTGGGATCGGTTACGTATATACCGTTCGGTGAAGAAAACGTCTGCGTTTTTCCGTAATCGTCTACGTAGGTATTGATGATAGCTTTAGCAGTATAGTACTTATTAAGGATAACTATTCTGTTGTTGTCCTTATCTACTATATAGATATTTCCATCGTTGTCCGACACTATATCCGTTGGAGCACTGAGATTGAGGCCTTTTCCCGTAACACCAAGTCTTCCAAGATCCATATCATCATACGATACTTCTCTCACGGGCGTATAAGCTGCCGGAGATTTAAGCGGTGTTCCGTCAATGGAGTAAGTATACGTATCGTAAGATTCAAATGCCGATACATTTACCGCTCCGAAGACCATTATAAGAACTAAGGAAAGAATTATTATTTTTGAAATTCTGCTTTTCATATTATTCCTCCTTAATCCTTCATACCCGACGATCCCATTGTTTCGATGATCTGGCTCTGGTTAAGTACGAATACTAAAATAGGAACAAGCATCATTACAACGGTCGCCGCAGCGCCTGCACCCGAACGAGCTATACCACCCGTCAGGATCTGCTGAATTGCATAGTTAAACGTTTTTAATTCTTCTGAATGTATGTAAATAGATGAACCCGAGTTCCAAAGATTCTTGAAGCACTCGATAATAAGTGTAAGCCACGCGGGCTTTACCATAGGCATCGCAATTACAAGATACGTGCGGAACTCACTTGCGCCGTCAAGCCTTGCAGACTCAAGAACCGTATCGGGAACTGACGTTTCCATAAACTGTTTCATAAGGTAAAGACCTATAGTCGTTGCCATAGAAGGAACAATTATGGAAAGATATGTATCTACCCATCCGAACGCAGAAAGAATTATGAAGTGCGTTACCTGGTTAACGGTTGAGTGGAACATAAGTGACATTACTATAATCTGGAAGATTGCATTTCTTCCCGGGAAACGAAGCTTTGCCAACGAGTAAGCTGCCATAGATGCAAATATAAGGTTACCTACAGTACCGCAAATTGTAATGAATACGGTATTGAAGATATATCTTGAGAAGGGCACCCACGAATCTCCCATAAGGGTGAACAAGTCGGTAAAGTTTTCAAGTGTAGGTCTCATAACGATGAACTTTGGTGGGAACATAAAAAGCTCATCCAAAGGCTTCAACGACTGAATTACTACGTAATACATAGGAAGGAACATAAAGAGTCCCATAAGTGTGAGTATTATGGTAATTCCGGTATCACCGCCGGCAGAACGGTTAAGTACGACTCTATGTCCTCTTGTTCTTAATTTTTTAGCCATACTACTCACCTACCTTCGAAAGTGCTCTCTTTATAATAATATTGGAAGCAAACATTATTACAAAGAGTACGACTGCAATCGCGGAAGCATAACCGATCTCGTAACGCTGTCCGCCGTAGTCATCCAAATGATGCATTATAGTATGCGCTGCGTAGTCAACCGAGGGGAAGCCGCAAAGAGCATTTACAACAGCTCCGAAACCGAATGAGTTGGTAATCGCAAGAACCGCACCGAACATCAGCTGAGGACGCATCGTGGGAAGCGTAATATACCAAAGCTCTTGCCAACGGTTCTTAATTCCGTCAACTGCTGCTGCCTCATACATAGAACGGTCGATAGTCTGGAAACCTGCGATAAACGACAGGAACGCAGTACCGAGCGAGGTCCAAAGCGCAACTACTATACAAAGCGGCATTACGTATTCCGCATTTTCAAACCAAAGTATCGGCTCGGATATAACACCGAGATCGATAAGCGTTGCGTTTACCCATCCGTAAGAGTCGGACGAGAACAACGTTTTCCAAATAAGATAAACCTGTCCGGAGATAGACGGCGCGTAGAATACAAGCGTTACTACGGCACGAATCTTGGGCGGTAGCTCGTTTATGAACCACGCAATAAGAAGCGAAAGAAGGTAAGATACCGGACCCGTTATCGCTGCGAATATTAACGTGTTCTGACAAGCAAGAATAAATATATCGTCGTCAAGGAAAAGTCGCGTAAAGTTGGAGATACCCATCCAGTGAGGCATCTGCAACATATTAAAGTCGGTAAGACTCAGAAGCATTGAGAGGAAAACGGGAAGAATAGTGAATATGATGAAGAGAAGGAAGAACGGAGCCAACATAAAATATGCTGTTTTATTGTTCTTCATCTCTTCCCATGTCCATCTAAGCTTCGACACTTCAGAACGTTTTACCGGACGTTTTGTCTCTGCATTAGTCTGTGACATCAAATTTTCTCCTTACTTATTCTTTTGTCTTTCTTCCAGCAGCTCTTGCTTAGCCTCTTCCAATGTCTGATCCGCGTCAATTACAGGAAGATTGAACTCTTCTCTTTTACGCTTAATCTCGGCATTGATAGCATCTATATAACCGGTAAGAGCGTCAACCGCTTTTTCACCGTCGTTTACAGCTGCAAGGAATGCAAACTTTGTATATCTGTTAATGATGTAAGATCCGGGATAGTTAACTATTGAATAAAGTCTGTCCATCTGTTCCTGAATTGCTTTCTTTTCGCTTGCAGTCCAAGATAGGTCGTTGAGTGCCTTTACGTTAGCAGACTCATACTTTGCCGAAGGACCAATAAGTGCAACCATCTTGTTACCATAATCAGCCTGAGCCTTAGCTCCGGTCTGCCACTGCATAAACTGCCAAGCTGAAAGCACATCTTCACAACCGTGAAGAAGAACCGTTGCGCCAACGCCTGCAAGAGAGTTGTAGTCAAATTTACCGGTAGTCTTATTTATAGAACCGGGAAGCGAAGTGAACTCCCAAAGTCCTGCAATCTCGGTAGCATAAACTACGAGCTGGTTGTATATACCCGCATAGTCACCGATTATGATAGGCATTTCACCGGTTCTGAAACGGTTTGCAGCGTCGTACGATACAGGGAACGAATGCTCGCTGTAAAGACGGCATACAAAGTCAAACGCTTCAAGCGCTACGTTAGAGTCGAGGTCTATCTTTGCGCCCTGGAAATCGTGGTCATCCGGATACTTCCACATATTGCCACCCTTCTGATAAATCATAAAGTCGATGGCAGATATGTAGTTTACACCGATAGACATATTGTTTGTCTGAAGAACCGGTAGAATAGCAAGAAGCTCATCCCAAGATTCAGGAACTTCCTCCTCAAGCTCAGCGAGAACGTCCATTCTGTAGAACATCATTGCAAAGCTCATCGTCTGAGGAATACCGTAAGTCTTTCCGAGGAGGGTTACCGTATCCATCGCAGCTCTTCTAAAGTTTCCGTCCATTTCGTCTGCCTTTTCATCAAATATATCATATCCAATTACATCCTCGAACGAGTTCGTAACGAATGTGGGATCATCGGTATTTCCGGTGTACTCCTCATTCGTGTCTTTTATGATATATTTACCGTCGGCATTTTTATAGGTTGTTACATAAGTTCCGTTATCTTCAAATGTATAATAAGTGGAAGAAAAGATTTCTTGTTCAGAAGTTAAATTAACAGAATTTTCATCCGAGAAGCCTATGGGAAGAACGGCATCTCTAATTGCGTAGTTAATTACGTCCGTTGAACCAAGTCCTATATATATGTCGGGACCCTTACCTGAAAGAATCGAAGGAAGAAGCGTTCCCGCTGTAACAAGCTTAAGGTTTACAGCAACACCGGTAGAATCAGTAAAGCTATGCTCTGCATCTATCATAGTACGCCAAATCTGAGACTGGTCGCGTCCTGTTGCAAGCCATACCTCCACGCTCTTTGAGTTCTCATCGGGAATTACCGTAAGTCCCATCTGATCATACTCGGTGAAGAACGAGTAGAAGAATGAAGCAATCTCAAAGCCGATAGACTTGAAGAATCCTGCTTTGGCAGATCTGAAAGGTTTATGTTTATCCGTGTCCTCTACCGCAGGCGAAATCGCTATAGCATCAACCAGCATTGAGCTCGTCTTGGAACTGTTTATCCAAGTACCAAGTGTACCGAGATACGATTTGAGCGTTGCCATATTAGCAGCAATATCGTCGCCGTTATTAGAACCCATCTTATCAAGAAGGATAGCTATCGTTTGAAGCGTTGTGATATGCGAACCGTTAGTTCCGCAGAGCACGACGAACTGCTGCTTTACAGCTTCAAGCTCAATCGCCTGAACAAGAAGCTCGTAAAGAACCTCTGGCATAATACCTAAGAAATTATAGTCACGGTATTTGTCAGGATCATTACCTGTAAGCTGAAGTATCTTAAGATAACACTCGTTGATAGAATCAAGAGAATTCTCTACTCTCTGAATTAGTTCCTTAAGAGATCCGAGAGAACATTCTACGTAAAGCGTATATTCCTCGCCTTCCTCAAAGTAAAACTCGAACTTTCTATCCTTAGACTCTACCTCAACAACGTTTCCGTCTTTATCTACGTATTCGCCATCCTGATTTACAGTATAATTCGAAATATCAACGCGGTTTCCATCTTCGTCAAAGAAAATACGGTCGCCTATAAGATTTGACTGCCATTCCTTGTCATAGTCAAACAGAGCGTTGTATGCTTCTGCAAACGGAGCTGTAGGCGTATCGCCGTACTGACCGCCGGAAAGCTTTATCGCACGGCATATGTACATACCCTGGAGAGCGTTCTGCTTATATCTCATAGATATGTTATAAAGACCTGTTTTGTTTACCTTAAACTTATACGCAGCCCACTGACCTACAGTATTATAGCTGTTCTCGCCTATTACGTTATAGATCTGAGAAGATGATTTGATAGGCTTTGTTGCTGCTGAGGAATTATCGTTCGTTGCATAAACGGAAGAATCCGAAACGTAATCCGGGAACTCAGCTTCAAGTATCGTAATTTCACCGCCCTCGGGTGAAGTATAACCCTTATCCGCATAATCCTTAAGAACATCCTCGTAGGAAGGAAGTGCGTCTTCGGAAACGGGTTCGAGAGTGATAGACTTAATAATCATCGGCTCTCTTTCCGCTTCAAGAGTAATGGTATGATCGCCTTCAAGGAAATAGAAATTGAAGTATCCGTGATAGTAACCCGTGGAATCCTGGCAATAGTATGTAGACCAATTAGAAGTCTGAATCATCTCGGGAGCCATTGAGTTTCCGTTTATATCCGAACCGATAAGATACTTTGAAACTGTTTTCTTACCGTCGGTGATGTCGGTTATAATCTTGTAATAGAGCTGTTTGCCATCTTCTTTAACAAGCTCGTACTCTATCTCGTAGCTATTTTCCGCATCTACGTCTTCGATAACCTCCTCAACGAGATTATCAAATTCCCAATACTTTTTGATGTTAAGGCTTCCCGCCTCGTCAAAGGGAATCGTTCCGTCAATGTAAAGCTTTCTCTCAATACTACTGATACTACTCTTACCGCTGCCTACCGTTATCTGCGGGTTGTAGTATTCGATTTTAATGAAATAAAGACCTGCCGCATCCTCGTCGAGATGGAACTTGAAGCTACCCTTACTGGTTGACGAAAGGTAAATTGCATTACCATCTTTACCCGGTTTGGTAAGATTCGAAGAATCGTACATCTCGAAATAAGGCCAACTGCTCTGATCAGCGTTGTATGATTCTTTACAATCGCTGCTTTCAAAAGCACTTGCAGCATCTCCCTTAAGTAAAAGTGAGTTTAAATCTTCGACCGTAACACTGCCGTTACCGGTTACGCTGTAATCGTAAACGGTGATTGGTCCCTTTTGCCCCGGTTCAGCACCCGCAAAGCTCTGCGTATACTCAAGATACGACGAGGTTCCTACAACCGACATCATTTCCTCAAGCGTCGCAGCACTGCTGTTATCACCCTTAAGGCGATCAGCCAATTCTTCTTCGCTGGGTCTAACAGCAGCTGCTGCCGTCAGAGCCAATGCACCGAACAAGGTTGCAACAGAAAGAATGAAACACATCACCTTCTGAAACAATGACTTCTTCATAAAATAATTTCCTCCAAGAAATTCTTTTTTCTCGCGAAATAATACATCGCGAGGCTTTGTACTGCAAATTATAACATATTTATTAATAAATGTCAAGGATAGATTTTCTTACAAAACATAATTTTTCCAAATATTTTCTCGCTTGTTTTTTTGCTGTTTTCGTTTTTGTAAATAGTAGTTGTCTTTATTTTTACCTCATTTTATTCGCCAAAAAATACAGTAAATACAATTTACTATTATTGCGTATCACGATAAGAGGGATATGGACAAAATTTAGAGTTTTGGTAAATTGAATTTACGCTTTTCCGTGTTTTTTGATATTTATAACGTCGATTAATAAATCTTTTTTCGTCTTGTTAAAGATGCACAAAATAACCAATTTATTTTCTACGCAATAACTTTTCAAACGAACGCTGATTTCCTGCATTTTCTTTAAATGCTGTTCTGTCTTTCTTGCCTTTTGCATTGTATTAACTCAATATGAAAATGCCCGATGCAAAAATAAAATCGCATCGGGCATTTTCATATTGAGTTACTATATGTCACTGTTTCTATGCAAGCAAAAAATCAAATATTAACATTAAACAAAAGCCTGATATAAGCGAAAACGTTGCTCCGCTTTCTGCTCCGTGAGAATGAGTTTCCGGTATCATTTCATCGCTGATTACATAAAGCATTGTACCACCTGCAAAGCTCAGAGCAAACGGTAATATAAACGTAGCCAAACTAACCGCAAAATATCCGACGAGCGTTCCTATTACTTCTAAAACGCCGGTTAACGCTGCTATCAGAAACGTTTTTTTAGGCTTTATACCTGTCGCCAGCATAGGAGAAATAATCACCATTCCCTCAGGAATATTCTGGAGGGCAATTCCGCCTGCTATCAGAAAGGCTTCAGCGTCATTCCCTGCGCCGAATCCAACTCCCGCAGCAATTCCTTCCGGAAAATTGTGTATCGCTATCGCGAGAACAAAAAGAAGAACCTTATCTATGCTCTTATTACGGCCGTGCTCCTCTATATCGCTTTCACCGATTTTATGCAAATGTGGTACTAAAACATCTATAAGTTTCATACATACGGCACCTGCTATGATTCCCGATACTGTAACAAGAATGGCAAATTTTCCGCCATATTCCAAAGACGGTAATATGAGTCCCAAAACTGCTGCCGATAACATAATTCCTGCAGCAAACGAAAGAACTATATCACTGAACTTATGAGATATGTTTTTAAACAAAAAGCCTATAACCGCACCTATAACCGTTGCGCCGCCTACACCGAGCGCTGTGAGCAATACTATTTCCATATATTTACCTTTACTTGACCGTTAATCTGTTAATTACTCCTTAAACATAGTAAGGAGTGCATGAAATTTGATTTTTACCCTCTGCATATGCCGTGTATAACAGGTTGTTTATACAAAAGTGGCTATAAAGGCAATATCCGGTATTAATCACACCGAATATTATTTAGTATCAAATTTCAATGTTACGAAATTTGACGCGAATTTGAATTTGTGCATTCGAACAAATTTTTTCATAAAAATTAGCGCCATTTTCTTTAAGCATTCATATTTGCACTTACTAATATACATTTATATGCAAGGTTCGATTTTCTGCTTATAGATATATTGTAACACAAAAAATTACTAATTTCAAGTTTTTAGCAAAATGTGTAAACAGAATTTTACGATTTATTGACAGATTAAATTTTAACAGAGCGAAATCCGGAGCCATTGAAAATGCAGACTACAACTTCTGTAAAAAGGGGATTATGAAAACTGCACGAATTGGCTAAAAATATTACGGTTAATTGACAATATAAACCGAATCGATAAAACGTCAACTGTTAGAAAACTATGAAAAAAACATATGGTTGCAAAACTGCATATTACATCCTATGTTTACTAAGAAACATATCGTTTTATCAAAAAATGCGCAAAAGACAACTAATATTTACATTATTAAGCAAACATTGTTCGCAACAGCAATATATACACAGTTGTTCCTAGGCAAATACTTAAAAGTGTATTACTTTTACAAACATGCAGTAATACTACAAAACCTCCTGCTATAAGCTCGGGTATTCCAAAAGGAAATGCGGCAAATGAAACGCTTCTAAAACAGTAAACAACTAACATAGCCATAACCGAAAGCGGCAACGTCTTGCCAAGATAGTATATAGTCTTTGGCGTTTGTCTTTTACCGTTAAAAACCAAGGAAGGAATCGTAAAAAAGCCGTCGCAGAAGCAACTGTTATAATTGTAAGTATAAATTTTTAACATCCATATTCACTTATTCTCCTTTTTGATTGTTTTCAAAGCGTTCGCCGTCGGATTTTTAACACGGTATCGTATTTTGTATATTTTTTCTTTCAAAAAGAAGTAAAATTCCAATCAAGAGCATTGATGGAATAAGGAAGCTATCTTTTCCAAAAATCAAAAGGCAGATCACCGAAGACGAAAGTCCTATAATGGCCGAGATATGATTTTTATTTGTTTTCCATTGTTCAACCAACACCGTTACAAACAGGGCTGTCATAGCAAATTCAACCCCATCCGTGTTGAAATTAGTAATATTTCCAACAAACACTCCAAGAATAGTCCCCACTATCCAGTAGATATGGTTGAACAGAGTTATAAGGAAACAGTATTTATGAAATTCCATTTTATCCGGTGTCTTACCTTCGCACACGAGTGAATATGTTTCATCCGTTAGTCCAAATATAAGATATGGCTTTTTTTCTGCATTTTTATACGCTTCAACCATTGAAATTCCATAAAACAGATGTCTTGCGTTTACCATAAGCGTAGTCAATGCGGCAGTTATAAGCGATGCTCCTCCGGTTAAGAGACCTCCAGTTACGTATTTCATCGAGCCTGCGTATATGAATATACTCATAGCTAATGCAAATACAACGCCGTATCCCGCTTTTTCGGATATCAAGCCGAATCCAAAGCTCAAAACCATATAATCTGCCATTACGGGAAGCGTATCCTTTATAACGTAAATCAGAGATTTTTTCATTTTTGTATATACTTCAGTTTGAATATTGAGTATGTTTGAAATTATAGCAAAAACGGGTACATTTGTCAACATAATAGTTCTTTTGTTATTAAAAATAATTAAAATTCAATTTATTAACACTTTGTTAACAAACAAGGATAAATTCTGTGATAAAATTACTTGGTATTAATCGCGCGCAGCGCGGAATAAAAGAAAAGGAAAAATTAATGGAAATTTTATACGAAAGCATACTTGAGCTATTTCAAAGCGGCGGTTGGAAGTATGTAGTAATGTGGGCTATTGGCGGACTTCTTATCTTCCTCGCTATAAAAAAAGAAATGGAACCTACGCTTCTTTTGCCCTTAGGTTTTGGAACTATTATGGTTAACCTTCCCAACTCCGGCGCTATCGGCGCTGAGGGGCCTCTTACCACCTTGTTTAACGCAGGTATCGCAAACGAGCTTTTCCCTCTCATACTTTTCATCGGTATAGGAGCAATGATTGACTTTGGTCCTGTGCTTTCGAACCCTAAACTTATGATTTTCGGAGCTGCGGCTCAGTTCGGTATCTTCTTTACCTTCTGCCTCGCTTCTATGTTCTTCGATCTTCCCGCTGCTGCATCTATCGGTATTATCGGCGCAGCAGACGGTCCTACCGCTATAGTTGTTGCTAATAAGCTTCTTGGCTCGTCTTCAACTATCACCGGTGCTATAATGGTTGCGGCATACTCTTATATGGCGCTCGTACCGATTATTCAGCCTCCGGTTATCAAGCTTATGACGACCAAGAAGGAAAGACTTATACGTATGCCTTACAAACCTCAGGCTATATCCAAAACTACTAGAATTCTATTCCCTATCATCATTACGGTTATAGCGGGTCTTGTAGCTCCCTCATCGGTTGCGCTCGTCGGTTTCCTTATGTTCGGTAACCTCCTCCGTGAATGCGGCGTACTTGATTCGCTTTCCGAAACCGCGCAGAAGGTTCTCGCAAATCTCGTTACCATATTCCTTGGTATAACGATTGCCGTTCAGATGCAGGCTGACAAATTCCTTAATTGGAGTACGCTTCTTATTCTCGGTCTCGGTCTCTTTGCATTCGTATTCGATACTGCAGGCGGTGTTCTCTTTGCTAAGTTCTTAAATCTGTTTCTCAAGGAAAAGATCAACCCTATGATCGGCGCTGCAGGTATATCTGCATTCCCAATGTCCGGACGCGTTGTTCACAAAATGGGACTCGAAGAGGATCCTCAGAACTTCCTTCTTATGCAGTCTATCGGTGTAAATGTTTCCGGTCAGATAGCATCGGTTATTGCAGGCGGTCTTATACTGAGCTTTATGCTTCCTCTTATTTGATAGGCGAAAGGAGTTAGAGATTTATGAAAAAATCAACTAAAATTATGACGATGCTTCTTATGATCGCTATTACTCTCTCCGTCTTTGCTGTTTGTGCTTATGCAGAGGGCGCAGGAGAAGTTAACGAAGAAACCTCGAATACCATTAAGGTTAGCTTCGATTTCAGCCGTTTTATTGACTCTCTTCAGTATATGTGGAAAGGTATGCTCTGCATATTCATCGTTATAGGCGTAATTATTCTTGCAATTTACGCTCTTAACAAAGCTATGAATGCCATAGCTAACAGAAAGTCAGACAGAGATAACTAATCATTAATTGCAATAAAAAAAGAGCAGACACGTTAGCGTGATACTCTTAACGGAGTATTCACGCTAAACGATGTTTGCCCTCACCGGCAAGTGATGTTGACTTCGTCAGTGATGTTCACTGCGTGAATGATGTTGTGCCTTCGGCACAGTAGGCAAACGTCACATCACTGCGAGCTTTAGTTCGTAACATCGTTATGAGCGTAGCGAATAACATCACTTTTGCAACAGCAAATACATCACTAACAGAAAAAGAGCAGATATACAAGATTTTCGTCTTGCGTGTTTGCTCTTTCTGCGTGTAATAAGGGTTTGGGCTTAGCCCAAACTGTATTTGTCCAGACAAATGCGATGCTCGCACTGTTGGTAAATTGTAAATTCTCCGCTAAGGATATCACCCATTGTGTTTGCTCTTTTTTCTATCATATGGAATGTTATCTCTGTACCCGTTTTTTATCCGTAAGACAAATTTCTCGGATTTTATCAGAAATATTATCCCAAACGAATCATTTTTTCATACCATCGTAAATTTCATTAAACTGCTTAATGCACGAAGCAAAATCTTCAATAGCACCGTTTACAACCTCGGGATCGGTCATATCAATACCTGCAACGAGAAGGCTCTCAAGCGGTGATTTAGAATCTCCGCACTTAAGGAAATCAATATACTGATTAACGTATGACGCACCTTCGGTTTCGATTCTCTTAACTATTGCAGACGCCGCAGAAATGCAGGTTGCGTACTTATATACGTAGAAGCAGGTATAGAAATGAGGTATTCTCATCCACTCGTACGCTATCTGCTTATCACATACGACGTCGGGACCGAAATATTTTTTAACAAGCTTATAATACTTTTTATTTATGAGTTCTGCTGTAAGAGGCTCTCCCTTTTCGCAAAGAGCGTGCATATCGCGCTCGAACTCAGCAAACATAGTCTGACGGTAAAGAGTTCCCTTATAAGTATCCATAAGCTCGTTAAGAATATAGAGCTTTTCTTCGTCGCTCTTACACTCTGCAAGCTTTCTGTGAGCCATAAGAAGCTCGTTTACAGTAGAAGCTACCTCTGCAACGAATATGGTATATCCCGAGTTATGAGGCTCGTTATACTTAGTTGAGAAATAGGTATGCATCGAATGTCCAGCCTCGTGAGCAAGAGTGGACACATTATCAAAGGTGCCGTTGTAGTTAAGGAGAATATAAGGCTCTGTTCCAGGACAGCCCGAGCTAAACGCTCCTCCGCGCTTTCCTCTTGTGGGATATACGTCTACCCAGCCAAGCTCGGTAAGACCGCGCTTCAGAGCATCGTAATACTCATCACCGTATATTTCAACGGTCTTAAGAACCTCCTCAACGGCTTCCTCGTAAGAATACTTTTTATCAAGCGAACCGATAAGCGGCGCGTAAACGTCGTACAAATGGAACTTATCAACACCGAGAACCTTACGCTTAAGCTCATAGTATTCATAAAGCGCGGGAAGTCCCTTGTGAACACAATTTATAAGATTATTATAAATAACCGGCGTTACCTCGTCGTTAAAGGTAGATGCGGTTATAGAGTCACGGAATCCTCTTACCTTGGCAAGAGTACAACGCTCCTTCACTCTGCTGTTAAACATAGTAGCGTAAGTATTTCCGAACTGTTCGTACGTTTTATAAAGCGTTCTGAATGCTGCCTGACGTACACGGCGGTCGCCGTTCATAAGATGAGCAACATAGTTTGAATCCGTAAGCTCTACCTTTTTACCCTCTGCATCTGTAATTTTCCCAAATCTGAGGTCAGAATTTGAGAATATGCTTCTTATGTCACTGTGACTGCCGAGACAGTCTTCCATTTTAGACATAAGCTGCTCGCATTCGTCCGAAAGAGTATGAGGCTTATATCTTCTGCTCTTTGTTACAAAACGGCGGAACGTCTCAAGCTCGGGGCACTCCGCAAACCAAGCTTCAAGAGTTTTTTCTTCAAGACGAAGCATAAAGGGGTTAACAAACCAAGAAACTGTTCCTGCCATAACAGCAAGATTACGTACCTTTGCGTTAAGTGCCTGATAATTGTTATTTGAGGTGTCTACAGAGAAATTGAGAGATGCGTACTGCCAGAGCTTTTCAATAAAAGCCTCTATATTAGTCATATCGGAAAGTGCATTATAGAAATCGCGTGCGCTGTTGCACATAGTTTTCTCATGCTTTGCAAAGTCCGCAACAAGCTTTTCCGCCTTTGCATATTCCTCGTAAAACGCCTTATCATCCTTGTAAATTACGGACAGATCCCATTTATACTTCTGTTCTATATCTTTTCTTTCAAGGGTCATTTTTTCAATCTTCTTTCTTATTTATTTTTTAAATTATTCGTAAAGGGGATACTTGTTGCAAAGTGAAGCAACGCGTTCAATTACTTCATCCTTATTTGCCTCAAAGTCACAAAGTGTCATAGAAATAAGCTTTGCAACCTCTCTTATATCATCTTCCTTAAAGCCTCTCGTTGTTACTGCGGCAGTACCAAGTCTTATACCGCTTGTTACGAACGGCTTCTGAATATCAAAGGGAATTGCGTTCTTATTACACGTAATGCCAACCTCATCAAGAAGATGCTCGGCTTCCTTACCGGTATCAACCTTCATTCCGGTAAGATCAACGAGTATAAGATGGTTATCGGTTCCTCCGGAAACAAGCTTAAAGCCTTCATTTAAAAGCTCCTGTGCAAGAACCTGAGTATTTACGATAATCTGTTCTGCATAACGCTTGAATTCAGGCTGCAGCGCTTCGCCGAAGCATACCGCCTTCGCCGCAATCGTATGCATAAGAGGTCCGCCCTGAGTTCCGGGAAAAATAGCTTTATTAATAAGCTTGCCTATTTCTTCATCCTTTGAAAGAATAAGACCGCCTCTCGGACCTCTCAAGGTTTTATGAGTAGTGGTTGTTACAACATCGGCATAAGGAACGGGAGACGGATGAACTCCAGCCGCTACAAGACCTGCGATATGAGCCATATCAACCATAAGGTATGCGCCTACTTCTTTCGCTATTTCAGAAAACTTCTTGAAATCAATTACTCTGGCGTATGCTGAGGCTCCCGCCAGAATGAGCTTAGGCTTACATTCAAGGGCAAGACGGCGAACTTCGTCATAATTTATTCTGCCGGTCCCTGCTTCTACGCCGTAAGGAACTATATTCCAATACTTACCCGACATATTTACGGGAGAACCGTGGCTTAAATGCCCGCCGTGCGCAAGGTTCATTGAAAGTACCGTATCACCAAGCTCGAGAAGCGCAAAGAATACTGCCATATTTGCCTGCGCGCCGGAATGAGGCTGAACGTTCGCATAATTAGCGCCAAAAAGCTTCTTAGCTCTGTCTATTGCGATATTTTCAACAACATCTACATATTCACAACCGCCGTAATATCTTTTAGACGGATATCCCTCGGCATACTTGTTTGTAAGCGTTGTTCCGTTTGCATCCATAACAGTTTCAGAAACGAAGTTCTCAGACGCGATAAGTTCAATCTTATTGCGCTGCCTTGATGCCTCGTCCATCATTGCCGAATAAACTTCAGGATCATTCACTTTCAAAAATTCAAATTCTCTCATATCATTCCTCCGTTTTTTAAAATACACAGTTAATATACCATATACAGCAAAAAAAGTCAATAAAACCCGCACCTAAAATATACAAATATTAGGCTTTATTTAAATTCATCGTAAACAAATAAGCCTCGGCGTAATTTTAATCTCATATCACGCCAAGGCTCTTGGTATTTATTTGCAGAAGCTTTCGATATAATTCTCTATCGCGTCTTTTATAACCTTAACTGCCGACTCTTTCGGCTTAACTTCGTCAACCGCTGTATCCTTATGCTCCAAATTCTTATAAACCGTGAAGAAATGGCACATCTCTTCAAATATATGCGCGGGCAGTTCATTGATATTTGAATAGTGATTATAATTGGGATCGTTGAACGGAATTGCTATGATTTTTTCATCGTTTCTTCCGTTGTCCATCATAGAAATTACACCGATAGGATAGGCTCTGACAAGCGACATCGGCTCAAGCGGCTCTGCGCAAAGCAAAAGCACGTCAAGCGGATCTCCGTCGTCTCCGTAGGTTCTAGGTATAAATCCGTAATTCGCCGGATAATGAGTTGAGGTATAGAGAATTCTATCAAGAATTATGTAGCCGGTTTCCTTATCAAGTTCATATTTTTTTTTACTTCCCTTCGATATTTCAACTACACATATAAAATCATCGGGTGCAATTCTTTTAGGTGAAATATCGTGCCAAATATTCGACATATTAAACTCCTTTTATCTTTCTATTATTTCCTTTTCAAGTATGTCCGCTATAATTCGAGATGAATTTCCACATCCCAAAAAATCGGTTTTGATAATGTTTTTAATAAAATTATCATAATTTTGAAGCATCTCCCTTGCTGCAATAAAAATGCTGTTTTCGTCCGTTCCCACAAGCTTTGCACATTTATTCGTTAACAATTCTTTACGTTCTGTTGTATTTCTCAAAACGAGCGTAGGCTTTTTGAGATATGCTGCTTCTTCTTGAACGCCACCTGAATCCGTCATAACCAGATATGATAAATTCAGAAGATTATGAAAATCATAAGCCGGTAACGCGTCAGTTAAATATACGCGCGGACAATCTAAAAACACTTTTTTTGCAAGCAAAGAAATTTTTTTATTTTTATGGACTGGATAAATAAATGCTATATTATCAAATTCGTTTACTATTCTTTTTACCGCACAAAAAATACCTTCCAGCTTGTCAATATTCTCTCGTCTATGAGCCGTTAATATTATCAACTTCTTCTCACCAATCAAATTGGAATATTCCGAGGTATAATCGTCGCTGATATTTTTAATTAACGCATCGATTACGGTGTTACCTGTAACAAAAATGCTTGCTGCAGATATTTTTTCCGAAATAAGATTTTCTTTTGCAAGCTCCGTAGGAGCAAAATGATAATCCGATATAAGCGAAATCGCAGCCCTGTTAAATTCCTCGGGAAACGGAGATGACCTGTCATACGTTCTGAGGCCTGCTTCTACGTGTACTATCTTTATTCCACGATAAAATGCGGCAAGCGCCACTGCAAACGCAGAAGATGTATCGCCGTGAACTATAACAAAATCGGGCATAAACTTTGATATTGCCTCATCTGCCTTTTTCAGAACTTCCGAGGTAACATACGAAAGCGTTTGCCCGATTTTCATTATTTTGAGGTCATAATCGGGCATAATACCTTCATCTTTTAACGCTTGCTTTAACATCCCTCTATGCTGACCTGTCACCAAAACCTTTACATCAAAACACTTTTTTTCTTTTAAATTTCTGATAAGCTCACACAGCTTGATAGCCTCGGGTCTTGTACCAAAGGCAACAAGAATTTTTTTCAAATTACATTTGCTCCGAGAAGCTTACACAATGCAGAAAAATTGTATGGGAATATTCCGAACCCGTCGTAAAACCTTGGCGCTGCTCCGCCCGAGTAATCAATACGAAGCTGCCATTTAGTCGGCTCACTCAAAGTACAGCTGTAATCTTCAGGAAGATAGCTCTGCTTCCATTCACCGAGATGCAATGCATATATGCCCGAGATAAGCGATTTTCTATCATGTTCCTCCACTACAGTATCTGCGTCCAACTGTATTTTTTTAATCAAAGCACCGGATTCCGTAAAATCAAGCTCGAATTTATATTCAAGATATCTTCCTACGGTAAGAGTGACACAAGTGATTTTTTCTGTCATTGAATCAACATACCACGCCACCTTTTCTTCCTCAGTTAAGACGTCGTCTGTCCCCAGAAGCGATTTTAACACATCCCTTCCCTTTTCCAAGTATCCTCGGCAAATTTCTATTACCTGCTCGTCGGTAGGAAAGCTTTTGCTTGCGTAAACGTAAGACGGCATTTCCATTTTTCTTTTTATCTTTGAAATTTCATTTCTTATTTTTTTTATTTCCGCCTCTACCTCTTGAGCATCCTTGCCTTTAAGATACATTTCTTCGTACGCGTCAACGCTGATATACATTTCTATCTCCAGTCTGATATCCAAAAAACACTTTTTACTGCTTTTTACGGATACGTAATATAATCTTTAATGATTAACAAATTAATTATATCATTATATAGCTATTTTGTAAATACCATAATGTACCAAATTTTTTGGTCGTTTTGCACAATTCACTCTTTTTGATGCGCCAAGTTTGTTACATTTTTTATAAAAATATTTTTTATTTTGCTTTTTTAAACAGTTTTATTGATTTTGCGACTTTAAGTACTCGCTTTTTGAATGAGCCTTGTATATTTTTCTTATATTTGTCAAAAATAAACTCAAACGTAATCGGTATAAAAATACAAGTATTCTTATGCTCTTAACGGTATAAGATGCGTTTTAAAACAAGATTGCGAAAAAAAGAAAAGGATGGAAAAAAATGATTCTTACAAGCAAAGAAAGCGATCTGCTCAAGGATATGAAAGAGCAGGAGGAGCTATGTATCGAAAAATACACAAGATATGCATCTTTAGCCAAATGTCCCGAGCTTTCCGAACTCCTTAATTCAATAGCTGACACGGAACGCGAGCATCTCAAAACAATAAACGAAATGATGGCCGGAAACGAGCCCGCTGCCCCTTCCGCCTTAAGCGGAAACAATAACCTTTGTGCATCCTGTTCTATCTATCAGAATCCCGATGATAAAAAGAATGATAAATTCTTACTTTCGGATCTCCTTTCCACCGAAAAGCACGTGTCCTCTCTTTACAACACAAGTGTTTTTGAATTCAAAACACCTGCCGCACGTAAAATGCTTTCCCATATTCAAGCCGAAGAACAGCAGCACGGAGAAATGCTTTATGCCTTTATGAATAACAATAATATGTACTCATAAAGCTTAAAGAGTATAAAAAAGCAAGCATACAAGACTCTTCTTGCGTGCTTGCTTTTTATATGTGCTTGATGATTATCGAATACTTTTAAATGCGGTGATAAAACTAATTCTCCATAAGCTTTTCTGCACAACGTGCTATGAGCTCTGCCGTTCCCTGAATACCTAAAGTTGACGAATTTATAGCCATATCGTAGTTATCGTACTTACCCCATTTGCCGCCTGTATAGAAATTATAATAGGATGCACGTCGACGGTCGGTTTTATTTATAACGTCCATTATCTGCGAGCTCTTTATCTCGGGATGACGCTCTGCTACTCTAGCCTTTCTATGCTCCAAATCACCGTATATAAACAGTCTGAACACGTTCTCTTCTTCTCTGAGAACATAGTCTGAGCATCTGCCTATGATGACACAACTTCCCGATTTGGCGTAATCTTTAATAACTTCAGACTGAAGTATGAACAGCTTATCGTTAATCGGCATTTTATATCCGAAATGCATAGTAGCTCCAAGCGTATTTGAACCCATAGCCAAGGTATAAAGAAGCGAATTTGCCGCAGTTTCGTCCGTTCTTTTGATAACTTCCTCATTGAGATTTCCTTTAGCTGCTGCATCGGTAATCAGCTGCTTATCAAAAATCGGTATACCGAGAAGCTCTGCTATCTTCTCACCTATTTCTCTTCCACCGCTTCCGTATTGACGAGCAATCGTTATGATAATATTCTTAGCCATTGTGAAATCTCCTTTACGTTTCTTTTTTATTATTTTAACATAAAAACTAAATGTTGTAAAGTATTTTGTGGAAAAACACCTAAATCTAAGCGTATTTATTGCAAAAACAAGTTCTTTATGATACAATTAGAATAAGATTAACATTCTTAGTTTTATTGCCGGAGATGTATCTATGAAACACACAGAACTCAACTTTGATAAAGCAAAAAAACTCCTGCCAAAGCGTGACAAAAACGGTCATAAGGGTACTTTCGGCAGAGCATTTGCATACGTTGGAAGCAAGAAATTTCCAGGTGCTGCTCATTTAGCTATAGAGTCCCTGCTTCGCGGCGGATGCGGTTACACAGAGCTTTTCGCTGAAAACGAGCTTGCTGATAGTTTGATTCAAAAATTTCCTGAAGTTATATATAATAAAATTTCTTCTGCGGAATTGCTTTCGGATAAAGAAAAACAGTTGTTGTATGAAAGATCGCTTTCATCAAACGCCACGCTTATAGGCTCCGGTTCAGGTTGCTCAAAAACTTTATCTGAAATTACGGAAACGTTAATTTCTCTCGATACCCCAAGTCCTATTATAATAGATGCCGATGCTCTTAATTCTCTAGCTTTGTACTCTGATACAGAAGCTATCCTATCCCAATCTAAACGATGCGTTATTCTTACTCCTCACGAAATGGAATTTTCAAGATTAACCGGGCTTTCACTTGAAGCTATCAAATCCGACAGAGTTGGTGCAGCAGAAAAACACGCAAAAAAATGCTCCTGCGTTATAATACTGAAAGGTCATAATACAGTGATCACCGACGGAAATAGGACTTATATAAATCCTACCGGTACTACCGCTCTTTCAAAAGGCGGAAGCGGTGATACACTCGCAGGTCTTATGACATCTCTTATAGCATCTTCTGACGCTCTGCCTCTGGATATTGCGGCACTCGCTTGCTATATTCACGGTCTTGCCGGAGATAATCTTTCAGAGATTTATTCGGATTTTGGAGTAACACCGTCTGATTTACCCCGTGAAATTGCAAAAATCATTCGTTCTCTTTCGGATAGCGAAGAATAGCTTAATATTGTTACAGAATGTTCATTACTATCATCAAGATAAAAGCGCACAGCAGTTAAAAATCCTGCTGTGCGCTTTTATTACGTTATTACTTTTTCAAATTTTCTATGCGATTTACAAACATTTTACAGGTATCTGCCATAAAGTTAGCAACTGACTGATAATGCTCCTTCGGAAATCCTATGAAAAATTTATCAGCTTCAAGGTTGAAGCTTCCTTGATAATCCACTTCAGCAAGAGCTGAGCATATTCTATCCCATTTCAGCTTCGACGTACCGGGGAGAGTATGTAAATCGGAGCAGTAATCAACATCGTGTACGTGGAGTGCTCCAAGACGTTCTTTTCCTATAATTCTTATAGCATCCTCAGGCTCTCTGCCGCAAATAGAAACGTGTCCGAGATCAAGACAAACCGTAAAGGTGTCAGGATCCGCAAGCGTATCATACATTCTTGCAAGCTCATAAGGATCGGCAAGAATATCGTCGCAAATATATTTGCTTACAGGATGGTGTTGCCACATATTTTCAATAGCTATTTTTATACCGTATTTTTTCGCAAAGGGAGCGAGGGATTTATAAAATTCAACGTTAAGGTCAAAAAGCTCCTTTTCCCTACCGTAGTATCTTCCGTTTTGCATCGGATGAACCACTATATTTTCAATACCGAGAATGGAACAAAATTCGAATGCCCTAGGCAAAAGCGGTATAAGGTCATTTACATATACCTCATATTTCGAGCAATAAGGGGCGTGCGCCTGAATAAATTTGATGCCAAGAGCGTCAGCCTTTTCTTTTATCTTTATTGCAAACTCTCTGTACCCCTCGGTAAATGGAATTGCCTTTGTATCAAAAAGCGAAACGTCCAGCGCAGGATATCCCGCTTTTGCGAGCATTTCAATAGCTGTTTCAAGCCCGTATGTATCAGCAAGAAGATGGGTTTGAGTTGAAAAAAGCATTTTATTTTCTCCTTTTTCGGCGATAACGAACATTATTGTTTACATTTCAAAGGGTTTTCGGATATTTACCTTGTCTTTTCAATTCTTTAAATGCTTCTACAACCTTAGGCTTATCTTCCTTGTACGTTACACCGTACCATTTGTCAACATTAGATAAAACCTTAACGTCCGCCTTTCCTTCATCAATCATTTCAGCAACGACAGTAGGCATATAAAACTCACATTTTTCAGGATTTTGAGCAAGATTTTTTGTCAAGAATTTTTCAAATCTTTCGGCGCACTCATCAATATAATCGGGTGAAAATCCCCACAGATTCATAGACACTACGGTTTCGCCGTCTAAAGCAAATCTATCATCACCCTCAATGAAATAAATTCCATTTTCATCTATCCCAACCTTTGTGCGCTCGACAATGTCGGTAAGATATCCGTTGCTATCTGTTTTGCAAATGCCACGGCTAACAGTTCCTTCCTCGGTAACCGTATTCTTTATTTTATATCCTACCATAGCAAAATGAGATTTACCGTCATTTGCATTATTTCGTAAGAAGTTATATATTTCCGTAAAGGCGTTTTCTCCGTAATAATCATCGGCGTTAATGACCGCAAACGGAGCTTTTACGACTCCCTTGCAGCAGGCTATTGCGTGCGCCGTTCCCCAAGGTTTTTTTCTCCCCTCGGGTACTTTGAAGCCGTCAGGAAGCTTATAAAGCTCCTGATAGACGTATTTCACGTTAACATCCTTGCCAGCGAGATGCGAATCCATAACTTCTCTGAAATCGCGCTCTATTTCCTTTTTGATTATAAAGGTTACGTCCTTAAAACCCGCTTTTACAGCATCATAGATAGAAAAATCGATAATAATGTGACCGCTGTCATCCACCTTATCTATCTGCTTAAGTCCACCGTATCTTGAACCCATTCCTGCAGCAAGCACTACGAGCTCGGGATTGTTTGTATTCATAACTTATTTCCTTTTGATTATATAATATGTGTCGATTGATTAGGGTTTGATTTATGTTGAATATAATTATATGTTAAGCCAGAATTTTGCAATTAAATTGTTGTTTCTTATACCTAATTTGAAAATTTCCGGCTCTACGTCAATAATCGTGTTACCGGGATTATCAAAGGTTTTTCGGGCTGAAATGACGGAGCGGTTTCGAAAAGATCGCTTTCTACGAACACCGGTATGGAAGTTTTTAAACAGCTATAATCGTAATGCTCAGGCTCGCTATCAGAACCTCGTGATGCCGTGATGCCAATCGAACTATACTTTCCTCACTTCTACGTATTTTTAAGCAAGTCCTACGTGAGTTACAGGCAAACCGTTATTTGTTTCGGGAACGTATACCACCTCGTCTCCCTCCTCAAATATAATATCCGTAACAGATTGATAGGTATGGGGATTTTTCGTGTCGCCATATCTTATAGTTTCAATTATAAATTTTGCCATACTAACCTCTTCCTCAAAATTTAAGAAGAAACGCTTGAATCAAAAATAGTCTTTGGTAAAATATATATCCGACTTCGGAATAGAAAATTCTTTACCTTTAAGATAATTCAATTCATCGGCATCGGTTTCAAATGAGAAAATAAGCTTATATGAGCAAAGTGCCTGATATTTATATCCTCGCTCGCGGTCTTTGCGGTTAATACCGTACTTTCCGTCTCCTATAAGCGAATGGCCTATATGAGCCATGTGTGCCCGTATCTGATGCGTCCTCCCGGTCAAAAGTTCTACCTCAAGAAGCGCGGAATCGGAATTTTTCGCTATTACCCGATATTTTGTTATTATTTCCTTTGCTGACTTTGGGGGATTTTTATCATACACCCGTACCGTGTTAGTTTTAGAATCCTTTAGCAGATATCCATAGAGAGTTGCTTCATGCACGTTTGGAACTCCGTGCACTGCGGCAAGATAGAATTTTTTTATCTCTCTTGCCTTTATTTTTTCATTCATAACGCGCAATGCCAACGCAGTTTTTGCTGCAATAACTATACCCGAGGTATTCTTATCTATTCGGTTACAGAGTGCCGGTGCGAAGCTTTGCTCTGCATCGGGATCGTATTCGCCTCTCGAATAAAGATAACTCTGTATATATGATATGAGCGTATTTGATTTCGAGTCCTCATCCTCGTGAACAGACAGTCCTTGTGGTTTATTTACAAGAATAATATTTTCGTCCTCGTAAATAACATTCAGTTTCGAATTCATACGGGAAAGTTGTTCACCCGTATGCTGAGGAGTTTCGGAAAAATCCTTTTTATTGCCTTTTTCGAAGAACTCGTCTGCAAGAAAGCACTGAACTGTATCACCCTCTACAAGCTTCATAGAAGCTTCAGCGCGCTTTCTGTTTACCTTTATTTTTTTTAGTCTGATTGACTTATATAAAAGGCTCGTCGGAATATTGAGGGCTTTAGTTATGAACTTATCCAGCCTTTGACCTGCATCGTTTTTGCCAATCTTAAGCTCTTGCATTATTTGATACCGAAGATTCTATCGCCCGCGTCTCCAAGTCCGGGTACTATATAAGCATGGTCGTTAAGCTTCTCATCGAGTGCCGCAACGTAAATATCCACGTCGGGATGAGCTGCCTGAACTTTTGCAACGCCCTCCGGCGCTGCAACAAGGCACATAAGTATAATATTTTTAGCACCGTGACTCTTTACGAGGTTAAGCGCATCAGATGCCGAGCCACCCGTTGCAAGCATAGGATCTACTACTATAGCAAGTCTTTCTTCTATATCCTTAGGCATCTTGCAGTAGTATTCGTGAGGCTCGTGAGTTTCGGGATCGCGATAAAGTCCTATATGACCTACTCTTGCAACCGGAACGAGCTTTAAAAGTCCGTCCACCATTCCAAGTCCTGCTCTCAGTATTGGAATTATCGCAAGCTTTTTACCTGCTATTCTCTTCTGAGTTGTTTTACAGATAGGCGTTTCTATCTCTACGTCTTCAAGGGGAAGATTTCTTGTCACCTCATAGCCCATAAGCATAGCTATCTCATCGAGAAGCGTTCTGAAATCCTTTGAGGGTGTATTTTTCCTTCTCATAATAGTCAGCTTATGCTGAATAAGAGGATGATCAATTACGTGCAATGTGCTCATTTTTTATTTCTCCTTTGGTTTAGTAAAAATATCTATCATTACATTGTAATAACTATTTCGTGCGTCTTCCCATAACGGACTAGCTTAATTTTCTCACCGACTTCTGCTTTCTAAAAGTTAACTTTTGATTACGAACTCTTTATTTTTTACCCGTTGAACCGAATCCGCCTTCGCCTCTTACGGTATCAGAAAGCTCGTCTGCAACATCAAAGGAAGCCTTAAGAAACGGAACTATAACAAGCTGCGCGACACGCTCTCCGCCCTCTATTTCCTTATCTTCATCCGTATGATTGTGAAGCGCCACTATAAATTCGCCTCTGTAATCAGAGTCAACGACACCAACCTTGTTTGCCGGAGCAAGTCCGCGCTTTGAGGCAAGTCCGCTTCTTGCAAATATAAGACCTGCATATCCTTCGGGAATTTCCATTGCAAGTCCCGTATGTATCATAACGGTTTTATGCGCTTTTATAACTGTTCTTTCTCCGGGAAGCGCATAAAGATCTGCGCCTGCTGAAAATTCTGTTCCATAAGTAGGAATTATTGCGTTTTCATTAAGCTTTTTTACTTTTACAGGTGTCATTTTATACCTCTTTAAATTGTTATTTTAAGACTTTTTACTGTTTTATCACTCGCTGAGAGTGAATTTTTTATCATACTTGCATCCATCCCAGATAACGATTTTTCCATTCTCACGAGTTTTATTCATATCAATTATTCTTTGGTTTGTTGAACCTCGGAAACGAATACCAAGGCTCTTTTTATCTTCCTCGTATCTCCCGTCTACAAGTATATCAACGTATGAAAGAAGCTCTGCTGTATCGGGAGTGCATTTAGGGTGATTTCCGATACCGGACGTTAATTCTTCGTATACGTTTCCCGTATACAACCATAGGGTTTTATCGGGATATCTTTTTTTGAATTCTCTGACCAGGGGCAGAAGCTCTCGCTGATTTTCCGGCTCCATGGGCTCGCCGCCGAGCACCGTAAGTCCTGCTACAAACGGTGATCGAAAGGTATCGAGCAGCTCGGTTGCTACGTCTTCGGTAAACGGATTACCGTAAGTAAAGCTCCACGTTTCAGGATTGAAGCAATTTTTGCATTTATTGCGGCATCCCGAAACAAATAGAGTCGTTCTTATTCCCTCACCGTTAGCAATGTCATTTTTTTTTATTGTTCCGTAATACATAATTTCTCCTTAAGAAACAGACCGGTATAGGAGTTCTGACATTGAGCAACTTCCTCCGGAGTGCCTTTTGCAACAACCGTTCCGCCGCCGTCTCCGCCCTCAGGACCTAAGTCAATAATATAATCTGCTGTCTTTATCAGATCAAGATTGTGCTCTATCGTTATAACAGTGTTTCCGCCTTCAACAAGACGCTGAAGAATTACTATAAGCTTCGAAACGTCTTCGGTGTGCAAGCCGGTCGTAGGCTCGTCAAGAATGTATATCGTCTTGCCGGTAGAGCGCTTTGCAAGCTCGGTTGCAAGCTTCACTCTCTGTGCTTCTCCACCCGAAAGCGTTGTTGAGGACTGACCTATTTTTATATATCCAAGACCTACGTCAAACAGTGTTTTAAGCTTTCGCTGAAGCTGGGGCAGATCCTCGAAGAAGTACATTCCTTCCTCTACCGACATTTCAAGCACATCGTAAATATTCTTGCCCTTGTATTTAACGTCAAGGGTATCTCGGTTATATCTCTTACCCTGGCAAACGTCACATTTTACGTAAACGTCAGGTAAGAAGTTCATTTCTATGCATTTTACTCCGTCACCCTCGCACGCCTCGCATCTGCCGCCTCTTACGTTGAAGGAAAATCTGCCCGCCTCAAAGCCTTTCGATTTAGCATCCTTGGTTTTGGCAAAGAGGTTTCTTATATCGGTAAAAAGTCCCGTGTAGGTAGCGGGGTTAGATCTCGGTGTCCTTCCTATTGGGCTCTGATCTATTGCAATGACTTTATCAAGATTTTCAAGTCCTTCTATGCGATCTACACGGCCGGGATAAGCTATAGATCTGTTGAGGTCTCTTGCAAGTGTTCTATAGAGCACCGAATTTATTAGTGAAGATTTTCCGCTTCCTGATACACCCGTCACCGCAACAAAGCAACCAAGAGGAATATCAACAGACAAATTCTTAAGATTGTTTTCCTCAGCGCCTATAATTCTTAAATACTTGCCGTTACCGCGTCTTCGCTCTGTAGGAATTTCTATTTTTCGTCTTCCTGAAAGATAGTCTCCCGTTATGGAAGCCTTACACTCGCATATCTCTTTCGGCGTTCCGCTTGCAACTACTTCTCCGCCGTGTATACCTGCTCCGGGACCGATATCCACAATGAAATCGGACTCACGCATAGTATCCTCGTCGTGCTCTACGACAACAACGGTATTGCCGAGGTCGCGAAGATTTTTAAGTGTTCCTATAAGCTTGCCGTTATCGCGCTGATGAAGTCCTATACTCGGCTCATCAAGGATATATAGCACTCCTGTAAGTGACGAGCCTATCTGAGTTGCAAGCCTTATTCTCTGGGCTTCTCCGCCGGAAAGCGTACCGGCGCATCTTGCAAGATTAAGATAATCGAGACCTACGCTCTTTAGGAAGTTAAGCCTTGCCTTTATTTCTTTGATTACTTCTTTGGCAATTTTGGCTTCAGATTCTGAAAACTCAAGCGAGTCAACAAAATCTATGGCTGAGGATATCGAAAGGCGGCAAAACTCGTCTATATTGAGCCCACCGACAGTTACTGCGAGTACAAGATCGGAAAGTCTTCTGCCTTTGCACTTAGGACAGGCAATTTCCTCAACGAATTGCTGGTAATAATCTCCGCCCATCATTCGCATACGCTTTTCAATTATGTGTACGATTCCGTCAAAGGTGGTTTCCTGGCGTCTTGAATCTCCGCCGAAATAACGAATAACGTCGTACTTTTTACCTGTTTTATCTCCGTACATAAGCACGTCAAGCGCGTCTTGTGAAAATTCCGATATAGGTGTATCAAGAGTAAATCCATAGTCCTTACCCACTTCGACAAGAAGAGGTCCCGTCCACGAATCCTCCGTCATAGTTTTGAATCCGTTTGCAGCTATTGCGCCCTCTCTCAAAGAAAGGTGCTTATGCGGCAGAAGCTTTCTTACCGAAATTCTCTGCATATTGCCGATGCCCGAACATTCGGGACAAGCGCCTATCGGATTATTAAAAGAGAACATTCTCGGCTCAAGCTCGGGAAAGCTGATCCCATGCTCCTCGCAGGCGTATTTTTCCGAGAATTCCATCTCGCGTCCCTCTCCGTCGCGAGGAACTGTAACTACCGTCACAAGTCCGCCACTTGCTTTAAGGGCAACCTCTACCGAGTCGGATAATCTTGAACGTATATCTTCCTTTATGACAAGACGGTCAACTACTATATCCACAGTATGCTTTTTGTTTTTATCAAGGACTATTTCCTCGTCAAGCGCATACATATTTCCGTCTACTCTGACTCTTGCGTATCCCGATTTTCTTGCATCCGCGAATACCTTTTCATGCATACCCTTCTCGCGTCTGACTATCGGTGAGAGAATCATAATTCGTTCGCCTTCATCAAGCGAAAGAATTTTATCGACTATCTGATCCTGCGACTGCTGAGAAATTTCCTTATTACAGATGGGGCAATGCGGTCTGCCCACCCTTGCATATAAAAGTCGTAGATAATCGTATATCTCGGTAACGGTACCAACGGTAGATCTTGGGTTTTTCGAGGTGGTTTTCTGATCTATAGATATAGAGGGCGAGAGTCCTTCTATCAAATCAACGTCGGGCTTATCCATCTGCCCGAGAAACATTCTTGCGTACGTCGAAAGACTTTCAACAAAACGCCTATGTCCCTCTGCGTAAAGCGTATCGAATGCCAAAGATGATTTACCGCTGCCCGAAAGTCCTGTGAAAACTACAAGCTTATCTCTCGGTATCTCAACGCTTATATTTTTTAAATTGTTGACTCTTGCGCCTTTAATTACTATTTTTCTTGACATTTGTTTTTCCTGTTTTTTACGAGCCTTTTATTTGGTGGTTTTCAAATCCTTAATTCTATCGCGCAGGAACGCCGCCTTTTCGAATTCAAGCATTCTTGCGGCTTCCTTCATTTCTGCGGTAAGCTTTTCTATAAGCTTTTCGCGTTCAAGCTTCGTAAGCTTCTTAGCGCTTATCTTCGTATCATTTTCGGGCTTTTTGCCTATTTCAATGATATCCATTACTTTCTTCTTAACACTTTCGGGCGTGATTCCGTGTTCCTCATTATAAGCCGTCTGAATACTGCGCCTTCTGTTTGTTTCATTTATCGCGCCTCTCATTGATTTCGTAATACTGTCGGCATACATTATTACGTGACCGTTAACGTTTCGCGCAGAACGTCCTATAGTCTGGATAAGCGAGGTTTCACTTCTTAAAAATCCCTCTTTATCCGCGTCAAGTATCGCAACGAGGGAAACCTCAGGAATATCTAGTCCCTCGCGGAGAAGGTTTATTCCTACAAGTACGTCAAATTCGCCTAGGCGTAAATCTCTTATTATCTGCATTCGCTCAATGGTTTCGACGCGGTGATGAATGTATTTTACTTTAATTGAGTGAGTGGTAAGGTATTCGGTGAGGTCCTCAGCCATTTTCGTGGTCATAGTGGTAACTAAGACCTTTTCGCTGCGCTCTGTGGTTTTTCTTATTTCTCCTATGAGGTCGTCTATCTGCCCCTCGATGGGACGTACTATAACCTCCGGATCTATAAGTCCTGTAGGTCTTATGAGCTGCTCTACCATACTCGAGCTTTCCTCGCGCTCAAAATCTCCCGGTGTTGCACTGACGTATATTACTTGACCTATCTTTTCCTGAAATTCATCGAAAAACAGCGGTCTGTTATCAAACGCGGACGGGAGACGGAAGCCGAAATCCACAAGATTCTTTTTTCTGGCATAATCACCGCCACTCATACCTCTTACCTGAGGAAGCGTTACGTGAGACTCATCGATAAACAGGATATAATCATCAGGGAGATAATCGAGAAGAGTATACGGCGTTGAGCCTGCAGGTCTGCCTGCCAACACTCTTGAATAATTTTCGACTCCCGAACAAAATCCCACTTCCCGAAGCATTTCAAGGTCGTATTTGGTTCTCTGCTCTATTCTTTCGGCTTCGAGCAGTTGATTGTTTGCTTTAAAGAACGCTACGCGCTCCATCATTTCGTTTTCTATTTCACGCAGTGCCGCTTCGCGACGTTCATCCGATACGGCATAGTGAGTTGCAGGGAAAACCGCGGCATACGAAAGCCTTTCGGTTACCTCACCCGTTACTGTTTTTATCTTTGAAACTCTGTCTATTTCGTCACCGAAGAACTCCACTCTTATAGCTTCTTCCTTTGCGCTCGCGGGATATATCTCAACAACGTCTCCGCGAACACGGAATTTTCCTCTCGTGAAATTCACGTCGTTTCTTTCGTAGCTTATGGAGACAAGCTTTGATAAAAGCTCGTCTCTTGACATTTCAAGTCCCGGTCTTACGGAAACCAAAAGCTCCTCGTATTCCATAGGATCACCGAGAGAGTATATACACGAAACGGACGCAACTATAATAACGTCGCGCCTTTCGAAAAGCGCAGAGGTTGCGCTATGCCTGAGCATATCTATCTCCTCGTTAATCATAGCATCCTTTTCGATATACATATCACGACCGGGAATATACGCCTCCGGCTGATAGTAATCGTAATAGGAAACGAAGTATTCTACCGCATTTTCGGGGAAAAAGGCTCTGAACTCCGTACATAGCTGGGCGGCGAGCGTTTTATTATGCGCGAGAACGAGCGCTGGTCTGCCTGCGCGCGCTATTACGTTAGCCATAGTAAACGTCTTTCCCGAGCCTGTTACGCCTATCAGAGTTTGCGCCCGTTCCCCTGCTGCAAGCCCCGAAACGAGCGCTTCGATAGCCTCGGGCTGATCTCCCGTCGGGGAATACTCGCTGACAAGCTTAAAGTTTGCTTTCGATTTATCGCGCATACCGAGCGCTCCTTCCGTTTTATTTTTGTTGCTGTGAAATTTATTTTAGGTTTACCTTCCGCCGCGTCTGCCGCCACCGCCGGATCTGCCACCGCCGGAATGACCTCCGCTTCCGCTTGAAGATTTTATGCGGACGCGCGTTACAAATTTAGTAACGAAGCTGTCTCTTTCAATTTTCAAATCCAAAGACGCATATCTGCTAAGGGGATAGCTTTCAGAATGAAGTTTTTTCTTATACGCAAAGTAAACTGATAGCGATGCGATAACCGCAACCAGCAATGCACTAACAAGCGATATGATAAGCACCTTCATAAAATTCGGGCGAAGATTCCCCGAAACCGCTTTGTCGGCAAGCCTTGCATACGCTGTAATACCTTCTTTTAAATTTCCCGATTTAATGTTGTCGTATACGTCGGGATTGTCCAGAATTCTGTCCACCTCATTATCCTGTATCTGACTGTGTGCAGTTCCGTACGTATCCAAAAAATAATGATATTCGTCAAAAAAGCTATCGTACTGAACAATAAGCAAAACGAGAGAGTCTATGTATTCTTCCGACTCCGCTATATAATCGGTATAGTAATAATCGTACGAGCCCTCGTATACGAATGCCCTGATTTTAGCTCCTGAGGACGTTTCAGCATCTGAAAGAGCAGAGTTTATTTCACTCGCATCGGAGGCACTTATAATGTTATCCCTATCCGTCAAATACTGTCCTTCGGGTATGTAAGCGAATGTGTATGCGTAAGAGGGCATCGCAAACATAGCTGCCAAAGCGGCACATAATATCATAAAAATAACAACTTTTGTTTTCATTTCCATCCACCTTACATTAAAAAGTATCCTATAAGGGTACAAATCAAAGTTATGGAAGAAAGAATCGATCCAAAGAGAATGCCGAGTTTCGGGAAGCTTACCGGCAATTCTCCGTAAACCTTGCCCGTATGCCCGTTCATTGCATATGTATAATTTTTGCCTTTATGCTTGTAGTTCAAAATCCAAACGGGCATCAGGGTATATTCCCAATGGCTTGATGATATTCTTATTCCCGTAACCTCGTCGGAAACAGAATGATATCCTCTGACAGTATCCTTTAGCAAGCGGGACGCATATCCGTGCATTCGCTCTCTCACCTCTGAAGATAATGCTTCTCTTTCAATATTTCTCTTTTTAGCTACAAAGCCCTGTAAATAAGGCATCGAGAAGTCTATATGAGAATCGGTGGGATACGGCAGAATACCTTCAAGCATAGCCTTATCCTCCTCGCTTATAGCAGAAGTGGTGATATCCTCGAAATGAATATCTCCGCTTCTCATAATATTGTAATGAGAGGTCTCGGTATATCTGTAATTACCCATACGCCAGGTACGCACTTTCGTTCCTTTTGCATCAAAATCCGCCTCCGTATCCGCATCGGTCACCCAGAACGGATAGTATACTCCAGATATATTCTCTGCGTTTTCTGGCGCGGCGTAAGAGTTCGGAACAAACATTTTTTTCTTGGCAAAGCGTAAAAATCTCGCTTTTGCCTCTTCTTTATCAAAGGCAAAAGGAATTATTTTCGTAGGCTTGAGATTGCCGGAAACCTTATCCGAGAGAACTATCGGATTATGACAATAAAAACAAGTGCCGGCTACCGTATTTTCATCGGCTATTATTTCTGCTCCGCAGGACGGACAGCAATATTCCTTTATATGCTTGCGAAATTCAGCCTGCTCGCGCTCTATTTCATCGGCTCTGTTGAGCGAGCCTCGCTCACGCAGCTCCTCCTCGGTAAAATCGGATATGCAGAATTCGCATACAAATTTCCCCTTTTCCGGATCAAATATAAGACCCGCGTCGCAATTCGGACATTTATACGTTACTGTTGAGTCCATATTACTCCTCATTACTATGCTCAGCCGTGTTTTAGACCGTGCAAATTATTTTTTCTTACCGCACTCCGAGCAAAATCTTGATGAAGCAGGATTAACGTTGCCGCACTCGCACGTCCACTCCGTAGCGGGCTTAGGTGCACCGCATTCCGAGCAGAATTTACCCGTATTCTCAGTTCCGCAAGAGCATTTCCACATACCGCGAGAAGCAGGCTTAGGTGCGCCGCATTCAGAACAGAATTTACCCGAATTCTCTGCACCGCAAGGACATATCCAGGGATCTTTTGCTGCGGCAGATGCTTTTCTCTCGGCTTCTGCTTCCATTGCGCGTCTGTTCGTCTCTGTTGCTGCTCCCATAAATCCGCCGCCCGCATTCATACCCATGCCGACACCCATAAACGCCGCTGCTGAGCCTGCGCTGTTTGAGCCTGCCGCTTCGATGCCTCTGGCAACAGAGCCCTGAACGTAGCCTTCTCTTACAGTAGGATCCGAAAGCATAGCACCTTTATTTCGCATATTGATAAGCTCTTTCGACTCCTCGTCGTAAGAAACGCTTGCAATACCTACCGACTGCACTTCCATACCGCGCATATCACGCCAGGATGAGTCAAGCTCGCTTGCCATATATTCGGAAAGCTCACGAGACTTGCTGGCTACGAAGGAAATACGAATACCGTCTGCCGACATTTTATTTATAGCAGCCGTAAGAGCTTCAAGAAATTCGGAAAGATATTGCTCGTTTATCTCCGAGATGTCTACTCTATCTGTATTTTTCGGTATCACTTCAGTGTAGAATTTCAAAGGATCGGTGATCTTTATAGAGTAATTGCCGTGCGCTCTTAAGAAAAGCTCGGAATTATAAAAATTGTCAAAATAGTTAACGGGGGTTCTCGTACCGAATCTGATGCCCTTGATTTCCTGAAGATTGATAAAGTATGCCTTCTGAGCGTAAGAAGGTACTCCGCCATACTTGACACGTGCGAAAGCATCAACGAGGGATCTTCCGAACTGACCTGCAAAAAGTGAAGGAGCAGAGCTGTTATCTACTTTATAATAACCCTCTTCAGCTGTAAAATCAACGACCTTTCCACCGTCAACAAGAATCATAAACTGACCGGGATATACGTGAATCACAGAGCCGTTTGATATTACGTCTTCCTCGCCCTTTTTATTGTTATTTCTCTTGCCGGTGCGTACCTTTACACCTTTCGTAAATACCGTGGTATCGCTCATTTCGCCGGCTTCGATAACTTCAAGCCACGAATCCGCAAGATTGCCTCCTATGGCATTAAATGTTGCTTTGATAATTCCCATATTTTTTCTCCTTTGGGTGAATGTAGATAAGAAAATTTAATGCGTGCGCATAAATATTTATGTGTTATTTTAACATAAAATCATAGAGTTTGTCAATAGAAGAATATGAAAGAAAAGAATTATCGAAAAACCTTTTTATCACCGTCTCGCAATTAAATTTAAAGCATAGAATCCAAGGCGGTTTGTTGACATCTTCAAAAACAGTATTAACAGTGGATATTTTTTGAATTGATTATAAGAAACAAAACGCGCACCCGTGCTAAATTTTAACGGGTGCGCGTTTTCGTTATTATTGGTTCGTACAAATTTTCTTGCAACATCTCAGCCTTCTTCAAAAAAGCATCCGCGGTAAAAAACCTTTAATTGTAAACTTTGTTTTACATTTACGACAAAAATCAATTCATTTTACATTCCTAATTATAATATATAACCTGCGAGATTTCAACATTTTCCGAAAGCAACTGTGAAAGCTGAAATATCAGCATTTGAATCCCGACGAAACCGCAGCCCCCGGAACTCTGCCTACCGCAGTATTATCTTCTTTTCTGTTCCTGAGCGCCTCTATCGGATTGGCTGCAACTTCATATCTGTAATCCGTTCTGTGACGGCGGAGATAACATTCTATAACATTATGAGACGGTACTATATCTGTAGTGGGTGCTATAATATTCTGATATCTGAAAAAGTCAGCGTCGCAATTAAGGTCCTCTACCTTGGTATAATTATCTCTATCGGTTGTAAACTGGACCGTTGTATCAAGTATTTCTCTTACATAATCAATATTTTCGTGCAAGGATATAGGTGCCGGGAATTCCCCGCACTTGATAACCTGCTGCCATTCTTTCTTTTCGTACTTTTCCAACAACTCTTTTGCTTTATGAAGATGTGAGATCTCGGTTATCAGATTGTTCTCCCAATAATTCTTAATGTAGGGATCAGTCTCGGTCATATAGCAAGACCAATAGAGATAACACTCACAATATTCGTGCCAAAGCATCATCTCAAACCACGTTGCGTTTGGATCCATAAGAGATTCATAATGAGTAACGTGTTCCTCCTCTACAAGAGCTATCTCCTGATAAAGCTTTCTTGCAATATCCGAGCAAGCAAACGGCGTTACGTTCATATAGTAGTTCATAGTCTGCTGCTCTGCCGCTGTTATAATCATTGTATTAAGAACGGTGGCAACGTCTGCAGTTTTTGAATCTATATTGCGTCTTACGTTGTCCTTAGGGAATCTATGATGCGCAATCGTAGGTCTGCCGGGCATAATTTCAGTATAGCGGCCGACAAGATATTCTGCAGCAATTCCCTGCTCCATATCAAGAAGATTTGCATATCTGTAGAGGTGATCAAAATCTTCGAGAAGCGCAAAATCGAGAGCACGCTTCACCGAGCAATCGCATTCGCGCTTCGCAAGCTCTGCCGTCAAGTCAACCGCTAGCTGCTCATAGCCTATCGTATGCTCCAAAATTGATTCCGAAGCGGGCTTCAAAAGCGACGTTTTTAATTGCTGCTCTTTTTCTACTGCTCTCGTAAGTGCTATATCGCGTCTAAGGTCAGCGTTATCCGTATGCCTTGCAAACTGATGAGAAAACCAATTTGCTTCGAACTCGGTGCCATTCATAAGTATTATTCTTGTCTTTGTATAGGGATCAACCTCTCTTTTATTATACGGCTTTGGATACATCTCACAAAAATTCTGAAGTGATTTTTCAACGGGTATGGCTTTTTCTAAAAATGGATTCATAAGTTATCTCCTTTTTTGTTTTCAATATTTTTTGCCTGTATTCCATATTTTATACAAAAATGAAAAAAATGTGTCTTTTTCACCCTTGATTTTCGAAAAAAAATGTTATATAATGTAATCACTCGAGCTAGTAGCGCTTACTTTGATTAATGAGAATTAATATCCAGTGCTACGTTTTTACGAGTGGGCGGATAGCTAGCAGTATTTACTTTGAGCGCTTGTAAGAGCCGGAGATAAAGGTTCGAGTCCTTTCCTGCTTACATTAAGCAGGTGGTGAAATGGCAACACACCGGCATGTGTTTAATACTGCAATATCATCCGCCTTTTTTATTTGCATTTACAGAATTGTTTTTTCTTTATTTTTCTTTGTTTTTTACCATTACGGTACATATTATGACAAAGAGATAAAATTTTAAAGGAGGCAAAAAAATGAACGTAATATTTAAGAATTATCTTTTTGATAAGCACATTTTGGTAAACGATACCGTAAAAGATGAGGCAAATGCTTTTTCAGTAGTTTTTGCTCTTGCAAATAAGCTCGGAATTAAAGTTACCTCCGGCTATGAGCTTGCAAATACGGACGTCTTTGTTTTTGCCTCTATGGCACTCGGTATTTATATTCCCGATCCTTTTTACAAGGGTTTCCCCGAAACCGTAAGGAAGCTTACCACAGAGGAGCGTCTCTTTGATCAGCTCTTACATTATTACCAAACCTATAAGCTCGGCAATTTTGAAAATCCCGGTCATTCTATTTTTGAAGGAGATTTCGAAAGAATTGCATTCAGGGAGGGATATACAAAAATCCCCTTTGAGATAATTGATGAGAAGGCTGCCGTTATTAAGCTTATCGAAATATGCGACGACCTCGTAAAAAGCACCCGTCCTTTATCAGAGCAGCAGCACGAGTTACTTCGCGAATGTATTAAGGAGCTTTCTTACCGTCCCGAAAAATTTGCATCAAAAGATACTTTGGTAAGACTTATCGTAGATACAAAAGATATGAGCTTTGCTAAGCATCTCTCACTCTCCGATATCATCAAGGTGGTTGATCGCGTTTATTTTGATTACGATGAGTATCTTGATCTCAAAAAGCTCAATCTCAAAAATCGGGACCGTAAATTTATAACGCTTCTTTTAGACAATATATTCGAATATGGGCACGTAAACGTACGCGAATGCTATGAGAAACGTAAGGCTTGGGTCGGACTTTTGCACCATATACACTACAAACCCAAGTGCGATGCCGCAAATGCCTTTCTTCTTTCTATGAGAGACGGCAAAAATCATTCGGTATATTCTGAATTTGAAAGTGCAATCGCAGAAAAGGATATCACTCGTGCTGTTGATATTATTCTTTCCGGCAAGGGCTCAAGTATGCTCTTAAGAAATCTTAACTATCTTCTTTCAAGGGCAACAAGCGATGAAGAAATAGAATATATAATCAATAAAATAAACTCAAAAAATGCTATTCTTCTTATTCAGCTTCTTTCCAGCTATTCCGATTACGATGCAGAAGATGCGCGTACGTTTAAATTTGTTAAATTCGGAAGACTCGTTCACCACGAGGAAACCGAAGAAGAACAAAAAAAGCGTCTTTCCCGTCTCGACGGGAATCTCGTCATTCGCGTTAATAAGACTATCCGCAGAAAGCTTGAAGAAGTACTTTCGTGCAAGCTTGGCAAGGTCTATATAGATTCCGATATGAAAAACATTGCGCTTCCCTTACACGAAAGCTCATCGATGGGTGGATACGGTTGCCTTCCCTGCGGTTCGAGAATAAAGCTTCCCGAAACGAAGAAGGTTCGCGCGTTTACTTACTGGGAGAAGGTCAACGATATCGACCTTGCTATGATAGGACTTGACGGAAACGGTCACCAGATTGAGTTTTCCTGGAGAACAATGTTCCGCGAAGAAACCGAAAACGGAATTCTTTTCTCGGGAGATCAAACCTCCGGCTATGACGGTGGCTCTGAGTATTTCGATATTGAAATTAAGGAAGTGAAAAAGCACTATCCCAAAATCAAATATCTCATATGCTCCAACAGCGTCTTTTCAGAGATTCCGTTCCGTGATATAGTATGCACAGCGGGATATATGACTCGAGATATCAAGGATTCCGGCGAGGTTTTCGAGCCTAAGACGGTCAAATCATCCTTCAAGGTCACAGCAGATTCCACCACGGCGTACCTCTTTGCAATAGATATTAAGAGAAACGAGTTCGTCTGGCTTAATATCGCAGACGAGAGTATGAGAAGAATTGCAGGAACCGAGGACATAAGCTTCCTTACAGATTATATCAATGCCACCGATATTATCAATATGAGTGACTTCTTTGCTATGCTTGCAACCAAGGTTGTTGACTCCCCCGAGGATGCAGACATAATTGTAAGTGATAAAGAGTCCGACGTTGTTGAAGGCAAAGAAATGATAAGAAGCTATGATTTTGAAAAAGTTATCGCATTGCTAAACTCATAAAACCTGTCTTGAATACTTTTATTTACATTTTTAGCAAAAAACGGGTACTTAACACTGCACAATCAGTCTTAAGTACCCGTTTTTAATATTTAAAAATTTATATTACATATTGGCGACTTTACCAACACAGCGATTTCTTAAAAGATTAAAAATCAAGGTTACCGTTCTGTATACACCTGCGAATATTGAAACGGAAAAGACTATTTCAAGTATCAGCCAGAAAGCTGACGTCTCTTTTCCTGCAGATATAAACAACACTTTAACGAGCACGCCGGACAGAAGTGCGGAAAGCAGAGGAAAAACGACGAAATCAGAAAGCGAAATTCTGAATTTTATTCTTTTACATAGCCTTACAAGCGATAATATAAAATTATAAGCCTCCATTACAATAATGCACACGGCATATCCCATAATGCCCATTTTAGGTATTAAAATCCATACAAGGAATATTGAAAGAAATGAATCCGTGATATTAACCCACATTGAATAGACCTGCTCGCCAATTCCCTTAAGAACAGAATCCGTAACGTGATCAAGATACATTATGGGAACCACAGCGGCGAGGGCAGCTATATAAGTACCCGCATTACTAGAATTATATACAACGTATCCTAGCTCCTCGGAGAAAACGAAAAGGATAGATGATGAAAGTATTGCATATATGAGTGTTGTTCCAAAAGCGCGCTCCGCTAGTCTTTTCATAGCTTTTTTATCCTCTTTGGCTTCTCTTTCGGCAAACTCCGGGACTAAAAGTCCCGAAAAGGAGCTTAAGGTTACCATAGGATATAAAATCATAGGAAGTGCCATACCGTGCAAAGTTCCGTAGGACGCAAGCGCCTCGCTCTCTGTATTTCCGCTGACTCGGAGACGTCTTGGAATCAGAATATGCTCTACCGTTAACAAAGCTTGCCTTATATAAGCGGAAATCCCTAGTGGAACTGCCATTTTCGCCACGGACGACACATCGGCTCCGCCGTTTTTCTTAATACCTTTACGTTCTATAATAAATTCTATAAATACAATACCAAAGCATAGTATTTCCGTCATAGTTGCGCCGAGTGAAAGCATACGCGCAGAGCTTTCAACAGTCATATTGACAGACTTCGTGCATAGGAAAACCGTAAATGATATCTTAAAAATCTGTCCTACAACCTGTGTTACTGCGTTGCAAGCTACCTTTCTTATGCCTACGAAATATCCCGAAAATACAGATATCAAGGAGAGAGGAACGAGCGACGGAGCAAGAATCCTGAGTGCGCTTTCTGCGCGCGGATCTCCAAGAGCTACGTTAGCGAATACATCTGCGCCGAAATACAATATCAGGGTAGCCGTCGTACTGAACAAGAGCGCATACAAGACTGCGCCCGTAAGTATTTTTGAGACCTGCTCATTCCTATCTTCTCCTCTTGCCGCAGCTACAAGTCTTGTTACTGTTAAACTGATTCCCGAAGTTGCAAAGGTTACGGCAAATCCGTAAACAGTATTAACAAGAGTATATAAGCCAATTCCCTCTGCACCAACCGTTCTACTTACAAAAGCGTTAAAAAATAACGCGACAGTTCGCATCGTTATTCCTAATGCGGTTAAAAGTATGCCGTTATAGAAAAATCTTTGCTTTGCTGTTAGCTCCCTTTTTATTTCCAATTTATTATTTATATTTTTCATATGTGTACCACTTATTTATTAACAAAACTCGACAAGGCAAAAGATTCAGAATCTTATCATCACCGAACTTGTTATTTTAGCTCTTTCAGCCTCAAAAACTAAACTTTATCAGTTTCGCCTATCAATAGACTATATGAAAAATAATATTATAAAATGCCTGACGCATAAAACTGCGTCAGGCATTTTTTATGAAAGCTAACTGCAAAAATTAGCCGTTAACCATTTTTGCGATTTCAGCAGCGAAGTCTTCTTCTCTCTTCTGGATACCCTCACCCTTGTCAAAACGAGTGAATCCGGTAACAATGATAGTACCGCCAAGCTCTTTTGCAACGGAAGCAACATACTTTCCAACAGTAAGAGAATCATCCTTTACGTAAGCCTGCTCAAGAAGGCAGTTAGTCTCGTAGTACTTGCCGATTCTACCGTCAACAATCTTAGCAAGAACTGCCTCGGGCTTATTAGCCATCTTGGGATCCTGCTTCATCTGGTTAACAAGAATCTCCTTCTCTGCCTCGATAACGGAAGCGGGAACGCTCTCTTTATTAAGATAAAGAACGGGCATAGCTGCTACCTGAAGCGCAACGTTCTTGCCGCACTCAGCAAACTCAGCCTTGTCTGCAACGTCGGTATTGAAGGTTACAACAACACCGGTCTCACCCTTATTGTGAATATAGGTTGCAACAGCACCCTCAAAGATAGTGAATCTACGGATAGAAAGCTTCTCACCGATAGTACCGGTCTTAGAAGCAAGAGCATCGGAAACGGTACCCTCGTCCTCACCCTCAATGCTGCAGCTCATAAGAGCATCAACGTCAGCGGGCTTGTTTACGATAACAGTCTTGAGAAGATCCTTAACAAACTGCTGGAAAACCGCATTCTTAGCAACGAAGTCAGTCTCGGAGTTAACCTCGATCATAGCAGTCGTATTATCGATAGTAAGAATATCAACGATACCCTCTGCAGCAATTCTGTCAGCCTTCTTAGCTACTGCTGCCATACCCTTCTCACGAAGGATCTTTATAGCTGCTTCAAAGTCACCGTTTGCATCGGTAAGAGCCTTTTTGCAGTCCATCATACCGCAGCCGGTCTGCTTTCTGAGCTCGGCTACGTCTTTAGCTGTAAATGCCATTTTTATATTCTCCTTTATTTTTTATCTTACCGCACTCGAATCATTGATGCGGCAAGTTTTGCTCTCAAGTGCTATACACCAAAAGCTATTCGCCGAGAATTACTCAGCGTCTACTACCTCTTCAGCAGCAACTTCCTCGGAAGAAACCTCCTCGGGAAGAGTTTCCTGAAGTCCGCCGCGAGCTTCGATAACAGCATCAGCAAGGGCTGCGCCGATAAGCTTGATAGCGCGGATAGCGTCATCGTTACCGGGAATAATGTAATCAGCATCGTCGGGATCGCAGTTGGTATCAACGATAGCAATTACCGGAATACCAAGCTTTTTAGCCTCGAGAACTGCGTTTCTCTCTTTGCGAGTGTCAACAATAAATACTGCGGAAGGAAGTCTGTCCATCTCCTTGATACCGCCGTAAGAACGCTCGAGATCCTCAATCTCCTTAAGCTTTTTAGCAACTTCCTTCTTGGGAAGAAGATCGAAGGTACCGTCTGCCTGCATTTTTTCAAGATCCTTAAGGCGCTTGATAGACTTGCGGATAGTTCCGAAGTTAGTAAGCATACCACCGGGCCAACGTGCGTTTACATAGTAAAGACCGCATCTTTCAGCCTCTTCCTTGATGGTGTCTGCAGCCTGCTTCTTGGTTCCTACAAAGAGAAGAGTGCCGCCTTCCTGAGCAAGCTCAGAAACGTAATTGTAAGCCTCCTCAAACTTCTTGAGAGACTTCTGAAGGTCAACGATATGAATACCGTTTCTCTGAGTAAAGATGTACTCAGCCATCTTAGGATTCCACTTCTTAGTAGGGTGACCGAAGTGAACGCCTGCTTCAAGCAACTGCTTGATTGTAATTTCGAACATTTTATGTTCCTCCTTGGTTTTTCCTCCACGGCGGCATAATTTTGCGACTCTGCTACGCAGAGCACCGGCAAACTTCTACCCGTCGTGTGTGTTCTTTATACTGTACGTCTGTCGCACAGCTTTAATAGCATATCATACCGCGCACGCATACGCAAGCGAAAAACAAAAAGTTTACATTTTATTAACAATTATATTGTGTATAAAGCTACTTTAAGCAGCGATACAGAAAATCTTTCTTTAATTCGATTATATTCTTCACGCGATAGAGGATTAGCTCCCTTTCCTACTTCTACGGTAAGAGAAGGTATTCCAAGCTCTGCACCCGTGAAATCTGAAAATCCACCGTACGAAGCAGTTCCCGTTGGCTTTGATATAACGTAACCTAGACTTTTAGCCATATATTTTCCGCATTTCAAAGCAGTTTCAGCAGATTGAAGCTTCAAACTATTGTTTTTCGATGAATCTATGTTCGGAAAACAATATATTTCTTCTCCTTGGCTGTGTAAACTAACGGAAAGTGCGAAGTCTACCGTACGGACAAGATTTGCAAGCGCACGGCTCTCGGGCTCGCTTTCGGGATATTCTCCGGAATATCGGGTTGCCCCTGCAATTATATTCCTTTTTCTTTCTATTTCTTTATATTCACGAAATCCCACGCTGTAATTATGATTAAGATCAACACCTCTTGCGTTTGAATTCCAATGCAAAAAATTTCTATTTTCCGACATTTTTATCTGCCTGTCTCTCAGCGGATTATCAAATTCTCCCACTATTGAAAGCTCAGCGCCGTCGGGATTGAGCATAGGAATTATAAAAAACGTATACATACCAAAAAACAGCTCTTTATCTATATCAAAAACTTTTCCGTTACTGCAGGAAATATCATTAAGTAATTTATACAGCAAAGATGCGGTTATATGCTCGCTGCCGTGATGCGTGCCTACCAACAGTATATTTCTTTTTCCGCGTCCGATTTTATACAGTTCTATTTCCTCTCCTAAAATACTTTTCCCCAGCACCTGCCGTTCAAAAACGGACGTAAATTTTTCACGTATTGTTTTTCGCTTTTCCCTCGACGGACGAAAAACAAGCTCATCAAAATCAGACATATGCTCTCCTTTTGAATTTTTGAAAATTAAAAACGTAAAAATATTTACTTTTATATTATTGCATTAATTGCTAAAATGTGCTAAAATTTATACTAAAGCCTTATCTGTCAAAAAAAGGAAAGTTAAAATGAATATTAAGACTTGCGGACTCGCAAAAAGATGTACTCTGTATCTTTTTTTAGGATACCTTACAACATTTCTTATTTACTACTTGTCAAATCATATTTTTTACAACGCGGCGATACTCTCTTACTCGTGGCTTTTTTTGCAAAGACTTACTTATCTTCTGATGATATTTATTGCAGCCACGGTAACTTTAATCTTTTATTCTCTCGGTGAAAACAAGAAAGCTTATATATCGCTTATTCCGTTTTCGTTAGTCAGAACCGTTTATTTTATTCCATATTTCTACCTTATATTTATATACGACGGGTTTGACAGTTTTGAAGCCATAATTTTTGGAATTTTAGCATCCATCGGCGATGCGGCAATTTCTTACCTGCTTACGCTCCTTATATTCAAAATTATGGTTTTTATAATAAAGAAAACTAACAAAAGTGATCTCACCCTTACAGAGCTTATAATAAAGCCGACAAGACTCAACTTTTCAGATCCGATTTCACTTGCATTTACAATAATTTCATTAATCGGATTCTCCTATTTTTTTGTTAAAGAAGTAATTGACACTGCAATATTCATCTCGGATTATTCAGGTACCCTTCTTGCAGGAGAAATATTATATATAATTTTTTCACATATTTTCAATCTCGCGCTCGTATTCATATACTATTTCACACTATCCCATATTAAGAATAAGATACTTGCGGCAGGCGATTGATTTATTTTAAAAAAAATTTAAAAAACCCTTGCATTTTTAAAAAGTATATGTTATAATAATGGACGTTGATTTATGATTTTATATAAATTGAGATAAATCGCGCTGTTTTCAGCGTAGTTTTTCAGGAGGTGTCAAAATGGCTAAGTGCAGTATCTGCGGTAAGGGCGTTACCTTTGGACATAACGTTTCCCATTCCAACCGTAAGACCAACAGAACCTGGAAGCCTAATATCCGTAGGGTTAAGGCTGTAGTTGAAGGCGCAAACAAGACTGTTTACGTTTGCTCCCGTTGCCTTCGTTCGGGAAAGATCGAGCGTGCATAAGGTAAAAAAGCTCTGCCGAAGCAAGGCAGAGCTTTTTATTTTAACGAGGTGGATATGAAAAGCGTCATTGCAGACCCTCGTCTTTCAAAAGCGGCAGAGATGACTCTTGCCCGCTTTGGATACAACCTAATAAAGCTATCTCCCTCTCGTTACTTGCGCGAGGGAATATCGTCACACCCCGACAGCCTTATTTGTAAAATCAAGGACGAAATTATAACCTTTGCGGACTACTCTGACGAGGCGGCGTACGTTTTTCAGGACGTGCGCGAGCTTTACCCACAAATCAAGGTCAGCTTTTCGAGCGGCACACCCGGCAAAAGCTATCCCGATGACTCTAAATTCAACGCTCTCGTTATGGGAGATAAGCTCTTTGCGAGGCTCGACAGCCTCGACGAGCTCGTAAGACGCGCGGCAGAGGAGCGGGGGCTTTGCCTTATAAACGTAAAGCAGGGCTACCCTGCCTGCACAACTCTTGCTCTTGACCCGTCGCACGCGATAACGGCAGACAGCGGTATGGCGAGAGTGCTTTCGCAAAGCGGTATAGACGTTTGCCTGATTGAGACGGGGCATATTTTGCTTCCGCCCTACGATTACGGCTTTATCGGAGGCGCGGCAGGTGTATCCGACGGACGAGTATATTTTATGGGCGACTACTCCGCGCACCCCTCGGCAGCCGAGATTGAAGC
>JAZNKD010000003.1:0-67795 GCA_045578385.1 Eubacteriales bacterium | reverse complement strand
TTGGGGTGGTAGAGGCCGCAAGTTCAAGTCTTGTCACTCAGACCAAAAAGGAGATTCGCAAGAATCTCCTTTTTTCTTTGTTTTTCGCCCGAAATCGCCCATTTTCTCGCATTTTGCGGCCTAAATCCAGCCTCAAAGGTTCTCACAATCCGACCACATAAAACCTCAAAAAAGCGGTTTGACCACATGTTTGACCACTTCGCTGACCACATGTGTTTTGGAGAGAATGTTTTTGTTACTTATCTACACTTTAATTTCAATCCAAATCTGGAACTTTATCGTTATACCTTTTTGCATTAGCATGGGCTAATACTTTTCCAACCGAAGTAATATCAAAACTATGTGGCAATGCATCCCACCACAACCTAACCATTTTTAAGGATGTATATGAATCCCATTTTCTCATAAATTCGTTTTTAATTCTCGTTCGTTTGGATTCATCTTGTTCGTACATATCCCAGACGCACTGAATTGCTTTTATCTCTGGCTCTGTTAGATTTCGTCTTATTACTACATCGGAATTTGAAATGCGCATATTCATACTTAACTGTGAAATCGCGTTTTTGTCGATTACTGGTATTCGAACATAATTTTCAACAAGTTCATGATCAACCAAAATATCGCTTGATAAATTAGCTTTTCCTAGCTCCTCTACCGCTTTGTTATATGAATCTGAATTTTTCTCAATACCTATGCACGTATATCCGCTAAAAGTTTCTGGGTAATAGTCTTTAATTTTTTTAAACGTTCCAAGTGAGGAAACTCTAACAGCATTTAGAAGATCCAAGTGATACACCCATTCAAAGCCTTTCGGCAATGGCATGTATGTGAGAGAAGCAAACAATTCATTAAGCACAGTTAATCCCTCGCTAATACGTCCTGTTACCGGAATCCACTGATTAACAGCTTGCGCAACCGTTAATCCGCAAAGCGCTTCATCATCTATTTGATCTACAATTTCAACCGCACGTGTTATGCTAGCCTTGGACTTCCTATCTTCACCTTTTTCAATTCTACGTACCAACAACTCCGAAAGCATTTGATAGTCAGCTTCTCTTTCAGAACACGCTGCTGTTTTTTGAGCACTCTTTAACAAAAACTGAAACGAAGGATCTGCAAACGATTTAAAATCGCTTTCTATTTGTTCTATTCTTGGAATTACAATCTTTTCGAGCTGCACAATTCTTTCCATCGCTCGTGATGTTGCTTCATCCGTACAATCTTGTATAGCCTTTGCTGACATTTCAGAATATACTTCTCGTGCTCTTTTTTCGTCGATTCCATTAATTATTGTTAAGTTAACATTTTCCGCTTGAAATTGCTGAGAACCTTCACCAGCTTTTTGTATCTGCTTAACATCACTTCCCATTGATATTTATACTCCCCCACTTGATTTTGATTAGAATCGTCTCCCGCATTTTGCGTTTGTTTGACTTTGTTTTTGACAGCCATTTTATATCCTATTATGCTACCCGCAGTTCCGCCAACAAGTACACCAATAATAGCGCTAATCAATTCTGTTCCTATTGTGGAACACAGCTCTTTAAACCACTCCATAATTTCTCTCTCCTTTATTTTTGATTATAATTTTCTCTTTGTTTAATGCTGTATATTTTTTATCATCATAAATATAGATAGGGTCAATACAATGAGCAACAAACCGTAGTGTTTTGCTTTTTGCATTGACCCCGTTTTTACCCGAATTCGCAGCCGGGCGGAATTATTTATTGCATATTTTTTTGCAATCCAACCCCAAGCAGTTACACAGCGGCTTTAGATTGGAACAAACTTGAACCCTAATCAAAGGAATGTCTAACTTGTCTATAAACCCGTCAAGCTTATCGCCCTTAACATAGACTCGTTTAGCTTTTTTGAAAAGCTTTTTTATAACTTCCTGACCAGTTCCGTTTTCCTTCGGCGTCTTGGCTGACAACCTTAAATATCTTTTTACTCCATCAAAATCATACAAGAACCAATCTTCTATAGATTTGTTCGCTTCTATAAACTCTACCTTTTTTACGCCATTCTCAATGAGTTTCTTTTTTACCGCTTTCATGTCAACCGGAGGTTTTCTCGAAAATTTAAAAACATCCGTGTCATAGCACAAGAACGCATATATGTCACTATCGGGGTGTTTTCTCTTGATTTCATCCAATTTCCTTAAGGCGTCGTTTTTGTAGTTCCCAACACCTTTCATATTTATATACTCTATATTGCAACAAAATTCTTCGCTATGAAGAGTTCGTATGTCAGCTATCAAAGCCTTGTAAAAATCAACCTCGGTATAGCCTTCAACAAAGAGTATAATAACCTTTGATTTAGGATTCGACATATTCCCTTAAAGCTTCGTCGGCATCATCATTTGATAAGAGATTGAAGATATAATCTCCAATCGATCTATCGTACTGAGTTGCATCCTTAATTAAGGAATTAACTTTAGAAGATGCAATTCGCTTGAAATTCACGCCCCCGTCTTCGCGTGTTATTCCAATGTAAATGCTTCTAGGATCAAGATACTGTATGACATAAGGTGAGTGGCTGGTAAAAATTATTTTACATTTATCAACTAACTGAGATAAAATATCCAAATAACTCTGGAACAAGGCTGGGTGTATTGAATTCTCGGGTTCTTCCATAGCTATCATGGAAAGTCCTTTAACATCAGCAATTGTTGCATATGTAAGCATTAAGAATATTCGCTTAGCTCCATCTGATAATCTATCAAAACTGATTGGTTGAATCAGCAAGTTGTCCGAAACTGACATAGTGTATATACTATCGGTGTACATAAACGGAGCATCTTCCAATATATTTATACGCTTGTTCTTATCATGATTAAGTTTATGCTCTCTTACATCTATATCGCTAATTCTAGGGAATAATTGTTTGAAAGAGTTAACCAATAACTCAAACTTATCTTTATGCTCTTTTTTTAAGTAGTGTATAGCTCTAGGAATATTTTGTATTCCCCCAAGTTCCAATTCTTCAAAGCCTTTGAATATGAAAGGATCAGGATGGTATGCAGGACTAGCATCAAGATGTCTCTCTATGAAGAACGGAATGTTGTTCACCTGCTTGATGATGTCCAAATAATACAAATCATCAAATGCCAATAATTTGTTTATAACAAGCGAATCATCATCTATCTTAATTTGAGAATCACACCTTCCGGATTCAGAACGCTTATACTTTGCTATGCCTTCATCCCTGTTTATGTAAGTATAATACTTCTGTCCTTTTCCAACATTCTTAATCTTTAAACATTCGCCCACGATTTTGGGTTGAAGCTTCGTTGTGCTCCACGAAAATTCATATGAGTATTCCACAACGTGCGACTCATTTCCTGATTCAATTTCCAATTCAATTTCAAACTCAAAATTTTGTCCAGCATTTGAGTGTAAAATTGGTACATCGCTTTTAGACGACATAGCTTTGCTTTTGATTTGAGGAGGATAATTTATAAAATCAATTCCAAAATCAATAGCATCCAAAATGTTTGATTTTCCGTATCCATTCAATCCTACTAATGCCGTCATCTGCCCAAACACGATTTCCGCCTCAGAAATGTTTCTAATACCTTTAATTTTAGTTCTTAGTATTTCCATTTTCTTTACCTCGTGCATCAAAATAATATCAATCAATCTATTAACCATGTTCATTATATCACACCTTTCGACGAAATGCAATAGTTTTTTTCATATTTTTCTGAAAAATATCATTTCTGCGCATATTGTTCGATTAATATGCAATTTTTATCCCCATTTATCATACCATGATCAATATGCAAATCCACGAGAAAACCGTCGAAAGCACACATTTTTTATTAATTTTGCTCAAAATCATCTTGCCACACGATTAGACAATCAATAAATTTGATAATAGACTTTTTAACGCCTTTTCTTTGTTTAAGGCTGTATAAATTTTTGCCATTATGCGATGCCGTATTCGGCTTTTACTCTGGTTATAAGCTCTGCGAGTCTTGCCTCGCACTCGGCTTCTGTGGCGCCGTACACGTTCTCCGAGATTCGCTTTCCGTTGATAGTTGGAGTGTATCTGCCCTGCCAGCAGTTTACGCTAAGCTGCTTAACGTAGCCGGTGCCAGGCTTGCGCTTTTTACCCTTGTAAGGCTCGAAGACCGCCATCGGAGGCTTTTCGGGTTTGCCGTAGTCCTCGTCATCGTATGCACTCGCTGAATCGGGAGCACCAACCGCAGAGCTTAATGCTTTATCGATTGCCTTCGCTGCACTTCTCATTCCCTCGTCGGTTACGTGTGAATACACGTTAAGCGTAGTTTCTACCGACTCGTGTCCAATTACATTCGCGAGAGTCTTTATATCCATGCCGTATCGAAGCGACTGGGTTGCAAAGGTATGCCTTAGAGCATGGAACGGGACGTGCTTACAACCTGCTCGTTCAAGTATCTTGTCAAGGCTCTTTCGACATGCCGTTGGATCTCTCGGAACGTCCTCACTTTTCACGGGTGATGGGAACAACCACTTTGACTTTACTCGCTGTTTATATTCCTTAAGAACCTCTAACAACTCCTTGGGTAGCACCAAGGTTCTGTTGGACGCTTCACTCTTCGGCTCAGTGATTTTCAAAGTTTTGTTAACATATCGCACCTGTTTGCTGACTTTGAGCTCGCCTTTCTTAAAGTCGATGTCATCCCACTGCAGACCTAGAAGCTCACCTCTTCTAAGACCCGTTGATAAATCGAGGAGGAACATTTCGTAGAAACCGTCTTCCTGTGCTTGAATCAGAAGCCTTTGCATTTCCGCAGGTGTGAGCACCGCTACCTCGGGATTCTTTTTAGGCGGAAGCTTACAGTGCTCGGCTGGGTTTTGCCTAATGAGACCCTCGTTCTTCGCCTTTTCCAGAGATGCCAAGCAATGAGCGTGTATACTTCTTATTGTTGAATCCGCGATTCCGTCACCGTAAATATCCTGCTTACTGAGTCTACCGTTCTTTTTGAGGTCGGAATAAAATTTCTCAAGCGTTCCGGTCGTAACCTGATTAAGCCTTACCTCACCGAGTTTAGGGATTATTTGCTTGTATATTCTGTTCTCGTAGGTAGCTCTCGCATTCTCCTTGAGAGTTTCCTTAACGTAAGTCTGATACCAGTGATCTACCCATGCTCCGTACGACATTTCCGGCGCTATCTTTACGCTTGTAGAACTTAACTTCTCTTTTAACTCATCAAGCTTACGCTCGCACTCCCTTTTCGTTTTACCGAATACACTTTTTGTTATCGGAAGACCTTTCTCATTATATCCTGTGACGACTCTACCTTCCCAGCGACCGTCACTTCTTTCTCTTACCGTGCCTTCGCCTGCTTTTCTTTTACCTGCCATGGCTTTAACTCCTTTCCAAACGTATCCGTTATAAAGTTTCCGACTATACCCGCTGCACGCTTTTGCATGTCAGTCGTTACGTGCGTGTATGCATCAAGCGTGAAGCTTGGCTTCGTGTGACCGAGAATTCCTGCTAGTGTTCTTGGATCAATTCCGCTTGCCGCTGCGTGAGTTGCGAAGGTATGTCTGAGATCATGGAATCTCATATCGGGAAGTTCCGCTTCCTTGAGTATTTCCTTCAGTCTTCTGTATGCACTCGCAGGATCTATCGGCAAGGTGGGATTAAGTGACTTTGGAAATATCCATTCCGATATTGATTTCTCTTTCCTTTTCATTAGCATGTCCATCACGCTTGCCGGCAGAACTATTTTTCTGTTACCCTCGTTCGTTTTAGTTTCTCCAACGATAAGTTGCTTCTTAGCATATCTTATCGTTTTCCTTACGTGTAGTATTCTGTTTTTCTCGTCTATATCGTTCCATTTGAGACCGCATATCTCTCCTCGCCTGAGTCCTGTCATCAGCTCCATGAAGAATAGGTCGTGCCATACCTCATCGTTCTCAATAGTTTTCATAAACTTTTCTATTTGTGATTCGAGTAGTACGGTTTTCTCAGTTTTTTGAAGACGAGGTATCGTAGTACCGTCGGTAGGATTTCTTGGAATCAATCCCTCTCGCACTGCACCGTCGAGTGCCTCGTGCAGAAGCATATGTATCGAGCGCACCGTTGAATTCGCGAGCTCAGTTCCCATTTCCTCGGTTGTATTAATTCTTCCCTCGTGCTTTAGCGAATTGTACATCTCTTGTATCTCTCTGCTCGTTATTTGCGTGAGCTTTCTGTGACCAAGACGAGGCTTTATGTAGCTATCCGAGTATCTTTTGTAACTAGCAAACGTTGACGGTCGTATGATTCCGCTTTTATGCTCGTCGAGCCATTTGTCAATCCACTGACCGAGTGTCATTAAGCTATCCTCGGTTAATTCAACACCGGCATAGGCTTCTTTTAGCTTATTAAACTTAGGAAGCAATTCCTTTTGCGTTTTTCCGAATGCAGATCTATATATAGGTGTTCCATCGTTTTTATGACCAACGACTATTCTACCTTCCCATCGACCGTCGACTCTTTTAAATATCGAACCGTCACCTGCAGGTCTTCTTGCCATAGTTTTCTCCTTTCCTTAATCTTGTGCAACACAACAATATCACAAAGCTTTTACAATATCCAGACCAATTTTCAATGTTTTTGAAAAGTTTTATTTGCATTTTAAAGTATTAAGCCATGTCCGTGACCTTCGTCCTCATCATCGGTTGAATTATCTATAACAACCTTTCTGTCAAGCTCAGCCATCTCTTCTAGAAGCTTTTTGTCAACCGTCTTATGCTTTGCGGAATACCAATCGCGAACTTTATCGGATATTATGTTGGATATAGAACATAAGAGCGATGAATACATTCTCATCATATTGATATTGTAGTTTGGCGAAGATTTGGGAGCGGGAGCATTATTCAGCTTTTTCGCTTCGTTTATAATATCATTCTTTATACTCTTGAAGGTTTCGTTTTCCTCTATCGGCTTTTTCTTTTTAGGTTTGTCCGTATATACTTGGCTCTTCATATTATCCAGCTCACACCACTCATCATATAGACCTTTTATTCCTTCGTTCTCTGCGAGATCGTGAAGAATTTCATCAACGAGCTTTTTAATAGATTTTGGTAGATAACCGTATGAGGTTTTACCTTTCTGCTCGGATAATAATTTAGCAAGCAATTCTATCTTTTGCATTAGCTCATCGCTCGGCATTTCTATTTTACGAGCCTTAGCAATGAAATCTCTGAGCACGTTTTTGGATTCTGTTTTGAGCTTTTGACGAAGCTCACTTTGCATTTTATAAATATTGTATTGCTCGTTACGGAATATATCTTTAGCAAATGCGCTACGCATATTTTCTATGCCTTTGTTCGTAAGATAACCTTGCTTACCGTCTTTTGAATAAACCATAATATGTACGTGCGGATGATGCGAGGTATTATGGAACGCTGCATACCATTGTAAGTTATCTATATCTATTCGATGCGCTTCCGCAATTTCATTTATATGTCTTCTGATTAAAGATTTCCAAGCATCAGCATTATTGTATCCGAGTCGTTCTGCATCTTCTCTCGTTAAACTAATTACGTGAGTCCATATGATACCTTTATGGTTGTTTACTTCATTTGCACATTTCTTAAGATCTATATCTTCATCGAACTGAGAGAACAAACCGTGTGTACCTATTTTCTGAACACCTGGACGGTTTGCCATGTAAGAAAGCAATCTTTTGAAGTCTGTTAGGTGATCCGCGTTTCTTTCAATGAACTCAGATATAAATTCCGATGCAGTAGCGCGAGAAGGATTATTTATATACGCTTCGTATTCTGCATACTCTTTTGCTTCGGGACATTTTTTAATTAGAGATTTTATTAACGCATCCTGTTCCTTTGTGGGAGGCTTATCTTTTGACGGAACGTTTTGTATTTTCTCAACGCCTTCACGCGTTCCCATATATGAAAGAAGATTACCTCTTTTTGAAACTATGTTTTTATGATATCTACTTGTAAATATAATCTTTGCCATTTTTATTTATATTTCCTTCTGGCCTCTTCAAAAGAAATAGCACCGTGAGTTGTTGCAACCTTATACTTACACAGCTCACGCATATCTTCTAAATTCTCCGGCTCATAATTTCCGTACCAAGCAAGTATTTCTGCAAGTAGTGATTCTTCAACCGCTAACTTAAATAGCACCTGAGATATATTTCTAACTGCGCCGTCTATTTCATTTTTAATTACCGAACTGATAACAGGAGATATGAAGTTAATGTTTTTGTTGTTATTAAGATAACCGATATAAAACTTAACTGCATCTCTTACGAATTCACTTCTATTTGGACAACCGTTTTCCTCTTGCGCCTCTTCGATTCTTTGAATTTCTTCCGGTGTTACCCAAATGCGAAGCTGTTCTGATCTTTTATCATTATTTTCTGTATTTCTCTTTGCCACGTCTTAAAATCCTTTCATTTTCTAAAAACTCGTAATAACGCTATTTGACCCATAAAAAAGCGTTTGCCGACCTACACTAAACCCCTTGAAAACACTGCCTTTTTGCCATTTCTTGACGCCAAGCATAGCGTTATTTTACCCACACAGACTACAATGCGAAAGTCTGAAACCCTCGGCCAGCACTGCCGTCCGATGTAAATGTCGGGCGAGACAGACGACCGACTTTAACCTGCTTAAATATAATCCTACAATTTCGGGGGTAAAATACTCGATATATCGGGGTTAATTGCGTATAGTTGCGGTATTAATCTCGCTTATTGTTGCGCTCGATTATTGATTTGTGCACCAAACAAAAAAGTGAGCATCAAAAGAATTGCAGGTTTTAATTCTGCATTTAATTCTTTTGATGCTCACCCTTATTTCCCATATTCACTGATGGGAGGACACATCACTATCAATTTGTTTTATTTAGCACTGTGCGCTTACAATAGGTAATACGATATATCCCCTTGCGACTTTTGGTTTTTCAATAATGGCAACTAATGTTTTGCACCTTGAGCATATCATATTTTTACCTTTGTAATCATCCGTTACAACTTTGGTTGTAATATTATATTTGTCTTTTGGATCACTGCTGAACAAAAGTGTTCTACCACAATCCGAATTAGGACAACGCGCAATTGGAATGCGTTTGTTTTTTATTTCCAATAGAATCACCTCGCTTCTTTTTTAAGCAGAGATTTCACACAGGAAGTTTATACCTTGCTCTACACGCTTTTTAACTTGAAGAAGCTGAGACATATCATATTTGCCCGCCTTCCCATGTGTGCCGCCATTCAATTCAAAAAACAACTGGAGAATATTCTCTATATTAGAATCCGCAAAATCAACAACACAATTTTGGAAATCGAAGCATCTCATCATATACCTAATTTTCTCTTTTCGAGTAGCGTTTCCTTGCTTTGTTTTTTCCGCGTTAGGATTATAAGCAAACACCTCAGCATCGGGAGCTTTTAATTCAATGAAGTCGGTAAACAATTCTCTAGTGCTAGCGCAGAAATGTCTTGATGCATCAGGATTCTGCGGGTTGAGCGAAAACACCGCACCTTTCCATCTATGTAACAAATCCTGCGAAACGATTGCCAACTTATTACCTATTTCAACATCTTCTGTGTTCTCTTCGGGAAGGCCTTCGTTAGATATAACGTTTGCAGTAATAACGCTATTGGCCTGTTCTTGTTCTATCAAGTCTAGTATTCTATCTTGTTCTGGAGTAACCTCAACACCTTCGTGATATACACTTCTCACTTGCGAATAGTGTTGTTGCATAACACCAAGAGAAACAGTATAGGAATTGCTAACTACGGTGTGTGAATTAAGTTTGCTCAATTCACGAGCAACGATTTGCCTGTTGCGTCTAACAGAATTATTATACTCTCTTACCGCAGAGTTGTATTTCGAAACAGCTCTGCTTAGTTCAGAATTGTATCTACGAACCTCGCGGTTATATTGATTTACCGCTTGTCGCGCTTTGCTCTCAATACTTCTCAACTGTGATCTTATCTGTGATGTGCTTATATGTTTTGCCATTTACTAATATCCGCCTCTTTTCAATGTATATCCTTAACTACTTTAAGAGCAATTCCCTGGATTGTAAGCTCTTTCGGATAGATATCTGTTTTGTCACTGGGATAAGATTTATTTTCAGCATGAAGTCTCGGTCTGTCATCTTCCCAGAACAATCTTTTAAGTGTATTTCCGTTTTCGGTGAGCGCAACTATTACGTCACCGCTCTTTGCGGTTTCGGCTTTCTTAACGAGAATCAGATCTCCTTCGAAGATGCCAAGATCGATCATTGAATCACCGTAAGCTTCAAGCAAGAAGCATTCACCGTCAACCCACTCTTCCGGAATTGCAAGGTAACCGGTAATGTGTTCCTCTTGCTCGTCGGGAGTTCCGCAAATAACCATACCAACGATAGGTACGCGACGGAATCCGCAACGCATCTTTTTTTGAAGAGGTGACTCAAGGGTTTTCTTTCCGTTATAAGAAACGATACCGCGCTTTTTAAGCTCAAGCACGTAACGGTACGCGGTTGCCTTCGCCATATTCATATGACTCATTATTTCCGCAAGTCTCGGAGCTTCTCCGTTATTCTCTCTTGCATAAGTTTTTATGTATTCAGCAATCTCGGCAAGCTTATTCTCATTCATGGAACGCATTTATCAATGCACCTCTTTTCTTTTTTGAAACATAGTGTTTCATTATCTCAGTGAATAGATTATAACATTTGGGACAGGCTTTGTCAATACCTTTTTGAAACTTTTTGTTTCGCTGCTCTAAGATGGGTAAATATTGGGACATTTGAGTGTTTACTGACACTTGTTTGCTCGAAAATCTCACCTCGAAATTTCGGCTCACAGGGGCGTTTTCGCGTGGTCGGGTGGGGGTAGGTATATATGCCTACCCTATAAAGATTTAAGTATTTTCGACCTTCAAAAAGCCTTGAAAATACTGGTTTTTTAGCCGTAAATTGTCATCGATCTTGTTTCTGGCAATTGCAAACTTTAAAACTCAAAAATCACTCTTCTTTGTTTAAGGCAGTATAATTTTTTGCCATGCAAAAGAAAGAGATAGGCTTTTGATCAACCCATCTCTCTCGTACTTATTTAGTTAACGTTTCGATTGCGATTCTCATGCCGAGTTTGAATGCGTAGCAGAATATCGCACACTCACCGAGACTTGCGTACTCGCTCCAGCAGTCATGGAACTTTTCGAAGATCTCCTTCTGTTCTTCGGTGAATGTCTTTTCGAGATCTTCGTGATGACGTGCCATGTAACCAAGGAGCTCTTTCATCTCCTTCGAATTCGTTCTGCTATCCTCTTGCGGTATGATATTGCCGTGCCACAGTTCTTTAATTATGCTTTCCATTGGTCGCACCTCCTGTTAGCACAACACAGTACCACATAACTTCTGTAAACTCCAGACTAATAGGGATTAGTTATCAATTAAGTAACAATTGATTCTTCTGAAGCATGTGACTCCCAAAACATTTTTAGGAAACACTTTCTATTAAGGAATTCTAAAAAAGTGGCCTTGTTCCAAAAATCTTTATTGTTCGATTCATCTTTTATATCTATGCATATCATTTCTTTGGTGACATCCGAATACTCACTCGATATAATTTTCAAAAAATTCATCCCGACGAAAAATAATATTCCGTTCAATTGATCAAGGGTATTGTCTACACGATCCGCAAAGCATCCGCAAATATTAATCTTCATTTCTTCATCTTCATCCTCGGGAATAAAGTATGATGTCACCAAAAGACTTAAAAAATCATTGTGGGCATACGAAGACAAATCTCCATATAGACGCGTATGCCAATCGTTAGACCATTCCTTTCCTAATTTCTTTTCGAAATCAGCTATTGTCTTGTGCATTTTTTTAGGCTTGAAATATTTACGCCACATCTCATACTCTGCTTCTTGACTTGATGCTGACAATAGTGCTGTCCTTTTTTCTTTATCTAAAAGGACATTTAGAAAAACAAGTCCTTGTTCGTAGAGATTTCTAAGCAACACTTTTGTTTGATACTTAAATCCGTCAAACGAATTCTTATATATACATAGTGCTGTATTTGCTATACCAATAAGCAATGATTTTAAAATGAATTGGACTTCATTTGAAGTGTCATCTCCTGCGGCCATTGCCAAATAATAATATTCAATTATATACAATCTCGAAAGTTCTGAAATTTGCGTTTTTGAATCTGCAAATAAAACTTTATGTTCATTTATATCCAATATTTCTTTCCACATCTCATTGATTTCAGATAATTCAACTTTAGGTTCTCTTATATTCATTTCACCTATAAGTTGATTGTATTCTTCTTGAAATATAAATTCTGGCATATATTCACCGTTCCTACTTCTTTATATCAAAACGCCATTACAATGGTCAATCTCATGCTGAATAATCTGTGCTGTCCAACCGGTAAAATTCTTTGTATGCATTTTCATTTCAAGAGTTTGATACTGTACCTTAACTGTTCTATACCGTTTGCACTTTCTAGGCCCCCCGAGAAAAGATAGACACCCCTCTTCAGTTTCGTATATGCCCGACTTGGCTATGATTTGCGGATTAAGCATTACCGTATATGTAGGAGCTCGTCCGCTCTCGTCGAGAAAGGCGATAATACGTTTCCGTACGCCTATCATATTAGCTGCCATGCCCACACAACTTTCTCTGTGTGCCATCAGCGTATCAAGCAAGTCCTGTGCGACCTGCAAATCTTCTTTCGTTGCGACCTCCGACTTCTGTGCGAGGAATATCGGGTCGTGCATAAGTTCTTTTATCATAAGTTTTCTCCATTCAAGAACGCATCAGCTTGTTCTCTGCTCACCAAAATGATAATGTTTTTATCACTGTACTTTTCGAGCAATTCAAGCACCTTTGGCTTTTGTTGCTTCGTGTAGCTTTTGATAAATTCGATGAATTCCGCATCTTCCTCGGTTTCGATCCACGGCATATCGCTTCGCGGCTTTCCAAGTCGCTCTTTTATACCGTCGAGACAAACCTCAAGCGGATAGTCGAGAAAAATTACCGTATCACACGCCGCCATTCGCAGTTCCATTGTCGAGCCGTAATTGCCGTCAATGATCCACTCGTCTCTTTCGAGTACAGCGGACAGGCGTTCGAGAAACACGCTCTTTTCTACGGTAGTCTTGTTCGCGTTCCAATACATCATATCAAGATGATACAGCGGAATGCCCGTCTTATTATGTAACGCCCGTGAAACCGTGCTTTTGCCGCTTCCAGGACAACCGATTACTATAATCTTTTTCAAATCGCTCAATCCATTTCTTCAAGGTGAAATTCTTTCTGTAACATATAGTAGCGTTTTCTTCCTCGTGATCTGCTGTTAGACAGAATTTCTTCTATTTGACGAGAATATGTAATCTCTCTTTTTAACATATCAATAAAGGTCGAAATCTCTTTTTCAGAGGGCTCATAATCTACGAAACTGAAAAGAAAATCGAAGTTTGTTCCGTGACGAAATAATCTACCAGGTAAAGGATAGGTTTCTCTTGCGCCAAGCATAATGCCGTATCTGACAAAAGGAATTACGTTTTTGTGATACATCGCTTTATGGCTGTATGTAATAGCATCGTGAGTAGTCACCGTTCCAACCTTGGCTTCGAGAATAACGCGAGGAATGATTTTTTCGTCTATCTTCTCATAAACAACCATGTCGGTTTCAAAGGATGTTTCATCAAAACTTTCCGCATCCACTTCCCATTCTTCGTTAAATGAAGAAATCTCGAAAGCGTATGGAATCTTTTTCAACACGTCAACACAAATATTGTCGCCCAAACCTTGTTTTCTCAACAGTTCGCAAATGCTTTTTGTCCAATCGTTTTCCTTCATATTTACACTCCAAAATCAAATTGCTCTTTTACGGAACATAATTGTTTACAATTTCCATAATATCGTTCCGATACACATTTCCACCGAGAACATCGCCATTTGGCTCGAATGAAACGCATTTAATGTTATACGGGTCATCTATATACGGATTTTCGGGAAGCTCGTCCGCGAAATACTCGCTTAGATTTCTCAGCGCGTTTCCTTCGGGGAAAATAACATTTCCATCTCCCGCGGGAATCTCCATGTCGATAAAGCTATCAAGAATTTCTCTTGTTTTCCTGTTGTACGAGTTGTCATCCACAGCACTTCTGAGCCACGCAGGCTGAAGACGAATTGGAATGCCATACCTCTTTGTTTCCGCCGCGAACTGCTTGACCACGTCAAGCGGTATAGTTTCCTGATGGAAAGCATCCACCGACAAAAGCAGATCGTTCACGCCGCACTCTGCAAGTCGCTCCGCGACCTCGCGGATTTTATCGGCATTCTTTGAAAAATAGCCGTTGGTGATGACCTGCCGTTTGGGAATATTCAGTTCCTTGGCGGCGGTCATGATTCGCTCGACCGCATCCGTGTACAAAAGCGGTTCGCCACCAAATGTCATCACGGTTTTGATATCGTACTCCGCCGCAATCTTGCGTACCGCATCCGCGGCAATTTGCGGATCGATCCTCTCACCGCAAGACGTGTGTTCTCCCTCGGAGCAGTGCTTGCACCGCCCAGTGCAGGCATATGTCACGACGAATTCTATTTTGTTTAGGTTTTTGAGATATTGGTTCATATTTTATTTAGCGTAAGCGGCAATTGCATCCGAGACGAACTCCGCAGTTCCTTCTCCGTACTTGTCGATATTTTTCTTGAATCGCTCGTCGGCAACATACATCTTTCCAAGACCCGAGAGAATCTCGTCCGTACAGGTGTAGTAGTTTGCTGTTATATGTGCCTGAAGTTTGACTACAAGCGCCTGTGCTTCGGTTGAGTCGATACTTGCGCCGCTATTCTTAAGTGTAGCAAACTCGGCAAAAATAGCCATCATGCCATCGTTTGCCTCCGCCCACTTCCCTTTTGTGTAGTTTCTTGTTTTCTGCTCGTGCTCGCGGTAGGCGTCGGTATTGCCCCAACGAGAGCGTGCTTCATTTTCCGCATTTTTTAATCTCATTTTTTCCAATTCTCGCTAAATTAATTTCATATCTTTATCAACACCGTTGATTCGTCTCTAGATGTCCCGATTGAATATATGTATAGTTCCAGATCATTTTATATCTCGAGGCTTCGATGATTTAACACATTCATAGGTAAAACCATTTGGCATAACAATTTGTTGATATACACTTGCATTGATTTTTTCTGCAATCTCTAACAAACGAGTTTTGTTTTCCTGTGATATATCCTTACCAAAATATATTGCTGATACAAAAGGAAACCATAGTGTTCCGGATGATTCACCATAAACGACAACTCTCCACTCTTGCTCACTAGCGTAATGAAAATTTTTCATCAAGCTATACAACTTCAACTCAGCCGCCAACTTGGGTTCCCAATAATCATCTTTGTTTTCATAAAATGCATCTTGAAATTGTCTGAGTTGATATTTATACGAATCAAATTTGGGCTTCTTATCCATATAAAACACCGGCAAAATGCTCTTTAGTGCTGCAACTTCCCCAGCATCTTCTAACAAATCAGCCCTTATTCCTCTGGAAAAATCGAATTCTATGCAATAACCACTGTACTTGTCTGCATATTCTTCCCACATTTTAGGGTTATCATTTGTTTCCGTCAAACTACACACAAACACAGACTTGCGCCTGTTTAACGCAGTTTCCTCGCAGCCTTTTTCGCAATCTTCTTTGAACCACTCCGTAAGGGTGCTACCTCTCCCACGCCTTGATATGATCTTATCAAAACAAACAAACGCACCTGCGATATCGTCATGCTTTTCTTTTGGATAATTCTTCTTTATGTATTTTACAGTTTCTTCGCCATTTATAGCGATATCATCATTATAACATTTTGAAAACATTATCCGCCTAACTTCTTCAGGTGTAAATGCATTTTCAAATCGCACAAGATTTTCTTTTTTATAACCGTAAATATATTCAGAAAAAACGAACCATTTTGCTAGAGTTTTTATTTCTTTTTCCGACAAGTCAGTTATTGAAAATGGCAACTTACAATCATACAGATCGACAAAATTGTCCGCAGAAGACAACCAAATCTCGCTTTTTTCTAATACAGCAAAATTTTGCTCTTGACATTCTCGATATTTATATAATTTATTAGGGATTCTTTTAAAATGTTTTAAAATCCAATTAGCATCATCTAACATTTTTTTACTTGCGTTTTTTTGCAAAGGAAACTGCGAATTAAGTTCTTCTGAAAGTCTTATATTTGTCTCCTCGATCATTATTTTACGCAAATATTTTCTCACCTGACGTAATGTCATTCCTTTTTTAGAAAACACCACTAAAATCCACCTCTTCGATTTTGCAAATATAAGCCGTTCTTTAATACAACTTTTTTAGCTAAAAACATTCATATTTACTAAAAAAGTTTTCGTAATCTTCATAATATAAATCATGCGGGCATATTCTCACAGACGGCTCATATCCTTCTTTTTCACATAATAGTTCTGCGAATTGTGTCAATCTGTTATCTTTATCAGACGTTGTATCAGCAGCCAAATACCACTGCTTTCTGTCTTTCCCATTAACATCTTTCATTTGTTTCCAAGTTATCCAATTTGTATTACTAACAGTGCTATTTAAACGTTCAGATACTCTTTCTCTAAATTCTGCCAATAAATAATTTTGGCATGGAGTAATATATACTTTTTTCATTTATTATATACCTCGCGAAGTTTTACAAGTATTTCTTCGTCCGCCGGGCAGAATTCGTAGTTTGATATCTCGCTTGGTGTTATCCATTGAATATCGTTGTGCTCGAGTTTCTGAGGTTCACCTTCTGCAATTGTCGCGTTGAACAATGTCAGATGTACTGTTATATCGGGATACTCGTGAGTAGCATCCATGAACACGTCACCGACAGAAAGAAGAACATTTAATTCCTCTCTACACTCTCTGATGAGCGCTTGTTCTTTCGTTTCTCCAAATTCAACCTTGCCACCAACGAACTCCCAAAGAAGTCCTCTCGCTTTGTGCGCAGGGCGCTGGCAAATCATGAATTTATCGCCCTGACAGATAAGAGCTGCTACTACTTCAATCATATATCAATATATTCATAACCGTTCTTGAAACGATTCATTGTTTGTTTGTAGACGGATACACCTAATTTTTTTGCAATGTTTTTAATTCTACTAAGATTTCTTGGTTTGATGTCCTTACCAACATATATAGCACTTACAAAGGGAAATTTTAGGGAGACGCCGTTACCATTCTCACAACAACAGAAAATTCTCCATTCGCACTCACTATCATATCGTCTATCTTTATAAAACATGTGCATAAACACTTTTGTTTCAAGCTCCAAGCCTTCTTCATGTTCAATGTTAGTTGGTAATTGCTTTCTTATATGATCTGCCAGTAAAGACAATTCGAAACGAGGTCTTTTTTCTGTATATACAATCGGAAAAAGAGACAATAATATATCATTTTGCAATATGACGGTGTCATCAACATCCTCAAAACTGTACTCTATTGCGAAGCCTTGATACATATCCGCATAATCTTCCCACTGCTTTGGATTGTCTATTGTTTCTGACATGCAGTAAACAGCTTTGCTGGTTCGTAATGATTCTCGGGCTTTTTCCAAATCGTTGCTTAGTTTATTTAATTTTCCTTCCAAATCCTCTCGAATTTTTTGAAAATTTGAGGCGCCTAGTTTGAATACATATTTTAGCTTCTCCACGTCAAAATCCGTTCCCTGTATATCGCAGTGCATAGACATAAATTTATATATTTTTTCTGCATCGATTTTAAGGTCATCTTCCGGATGTTCATTTTTAAATTGCAAAAAATCTTCTAGACTTGGAACTAAAAAATTATTGGGCATGCCTGGAGTGTTTTTAAACCATGATTCAAAACCGGCATATGCTTTTTCAAGCAGCAAAGTTTCAACAATCGGTGCGTCTTGCTCAAGATCTATATTCACAGTTGTATCAAACGCATCCGGAAAGCATGACGCGCACGGAAGCCAAATTTCATTTTTAGAGAGTGAGGCAAGATTTATGTTGTTAACTTTTCTAAATTTATACAACTTCTTAGCCGGAACGAATTCTAAACGTTTTTTTATTTCAAACAAAATGAACCGCTCATTTAGTTCGCCTTTTGCTTCATATTCAATTAAACGTCTCAAGGCAGACTCCTGCCACTCCGGTGTCATACGCATAATCCCTTTCTCCTCTCCTAAGGCTTTTTAAGTATTGTTAACTTATAGCAAATTCACTCGATAAAAAGTTTGGAATTTCATTGGGTAATATAACTTGACCATATCCAAATGCATTTTCATTGGATTCTTCGCATAAATCAATTAATTTGTCGGATTGCAATATCAGCGGATCTATGGATGGCGAAAGTAGAGCATGCTCCGTATATTTGAAAATAAGATAGTTAATATATTCTACCTTATCATCATCTGATAATCTATTGAATTGCCTTTCAAATGCAACATAATTTCTATCATCTTTATGTGCAAAAACCATGATAGCAGTTTTTTTGCTCAACGGGAATACACAAATGTGTAATTGCTGCATTCTAATGTTCTTTGATTCGCTATATATTTGATTTAAAACGCTTCCATCAAGATTTTTATATACACACATAGCACTTTGAAAAGCCAGTGGCGAAACCCAATCAAGAACTTTGTGAAAAAGCAATTTATAACCACTTTTCAGTTCTTTGTCAATTATTTTCTTGCTTCGCTTGATCTCAAAACTCATATCAGAAATATTCAACGCATTCATTATAGGTAATACATCCGTTTCTCCTACAAAAGCACCTATTCTGATTGATTCCTTTTCGCTCTCGCAATCAACTCTATATTTATGTAACATGAGTAACGCGTTCTTTAATGCAATTTCCGCCAAAATTTTATTTGTCGGAACCTGGAGCAATGCACCTTCATCTTCATAAGTCGAAAAATTATGATTCTCGCATCCCGAGCAAATAATATGAAAAGTCCATGAATTGTTTACGCTATTCCTTCGACTATGTAATCCAACAATATCATTGAATGTTTTAAGCTTTCCTTCGGCAGATATGCGTTTTATAATGAATTTAGGTACGGAGTGCGAATTTGCAAAACTCGAACATAATTTTCCGCACAAAACGCACCTATCCTGTTTAGCACGCTTTTCTGCTGTTTTGAAAAAATCTGATACTTGTTTTTGTACAGCTATTTCTTCATTTGTCATTTTTTGTTAGCCTTTTAATAATAAATATTACTTCATAACCTCGTCTATTTTTTCGGCAATTCTTCTAATCACAGGCACAACCACGCTATTTCCGCACTGTTTATATGCGCTTGCCATTGGGATATTGGGGAACTTAAAATCCTTCGGGAATCCCTGTAATGCGAGGCATTCATATGGCGTCACTTTTCTAATTCCGTAGTCATCGCGAACAACCGGAACTCTATCCATAAACGCACCCATGCTGGCCACAAGCGTTGGCGATACATAGTTCGGTTTGGGTGAAACACCCTTTTCAAAAATCCTATACAACGCGCTCTTATCTTGAACAATCGCATTCAAATCGTTGTATAGTTCGCTGCTTTCATCGTAGTAATAACTTTTATCGTGCTTGATATTACGAACGATTATATCATTCAATTTTGTCTGTCTTTTTATCTTCTCCGGAAACTCGAATCTTTCGCATTTTTGATTATCCAAAAACGCAACAATAAATATCCTGGTACGATGCTGGGGAACATTACCGTAATCGATGGCATCCATAACACGATACTTAATCGTGTAACCATATGGGACAAGAGCATTGTAGACGGCAAGAAAACTTTTACCGTCATTGTGCTCTAACAAGTTCGCAACGTTTTCCAAAAATACGATCTGGGGTTTCTTTGATTGAACAATTCTCGCTATCTCGAAAAAGAGTTGGCCTCTTGGATCTTCAAAGCCGCGTTGCTTTCCGAGTACAGAAAACGGTTGACACGGGAATCCTGCAACCAGAACATCAAATTCCGGAATTGTATTTACATCAATCGTTCGTATATCTTTTTCAACAAGATGCCTATGCCCAAAATTATATCTATATGTCTTAGCTGCATCTTTGTCAAATTCATTAGCCCAAACTATTTCGAAACCGGCTTGCATAAATGCCAGGTCTATACCGCCAATTCCACTGAACAAACTACAAACTCTCATATGTCACCTTCAGTAATGAAGTCTAATAATTACATTATATCACAATTTTGCCATCTTTTCAACAAGACGTGACACATTCTTCGTTTTATATTATATATTTGTGCGCATATTATGTTGACATTGTTCTCCATGTATGCTATAATAGACTAAAATTAAAACTCATTTTAGACTAAAATTAGACTGTATGGAGACTAAGAATGAAGCGAGATCTTTTCTATCTTGACTCATATGTTGTGCAAAAAGATATGAGAATAAGACTTCCCAAAGCTGCAGCTGTCAATCTGGGATTGGAGAGCGGAAAAACCGTTCTTGAAGTGTTCGTAGACAAAAGCAACAATGAAATAGTTTTAAAGGTTTCCGACAAAAAAGAAGAGGAGGAATCCGTATGAATTGCTTAGAGATTCTTTCATCTTTTTTGGAAACAATCAATATATCTAGAGAGTCATATTGTAAGCTTTTAGATAAACTTGTTTGCTCTCAACCCGAAGACCTTGCTGATGTTTCTTTTGAAGAAGGACAAAGGGTGGTTCATCAGATTTTGGTTGATACATATGCATTGAACGCCCCAAAAGTTAAATCCATTGCTGACACTATTACTAAAAGATATCAGCCAATAGGAAGACGCGAAAAGGATTTAATAAAGCATTATTTGGATTATCAAGATAACAATTCTTTAGAAGCATTGTGTATTGAACTTGAAAAATGCGGTGCTGATTACAATTCCATTTTAACTATACTCAACAATGAGTACGAAGATCTTTCTTCCGATGCAATTAATCTTTTCATAGACAACTGGTTGGCTGCTTGTAAATCGGATGATGCTTCAAAGCACTTTGATTATCTTCAAGGAATATATTCTCGTTTGACTTCGCTTTTAAACGAGTCTACCCTGTCGTTGCTCGACATATATAGATACAATGAGGAATTTATCGCAGAAGAACTATCTCCTGTATATCAAACTGAAATTTTAGACTTTTGTACAAATGATAGGAAAATATCAGCCAAACAAGCTAGAGCAATATTCTGTAAAAGATATGAATATATACTTTCCTGTTCTTTGAAAGAAGAGTCTAGAGCGAATCGCCTCGAACCAGTTATGAATCTTTCTTCATGTACAGACACTCCATTTGAACAGTTCGATGCTGAAGAATTCAATCTTGTATTTATAAATATAAATCAAAAACTATATGATTATAGTAAAAACAACGATGTTTTCCTAAACAAAGTTTTATCTTTGATATATTATTCCTATAGAGTTTTGGACAACCATCGCACGCTTTCCGTAAATATAGATAACATATTCACTAAAGACGGCAAAAACCTAAAGTGGATGCTGTATAGTTACATAGGAATCTATGCCGAGCATTTTAACCCTACCTTAGAACATAGAATGTTTTACAAGCCTGAAGAGTTATGCTACGACAAGTGTGAGTATTTAGGAATAGAGTTAAATGATGCGCAAAAAAATGCATTCAAACAGTACTTTAGAGGAAAGATTGATGTTCAAGAGTTGCAGTCAAGCATAAATTTGAACACCGAAGAACTTCAAAATATTCTTCTTGACTTTGAAAACATTTGGTATGGATACACATTCTCGGATTGCATTGCTATCGAGTCGGGCGAATATCGTCAAAATGATGAAATTTCATTTATCAAGAACAAAACTCAAGTATTATTGGTGTTCAACAAATATCGTCACGATGATCGTAAAATTCCCTGTCCCGAGTGTGCTGGACTAGATATTAGCGGAAATTCGTTCCCTGAGGTTGGACATAGAAGCTGGGAATGCAAAAATGCAATATGTCCCTCTCGAAGCAAATCCAACCGTGGAAAACGCTATTCCAAGAAAACCAACTTTATGCAGCTCGGTTTTGATAACAGCTACGATAATGATATAATATCTCGCGATATGATCAAGCAATGGCGCAGAGATGTTGCTAAAGTTCAATCTCAAAGCGAAATATACAAAATGCTTGTCAAGTATTTTTCGTTTGATGAAGAAAAGGTATTGTTTGTAAACACTGATGCTGAAAGTAGTAAAATAATATCTGACTGCGGACGAATTCCTACATTGATCGATTTGGAAGAAATCAATTCAATGAGGGTTGTTGACAATGTATTTAGCAACTATTTCAAGGACGGTGGATACATAAACAGATATTTGAATCAAATTGTGCATCCCGATGAAGAAATAGATGATGCTCTAAATGAAAGAATTAAAATAAATTACGGAGCGCTTCTGATTCATGGAAATAGCCGTAATGTGTTGGCAACGATAAATGATAACACATTTACTGCTGCAGTCACTTCCCCGCCTTATTACAATGCGCGTCTTTATTCTCAATGGCCAAATCTCTATCTGTATCTTTCTGATATGTACGAGATCATTAAAGAGACCTATAGAACAATGAAACCGGGTGGTATTTACCTATACAATATCGGTGATATCTGTGGAAATGAAAACACGGTTGTTGGCTCTACTATGGGAAATAAGCGTATTCTTTTGGGAGCATACACAATTCACTTGTTCACTGCTGCAGGATTTGAATTACTTGACAATATTTTGTGGGACAAGGGTAATCCTCAGAGCAACAGACAAAAGAACGATGGTAAGTTTACTCCATTCTATCAGAAGCCAATGAATGTTTATGAACATATGTTTGTTTTCAAAAAACCTGGTGCTCCAGCTATAGTTGCTGATGATGTATCTAAAAAGCTCCCTAAAGAATGGAAAACAAATATTGCTCCATTTTCCCCTGTAATCAAAATCAATAGCAAGGGCGAAAACACGCTAGGCCATACAGCTCCATTCCCTGAAGATATTCCGAGATTCGTTGCAAAAGTGTTTACGAAAACTCCCGATGATATAGTTCTTGAACCATTCGCCGGCTCCGGAACGACACTTATCGCTTGTAGCAAATGTAATGTGAAATCGCTTGGAATTGAACTGTGTGATGAATATGTTGATTTGATTTCAGAACAAGGACAACGCAATAATATAACAATCAAGAGAATATAAAATTAGAGGGGATTGCTTCCCCTCTAATTTTTGTTTAAATAGTGTTTTCTTCTTGCTATATTATTTTCTTCAAATGACAAATACTCATCCAAGCCCATATCTTGTTGCATCATGTTTGATGTGTGCTTTGACCAAAAAGCATTAGTTGGTCTTGCGGCTGAGAGCAAACAATTGTGTTTTTTATCCCAATAGTAACTTTTCTTTTTAACAGCTTCGTTGTGCGTGAAGTCTAAGTTTCTACTATCATTTTTATCATCAACCGAAAAATCTTCAATATAAATGGGTAACGCTTGAATAGGATCCATTAAACTTCCGGAATTAAGCGTTATTGATAAATGATTTTAACAGTAATCAAACAAATTTCCTGTATAACAATCTGATTCATAACAAGACTCTGTTAAAGCACGTTGAAGTCTATTTTTTATTTCATTATATTGAGTTTGTATAAGACAACTAAGTTTCTGTACGTCAACGCTACACAATGCAAAATATAGCATGACTAAATCGATATCACAAAGCACTTCGGCATTTGCAAACTCACAAGCAGGGTTAAACAACAACAGTTTCTTGCCTTCATGTGTTTGTATACCCTTTTGTTGACCTCCGCGAATTGATATGTACAAGAAGCCTGTCCACTTCTCATTGCCCATACCTCCTACAGAAACTCTTTCTAACAGATAATCATTATAGTTGTCTTTATCGATTAATATTTCCGCTCCGTTATATATGACTTTTGTACCAGAAATAAGGCGAGCATAACAATCACGCTGTATCGCAGAAGACGAGCTACCTGCTTCGGACCGAATTGTAATGATGGAAGAGACAACATCATTTCCTCCAAGACGCTGTTTCAACGCAACAAATACCGGGTTCTTTTGGTTGCTCGGTTCAAAATAATCCTCATTGACAAATTCAACAACTACTCCGCCACTAAATGTTTCAAGCTGCTCAATTGTTAATTCGTTTTTCTTAACTTCTTTCCACGGCAATAAAACTCTATTTTTTCTACTCGTTCTCTCTTGGAATAATTCTTTTGGCACACCATATCGTCCAGTTTTTCCACAAATATTATCTAGCTTTGTGTACGCTTTATCGCCTTTTTCCGTATCATCAAATAAACTCTTTATAAAATTTATTATTTCTTTTCTTAAATTCTTTTTCTCTTTAATATCCATGCTTTTCCCTTCTACACTTAATCATTTAACAGAGCTTCTCTTCGTCTGACAATTTCTTTCTCATGTTCGAAATATTCCGAAAGAGAAAAATTTTGTTGCATCATATTAGAAAGATGCTTAGACCAAAAAACATTAGTAGGTCTCGCCGGCGACAATACACAATGTTTCGCCCTATCCCAATAGTACTTACCCTTGTTTACAGCCTCATCGTGTGTAAAATCAAGATTGCGTGGGTCTTCTTTGTTATCCACTGAGAAATCTTCGATATGTATTGGCTCAACCTGAATGGGATCTGTAAGCTGACCGGCAATCATCTTTACGCTGGGATGATTGTTGCAATACGTAAGCAAGTCACCCGTGTACGACTCTGAATCATAATAGGACTCAGAAAGAGCCTGTCTCACATCTCTAATTATCCTATCGTAATCTATTTTCTTTCCATCACTCAAGGAAGAACGATCAACACTTATTAATGCATAGTACGACATTACAAGGTCTATATCGAGGCACACCTCTTCTGTGGCAAACTCACACGCAGGATTGAAAAGCAATAAGTTCTCGCCAAGATGTGTTTCTGTCGTATCTTGCTGACCACCTCTTATGCAAACAAATAAGAATCCTGACCAGTTATCATTACCAGTTCCGCAACCAAAATCTCTGCGCAAACCATAACTCTTATAGTTATTCTCGTTCAAAAGAATATCTTCACCTCTATAGTTGATATGCGTGTTATCAATTAAACGAGCAAAATACTCTCTCTGAACCGCCGAAGAAGAACTGCCTGATTCCGAACGAATCGTTATTATTGATGATACAATCTCATCTCCACCGATTCTATTCTTTAATTCAAGAAAAACAGGAAGCTCTTGATTCTCGGGCAAAAAATAATCCTCATTAACGAATTCAACAACCACACCACCGGAAAAAGTCTCCAGCTGCTCCATTGTTAATCCATTGTTATTTACGTCTTTCCACGGAATAAGAACTCGGTTCTTTCTAGATGTTCTCTTTTGAAACAGTTCACTAGGTACGTCGTACTGTCCGGTTTTGCCACAAATATTACCGAATTTGGTTCGTATTTTATCATCAATGTGTCCCAAAAAGTTAAAAGCTGCACGTCTAACTCTATTCTTGTCAATCATAACACTCACCTTTCCAATCTCATATAGTAATCCAAAATAGCTAATGCCGTATTCTTAACGTGTGGCTTTATTTCATATGAAAGAAGCTCTTCATATGTAAACCACTTAAATTCTTTACTTTCATCGTTAGCTGGATGCGGAATAGTCTCCGCTGTTTCCGCTATGTAAATAAAATCCAAGAAATTCTCTACTCCGCCTACACCCTCATGCAAAATGCAAAACGGTGCTGGAATTCTTACGACTCTAGCAAGTTCTATCTCAGGAGCTAATTCGGTTTCAACAAGTGTTATATCGAATCCCGCCTCTTCTTTAGCTTCTCTGATAGCTGCTTCATGCGGAAACTCGTCTGCTTCAATGTGACCACCAAGTGGAAACCAAGTTTTGTATTTTTTATGCTGATGTAAAAGAATTTTATTATCATTTATGACATACACCGTAGCCGTCATCGATTTGTTATATATCATCGCTATCTCTCGCTTATTTTCTTTTCTACATTATACCACAAACTTAGAGCTTTTTCAATATGCTTACACTTTAGATTTCTTCTTTTTATTTAGATCAATAATTGACGATCTTTAACTTTATAAAGGCGAGACTATTCTTTGTTTAAGGCAGTATAAATTTTTGCCATGCGCGGAGTTGTTATTATCTAATCTTTATCTAACAAAAATGCCGTTAGCGCCAAAAATATTAGATGAAGATGTTTTCGAGGACGCTCTGTTTTCTTTGTTTAGAGCTGAGTAAATTTTGGTCAGCGCAAGGGAAAATTCAATCGAAGCTTGTGCCAACCTTATACCAGTCTTATACCAACCTTGTACCAATTTTGCGCCTGGTAGAAGAGAGGTTTTTCTTTATTTAAGGCTGTAAAGTTTTTTGCCGTTATGGGAAAGAAAGATAATGAAAATAGTCTTCAAAATGACTTGAATAATTTTTGAATCAGAGTTACAATTAGACAAAGGAAAAGCCTCGGCTGGTGAGCCGAGGCGATGGGGATTTTACGCGTTACTTTTTCTTGATTTTGACCACATGTTTTGACCATTTCGCTAAACGTAATATACGGAACATACGGAATAAACGGAACTATTTGTACAGTTTGGTTTACAAAATCGGACTATACGGACTAAAAAAGACGCAAAAAACTATCACGGGGCCGTTGGGGTGATAGAGGTCGCAAGTTCAACCATAACCACTCACACAAAAAAAGCGCAGAAAGCATCTGCTTTCTGCGCTTTTTTATTACTTATTGTTTTGCGTTTTTTTCTTGTTGATAAGCGATTTAACCAAAACAATTATGTAATGCACTGCAAGTCCTACTGCTATTGCTACAACGAGGTCGAAGACCACGGTAAACACAAATGTGAGCGCAAGTATAAGGATATCGAATATCGACTTTTTTTTGCAAATGGCGACGAAGTGACGCCATTCACTCATATTGTACGCTACAATAAAGAGAACCGCCGCGATAACCGGCATTGGAATCCACGCTGCATACGGCATAAACACCACTAAAACAAATAGAAGAACCATGGCGTGTACGATTCCTGATATAGGTGAACGGCCACCGTTCTTTACGTTAGCGGCGGTCCTCGCTATAGCACCGGTCGCGGGAATACCACCGAAGAGAGCTGAGCAGATATTACCTGTTCCTTGCGCGATCAGTTCTGTGTTTGAGTTGTGAGTATCCTCTATCATCTTGTCAGATACAACGCAAGAAAGAAGAGACTCTATTGCCGCTAAAATCGCTATTGTAAACGCGCTTGGGATAAGTTTGACTATATTAAGTGCCTCAAGATTCGGAAACGAGAATTTAGGTAAAGATGACGATATAGTGTAAAGATCTCCAATAGTATTTACATTCATACTCGTAACTGCGACCAGCACCGTGATAACGAGCACTGCAACGAGGGAGCCCGGAATTTTTTTGCTTACTTTAGGCCAAAGAATAAGAATTGCAAGAGCAATAGTACCTGTAACTATCGCCCACGGATTAACGGTAGTTATCGATTTTGTGATAGCTTCAATTTTCTCTATCGATTCAACTGCATTAGTTCCTTCGGGAAAAGTAAGACCTAAAAAATCCTTAATTTGACCAATAACTATCGTCACCGCTATACCCGAAGTAAAACCAACGGTAATAGTTTCGGGAATATACTTGATAAGAGTTCCAATTCTTAAAACGCCCATAACGATGAGGATTGCTCCAGCCATAAGAGTTGCGATAGCAAGTCCATCTATACCGTGTTGTGCAACGATGCCGGCAACAATGGTAGCAAACGCCGCTGTAGGACCGGAAATATTTACACGGCTACCACCTATGGTTGAAATTACAAAGCCTGCAATGATAGCTGTATAAAGTCCCCTCTCAGGTGATACACCCGATGCAATGGCTAGCGCGATTGAAAGCGGTAGAGCTATTATTGCAACTATAATTCCCGCTACAACGTCCGAGATGAATTGTTTTTTGGTATAACCTTTAGTAATGTCAAGAAGTTTCGGTCTAAAAATTTTCATAGTTTTCCTTTTCCATCAAATTTATACTTGAATCGAATGTGTTTTTACAGTGAGTTTTTATAGTATGAGTTAAAAATTATCTAATATCAATCTACAATACAAAATTTCAAAAAAGTGTAGTTTATGCTACTCAATGTTAAAGCTTACCACAGTTTTTTATTACAGTAGTACATTTTACACCTTTCGTCCAAATAAATCAATACTTTTTTAATTTTTTTATAATATATCTTCGTTTATATAGCGTGGTACAGGTATTCTCCCTGGTTAATATGCAAATCTATTTCGCATATTAAAAAACGCTGTTATTGCAAAAAACATTATATACGTCCAAAGAAGCGAACTCGGGAAGAATTTTATCATCAAGCATTACTTTCATAAATTTTTATAGAAGTATCATAAATTTCAAATGAAGTCGATGCGTTTTTATTTTTCTCCTGCGGGTCGTATTTCTTTATAATTTCTATAATGTCACACTTATACACGTTACCGTTGAGAACGACACCGTTTGGCGAGAAAGACAGACACCTCACGTCACACGGGTCCTCTGTATAAGGATTTTTGGGATGCTCGTCCTTAAAATATTCGGAAAGATATTTCTTTGCATTCCCCTCAGCGAAAATTACGTTTCCCTCTCCTGTGGGAATAGACATATCCGAAAAGCTATCGAGTATTTCTCTCGTTCTTATGTTATAAGGATTGTCATCCGTTGCGCTTACAAGCCACGCAGGCTGAAGCCTTATCGGAACACCTCGCCGCTTTACCTCAGCGGCAAAGATTTTAACCGTATCAATCGGAATAGTTTCCTGATGGAAAGCGTCAACCGACAGCAAAAGATCGTTAACACCGCACATCGAGAGATTCTCTGCCACCTCGCGAATTTTATCGGTGTTCCTTGAAAAATATCCGTTGGTGATAACCTGTCGCCGTGAGATATTCAGTTCGCTTGCAGCACTCATTACATTATACACTGCTTCGGTATGTAAAAGAGGCTCTCCTCCAAAAACCATAACAGTCTTAATATCATACTCCGCCGCGATTTTTCTCACCGCATTTGCAGCAATAAAAGGATCGATTTTCTCTGTGACCGACGAATGACTGGCCTCGGAACAATGCTTACATCTACCCGTACAGGCGTACGTAAGCGCAAATTCAATTTTATTCAGTTTTTTCAGATAACGGTTCATATTTTAAAGTCCTTTATTGATAGCTTCAATAAAACGCGCTTATGGGGCTTTAGTAAGTATAACATAAATGCTGTATTTTTTCAATATTTCTTCATACAAACTTTAATATAAAAAACATACTTATTAATACGGCATAATAAACATTCACAGCGAATATAATATTTTAAAAAGAACAGAGGAAATTATTATGAAACGTTCGGTAAAGCTTTGGCAGCTTATGGGGTTTGCAGTTACCTCTCTTTTGGGAACTATACTCCACTTCTTGTACGAATGGTTGGATAATGCGGTTTGGATCGCGCCGTTTTCAGGAGTTAATGAATCAACCTGGGAGCATATGAAGCTTATTTTCTGGCCAATGCTTATCTATGCTGTTATGCAAAGCTTTTTCTTCCGTGACCGCAAAGATTTTTGGTGCATTAAGCTATGCGGAATTCTTTTAGGTCTCACCGCTATCCCCATTCTTTTTTACACGTATAACGGTGTGGTCGGAAAATCTCCGGATTGGCTCAATATCGCTATATTTTTTATTTCCGCGGCTATTGCATATATTTATGAGACGCGGCGATTTAACATAGAAGAATCAAAGTGCAAATATCCTAAAACCGCTTTTGCAACACTCTGTTTAATTGCGCTTTGCTTTTTTATCTTCACCTTTGCAACGCCCGAAATTGAAATTTTCAAAGATCCGATAACGAATAGTTACGGAATCAAACGCTGACTTAACATTTGCCGATGTGATTTTACGTATTTCGCATCGGCTTTTTCTTTGCATTTATTAACTTTTTATTTAATATTGATACATTATTAAAGAAAAGTAAAAGATATTGACAACAAGACCTAATAAATGCTATAATGTAAAATAGTGTAAAGTACATTTATCGACATATTTTGGAGTGCGATATGAATACTAAAAAGAAATCTAAAAAGCGGATCGGAAAAGCAAACCCTTTGCTCTACGCATTTGTGTACGCAGCACTTAAGCGTAAATATACAAAGAAATATAATATCAGCTTTGACAAATCCATAGTCAAGGATATAAAAGGTCCCGCTATCGTTGTTGCAACACATACGTGCGACGTGGATCATATTCTTTCCGCGCTCACACTTTATCCCATTCGCCCGACTTACGTGGTTAGCGAGCACTTTATACGCAACCCCTCTACCGCAAAGCTTCTTAAGCTTATGCACGTAATCACCAAAAAAATGTTCACTCCCGACGTCTCGACGATAATGAACATCATGCGTGCAAAAAATGAAAATGCAGTTATCGTCATTTTCCCTGAGGGAAGACTTTCCTGCTACGGTCACACGCTTCCCGTTGCAGACGGTACGGCAGAGCTGATAAAGAAGCTCGGCGTAGACCTTTACGCCTGGAAAGCCGAGGGCGCTTACCTTTCGTTCCCTAAATGGCGTAACAAGTGTGATGACAGAATCGGTAAGATAAACACGTCTGTCAAGCTTCTTTTGTCCAGAGATGAGATTGCAAAAAAAGACGTTTCCGAAATCAAGGAAATCACCGAAAAAGCAATACTCCACGATGACGAACTTGCAATGTCGGGAGTGGAATACAAATGCGACACGATTGCAGAGGGAGTCGATAAAATACTTTTTAAATGTCCCATTTGTCTAAAGGAAGGTACTATCACCGCCGAGGGAAATCATATTCGCTGTGAATGCGGTCTTGATGCAACTCTTGATTCTTACTACAGACTTTCGGGCGCTCCATTCGAGCGTATAAACGAGTGGTTTGAATGGCAGCAGAACTCGATTGATACAAAAACCGAATTTATAGCATCAAAAGCAAGACTGGGCTGCTGCAAGGAAGACGGATTTATGGATCCATTTGCAGGAAATGGCGAGGTATATATTGACAAGGACGTTTTCAAGCTATCGGGAAGCTTACACGGCGAAAAAATAGAATTTTCTGTAAAATCCGAGAAAATAGGTGCATTCCCAATATCACCCGGCGATCACTTTGACATATACTATAACGGAAGACTTATATACGTTTATCCCGATCCCGATTTGCGTTCAACGGTAAAATGGGTTTGCTTCCTCGATAAGATAACTGCGGATAAAAAGCTACAAAAATCAAAAAAAGCTACAGTAACAGTTTAAAATAGAACCACCGATGAGAAATTAACCAAAGTCTCACCGGTGGTTTTATTTTTAGTATTCTTAAATCAAATTAGCTTTCCTGCTGAATGAATTGCTGAATGCTGAGCATTCCCTTAGATATCATAAAGAACTTATCGTTGTACTTATCAACGGTTGAAGCTGCAACCATAATCAAGTACTTGAAGAGCTCCTGACCGAGAACACTCTCGCGATAGCTTGAGGTCATACGGAAAACGATTCTTCCGTCCTGAACATTATAGTCGAACGAACCGTCGCAAAGTCCCCAGTTAGCAACGTTAACAGCGATAGCGAGGTCAATTCTCTTATCCTCGGGAGCATTGAAAGGAAGCTGAGAAATGAACTGAACCACCTCGTTCTTTGGATTAACAACAACGATGAACTCTACAGGGAGATCGTCACCGTTAACTCCGCTCTTTATAACGAGGTTTTCTTCGTCCTTATCGTAGCTCCAGTTGATACTATCAAGCATACGTACAAGAGACGCATACACCTCTTTTGCCTTCTGCATGTTTACTTCTGCCATAATTAAAATCCTCCAAAAATATTTTATTTGTATTGTTTATTTATTTTTAACGTATTTTGTGAATATTTCATCGATTTCAGGTCCTTTAAGATGATTCTTATCCATAAGAACCTTTACTATATTATCCATAGCCTCGCGCTCGGATGAAATAATTTCCTTAGCTATCTTGAGCTCGGCTTCAAGAACTTCGTTTATTCTCTTGCGGATATCTGCCGCAAGATTCGAAGCACTGTAATTCTCATCTACGTAGGAAAGTCCGAATTCCTCGTCCATACCGTAGCTGCAAATCATTCTCTCGCAGGTCTTGGTTGCGGAATATATATCGCCCGAAGCACCTGTAGATACTCCGTCAGTATCTCCGTAATAAACAAGCTCTGCCGCCCTGCCTGCAAGTGCAGTTCTTATTTTTGCAAGAAGCTCTGCTTTCATATATACGGCTTTATTCTCGGAATCTCCATGCTGCATATATCCGCCGTGGCTACCTCTTGCTACTATGGTAAGATACGAGGGCTTCTCTCCATACAACCAGCAAAGAAGCGCGTGACCCGCCTCGTGACGCGCGGTACGAAGCAATGTTTCGGGTGCCCATTCTTTCTTTTCACCGCTGCTGAACGTCTCAAATGCTTCTTCAAAGGATTCATCGTTAACCGTTCCGCCCGTACGTATAGCATTTCTAAGTGCCATTTCAAATACAGACTCAAGCTCTGCAAGACTCATACCCGTTGAACGAAGCGCTATATTATCTATCTGCTCGTCGCTTAGAGTAACGTTTCCGTTCTTAGATATCTTAAGCTTAAGATAACGCTTACGCTCTTCCTTGTTGGGAAGATCAACATATATTCTTCTGTCAAATCTTCTGAGAAGCGCGGGGTCAAGACTCTTTCCGCGACTCTGCTCAACCTCATAGTTAGTAGCCGCGAGAACGAATACGGGCTTAGTCGTGTCGGTTTTAAATCCGTCCATTTCCGTTAGGAAAGCTGTAAGCACGTCACCCGTGTGGTCGGTCTGAGATGCGTTTCTATCCTTACCTATTGCATCAATTTCATCGATAAAGAGTATGGATGGAGCATACTTCCTTGCCGCGTTAAACAGCTTATGTACCGCATCAGCGCCCTCACCGATAAGACTCTTTAAGAACTGGTTACCCTCTGCCGTCATAAATGTTACGTCCGACTCACCCGCCATAGCCTTAGCAAGCATCGTCTTACCCGTACCGGGAGGACCGTAAAGAAGCACGCCTTTGGGCGAACGAACACCGCGTCTCATAAATTCTGCGGGATTCTTAAGATATTCAACGAAATACTTAAGCTCTCCCTTAGCATCCTCTGCTCCTATAACCTCGTCAAACGAGATATTGGGCTTTGAGATATTATCAAGAACGCTTCCGGAATCCGACGTATCGGTGGCAACCTCAAGCTTAAGGTCAAACAGCTTTATTTCTGCGCGCTGCTGATCCTCGGAAATCGTCTGTGCAGTCTTATAAGTAAGAACCTTATTTGCTCTTGCAAGCTTTATCATATTACCCTGCTGATAAGAAACGTCGCAGATAAACTTAACACGGTTACGAAACGAAACCGAATGATCACCGTTTACTGTAACGATATCCTTAGCGCCGAGCTTCATAAACGAAAGTCGTTCTTCCTTGCTTATATCACCCGATTTAGATTCGAGAACATATATGGGAAGCGAATATCTTTCTATAACGTAAGAAATAAAATCTCTGCCTACAGACTGAACGTCCTCCGCATTAAGAAGATTTACTCCGTCTGACTTAGCACCGCATTTAACGTCGCAAAGAATAGCTGAAATATCGTGCTGGAATAAAAGCTCCTTAGCATCTGCGATATTATCTGCAAAATAGCACTTAACGTCGGTGAGATTTTTCTCGCAATCGTTCCTCATATCCGAATCAGCAAATATAAGAACTTCTCTTTCCCCATCGTTTATAAAGAGCTTTGATATCTCAACGTCCTTATCGTCAAAGGATACCTCAATCGATATGCTCTTAAGATTTTCAACGTTCCCTGCGTGCTTTTTAGATGCAAAGAGTCTGAAAAACTCATAAAGCTCCTCGTGGAAGAAGCTGACGGTCTTGCCCTTTACCGTTCTCGCATCGGCATTTCCGCCCTCGGAGAATATAAGCGCCGTCGATACCTTTTCGCTGATATCGATTTTTATTCCCATGGCGTCACCGAAGCTTTCCGCATTCTTCTGGAGCTCTTTATTAACGATAGTGTAAAGATTTCCTGCGCCAAGGCGGTTAAACATAACCACGTGACCTGATGCAAGGCGCGAGCAGATAGCAGCCGGGAAAAGAGCAGCACCCGTTGTGGGATTCTTATCCTCGGAAATAGCCTTGATGATCTTCTTTCTCGGAACTGCCGAGAGATTTGCTATCTCAGGATCCTCGTAAAGACTTCTGCCAACGTTAGTTGTAAATATTATGACGGCATCGGCAAACGATACCTCTGTATCGGTATAATTATCTCTCAATCTTCCGGCATCAAGCATCTGAAGGAAGAGGTGAATTACGTTGATATGAGACTTTTCAATCTCGTCGAAGAGCAGTACGCAATGAGGATTTTCCTCGACGAAGCTCGTAACGTTACCGGCTTTACCGTTTTTATATACCTTATCCGAGCCGCAGAACTCTATGTTCGACTCATTCTCGGAGTACTCGCTCATATCAAATCTCTTGAACGGAAGCTTGAGAGCCTCGGCCGCAGTTTCTGCAAGGAAGGTTTTACCGACACCGGGAGGGCCTGCAAAGAGGAAAATAGCAGGCTTTTTCGTATCTTTACGCATAGCCTTTGAGATTTCCGACTGGAAATATCCCGAAACGAAAGCGTTTATAGCCTGGTCCTGACCGTATACGCGATCAAGCAGGAAGTCCTGAATTTTCTTCGTGGTTTCAACCGTTTTGCAGAGCTTTGCCGTAGCGCTGGAGGGTTCTTCCTCAGGCTTAGCCTCATCATCAAGACTGAAATCAAAGAGCGAGGTAAAATCGGTAGAAGTATCAACCGCAGCAGGCGCGCTTTCCTCCGTCGGTACAGACGTAGGTATGGGCGTAGGTATCGGCTTAGGCTCATCCGACGCTGAAGCTTGCGATATTATATGCTTATTTATCGCCTCGGTAGGCTCCTTGATAATAAGCTGAAGATATGAAAGCGTGTCAACTTCCTCGAGTGTTTTTATGATAGCCTCTGCCTCTGCCGTATACTTTATTTTCCTAAAGACAAATTCATCCATAGACGAGTTGTAGGTTTCGGCAACTATATCGTTTTGTATCTTTTCAATCGTAGAATCCAAAGAAATATGATAGTCAAGAAGCAGCGTATTAATTCTTAAAAACTCAAAATTGACTTGCGAGCTTTTCATTTCCTCGGGCAATTTGCCTTCACGGTTATCAAGCACGCTTTTAAGCACGGCGATCACAAAATGATCAGCCGTAATCGCACTTTTACCAAAGCTCTCACTTATTTCTTTGGCGCGATCACACAAATATGTTAACAGAGCAGATTTTTTCATATAGTCCCTCTCTTTTAAATCTTATTACAGCTATATATTACTATATTTTAGAGAGTTTGTCAAGAACACAAGATACCTCAACGCGTACATTTTTGTCGCGTTTTTTTGTATATTTTGTATTGGTCCAAGAAGCTCGTAAACTTCTCTTTTTGCAATTAACTTTGGAATAACGCTATTCTGCATTTTATAAATATGTATATATTTTTATTTTCAAAAGTCTTTCATAAAGAATTTTTTCGGGCAACCCGGCCGATTATGAAAACAACTGTTTGCATTATAAAGAAAATTTAAGAGCAGGCCGATTCAAAATCAACCTGCTCTGATTTTATTTTAGGTATCTCAATTATGAATTAAGGATCACTCTGCGTTACCTATAAGATCGGAAGTATTCTCGTAAAGAGAAACGCTCTCTCCGTCGGGACCAAAGGTAACCACTTCCTGACCGAAGTTATCATCCTTCTTTTCAACGTCGCAAATCTCAACTGCACGGTACTTGGAAAGACCCGTACCTGCGGGAATGAGCTTACCGATAATAACGTTTTCCTTAAGTCCAAGAAGCTTATCCTGCTTTCCTCTGATAGCAGCCTCGGTAAGAACCTTTGTGGTCTCCTGGAAGGAAGCAGCCGAAAGGAAGGATTCAGTCATAAGCGACGCCTTAGTAATACCGAGAAGCATAGGTGCGGCTTCTGCATGGCGAAGCATAACCTCACCGTTTGCAATTCTTGCATCTATTTTATCGTTCTCTTCACGAAGCTCAAGAATATCAACGGTAGTTCCGGAGAGAAGATCAGTATCGCCTGCATCCTCGATTCTTACCTTTCTCGTCATCTGACGGGTGATACACTCAACGTGCTTATCGTTAATTTCAACGTCCTCGCCGCGATAAACCTTTTGTACCTCACGGATAATATAATCATAAACCGCGTCAATACCGCTCATATGAAGAACGTCTGCAGGGTTAAGGAAGCCTTCTGTAAGCTGCTGACCTCTTACAACCTCCTGGCCGTCCTCTATGCAAAGACGCATACCGAAGGGTATATCGTATATAACGTCGCTGCTTGTAGGCTCAACGGGATTCTGAATAATAACCTTCGAAAGCTTCTTATCGGACTGAATACGAGCTGTACCCGTATAAGCCGTAACGATAGCGGGCTTCTTAGGTTTTCTTGCCTCGAAGAGCTCCTCAACTCTAGGAAGACCCTGAGTAATATCCGAGCCTGCGACACCACCGGTATGGAATGTTCTCATCGTAAGCTGAGTACCGGGCTCACCGATAGACTGAGCCGCAATGACACCAACCGCTTCACCGATAGAAACGGGGCTGCCGTGAGCAAGGTCTGCACCGTAGCAATGAACGCAAACACCGCGTTTTGCAAGACATCTGAGAATGGTTCTTACTTCAACGGAAGTTACGCCTGCATCAACGATAGCGTGAGCCATTTCCTCATCAATCATGGTATTCGAGGGAACTATAAGCTCACCGGTTTCCTCGTTAACAACGTCGTTAACGGTATATCTTCCGACAAGTCTGTCGAAGAGCTTTTCAACAACGTTATCTCCGGTTCTGATATCCGAAACTACGATACCTGAAGTTGCTCCGCAGTCTTCTTCGCGAATGATAACGTCCTGAGATACGTCAACAAGACGACGTGTAAGGTAACCCGAGTCAGCCGTACGGAGAGCCGTATCGGAAAGTGATTTACGTGAACCCTTAGCACCCATGAAGTACTCAAGCATTGTAAGACCTTCGCGGAAGTTTGATTTAATGGGAATTTCGATAGTCTTACCGTTGGTCGCAAACATAAGTCCACGCATACCGGCAAGCTGTCTCATCTGCTTCGTAGAACCGCGGGCTCCCGAAGTAGCAATCATATTAAGTGAGTTGTATTTGTCAAGGTTTGCGGTAAGAGCGTCGGTAACGTCGTTAGTTGCCTTTTCCCAAACCGAGATAACCTGCTTATATCTTTCATCGTCTGAAAGTTCACCCCAATTAAAGAGCTCTGTAATCTCCTCAACCTTCTTTGCAGCATCATCAAGTATCTGCTTTTTCTGGGGAGGAATGGTCATATCGTAAACCGAGATAGAAAGTGACGATCTAGTAGAATACTTATAACCCATAGCCTTGATATTATCGAGCACTGCCGCAGCCTCTGCAAAACCGTGATATTTGATTGTAAGGTCTACTATCTCTTTAAGCTTCTTACTCGTAGTAGCAAAGTTTACTTCAAGCGAGAAGGGATCTTTCGAGCGGTCAACGTAGCCGAGATCCTGAGGAATCTTCGAGTTGAAGATAAGTCTACCGTAAGTAGCGTCGATAAGTGCGCTCTGCTCTACTCCGTCGATAACCTTGGTTACGCGAACTTTTATTGCAGCGTGCATACCGAGAAGCTTATTCTCATAAGCCATCTCAACCTCGTCGAAATTACGGAATATCTTTCCCTCGCCGGGCTCACCGGGATGATCGATTGTAAGGTAATAAGAACCGAGGACCATATCCTGAGAAGGAACGGTAACAGCCTTACCCGAAACGGGCTTCAAAAGGTTGTTCGCAGAAAGCATAAGGAATCTTGCCTCTGCCTGAGCCTCGCTTGAAAGCGGAACGTGAACAGGCATCTGGTCACCGTCGAAGTCCGCGTTGAACGCAGGACATACGAGAGGATGAAGCTTGATAGCTCTACCCTCTACGAGAACGGGCTCGAAAGCCTGAATTGAAAGACGGTGAAGCGTAGGCGCACGGTTAAGAAGCACGGGATGCTCCTTGATTACGTACTCGAGCGCATCCCATACCTCGGGAGCAACTCTATCAACCTTTTTCTTAGCGTCCTTAATGGAGTTAGCCTTCTGAGTCTCGATAAGTCTCTTCATAACGAAGGGACGGAAGAGCTCAAGTGCCATTTCCTTGGGAAGACCGCACTGGAATATCTTAAGATCAGGACCTACAACGATAACCGAACGTCCGGAATAGTCAACTCGCTTACCGAGAAGGTTCTGACGGAAACGTCCCTGCTTACCTCTCAGTGCCTCTGAAAGAGACTTAAGAGGACGGTTTGAAGCACCAGTTACAGCCTTGCCTCTTCTACCGTTATCAATAAGAGCGTCAACGAACTCCTGAAGCATTCTCTTTTCATTACGTATAATAATGTCGGGAGCGTGCATCTCAACGAAGTGCTTAAGACGGTTGTTTCTGTTAATTACTCTGCGGTAAAGCTCGTTAATATCTGAGGTTGCGAATCTTCCACCGTCAAGCTGAGTCATAGGACGGATATCGGGAGGAAGAACGGGAAGCGTCTCAAGAATCATCCACTCGGGACGGTTACCTGATTTTCTGAACGCCTCGATTACCTCGAGTCTCTTTATTATCTTTATCTTTTTCTGACCGGAGCTTTCAGCAAGCTGTGCTTTAAGCTCACCTGCAAGCTTTTCAACGTCGATTTCTGCAAGAAGGTCACGAATAGCCTCGGCACCCATACCTGCTCTGAAATCATCCTCGTATCTCTCACGGGCTGCTCTGTACTCATCATCAGTGAGAAGCTGCTTCTTCTCAAGAGGAGTGTTACCCGGATCGATTACTATATATCTTGCGAAGTAAATTACTCTCTCAAGAAGTCTCGGAGACATATCAAGTACAAGACCCATTCTTGAGGGAACAGCCTTGAAATACCAGATATGCGATACGGGAGCTGCAAGCTCGATAGATCCCATACGCTCACGTCTTACCTTCTTAGTGGTAACTTCAACTCCGCACTTTTCACAGACCTTGCCCTTAAAGCGAACTCTTTTATATTTACCGCAAAGGCACTCCCAGTCTTTAGTCGGGCCAAAGATCTTTTCGCAGAACAAGCCGTCACGCTCTGCCTTAAGTGTACGGTAATTGATCGTTTCCGCCTTAGTAACCTCACCGAAGGACCAAGAACGTATGGTTTCGGGAGATGCAAGACCTATTTTGATCGAATCAAACGCATTTCTTTCCATAGATTTTTATATTGAGGCATCCCTTTGTTATCGGGATGCCAATCCCTTCTCTAAATTATTCTTCGTCGCCTTCGTCGTCGTACGAGTCATCCTCTGCCGCAAAATCATAATCATCTTCGGCAAATTCATCGAGAATGTCGTCAAGCATTTCATCATCCTCGTATTCCTCGTCGGAATCCTCGCCTGCGTCCTCAGCCTCTGCTTCTTCTTTTGCAAGATCTGCAGAACGGTTAACCTCGTCAATGCTTGCGTAAGCGGGAGCATCATCTCCGTAGAACTCGGAAAGCTCTATCTCTGCACCGTCCTCATCAAGAACGTGAATATCAAGACAAAGCGACTGAAGCTCCTTAACGAGCACCTTGAAGGACTCAGGAATACCGGGAGTAGGAATATTCTGACCTTTAACGATTGCTTCATAGGTCTTAGTTCTACCTGTAATATCGTCGGACTTAACGGTAAGGATTTCCTGAAGAGTGTATGCTGCGCCGTATGCTTCGAGCGCTCAAACCTCCATTTCTCCGAAGCGCTGTCCTCCGAACTGCGCTTTTCCTCCGAGAGGCTGCTGAGTTACAAGTGAGTACGGACCTATTGAACGGGCGTGAATCTTATCGTCTACAAGGTGGTGAAGCTTGAGGTAGTACATTATACCAACGGTTACGGGGTTGTCGAAGGGCTCACCCGTACGTCCGTCGTAAAGAGTTACCTTGCCGTCAATAACCTTAAGAGTTTCGCTCTTCATAAGATTACGAAGCTTCTCATCATTGTCTACAATTTCCTGGTCGACTCTCTGAAGGTCAGGCTTGCCGTCCTCACGGATAACCTCCATAAATACAGCCTTACCGCGAACACTTTCACCCGGTCTTATATCTCTTGTGTATTTAGCCTGGCGAAGAAGCTCAAGAATATCGGTTTCCTTCGCACCGTCAAATACGGGAGTCATTATCTTTATGCCGAGCTTACGGCACGCGATACCGAGATGCACCTCAAGCACCTGTCCTATATTCATACGGGAAGGAACGCCGAGAGGGTTAAGCACGATATCGAGAGGAGTACCGTCAGCAAGGAACGGCATATCCTCGGGAGGAAGAATTCTGGAAACAACACCCTTGTTACCGTGACGTCCCGCCATCTTGTCTCCGACAGAGATTTTTCTCTTCTGAGCAACGTATACGCGTACTACCTTGTTAACACCGGGAGCGAGATCGTCGGAGTTCGAACGGTCGTAGATCTTTACGTCTACTACGATACCCGACATACCGTGCGGCATTCTGAGGGACGAATCCTTAACCTCTCTCGCCTTTTCACCGAAGATAGCTCTGAGAAGTCTTTCCTCAGGAGTAAGCTCGGTTTCACCCTTAGGCGTTACCTTACCTACGAGAATATCGTTAGCGCGAACCTCGGTACCGATTCTTACGATACCGTCAGCATCAAGATCCTTAAGCGCGTCGTCGCCGACGTTGGGAATCTCACGGGTAATCTCCTGAGTACCAAGCTTAGTATCTCTTGCTTCGATCTGGAATTCTTCTATATGAATTGATGTATAAACATCGTTACGAACAAGATTTTCGTTAAGGAGAACTGCGTCCTCGTAGTTATAACCCTCCCAGGTCATAAATCCGATAAGAGCATTTTTACCAAGTGAAATCTCGCCGTTAGAAGTAGCGGGTCCGTCTGCGATAACATGTCCGGCTTCAACACGGTCGCCCTCGTTTACAATAGGACGCTGGTTTACGCATGTACCCTGGTTTGATCTCTTGAACTTAATCAAGTGATAGGTATCTTTTCTGCCCGAATCTGTGTAAATAACTATCTCGGAGCCTGCGGCACGCTCAACGGTACCGCCCTCTTTTGCAACTACGACCGTACCCGAATCAACAGCTGCTTTATATTCCATACCAGTTGCTACGATGGGGGAATCGGTCATCATAAGCGGTACTGCCTGCTTCTGCATGTTAGATCCCATAAGTGCACGGGTATTATCGTCGTTTTCAAGGAATGGTATGCATCCTGCGGCAACCGATACTGCCATCTGAGGACAAGCGTCCATAAGGTCAACCTCGGTAGGTGCAACCTCAATGAACTCGGTCTTGTATCTCGAGATAACTCTCTTGTTTACAAAGTAGCCGTTCTCATCAAGAGTTTCGTTTGCTTGGGCAACTATATTTCCGTCCTCCTCGTCAGCCGTAAGGTATACAACCTCGTCGGTAACTCGTCCGGTTGCTTTGTCAACCTTGCGGAAGGGAGCCTTAAGGAATCCGTACTCGCTGATTCTTGCATAAGATGCAAGGTAAGAGATAAGACCGATGTTAGGACCTTCGGGAGTTTCTACAGGACAGATTCTTCCGTAGTGAGTATAGTGAACGTCTCGAACCTCAAACGACGCTCTGTCTCTTGAAAGACCGCCGGGACCGAGAGCAGAAAGACGGCGCTTGTGAGTAAGCTCTGCAAGGGGGTTGTTCTGATCCATAAACTGAGACAAAGGCGAAGAACCGAAGAACTCACGAATAGCAGTCGCAACAGGGCGAGTGTTAATAAGAGTTTCGGGACGTAGGTCCTCGGTATCGTTTACGGACATTCTCTCGGTAATGTTCTTATACATCTTGGACATACCGATTCTCATCTGGTTCTGAAGAAGCTCACCTACGCAGCGAAGACGTCTGTTACCGAGATGGTCGATATCGTCGGTCGTTCCGATGCCGTGGCAGAGACAGAACAGATAGTTGATGGAAGCGAATATATCCTCTTTTGTAATATGCTTTGGTGCAAGCTCGGTAATTCTCGCGCGTACCTCACCCTTGATGTAGCTTACGCGGGCATCGCCTGTAAGAGCGTCTGCATCTGCTGCTGTAATGATCTCGTTAAGTATTGAGCTTCTTACCTTCTCGCCGCTTCTTACACCGCAGTCGGAAAGGTCATATCCAAGAACAATCTCGGGACGAACGGTAAAGTTCGAGAATACCTTAACCTCTCTACCAAGCTCTGTCTTAAGATAAACCTCGTTAACAAGGCTGTCCTCAATAGCTTCGGCAAGCTCGCGGGTAATGAGAACACCATCCTCGGGCTCTGCAACTATCTCACCCGTAAGCTGATGTACTACGGGGCGTGCAAGCTCGAATCCGACGATTCTCGATGCGAGAGAAAGTTTTTTGTTATATTTATATCTACCAACGGGAGCAAGATCGTATCTCTTTGGGTCGAAGAGAATTCCGTTAATGAGATTCTCTGCGCTCTCAACTACGGGAGGCTCACCGGGACGAAGCTTCTTGAATATCTCCTTGAGTGCTTCATCTCTATAAGAGGAGTTGTTCTCCTCTGCGAGCTTAACGCATTCGTCCTTTGCAAGAGTTGCAACGAGACCTTCTTCATCTCCGAACATAGAAATGATAGCATCGTCGTTATCCTGACCTGCGGGGCAAAGCGCGCGGATAAGTACTGATATAGGAAGCTTTCTGGTCTTATCTATCTTAACGTAGAAAATACCCGAAGCATCCGTTTCGTATTCGAGCCATGCTCCTCTGTAGGGAATAACGGTAGCTGTATAGTTATGCTTACCCTGCTTATCCATTTCATCTTTGTAGCAGATACCGGGAGAACGCACGAGCTGAGAAATGATAACTCTCTCTGCTCCGTTGATAACGAACGTACCATTCTCGGTCATAAGCGGGAAATCACCCATGTAGATCTGAGCTGTTTTAAGCTCACCCGTTGCCTTGTTAACGAGTCTTACTCCCACCTTAATGTGAGTATCGTAGGTAACGGCTCTGTCCTTACACTCCTCTACCGAATATCTTGGGTTCGGATCGATTGTAAAATCGGTGAACTCGATAGAAAGATTTCCGGTGTAATCTACAACGGGGGATACGTCGCGGAGCACCTCGTTGAAGCCTTCTTCAAGGAACCATTTATAAGAGTCCTTCTGAACTTCGATGAGGTTCGGCATTTCTGTCGCTGCTTCAATCTTGGAAAAGCTGTGTCTTACATTTGTGCCAAGCTTCCTGGGTTTAAGCATCATAAAAGAATCACTCCATTCTTGATAAATTACAAGTTCGATCGCCGAATTTTTTGACTACAATATATTAAGGAACAAAAAATTCACTAAAATGCGAATTTTGCAACATTTTTTATAAGGTTTGACCTAAAAAAAGGCATAATTCACCCATAGTACGCGATTATAATGCATTTTAATATTATACCATTTTAATTACGTTTGTCAAGCCTTTTTTGAATTTTTTTCATTTTTTTGGGAATTAATACAGAAGGTAACTATTTTAAGGCAGAAATTTGCGAATTACAAAAAACGATATATCCTTTTGTCAAAACCTCACAAAAATAAAAAACTCCGTACTAACACGCAAAAAATGCGCTAAATACGGATTTTTTTATTTTTGACAAGTTCAATAAGTTGTTTTCAACCTATTACATCGGAAAAATCAAATAAAACCCGAAAACTCCGGTTTTAATACTTTTCAACGTTAAAATAGCCCGAAAATAGGAACGAGAATCATAGGTATAAATACTGCAGGGGTCATATTTGCAGTCTTTACGTTAGTTGCACCGATAAAGTTCGTTCCGATAAGAACTATTATTAGCGATCCCGTTGCGGAAAGATAATATATGCACGCCTCAGGAATAACCGCTGTCATAAGCAAGGCTATAGCCGTTAAAAGTCCTTGATAAATCAGCATCGGTATAGCGGAAAATGCGCAGCCTATACCAAGAGTCGTTGCCATAACGAAGCAAGCGATAGCGTCTATTACGGATTTCGCGATAAGAACGCTGGGGTCTCCCGTTGCATCAAGTATCGCTCCGTTTACCGCCATAGCTCCCACGCACGTCATTATAGTACAGCTTACGAAGCCTTTGGCAAAATTGCCCGTTTCACCGTCAGCGTTTTTGGTAAGCTTTTTCTCAAGCTTTGCTCCAAGCTTATTTACCCATTTGTCAATATCTACAGCCTCACCAATCACCGTTCCGATAACCATAGACAGTATGATTATTATGAATTTGGTTAAAGACGCGTTGCCAAAGAACGTATCCAGGCAAACCTCTGTAGTAGGTGTAAGCGCCCCCTCCAAGCCAACGAACATAACGCAAACGGCGATTGCGCTGAAAACACTTCTGTTAATTCTCTCGGGTATGCGAACACCTACGAGTGTACCTAAGGCAGAAAAAATAAGTATGCACGCAAAGTTAATTATCGACCCTATAAAAGGCATTCTGAAATCCTTTCTCTGTATGTAATTTTGTTTAATCCGTCTTTTTCTTTTTTCCGAGATTGTTGGTTGAAACGTCAAGAAATTCGGATACGTCGCGCACATCTGCTTCAGTTGCATTAATGCAGTCGGAAATGTCAAAGCCTGAAATTATGTAATGATGCAAAAGCTCAACCCCAGCATCGCCCAGCACGTAATCCGCAATATTCGTAACCATAATGTCGTTATCGGATGGGGCTGTTGTTCCGCACGGATGATTGTGCGCCAAAATCACACTTTTCGCATTTTTTCTCAATACAACATCAAGAAGTTTTCTCGGCAAGAATCCCGATGCGTTAACAGTGCCGTCTCCAAGATGCTCCGCAGATATTATCCTTCCATTTTCATCAATCATTATTATATATACAGTTTCGACTGAAAGTCCAAAAAACAGACCTACGATATATTCTTCAATCTCTTTTTGTGAATATTTCTTTCCATTTTTGAACTTATCTGTAATTCTACGCGACGTTAAAGCTGCTACGAGTCTTAAGTAATCTGCACTTTTGCTATCGTTATTAGTAACGTTTTTTAATGTATAATCATCGACATGTAGCAGATAATTTAAGCTATCAAACTTTTCTGATAACAGTTCGGAGCTTTCTTTTGATTTTTTATCTCCTGTAAATGATAAAAGCCTTGATAGATACTCCCTGCTCTCGCTGTTAAGCATTTCACGTACCTGCCTTTCCATTAAAGAATTTACTAAGGCACGGTCTCTGCGAGAACACACTCTGCATATGACACATAAAGCCAAGATAGCTATCGCCGCATATTATGTAATGCTCGGCTAAAAATACACCGACGTTGTATAGAGCACTCTGAAGCAAGACGTTCGTCTGCCTGTCCCCTTCTGTCGGGCAAAGAGGACCGAAAGGATGGTTATGCGCTATTACGGCAATCGAAGTACCTCTGCGAATAGCGACGTCAATAAACGACTTCGCCATAACTCCGCCCGAGGCAAAGTCTATATTATAAATTTCGTCGATTGCCATAAGCTTCATTTTGTTGTCAAAGCTTAAAAGTAAAATGCTGTGATTTTCCGAGTTTTTATATCTTTCAACAAGATACTCACCCAAACTACTGTAGTTTGAAAAGCGACTGTCTATATTTTCATTGTCAGACGAGATTTTTGAAAAATCAAGAGCTTCACCTACAGCTTTTATCATTTCCGCAGTTTTTCTTCCAACGCCCCCTATTTTCATAAGGTCGTCTATATCAGCCGAAAGCACACTATCAAGCGACCCGAAAGCTGAAAGAAGCCTTTTTGATATGGGATTCGTATCTTTAACCGGAACGGTATTGTATAAAAGCATTTCAAGAAGTTCATACGTATCAAAAACTCTTGCGCCGAAATCAGAAAACTTTCTTCTCATACGGATTCTGTGACCGCGGTGAACAAGATCGTCCATATTTACCTCCATAAATGTTTAATCAAAGCAATAGCGCCCGGCGAAAAATGCTAGGCGCAATTTTAGTAAATCGGAAATTGTCCGAACTTAAACCGAATTATAATTACGTCTTACGTAATCCTTAGAAAGATTTTCGGGTATTTCGGGCTTTAATCCCGCGGGCTTAGTTACTCTCAGCATATTGATTTTAACACCCTGAGCAGAAAAATTAGCTTCATACTCCGTAACAACGTTTCCATCTGCCCACTCGGAAGAATGTAAGTCTCGCGTTATTACGTCGCATTTAAGTCCCATAGACGCTATTTCTTGAAGCGAAAAGTCAAAAAGACCTGTGTTATCAGTTTTAAAAGTTAACACACCGCCATCTTTTAGCAGATTAAAGTAGACTGCAAGATAACGCCTGTGAGTAAGTCGGCGCTTTGCGTATCCCTTTTTAGACCAGGGATCAGAAAAATTCAAAAACATAGCGTCAACGCTCTCATTCGGAAAGAGCTTAGTTAAATTATCTGCCGTATCAATTATAAATTTCAGATTTTTGCACTGCCCGGATTCCTCACTCAAGCGTTTAGCCTGCTCTGCCGCAAGAACGACACAATCCGTAACGCGCTCCATAGCAAAATACGACACGTCAGGGTGCTTAGCCGTCATTCCGCAGGCGAAACCACCCTTTCCTGCGCCTATCTCCAGCCACACGGGTGTTTTCTCTGATGTTGAAGAAAAATCCGGCTTTTCTACAATAAAATCACGGCATGAAAGAAGTCTTTCTTCTCCGTGTTTTTTCTTTCTCATTCTCATATCAAAATCCTATAAACTACTATAAATAGTGTAAAATGTAATCAAAAGTAGACAAAATTGAAAATTATATGCTTTCTCCGGCTGAACCTTTGTTAAATTCAAGAAGCTCAAGTCCGGTGTTATCCTCAAGCACCCAGCGGATACTCCATTCACTTGTGAATATAAGGAGATTGTTTCCTCTGAAGTCCTGTACCCACTTCGTGTCGTGCGAGAGCTTTAGCGTCTTGGGATCAAGACCTTCGTTTGCAATCCATCTTATCTGCTGATAAGGCAGACTGCTTCGGCGTAAATCACAGCCGTACTCGTTCTTAAGTCTGTATTCAAGCACCTCAAACTGAAGCACGCCGACAACGCCTACAATAACTCGTTCAAGGCCCGAATTAGGCTCGAAGAATATCTGTATCGCACCCTCCTGAGCAATCTGATTCATACCCTTGGAGAACTGCTTTCTTTTCATAGAATCAACCTGCTCTACCATTGCAAAATGCTCGGGCGCAAACGTGGGAATACCCTCAAAGCATATCTTCTTACCCTTTTCGCATATCGTATCACCGATAGAGAAAATACCCGGGTCGAACACACCTATGATATCACCGGCGTAAGCCTCGTTTATTACCTCTCTTTCAGAAGCCATCATCTGCTGTGGCTGAGAAAGTCTGAAGCTCTTTTTTCCCTGAACGTGATAATATTCACGATCTCGAACAAACTTACCGGAGCATATACGCATAAATGCAATTCTATCACGGTGAGCCTTATTCATATTCGCCTGAATTTTAAATACGAACGCGCTGAAGTTTGGATCGAAAGGATCGATAAAATCTTCTCCCGCAAGTCTGGGCAACGGAGAAGTTGTCATTTTGAGGAAATGCTCAAGGAACGGCTCTATTCCGAAATTGTTTAACGCGGAGCCGAAGAATACGGGTGAAAGCTTACCGTGACGAACCTTTTCAAGATCAAAATCAAAGCATGCTCCGTCAAGCAGTTCTATCTGCTCGCAAAGCTCCGAACGTAACCGTTCGCCTATAAGCGTGTCAAGTTTTTGCGTATCAGTTATATCGCAGTCAATACCGTGAATCTTCTCTCTTCCCCTATGGGAGTCGTCAAACGAAAGTATGGAGCGCTTGTCTCTATCGTAAACCCCCTTAAAATTCTGACCGCATCCGATAGGCCAGTTCATAGGATAAGTTCCTATGCCGAACTCGCGTTCAAGCTCGTCCAACAAATCAAAAGGATCCCGCGCTTCGCGGTCAAGCTTATTTATAAAAGTAAAAATTGGAATATCACGCATAGCGCAAACCTTAAAGAGTTTTCTGGTCTGTGGCTCTATACCCTTAGCGGCATCGATAACCATAACTGCACTATCCGCGGCCATAAGAGTACGGTAAGTATCCTCCGAGAAATCCTGGTGACCGGGCGTGTCTAGAATATTGATGCAATATCCGTCGTATTCAAACTGCAATACAGAGGAAGTGATTGAAATACCTCTCTGCTTTTCAAGATCCATCCAGTCGGAGACCGCGTGCTTATCCGACTGCTTCCCCTTTACCGATCCAGCAGACTGAATTGCGCCTCCGTAAAGGAGAAATTTTTCAGTTAAGGTTGTTTTTCCTGCATCGGGATGCGATATAATCGCAAAGGTTCTTCTTCTCTTAATTTCACTTACTGAATCTAACATTTTTCCGCCTTCCACAATTCCAATCATTTACAAGTTAGAGATAATTTTAACACATATTTTATGTTTTGTCAACATTAAAATATTTATCAAAACTCAACTTTTTTAAAAAATACATTTGACAAATCGTGTTTCTTATGGTATAATATAGAGCGTGATGTTTGAAAATTTGTTTAATACACATTTTTGACACGTGGCAAAACAAATCAACATTTTTCGAGGCGTAGCGAAGGTGGTATCGCGCCAGTTCGGGAGCAAACCACCGATTTCACACCTTAAATTTTCAAAATCGCTGAAACCCCTTGAAAACACTGACTTTTTTGGCTCTCCCGAAGTCTTAAAAGTTCGCAAATTTTCGGTCTGACCACATGTTTGACCACTTACAGAAAATCGCATAAAAATCACCAAATCGAGGTGTAGCGCAGTTGGTAGCGCGCCAGTTTCGGGTACTGGAGGCCGCGAGTTCGAGTCCCGCCACTTCGACCAAAAAACAGCCGAAAACAAGCCATTTTTGACTTGCTTTCGGCTTTTTTCTATACATTTTGTACAAATTTGACGATTTTGGGGTGACCACATGTTTGCCCTAATTTCGAACCTTTGAACTGTTTTTTCACTGCGATTTTTCCCTATGTTTTAAAAAATCCCTTTTCTTTGCTTACTGCGACGCAAATTTTGAAGGCTGACGATGCTTTTCGTCAGCCTTTTGTGCGTTTATACCGTTTTTGCCTTTTTCTTCAGCTCGGCTATTTCGGCTTTCTTCTTTTCTATCATCTCTGCGAGGAGCTTTTCGCATTCTTCTCTCGTCCTTGCATAGACGTTGAATTTCTTTCTCTTACCATCGGGTAGTCTTGGGAAGAAGCTTCCTTCCCACAGCGTGTCGTTCACTTGATACACGCATCCAGTGCCACTCTTGCGTATCTTCGGCACGTACGGCTCGAATTTTTCGTCCTCGTCGCTTGTATCGGTTGTTCTCGGCTCTTCCTTTGCTTCGGGCATCGGAGCGTCTGTACCGCCTATTTTGCGGTCTATCTTTACTGAGGCTTGTGCTCTCATCGTGTCGGTTATATGCGAGTATATGTTGAGGGTGGTTTCTGCACTTATGTGTCCTATCATATCGGATAGGGTTTTCACGTCCATTCCGTTCTCTAGTGCCATCGTAGCGAAGGTGTGACGCAGGTCGTGGAATCGGATGTCCTTGCAACCCGATCTCTCAAGTATCAGCTTGAATCTCTTTAGTACTGCGGTAGGATTTCTCGGCTCACCTTCCTTAACGGGTGACGGGAATATCCACTCGCAAGTCTTACTCTTCTTCATTTCGGTTAAGAGTTCAAGCATATACGGAGGAAGGACTATTGCTCTCGTCGAGGTTTTCGTCTTTGGGGATTGTACTATAATTTCCGAGCCTGCTGCTACGACCTGCCTGGATATCTTTAGGACTCCGTTTGTAAGGTTGAGGTCACCCCACTTGAGTCCGAGAAGTTCACCTCTACGCATACCCGTAGACAATTCGAGAAGGAACATTTCGTAGTATCCTTCCTCTTTGGCTCTTGCAAGGAATCTGCTTATCTCGCTCGGTGTTAGCACCTTCATCTCTCTGCTTTTCTTGGGCGGTAGTTTACAACCTGTCGAGGGATCTCTTGTTATCAGATGCTCAGTTATTGCTTTTTCAAGTGCCGACCTTATTCTTGCATGGCAGGTGCGCACCATTCTGTCGGACAGCTCCGTGCCTTGCGTATTCGCATACTGAAGTCTGCCACCTTTCTTGAGCTTTGCATAGAACTGTTGCAGGTCGTTTTGCGTAAGTTTGTTCAGCGGTATATGACCAACCGAAGGGATAATGTGTCCGTATATTACGCTTTCGTAGCTCGCTTTCGTTGTTTCTCTGAGGGCAGGCTTGCAGAAGTTTTGATACCAGAAGTCCATCCATTCACCGAAGGGCATGTCTGGCTTCATCTTTTCTGCGACTCTGCCTAACGTTTCTTTGAGTGCCTTGAGCTTTTCCTCACACTCGAATTTCGTTTTTGCGGTTACGCTTTTGGTTTTGGGATCGCCCTTCTCGTTGTATCCTATTACGATTCTGCCTTCCCATCGACCGTCTACTCTTTGTCGGAGAGTTCCGTCTCCTTGCTTTCGTTTGTTATTTGCCATTGTTTTCTCCTTTTATTAAGAATTGTTGCATCATGTTATTTACTACGCACGAAGCGTTTCTTTGCATATCACCCGTAACGTGCGTGTAGGTGTCGAGCGTGAAGCTCGCATCGGTGTGACCGAGAATTCCAGCCAAAGTCTTGGCATCAACACCGCCTTGCATTGCGTGAGTTGCGAAGGTATGACGCAGGTCGTGGAAGCGTATTAGCGGTAACTCAACGCTTTTGAGCAAAGTTTTCAGCTTTCGGTAGGCTGCATCGGGATGCAATGGATCGGAGGGATTCATATAGTGTGGGAATACCCATTCGCAAATTGCATCCGATTGCTTCTCCCGAAGGAGCGTTAATACACTTGGAGGAAGGATTATTATTCTCTCACCCGCAGTTGTTTTCGTATCGCCTACTCGTATACCACCGCCCCTCTTATTCATTACAGTACGTTTTATGCTTAGCGTACCCGCTGTGAAGTCTATGTCACTCCACTTGATTCCGCATATCTCACCTCGCCTTAGCCCCGTCATAATCTCGAGGTAGAAGAAGTCGTTCCAATATTTATCTACCTTGATTGCTTCCATAAACCTTTCAAGCTGACTGTCACAGAGTACTTGCTTTTCGGTATAGCTCTTTTTCGGTATCGTAGCACCTATCGTAGGATTGCGAACTATAAGCCTTTCCCTTACCGCAAGGTTTAACGCTTGGTGCAATATCATATGCACCTTTCGTACCATACTGTTCGACAGTTCTTTACCATGAATAGGATGCTCGATTGCTCTGCCATCCTTCTTTATTTTGTTGTAAAATTTCTGAAGATCTGCGGTAGTGAGATAGGCGAGTTGCTTATCTCCTATAAACCGCTTGATTTGATGCTCTATCATATTTCTGTATCCGTTGATGGTGCTTTCTCTCAGAGTGAATATCATATACTCTTCGAGCCACTTATCCATCCACTCACCGAGTGTCATTCGGCATTCTTCGGTGAGGTCAACGTCACTGTAAAGATCTATCATTTGGTGAAGCATCTTCAGCGTTGCCTTTTGCGTTTTGCCAAACACCGATTTATACATCGGTGAGCCATCGTTCTTGTGACCGATTATGATGCGACCTTCCCAACGCCCATCCGAGCGTTTTCGTATTGTGCCGTCACCTTGCGGTCTGCGTTTGTTTGCCATGTTTTGAACTCCTTTCTTTACATTTTCTTGTGTTTTTCTTTGCGTACCACAACGATACCACATGTTCGACTACATATCCATACCAATTTGCAAGAGTTATCAATTTATTATCAATTACCATTCTTCGCTTCGTTTAACGCCTCGGCACAAGCTCTTGCTTTTGCCTTTCGCTCATCTGTGGGAGGCGGTAGGATTCTAAAGGAAAAGCGGTCTTTCCTGATCACGAAAGAAAGACCGCCCATCTCGTTATCGTCCGTTTGCTTACATAGGTCCGGATATTCTTTTGCGTATGCGGTGAGTCTATTCTTAAGACTCGTGTTGTAAGTGTTAATAATCACGGTATCGCTTCTTTCATCGAAGAATATCTCCGTGGTTTTGTGTTCTTTCTTAATTCCTGTTATCAATATAACTACCTCTTTTTTTCGTAAAATTGTGGCGGTCTGTACCGCCTAAAAATGCCATATTTCTTTGTATCGTAGCCCCTTTTGAGTATACGGTCGATGTGATCTTCAAAAAGGGCAAATACGGTATTTTTCATTACATACCCCTCATTCTGTGTCCTTGAGCGTTCTTCTTTGCACGTATTTCACTACGCTGGCGTCTATCAATACCGTGGTAATCCACCTGATGCTCCTTCGAATACATATCCTCGGCTCTGTCCTCAATGATATTACTTGCGTAGTAAAAGAGGTCACACACACCGATTACTATCTGCGCGTTGAGTCCTCGCTCTATCGCTTTAATTGCTTCCTTCGCAGGCTCGTAACCTTGCTCGGCTGCATCGTGTATATATTCTTTGCCTTTTGCATAGTCCTCGTACTCGTAGTATAAAAGCAGTCCTACTCTCGTCTTCGTCCACGGATCATTCCTGGCGGATTTATCAAACCACTCTCTCGCTTCCTCGCGCTTACCTTCATCAAAGAGCATTTTAGCGAGTGTGTATTCCGCTTGGAAGCTTCCGTGTTCAGCTGCACGTTTGAGGTATTCCTTTGCATCTTCGGGTGACTTATCCATGAGGAACTTTGCGTATTCATACTCCGCATATCCGAACTTTGCATCTACCGCTATGCGAAGATATTTCAGCTTTTCTCCGGGTGTTTCGGTGAACTTACCGTCACGGTAGGCTTTATAAATGAGATAGGCGGCAACCGCATTTCCTTTGTTTGCCGCCATCTTTAGCCACCACTCTGCTTCATCCATTTCGTCAGTCTTTTCAAGATAATATCTTCCGAGTCTGTAGTAACCGATGGGATCATCGTATGCGTTTGCATAGCGATAGAGGTAATCGAAGTCGTTTGCATGCTCCTTTAGCTTTGTGTAATCGTAATCTATTTCTCTGTCGGGTTGCTCTCTCGGTGAATGAATATTACCTGCGCATTTAACAACCGAGTTGCGTATGGATTTAAATTCTTCGTTCTCCTCAATCGGAATCTTCTCCGGCATCGTATCGGTATAATTGCGAACGATCTCACATTTATATCCATACCACGAGTCGTACATTTCTTTAAGCTGAGGATCATTTCCGAGCATTTTTACGATTTCGTTGACGAGAGATTTCGTATTTTTATCGAGATAACCGTACACCTTTTTGCCTTTATGATTTTCAAGTCTTTGCGAAAGCTGTTCCATTTTTGAAATTAAATCGGGAGAGAATTTGTGTTCACCGAATTTAATTTCAGAGACAAGTTCACGGATGCGCTCTTTGAATTTCACTTTAAGATCATCTCTGACTTCGGTTTGCTTTTTATAAATCGAGATATTATCTTGCCTGAATATATCTGTTGCGAGAGTTTGTTTGATGTTATGAATACCAACTTCGGAGAGATAAGGCTCTTTCGGTCTTGCTGACCATATCATCATATGAACGTGAGGATTCTCTTCCTTGTTGTGATAAGCTGCATACCAACGAAGATTTTCGGGAGAGATATTCATCTCTTTTGCGATATCGTTTCTGTGGGAACGAATTAAATTCATCCACTGTTCTGCGGAATTATATCCGAGTCTGTCGGCATCCTCACGCTTAAGCGAGATGATAAATCCCCATACGTTTCCGTTATGATTATCTATTTCAGCACTTATTTTTGAGAGATTTATCTCTTCACCCTCGTCAGAGAACATTCCGTGTGAGCCTCGTCGCTCCCCGATATAACTTGCATAACCGCTGCGTAGAACTTCAACACCTTCACGCTTTGCAATATATTCAGCGTATCCACCGCGCGATTGACCTTTCTCTGTTTTGTGTCCGGGTTTATAGTACGGTGTTTTTAAAATCAGCTTTGCCATTTATTATCCTCACTTCATATGCTCAGAGACTCGCAATGTTCCGTTTGTTTCCGAGACGGTTCGCACGCAATCCTTGCGTATCTCTTCTAGAGTATAATCATCGTAGTGATCAAACTCGCGCGAGAACAGCACAGCTAACATATCCTGGTCTACCGCTATCTTGAATAGGAGTCTGCGAAGACGTTCTTCGCTATCTCTTATCTTTGCGCTCATTACCGATTCAAGAGACGGGAGAAGGAACTTTTGTATATGCTCTTTCTCAAGCCACGCGCAGTAGAAATCTACCGCTTCTCGTATAAATGCGTTCCTTGATCTTTTGCCGTATTCCTCTGCAAGACGGTCACATCTATCCCATTGCTTCTTCGTGAGACTCACGCCTCGTGCTTCTAAATTGTTGTCGTTTTCTTTCATATAATTTTCTCCTTTGATTTTCTTGTAATTTTTCGTGACATACAAACAAGACTTACTTGTTTCCTTGTCACGCCTTAGTATTTTGTGGGTATCACGCTATAAAAGCCGTTTACCGACCCCGCGTAGACACTTTTCGCAAATTTAGCGTTATTCCCGAAAAGCCTTACAACGCCTCACAAAATCCTCGCTCGGCATTGCCGTGCGATGTGGTCTGCCGTGCCATCAAGACACGGCTTTATCCTGCTAAAAAAATAGAGACCGAAAAGGTCTTCAAAGCGTCGTAATATTTGGTTCTTTTTGCCTTGTTATTAGCTAGGTTACGGCTCGCTTATTGTTGCGCTCACCGTGTATTAGGCAAAAAGAAAAGGGCAAAACTTTTCGTTCTGCCCCTGTAGGTTCTTTTGCTATTCTGTTTTCTTATGCGAACAACTTGCTTTCCGCTATTGCTTTGAGTGCTGATTTTACAGTGCTGTAATCCACCTTTTCGAAAAGCAAAGATGCCGTGATTTCTTCGTAATCCTTTTTGTAAGCATCCTTTTCTATAATTTCGATCAGCGTTGATTTTAAATCTACTCCATCTTTTGCCGAGTGACAATTTTGATGAGGCTTTCTTTCCTCTCGCACTTCTTTTAACAAGGTAGCAAGTTCGTCATCAATTGATACGATTCCCATGAGCTTATACACGTCATATAAATGCCTCGAATGTTCATCAACCGTACCCGATAAATAATAATCGGCTATTGCGAAAATCTTATCAATAAAGGTTCTTGTGGCAAGCTGCACATTTACTTCAAACGGTTCAATGCCATGTTCTTTAATCAACGAATCAAAGCCCGCTTCTAAAAGATAATCGGCAACGATACTGCTCGCCTTCATCTTATCATTAGGGAAGGCGCGAATATATACCGCTGTCTCGGCTATAAGATTTGGTTTAAGATATCCTGTACCAAACGATATTGGATAATCAATAAGATATCTATTGTAATCTCTACGGCTTCTTATCGACTCGGGATTAGTGAGCCTAAAGCCAAGCGCATTTATTGCATCCAAAATATTTTCTTTAAGCTGACGGCGCTCTCCTTGCGTAGGATGAGTAGCAGTGTCAACGTTTAAATCAATATCCTCGGAAAATCTTTTGATGATTTTATAGCATTTTGAAAGCGAAGTTCCGCCTTTAAAGATAATATTAGGCTGGCGTTTTACAATTTCACAAAGTAAAAGCGTAACGTAATAATCCTTTTCAACGATACCCGCTTCAATACCAAAGTGCTCGGAGGCTTTTAATACAACCTGTTCAAAGAGTTCCTTGTCATCGTGTAACACTATATATAACCTCACTCTCCACCATAGTTCTCATAGCTTTATCAGGGAACGCAGGTGCGTACTCAGAAATTGCTTTTCTGGTAATTCCTCTATCCGAAATAAATTTTGCAATTCTCAGACGACGGTCATCATCAAAGTAACTTGCAGATAACGAGTTCATCATTTCAAGGAAGCTTTGCACGTCCGCGTTCTCCGAGGTTATCTCCGTCCTCGCTCGACGAAGCAATACTCTTTGTTTTCCTACTTGGATTTCTCTGACAGTGCTTGTTTCTCTGTTTGTGAAGATTTCAATAGTGTTCGGCATTTGTGTAGATATTCCGAGCTGATTTAAGAAAGTAATACCCGAATAATATCCGATTTTTTCACCGCGCGTACCTATATATTTCTTCTCGATTACTTTGCGAGGATTAAGGCTGCTCGTGCCAAGAGCCGTGACCGTTGGAATATAATATACGCCTTTTTCAAATCGCACAATTTTTCCTTCATCGCATAAGCGATTTAACGCTTTGTATAACCACGCTTCCGAATAATCTCTGTATTTTATTTTTCCGAACAGTATAGGTTCATTTTTACCGTAAGCTTCAAGAAGATACTGATAAAATTCCATTTGCATTACCTCCTTTTCATTTATTTTATCAATTTTCATTATTATTATAGCATATTCTATCAACATTGTCAATAAATCTATAAAAAGATTTTTTAGCGAGTTTTCTTTGCCTACTCCGACGCAATTTTCGAGTTAACCGAGGGGTAGACCGTATATGCCTACCCCTGCTTGATGAGGTCTTAAAAACCCTTGATTTCTCTGGACTTTTTAAGGTCTAAATGCTAACACTACATGCGTTTTTCTCGCATAAGATTTCGCATATACTCAGTGCGTTTTGTGGCTGAGCAACCGTCGCAATACTTTTGCCTATTACTTCTCGGTGCGAAGTGTTTTCCGCATAATGCACACCTCTTTGCATCCTTTAAGCACAGCTCTGCGTGAAGGCTTTTATCTTGTGGAAGCACTGCGCGTAGAAAATAATTGCAGTAGATATACTGCTGACTTATAAGCTGCACGCACGCATCACCGAGAAGAATAAAGTTTCCGTCAATACAGTTACAGCACTCTTCACGTATGAGCTTGTGAACCTTTCTCGCCTGGTTGTAATCTAACTTCACCATATCTGATTACACTCTATCGTATCTCGTTTGCTCATCGAGCCATTCGAGAAGTCTGTCACGGGGAATAATCGTTCTGCCCTGGACGAGCTTCAGCTTCGGGAAGTTGTCCTCGCGCACAAGCTCGTAAGCACTTGCACGAGATATGCCAAGTAAATTCGAAACGTCCATCACGGTAAGGAACATCGGCATCTCATCCTTGTTTTTATACATTGACTGCTTCACTCTGTTTTTCTCCTTTCTTTCGTTCTTGTTTTTTATCGAATTTAGCAAGAGCTTCGTTCATCATAAGACGCGCATTGGCTCTTGCAAGTTGCTTTTGGAAGTACGCTTCTTCAATGGGTTTTATAGGTTCTATGGTGTATAGAAGACTTCCGTTGTGAGCGCGTCCGTCTTTTGTTCTCACCATAGTAGGTTCTGTGAATATAAATCCCTTTCGCTCGAGGCTGTCAACGTATTTTTTAACAGTGTTGTTACTCATACCGACAGCATTTCCGATAGTTGCATAGCTCGGATGGCACTGAAAGGTTTTCCTATCCTCGCAGTACATAAGGTATGCGTATATAACAATCTCACCTGCATCAAGTCCGAGACGGAATATTGCTTTCGGAAGAGGAAAGAAATCTCCGGGGTTATCTCTTTTGTCAGGATCGTATCTCAACCGTGCACCTCTTTTTCAAAGTTTGATTTACATTTTTAATAGTTTTCATTGTTTTTTAACTCTTTTTTGTTTTTTGAGAATAAAAAAAGAGTGCCGAGATTTCTCTGGACACTCTGACGTGTTTTGTGTTTAGTTTTGGTAGGGTTATCTTTTTAAGAATTTCTTCGGAACGGGCGTTCCGTTCATATCAACGAAGTAACAATCGTCTCCGCTTAGCATCATCTTTATCGTCTTGGTTAACGGCTTTTGTCCGTCAACGATAATGTAATGGGGGAAGTCGTAAAGGTCTTCAAAGAAGTAATTTTCCATATCCTTTTTAGTGCCGGTAAACACCTTGAAGTCAACGCATTTGTATCCTTCGGGAGTCTTGACTTTTGATAAGAGTCTTCCGCTTCCCTCGTAGAGAATACACGCGAATAGCATACTCTTAGCCTCGGTCACCATGCTCTTATCTTTACTGTCAAGCTCGTTTAGAATAAGATGCAAAACGTGATCGTTTACTACGTTTTTTGAAACTACTTCAAGGCACTCGGAGAATATCTTTCTGCGCTCCTTGAGACTTATATCTTTGTTATCCTCGTCGTTATCGTCTTCGTCAATTTTGTATTGACGCATCACTTTATACGATTCATGAACGGTCTCTATGATTTTGCGCTTGCGCTTACTGTCGTTGGTATCAGCATCGCTAACGTCAAGCTCGAAGAGGTCTCTTAACGGAACTCTCTTGCGCTTTAAGCTCTGCATTGAGAAGTTCTCCACGGCATCGTAAATATACGCCATCGGAGTATCTAAGTTAGCAGTATTATCCTTACGGATTTTTTCCTTGTGCCCCGTCATCCAATAATAGAAGTTCGGAAGATTACCGTCGTTCTCGTCCTTGAAACTATCACGGAGCTTTGAGAGCTTACGGATTACCGTACGCTTGTCCACGTCGTAAAGTCTCTTCGCTTTATCTATCTCCATTCCCGAAAGCACCGCGAGCTTACATATCTCATAGTAAAGCTCCATCAGCTCACGAGGCGGAACTTCCTTGTTCATCATCCGATGCCAGAACAGGCAATTTAGGAACTGAGAGAGGTTAACGATATTTCCAATCTCGTTTTCGGCTATGACTCTATCGAGCCTTGCGAGGTCAACGGGAGAGGATGTGTATTCTGCTTTGCCAACAGGAGACACACAACATACAGGAACTCCGAACATCTCGTAGAAGGTCGTTGTCATGTTTCCGAGAAGCTGATTGTCGGTAATAAGCATCGAATCCGAATCGTAGTCGCATCCGTTAAGCCTTTGCTGAATATTGCTATTGATTGCGTTCACACATACGATATCTTGAGTTAGATTAAAATACTTATCTATCTCGGGACAGTATTTGTTTCTGGCAACCAGAAGATTGCCCATAGTGATATGAGGGTTTCTAGATCCAAGTAACTTCTCATCATCTTCAAATCTCTTGGTGTATATCTGTCCGTCTCCAAGCAGCGTAGGCTCTTTCGGCTCGTAGTGATTATCTATAACCGCAGTCAAGAATTCATAAGGGTTACCGAGAATCGTCTGGTAATTACCCCTCATGAGAATTCTGCCGTCCTTCATTCGATTCTTGAAGTGCTTTATAACGTCGCTTCTGAGATTTGAGTAAAACTCTGTATCCTCGAAATGCGGTGTCTTGCGCATCATATCCGTAACTACTTTACGACGGTAGTTTTCTGCGTTTACAGTTTCAAGATCCTTAAGGCTTGTATCCGAGAGGAAGTTTATCTGATACCGCAAGAACATTCCGTCATATCTTATACGCTTAAGCTCGAAGAAATGGCGGTACAAAATCCTCAGCATATTAACTCGGTCAATAGGAACGGTATTAAGAAGCTGGTAGTTCGTATAAGCCATAAGACCGCCCATGTTTGACGGAGGCTTGTCCGTTTTTACGATACCAAACGTTGATGTGCTCTTATTCTCGTACACGGTATCCAGCCAAGCCTTGAACGCTTTTCCAAGCTTCATTCCCTTTGGCATAAACTTAAGATATTTAAGACTGCTCTCGGTTATAACGAGCTTTATATCCGAAACCTTTCGTGCCGTAGTATAACCCGCGAGCTGCTTTATCTCGGTTATGCCGTTATCAGAAAACCACTTCTGCAGATTCGTATTGAACGCGCAGGTTTTGAAGAAGCGGTTGCGTAGGAACATCATGCCCTTGGCCTTATATCCGAACCTCTCAAACTCGCTCACGTCAAGAAGAGCCTCACCGTCCCAGATAACGTTCTCAATTTCGGTTTCTTCGAACTTTGCCGAAAGTCCTTCGGCTTCGTCCTTCCTTACGCATACGGCTTTGGTTTTGAATTTGCTGACCTTGTCGGGAATAATAAGAATTGCTTTCTTCGGCAACGTCAGCTTACCTTCGATGCTACTGAGAGTAAGGGATATATACGCTTGCCATAAGGCTTGATCGGATACGTTCTCTTCACTTAGACCGCAGGAGCTCCACGCCATCATATCCTCATACAGCTGCTCTGCAATAAATAGGCATCTTCCGTTTCGGCTCGCACCTGCGCTACGCTTATAGCGAACATAATGAACACCGTCAATATCGAATCCGTCCGTATATATCTTCTCGCGTATATCCGCAAGGTTCATACCGTCTGCAGTATACTTGAATGCGAGGCTTAATATCGCTCTCGTGCAGTCGCCCTCTTCAACAAAGCTGAATGGCATCTCATCCTTGTGCTTCTTGAATACCTCTTCAAGCTTCATATAATCTAGACTATTGTCCAGAACACCCGAAAACAGCCTTCGGTCAAGCTTTCCGTCCTTAAAAGCGGTAAGCTTTTTCTTCCCAAGCAGTCTGCTTCCGTCGAGGGACATAATCTGTAAAAAATCTCGCATTTCTTCCTTTTTCTTTTTCATAATACATCCCTCCTTTCCGGGTTTTGTTTTTCTTTCTTAGGTAATTTATTTTACCATATACTGCGCTGATTTTCAAGATATGAAGCGAATTTCACCGTCAAAAAACACCTTTTTGACTTGCCCTACTATATAAACAACTTTGCAATATAGCACTGTATAGCACAAAAAGCCTTGATTTATCTAGGTTTTTGCGATATTCAAAGTGTGCTCCAAAAAAGTGATTAGTAAAAACAGGCTATTTTTTGACGGTTTTTTGCAAAGAATTTGCAGAAAAGAGGTCTGCCGCGCGTTTGCGGACAGACCTCTCAAAAGTATTCGGTTATTGGGGAAAGAAAATATGTTCTCTCCCTGCATTTCGCTGAGCGAGTTTTCTTTGACTACAGCGATGCAGATATTGAGGTTTGAGAAAGCCATCGCTCCATTTCGGAACGAGGGCAGAATGTTATTCAGCGTAAAAATAAATCGAGTGTGTACCGAGGTTGATTGGTAAGGTAGGTTCTTCTGTTCCATCAGCGTATGTAGTCATAGCTACGGTTGCATATCCTTCCTTTCCATCAACCGTAACCTTATAATCAGTTCCAGCAGGTGTTTTCTGCTCGACCGTATAAGTTCCCTCATAGGTCTTATTGTTGGTATGATCCGTTATTGTGATTTTTCCGTCTTTGGCGGTAAGTGTCATATCTATTATTTTAGATTCGGGATGTGCAGGATCATCCTCACCGACGGCATCAACGACCACTTGATTATCCTCTCCGTGCATAATCGTCCGCATCTTCCACTCGTAGTCCTCAATCTTTACTTTGCCCATACCACAAGCAGAAAGAGCTATTGTTAGAGTAGCTATAAGTATGATAATGGATATTGTTCTTTTCATTTTATCTTCTCCGAGTTTTGTAAATACCTATACCCGACGCAACTGCAAGTATAACGGTAATTATTATTCCGCTGATCTTTAAGCTACTGTTTGTTACGTATATATCCGTTGGAGCGTCGAATCCACCTATATTGGAAACGCTTGAATTGATTTCATCCATAGCGTTAAGAAAATATATGTATCTTTCCAATTAGTTTTCATAATCAAAGCTCCAATCTGAACTTGGTAGGCTTATCCTCACGGTAAACCACCGTCACTTGCTCATTCACGCTCGGTGGAGTGACAAAGGATTTAAGCCATTTTTTCTTGACGATCTCGTTTCCGTTCACGATATATTTCACCGTAACAATATGAGGAAAGGTTGCACCGTCAAGAGCGTGCTTTCTTATGGGCTTGGTATTGACCTTCAGCCACCATTGTTTTTTTACGGAAATAATTGTTCCAATCGTTTTGTTTTCCATATCGTTCTCCTTTCAGATCGGATCAGCCGCAAGCCAAGTGCGAACATCAGCATCTTCGTGGTCGGTTGCCCAAGCAATTCCGAACACAACGCTCTCCGTTGGTTGAACTATATTGTAGCCCATACCATTCTCATAACGGACAGTTTCATAAGCATCGTTTTCGTCCTCAGCACCGATTATCAAAATGGTGTTTCCTCGTTCATATTCGGAGCATAAGAAACGCTCTCCCGAAGAACCCGTGTTTTCAATCGGCTCACAGCTCCATTCAAGCTCACAACGGATATTATGATAATTCTTGGTCGGAACGGTTATTCTGTAACACCCTGCAAGCGGTTTTGCGATGATAGAACGGACTTGACTGCTGAACGGTATGGCTTCGTAGTCGAGCATTATGCCGTCAGCTATTATTTTGATTGTTCCAAATGGCGTATTCAGCATAATGCTTCTCCTTAAAAGTTATAGTACGGATATTTACGATATTCCTGCGGCACGTCCTCGTCATCGGCTGCCTTAAAGGTTTTGAGCTTTTTCGATGGCTTATCGGGATACAGTACTGTGTTCAGATATTCGATGAAATCCGTTTCATCAAACACCGCGCCGTACTGTTCTCCGCAGAGCTGCAAGAACTTACCGCTTTTCTCGCCGTGCCAAACGTAGCCTGATGCAAATTCATTGGCAACTGTGGCAAGGTTATCTGCAACGTCGGCAGGCACTAAATAGAGCGACAGATCTCCGTCTGCACTCAATACGACCTCTTTCATTTCACGGGTGTCATCGGTCTGCTCGTAGAACATAATGTTGTTATGGTATATCTCAATCGTACACTCGCCCATAGTGCCGCCCTTGTGGAAATATCCCGTATAGAGCGCACGATCTTGACCGTAGTATTCGTCCGTGATGGAGAAGCCTGCATTATGAAACTCGGCAATGAAATCTTTGAGATACATTTTCTTGAAGATCTTGCCTTCGTAAGTGCCGAGATTGCCGTAGTATCCTTCATGTACTGTGGCAAAGCAATACTCCCAATTCACATCAAGAAATTCGAGGTATCCGTACACTTGATCGAAGTTCGGCGCGGTTCTCACCATACCCGATTGAGTTCTCATTATAAGATTGTCACCGTTTATCTCAAATTCGATCACGTTCATATCGTGAAGGCTGTACGGTATTTCGGGGTTATAAAATCTTGTTATTTTCACGGGAACACCTCGTTTTTAATCAGTTTTATTCTTCGTCGTTGCTATCTCCGTTCAAATCATTGCTACCGTCAGCATAATCAATGACTATCTTTTTGCAGTTAGGACAATTATAAGCAACACAAGCTGAACCTTTCATCATAGAAAGTTCCGACAGAACAATCGAGTCTTTATGTAGAAAAGCGCGAGTGAAAAACTTGCGTTTTTCTCCTTTTATCCAATTCAACTCTTGCGGACTATGAATAAGTCCTTTTATCATTTCATTGTTGCAATAAGGACAGTTCATCATATTGACCTCCTTCAATAGAGCAGAAAACGCCCATAACTTATCAAAGCTATGGGCGTACTGTCATTCTTGTATAGATTGATTTCCCACAACCTCATCGGGAAACTATAATTAGTGGAATAATTATATCATAATATTATGAATATTTCAACCGTATTTGGAAGATTACACTCTAAAGTCAATTATCCATACCGCAAGCTGTTGCTCGTTTGATCAAAGCTCTGTCATTCATGACTGCCTGATAAAAGCGGAAGCCTCCAGCAAAGTTGTATGCTGTATAGCCATTACCTTCGAGAATGCGGCAGGAAATATAGCTTCTGAGCCCACTCTGGCAGATCACGTAAACGGGCTTACCGAGATCCACTTCGTCAAGACGTTCTCTCAGCTCGTCAACAGGAATGTTGTAAAAGCCCTCGATATGACCTCTCTGATATTCTCCGACTGTACGGGTATCAAGCAAGGTTACGCTGCCGTCTCGCGGAAGCTTATCCGCGTCTTCAATATGCCACTGCTTCATAACACCGCTTGCGACATTGTCGATCATAAACCCAGCCATATTCACGGGATCCTTTGCGGATGAGTACGGAGGCGCATAGGCGAGATCAAGCTCCTTGAGCTCTGTCGCCTTCATACCCGCACGAATTGCGGTTGCAAGCACGTCAATGCGTTTGTCTACGCCATCATAACCTATGATCTGAGCACCGAGGAGCTTATACGTGTTCTTTTCAAAGACGACCTTCATCGTCATTACCATCCCACCGGGATAATAGCTTGCATGACTCATGGGAGAAAGAACAACGGAATCGGTCTCATAGCCCAAGCTCCGCGCTTTCTTCTCACTAATACCGGTTGTGGCAGCGGTCAAGTCAAAGATCTTGAGAACACTGCTTCCCTGCGAGCCACCGTAGCGACTGTCAATGCCGCAAATATTATCTGCGGCGATTCTTCCCTGCTTATTGGCAGGACCGGCAAGAGGGAGCAGATCATCCTCACCCGTTACAAAGTTTTTCACCTGAACGGCATCTCCGACTGCATAGATATCTGGTACGGAGGTTTCCATTCTGTCATTGACAACAATGCTTCCCTTCAAACCGAGTTGAAGACCTGCATCCTTTGCAAGTGCCGTATCGGGTGTGACGCCGATTGCCAATGCCGCCATATCCGCGTGGAGTATACATTCTCCGCTCAGAACGACTTCAACACCGTTTTCGTGTCCCTTGATTTCTTCTACAGCGTGACCGAAAACAATGTTCACTCCCTGCCTTCTCAGCTCATTATGGATAAAAGCTGCCATTTCGGGATCAAACGGATTCATCAACTGATTTCCGTTCTGAACAACAGTTACGTTGATTCCAAGTGCCTTGAGGTTTTCAGCAAGCTCCAAGCTGATAAATCCACCGCCTGCAAGGACAGCAGTTTTGGGCTTCTTTTGATCGATATAGTTCTTAATGCGAAGAGTATCCTCTACGGTGCGAAGCGTAAAAACTCTATCCTCACAACCAACGATACTTGGCTTGATAGCCTTTGCTCCGGGAGAGAGGATCACCTTATCATAGCTTTCCTCAAAAACCTCTCCTGTCTCAAGATTTCTAACCGATACAGCCTTTCGTTCGGGGTGAATCTGTGTCACCTCATGCTTTACTCTTACGTTGATGCGAAACCGTCTGAATAAGCTCTCGGGCGATTGAAGAGTTAACTCCTCCGGATCTGTAATTACGTCACCAACGAAATAAGGCAATCCGCAATTTGCATAGGATACGAATCCCGATCGCTCAAATATGATGATTTCAGCCTGCTCATTCAAACGGCGAAGACGAGTTGCCGCAGAAGCACCTCCTGCAACTCCTCCGACAATTATTACCTTCATTTCATCAATTCTCCTGAAATAATTATCTTTCCCACTTATCCATCAGTGCTCTGATCTGTGCTGCAAACTTGGCGTTTTCCTTGTTCGGACGGCTCTCACAACGCTTGGCAAGGGCGAGCAGTGCCTCAGCCTGCGATACAAGATCTCTGTGAATGCTGTTCTTTCTGGAGCGTGCTTTGGCAACGTCTGCCGCTGTCACGCGCTTCTTTTCGATATAGGCGGTCATAATCCCTTTGACAAGGTCATACTCGGTTCCGCTATACGGAGCTTCTACCGCATACCCGCGCTCCTTCAGCTCATCGGAAAGGACAGCGATAGACTCTTCGTTTCCGTGGTTAAGAAATACGGTACGAGGCTTCTTTTCAAAGCTTTCAAGCCACGAAATAAGTCCCTGCTGATCGGCATGTCCGCTTGTACCCTTGAGCGACTTGATCTGCGCTCTTACGGCAATATCCTCACCGAACAGGCGCACATTCTGGACACCTTCAATGAGGTTCCTGCCAAGCGTTCCCTCAGCCTGATAGCCTACGAACAAAATGAGATTCTGAGGTCTCCACAGATTGTGCTTGAGGTGATGGCGGATTCTGCCTGCCTCACACATTCCGCTGGCTGAAAGAATGACCTTGGGCTCGGGTGATTCGTTGATGTGCTTGGACTCCTCGATCGTAACGGATAGTCTGAGTCCTTCAAATCTGATAGGATCGATTCCATCGTCAATCAGCTTTCTCGTTTCCTCGTCAAAGCAAGCGGGATCGCACTTTGAGAAGATTTCTGTGGCTTCAATCGCTAACGGGCTATCTACGTAGACCGGAAAATCCGCATTTTTGACAAGCTTTCTTTGCTTTATCTCACGAATGGCATAGAGAAGCTCCTGAGTACGACCGATTGCAAAGGACGGAATAACCACGTTTCCGCCACGTGACAAAGTGTTTTCGATGAGCTCAGCCAATACTTCTATCGTGTCGGTATGACGCTCGTGATTGCGGCTACCGTAGGTGGATTCGAGAACAAGATAGTCTGTTTCCGCAACGGGTGCAGGATCCTTGATGACCGGCTGATTCGTGTTTCCTACGTCGCCGCTGAATACGATCTTCTTTTCCGTATCTCCCTCTCTGAGCCATATTTCAATTGCCGCAGAGCCAAGCAGATGTCCAATATCCGTAAAGCGAATATCCACGCCTGCGGATACCGTAATTCTATCGTTATATTTTACGCCACGGAAGAGCTTGATCGCTCCAAGTGCATCTTCGAGCGTATAGGTTGGAGCAAGGTTCTCCTCGCCAGAACGCTCTGCCTTTCTGTTCTTCCACTCCACCTCGCTCATTTGGATATGGGCACTATCCTTGAGCATAATATCTGCCAGCTTAGCCGTTGCCTCTGTTGCATAGATAATACCACGGAAGCCGTCCTTATGGAGTCTGGGCAACATTCCCGAATGGTCGATGTGCGCGTGTGTCAGGAACACTGCATCCACCTGACTTGCGGGAATCGGCAAGGCGACGTTCTGAAAGACGTCAATTCCCTGCTCCATACCGCAATCCACTAAATAATGGCGGTCATTGACTTCAAGTAAAGTACAGCTTCCTGTAACTTCCTGCGCAGCACCTATAAATTGAATTTTCATAATTCGTTGTTCCTTTCAAGACAATATCTATCGGATTAACTGCTACTCCACCCTCATCATTCTGTACCCGACGCCAATGTGCGTTTGGATATACTGCGGTGAGTCGGGGGTTGCTTCGATCTTTTTGCGGAGCGTTGCCATAAAGACACGGAGAGAGGCGACGTTATTCTCCCACGCAGCACCCCATATCTTTTGCGTGATGAAGGTGTGCGTTAATACCTTGCCGACGTTTGCGGCAAGCAAGCACAATATTTTGTATTCGATGGGAGTCAGATGCAGTTCTTCCTCGCCGAGATATGCACAGCCTGCGGCATAGTCAATTCGCAAAGCTCCGTTTATAAACACCGAACTTGCGCCTTCGTTACGGTTAGCTGATAGCCTTCTTTGCGTAACACGAAGCCTTGCCAAAAGCTCCTCTACGGAGAAGGGCTTGGTTAAGTAATCGTCCGCGCCTGCATCAAGGGCATCTATTTTATCCTTATCCTCGCTTCTCGCGCTGATCACTATGATCGGCATATACGACCACGTGCGTATTCTCTCAATAACTTCAACACCGTCTATATCGGGAAGACCGAGATCCAGCAGAACGATATCGGGATTGTGCGAGGATGCTTCCATTATAGCGTTGTTTCCGTTCTGTGCCGTTATAAATTTGTATTCGTGCGCCTTTAAGGTCGTTGTAATCAGATTGCGAACGGGCGCATCGTCCTCGACTACGAGTATAAAGGGTTTATTCACTGATCTCCACCTCCTCCTTTGGCAGTGTAAAGGTAAATACCGCGCCGTGCGGCTTGTTGTCGGTCACGGTAATCTCACCGCCGTGAGCATTCACAATGGATTTGCAAAGTGCAAGTCCAAGACCCAGACTTCTGCGACTATCGGCAATTTTTTCAGCACCCGTGAAGAACATATCGAACACACGGGGCTTGATTTCGTCTGCAATTCCGTGTCC
>JAZNKD010000002.1:0-2385 GCA_045578385.1 Eubacteriales bacterium | reverse complement strand
GACGTAGGTAACTGCGCCTTCGCCCGACGCAACGAAACTTCTGCCTCAAAATTTTAAATCGAGAACTCGATAAAATTCAGGCTAAGCTTCTGTTCGACGGGAAGCTCGACGCAGGTAACTGCGCCTTCGCTCGACGCAACGAAACTTCTGCCTCAAAATTCTAAATCGAGAACTCGATAAAATTCAGGCTAAGCTTCTGTTCGACGGGAAGCTCGACGCAGGTAACTACGCCTTCGCCCGACGCAACGAAACTTCTGCCTCAAAATTTTAAATCGAGAACTCGATAAAATTCAGGCTAAGCTTCCAATCGACGGGAAGCTCGACGCAGGTAACTGCGCCTTCGCTCGACGCAACGAAACTTCTGCCTAAAAATTTAAATTTGAGAACTTATATCCAATAAACAAATTTCAAAATCCGACACGTGCTGTCGGATTTTGGTTCGTAAACTACAAAACAAAAGAGGAAAAAACAATGAGAAAAACAGTTATAGCTGGCAACTGGAAAATGAATATGACTCCCTCGGAAACCAAGGCTTTTATCACCGAGCTTGCTCCTATGGTTGCCGGTATGGATAAGTGCGATATCGTTCTTTGCGTTCCCGCAATCGATATTCCCGCTGCTGTAGAAGCTGCAAAGGGAACCAATATCAAAATAGGCGCGGAAAACGTACATTTTAAGGAGTCCGGTGCTTATACCGGTGAGATCAGCGCAAAAATGCTTGTTGAAGCAGGCGTTGACTACGTTGTTGTAGGTCACTCCGAGCGCCGTCAGTATTTCGGCGAGACCGATCAGACGGTTAACCTTCGTACTCTTGCGGCTGTAAACGCAGGTCTTACCGCTATAGTATGCGTTGGTGAAACTCTCGAGCAGAGAAATCTCGGTTATACCGAAACTCTCCTTAAGTATCAGACGAAGATGGCTCTTACCGGTATCTCCAAGGAGCAGCTTAAGAATATCGTAGTTGCTTACGAGCCCGTATGGGCAATCGGCACGGGCGTTACCGCAACCGCAGACCAGGCAGACGAGGGCAACGGATTTGTTCGCGCTGCTATAGCAGAGGTTTACGGCGCAGACGTAGCAGAGACCGTTACCGTTCAGTACGGCGGCTCTATGAACGATGCTAATGCAGGAGAGCTTCTTTCCAAGGTTAACGTTGACGGCGGTCTTATCGGCGGCGCATCTCTTAAGACCGACAAGTTCACGGCTATCGTTAAGGCTGCTAACTAATCTTAATGTTATCAAAACATCTATAAAAGAAAATTAAAGTTTACAAAAAACACCGTTTTGGAGAGGCTTAACTCTTTTCCAAAACGGTGTTTTGTTTGTTTTTTGGTTTATTCGCTTGCGATTTTTCTGTTTTTTCTTTTATCAATAATTCCGTAAACGATAGATATAGACGTAATTAAAAAGATAGATGAGAGAATAAAAATTGCACAGCCCATAAAAAATTCCTCGGGTAATGCGAGGATTATCTGATCGTACCTAGGGTCAAAATACCAGTTGCTCTTTCCTGGAAACAGTATCCTGTGAAAGACCGTGAACGCTGCTTCAAAGTCAAGTGCTGCAACAGCTCCCACTATACCGAAGACGGAAAGCGTGCCAACTCCCGCGAAGAAGAACATATTAAATCCGCAGGGCTTTGCAAGTCTTATGACGTTCGTTTTTGATAAAATTAGAATAGCAATCACTAGCGTTATTGATATAAGGAAAACTGCCGCGTTGAGATCGAAAAGCGCCTTGCAGTCAACGAAATGACTCTTGCCCTCCTCGGAGTATTTGAACATACCCGTGCCGAATTCCTTGCCTAGAGTAAGAAAGTCAAGCACCTCGTTGTAGGCTTCCTTGATAGCCTCTTTCGTTACCTCGGATTCCTCAAAGCCTAAGCCGTAATAGTCGCTGTAAAGCATAACGGTATCTTTTATTCCGTAAGATTCTATCTGCATATAATAAAAGGGACGGAAATAAATAGGCAAGCCTATTGAAAACGTAATTATAAGCAGGACTAAAGCTATCGCGAAAATAGCCGAAATAACGCCGTTCCAAGCTTTGCTTTTTAATTTTGGCATATATGAGCTCCCATACGTTAATCGTATTTTAAGTGTACGCGCTAAGCGTAGTTTTAATCCGTTTCAAATTTGAAGCTTTAAAATAGGATTTGTAACGGTATCTAATTATATCATAGATTATTTTAAATTTCAATACTTTATATAAGTAGATAATGAAGTTGGATTCGCAGGCAGAGGTGCGAGGTAAAGGCTTAGCAATCCGAGCGGGCAAGATACCGCGGAAGCCGAGTTTCCCGAGGTTAATTTGTGCCTGCGGTATGCGGCGCAGCGACACGGCAAGCCGTGCTGCTGACCGAGCCGGCTTCTCCCACCAAAGAAA
>JAZNKD010000001.1:0-78687 GCA_045578385.1 Eubacteriales bacterium | reverse complement strand
ATGTCATCGATGCAGCTAACAAGCCCCTGGGCCGTACCGCTGTTATCGCTGCCAACATTCTGCGCGGCAAGCACAAGGTCGACTTCACCCCCAATGTTGATTGCGGCGATTTCGTGATCATCATCAATACCGACAAGGCTGTTCTGACCGGCAACAAGCTGGACCAGAAGAAGTACTACCGCGTTTCCGGCTGGATCGGCGGTCTGAAGGAAACCAAGGCCCGCGTTATGATGGACAACCGTTCCGATTACGCTATGGAACTGGCTGTCAAGGGCATGCTGCCCAAGAACACCCTGGGTAAGCACGCTTTGACCCGTCTGCACCTATACAAGGGTAATGAGCATCCCCACGCTGCCCAGAAGCCCGAAGCCTGGACTCTGGACTAATTTGGAGGTAACTTAACATGTACGAGAGCAAGAAGAAGTATTTTTACGGCACCGGCCGTCGTAAGTCCTCCGTTGCACGCGTCCGCGTCTACGAGAACGGCACCGGCTCCATCATCATCAACGGCCGCGACATCGACGACTACTTCGGTCTGGAGACCCTGAAGCTGATCGTCCGTCAGCCCCTGGTCACCACTGACATGCTGGGCAAGGTCGACATCGTTGTCACCGTCGCAGGCGGCGGCGTTTCCGGCCAGGCCGGCGCTATCCGTCACGGCATCTCCCGCGCTCTGGTCACCCTGAATCCCGAGTACCGCGCTTCCCTGAAGGCTGCCGGCTTCATGACTCGTGACCCCAGAATGAAGGAGAGAAAGAAGTACGGCCTCAAAGCCGCACGTCGCGCTCCCCAGTTCAGCAAGAGATAATTTTTGCGAACTTCCAAGCCTGTATTCAAGCATTTATGTTGCGCACATAGGGCGTTCCATCAGCCGTTGTTGCTAATGCAATAATGCTGTCTTTTCCAAAACGTTCAATCAGTATCGCTTCTGCTTCTTTTGTTAACTTCTTCATTTTTCGTTCCTCCGTCAAATTCTTATTTGTCAGTGAGTTTATTATATCACATAATCTATTAGAAATCAATAATTTTTTAAGCGAATCAATAATTGAACGATACCCCATAAATTGAACGAAAGGGGTATAAAGTGAACGATTTATATTTTACGGCTAAAAGCAAAAAAGGCTTGCAAGGACAAAAACCATCCCGACAAGCCTCAATTTTTTGGTGTAAAACCTATGAAAAAGGGCAAACTACCCCTATTTTGGCAATAAAAAAGCCATAATACCGATATTTTTCGTATCAATATTATGGTTTCTTTATGGTCGGAATGACAGGATTTGAACCTGCGACATCTTGCTCCCAAAGCAAGCGCGCTACCAACTGCGCTACATCCCGAAAAGATATGCGATGCTCTGTGCGTTGCAGCCAATGACCGTTCAAGTTTATATTAACTAACGACAGTAATTATATCAAAATGCAATAAAAAAGTCAAGGCTATTTATAAAATATTTTGTTATTTGATATTTTGGCGCTCATAACTTGACATAACTATAATTGAGTGATAAAATAAAAAAGCATTTAAGAGATAGTTTTACAAGAAAAATTTCATCTTGTTAGTAGGAGGAAACTAAATGGATTTAAGTACGGAAAAGAGAAAAATATTCATTTCAGCGCACCCTACGGATAGATGCGATTATCTTCAGCTGTTAGTAGATTCTATTAATGAAATCGAGGATTGTATAGCAGTATATAATACCGTTCCGAATGATAAAGGACCAACTATTCCCGATGACGTATATGCTTTTGTTATTGTGGCATCTTTAAAATATTTCGTCTGGTCAAATAGCGGATATTCGTCGGAATTCTTTGCCGCGGTACGTAATGATGTAAATGTAATACCTATTTTGGTAGAATCCGGGCAAAATATAATAGATCTTGTTAATATGCGATGCGGCAAAATTCAATATATAGATGCTACCGAAGATATAGGCTTTGCTCTGGATACCTTGCGAGCATATCTGACGGCTAAAGAGCGTATTATTGATGAAACTTTGCCATCTGTATTTATCTCTTATAGAAGAACAGATCGATCGATTCTTCACGATTTGGTTAGCACTATAGAGAAATCTCCGGATTTCAGAGGAGTCAACGTATGGTATGACGAGGTAATTGCTCCGGGAGAAAATTACAGTAAATCGATACTTAACCAGCTCAAAAATTGCAACTTATTTATACTGCTTATTACGCCAAGTATTCTTGAAGAAAAAAATTACGTATGGCGAGTTGAGTATAAAACGGCAAGAAAGCTTAATAAACGTATTCTTGCTATAGAAGCCGAAAAAACGGACAAACGTAAGCTTTTTGAAATGTACGGAAATCTCGGCCATATTATTGATTTGAAACATAAAGGCGCGGTGCACTCGGTCATATCTGAAATAGCCTCAATTTACAAAACACAAACTAACGGTGGGCTTTAATAATATAAAAATGAGACTTAATGGTTATCCTTAAAGGAAGCTATAAGTCTCGTTTTTATTCATACACTTTTTTAATGGTGATAGTGCCGTACTTAACATTTTATCAGGTGACTTGGTTTCAAATATATACTAATACTGTAGTCAAGTAAGTCCTAAATTAAAGTTAACTTAATAGGCAAAAACATACACAAAAATATTGACTTAAATATGGACACTGTGCTATAATGTGTTGTATAAATAAAATATATAGAATCAGAATTAACGTTTTTGGAGGAAAACAAGTGCTTAAAATTCAAAATTTAACAAAAAAATACGGAGATAAATGTGCGGTCGATAATCTTACGCTTCATATACAGTCAGGTGAAATATATGGATTTATAGGACATAACGGAGCAGGCAAGACGACTACGCTTAAGGCATCTGTTGGACTTATCAATTTCGACGAGGGAGAAATACTGGTTGACGGTATTTCTGTTCGTGAAAATCCGATGGAATGTAAACGTAAGATAGCATATATACCGGATAACCCCGATCTTTATGATTTTTTAACAGGTATTAAGTATCTTGATTTTATAGCAGACGTTTTCGGCGTTGGCAGTGAGAGAAATGAGAAGATACATAAGCTTTCGGATGCTTTCGGATTGACTGCTGATCTCGCTTCTTCTATCAGCACGTATTCTCACGGTATGAAGCAAAAGCTTGCGATAATTTCCGCATATCTGCATAATCCCAAGCTCATAATAATGGATGAGCCCTTTGTGGGACTTGACCCGAAGGCTTCGCATATTTTGAAGGAAATGATGCGTGAGCATTGCGACGCGGGCGGAGCTATATTTTTCTCAACTCACGTTCTCGACGTTGCTGAGAAGCTTTGCGATAAGGTTGCAATAATAAAAGACGGTAAGCTTATTGTCAGTGGAAATATGGAAGATGTAAAAGGCGATACGTCGCTTGAGTCGGTATTCCTCGAATTGGAGGATAAAAATGATTAAAAAGCTTCTTGGTATAAGGCTCAGAGGCACATTTATGTCAGCAGTGGGCGGCAAGGATAAGAGGGGAAATCCAAAACCCATATCTAAATCCAGATTTTTGGCACTGGGACTCGTTTACGCGTTTCTCGGGCTTGTTTTTCTCGCTCTTATTTTTACATTTGCCGTACCGATGGCGATGATACTTTTGCCTCTCGGCGGAGAAAATTTGTATTTTGGCATTTTTATGCTCTTATCGCTTAGCGTAGTATTCATATTCAGTATATTTGAAACGAAAACCGAGCTTTACGACTGTAAGGATAACGAGCTTTTGCTATCAATGCCTATTCGTCCGCGTGACATTGTTATAAGCCGCATTTGTGCCGTTCTTATATATAACTATATTGAAGAGCTTATACTTATGCTTCCGGTGGTGATTTGCTACATAATTTTCGGCGGAAGTATATATGGCGTGTTAGGCTCGTTGTTCGTATTTTTAACCTTACCGCTTATAGCGACGTCGCTTGCATCGGGCGTAGGTTATGCTGTTCATCTTCTTTCTCATAAGCTGGCAAGATTTAAAAATCTAATGGTGATGCTTCTTTCTGTTGGATTTTTGGTGCTGTATTTCGTAGGATATACCGCTCTTATGGAAAATATGGAGAAGTTCATAGAAAATCTTGAAACTAACTATGAAAGCATCGCAGAAAATTATTCTTTCGTTGCGCTCATAGGTTCAGTTGCGACCCTGAAGATAGTTCCTACTCTCGTTTATACGTTAATTTTTGCTTCTATAACTTTGATAACTGTATATGTGATATCAAGAAAGTATATAGGCCTTATGACTGCTACAGTGAAATCTAAAAAAGTAGTTTATGTTGCGAAAGAATTAAGAGGGAAGAGTACTCTTTTTGCACTGATGAAAAAAGAATTTTTCAAATTCCTTTCATCTCCAACCTATATGCTTAACGGAGCGCTCGGATATCTGTTTCAGATAGCGGCAGCGGTATTTATCGCCGTGCTTGGTCCTCAGCTGTTCGAGCTCGATCCGCAAAGTCTTTCGTCGTTAGGTATGTCGCAGGATGAAGTATTGAAAATATCAATACCTATCTTCATTTCGATTCTTGTATTTACCGAGTCGATGGTAATGATGTCGGTATCGTCCGTATCTTTGGAGGGGAAAAATCTTTGGATATTGAAAAGTATGCCAATCCCCGAGAAAACCGTGCTTTTGGCAAAGGCTATGCCTCAGATAATTTTATCGGTGGCATTTTCGGCAGTTTCGGGTCTGATTGCTGCAATCGGTATCGGAGCCGGCATAATTGAGTCTCTCTTTTTCATACTTATTCCATCGGCTTTTGGAGTTTTCTCGTCGTTTATGGGAATAATTATAAACGTACTTCTTCCTAAGCTTGATTTTGTAAACGAAGTACAAGTAATAAAGCAGTCCTCAGCTGCATTTATATCAATGCTGGCAAATATGTTGATCGGCATTGTTATGATAGTGGTTTCTGTAATTTCTATGGGGATTCCTTCTACTTTATTGGTTTTACTTTTGATCTTCCTCGCGCTTGTAGGTTTTTCTGCGGCACTTTATGCCATTATCGCAGGGCCGATAGCGAAGCGATTCTCGACTTTTTGATATATGAATTTGAAATAGAAAGTCGGATATTATGAAGAAAAATAAAAATACACGAAAAAACAGAAAACCTTTTATACCGATTTTTGCAAAAATATTATTATCTGTTGCGATATTGTCTTTTGCAGTATTTTTTGCAGCAAGAAAAAGCTCTGATTTTGCAGAGTGGATGACTCTAAACGTCGGATATTTTGTGAGGCGGGCTCTTGCATTTATATCAGGCGCAATTCAGTTTTCATTAGGTGAGGTTTTGCTAATATTAGCACCGGTTATGGTGATAGCAGTTTTAGTTGTTGCGGCCAAAAGGAAAGGTCTACGTTCAAAAATAAGATTTCTTTCGGGATTTCTTGCCGTTTTATCGATATTTTATTCTATGTACGTGTTTACCCTTGGGGTTGGTTATCACAGAACAAAGCTGGCGTCAGGACTTGAAATAACGTCTGCCGATATAACTAAGGAATCGCTTGTAAACACTCTCGTTATCTTAAAGGATAAATGTGAGCTTTTACTTGATGAAATAAGCTATACCGATACGGGCTCATCAGTTTCGGATATGAGCTTTGACCAGGTATGCGATGATATTTTAAGGGGTTATGAACGCCTTGAGAGTGATTATCCTAATTTGAATATCAAAACCTTTGATTCGCGCGCAAAGCAGGTTTATTTCAGCAACGTGATGACTTCATTTGAAATATCGGGAGTATATACCTTTTTTACGGGAGAATCTAACGTAAATGTACATTATCCGGATTACGGTATGCCGTTTACTATGGCTCACGAGCTTGCGCATCAGCGTGGAATAGCAAGAGAAAATGAAGCAAATTTCGTTGCATTTCTCGCCTGTATCCGTGCGGATAGCGCTTACGTAAAATACAGCGCGTATATGAATATGTTTGAATACGTAGCTTCAGCGCTTTCAAGAACGGATAAGGAGCTTTTCCGCGAAATATATTCTAACGCTGATATACGCATCAAAAATGAAATAAGCGCGTTCAACAAATTTTACTATGAACATAAAAACGAGCTTATGTCGAAAATTTCTGACTTTATGAACGATAATTATCTCAAAGCTAGCGGAACAGAGGGAATTATCAGTTACAGCTTGGTAGTTGAGCTTTGTGTGGCTTACTATTCGGGTTAAATTACAAGACCTTAAATCGATTGAAATTCTAACCGATTTATAATTGCGGTAACTCATCGTAAGATAAGCGAATAAAATGTAGTATCTTAATTTGGAGCTGCATTTTATGAGTGAAATAAAACTAATAGGCGGTAATAAACTCTTTGGTGAGATAGAACCGGACGGTTCAAAAAATGCGTCGTTGCCGATAATCTTCGCAACTATTGCAACGAGAGGCGTATCCGAGCTCATCGGAGTACCCGATATAGGTGACGTGAGAGTTGCGATAGACATAATAACGTCATTTGGAATTAAAGTCGAAAGAGCAGAGAATACGCTAAAAATAGATACTAGGCTTGCGACTTATACGGAGCCGAACAAAAATCTTACTTCGAAAATACGTGCATCTTCATATCTTATAGGGGGCTGTCTTTCCAGATTTGGTATTTTTCATCTTTCGGAGTTTGGAGGATGCAATTTCTGCAATAGACCTATTGATATGCATTTGTATGCAGCGGAGGCGCTTGGAGCGCAAACGTATAACGGTGTAATATCCGCAAAAAAGCTTTCGGGTACTAAAATTGTTTTGAACAAAAAATCCGTCGGAGCAACGATAAATGCAATTATAATGGCATTGTCCGCTGATGGAACAACCGAGCTTGTGGGTGCCGCAAAGGAGCCTCACGTAAAAGCTTTGGTTAAATTTCTTTTATCCGCAGGTGCAGATATTGAGGAGATAGAATCAGGATATGTAATTCGCAAGTCAGAGCTTCACGGTGGAAAGCTGAAAATTATACCGGATATGATAGAGGCGGGCACGTATCTTCTTTTAGCACCGATGACTGAGGGAGAGATTACGGTAAAAAATGCAGCTGATTTGGAGCTTGAAAGCTTCTTTGACGCTTTAACCGAATCTGGAATTAAAATAGATATATCAGGAAAAGATGTAAAAATGTATGGTGTTCCGGAACGACCCATCTACGTATCAACTGCGCCTCATCCGGGTTATCCTACTGATTTGCAGCCTCAAACAGCACCTTTAATGGCAAAATATTTCGGAGGCGAAATATCTGAAAACGTCTGGCAAAGCAGATTTTCATATCTTGAAGTATTAAAAAAGTTTGGAGTAAAGTTTGAAACATCATCAAATAAGGCTCATATATACCATTCCTTTATGACTCCTTCGGAAACGGCAGCTTGCGATTTAAGAGGAGGTGCAGCAGCGGTTATGTGTGCACTTTCTATTAACGGTGAAAGCATAATAAAAAATACCGAGTTGATTTTGAGAGGTTACTCGGATTTCGAAAACAAGCTCAAAAAACTCGGTGCAAATATAATGAATATAAAAAATACAGAAAATTAAGGAGTTCAAAAATGAAAAGAATTATGACGATACAGGACATATCCTGTGTAGGAAAATGCTCGCTTACCGTTGCGTTGCCGATAATAAGCGCGGCAGGCGTAGAATGTGGGGTTTTACCGACTGCGGTGCTGTCAACACATACGGCATTTCCGGAATTCACATTTTGCGATCTGACCGATGAAATACAGCCTATAGCGGATAAATTTTCGAAGCTTAATATTGATTTTGACGCTATATATACGGGATATCTCGGTTCCGAGCGTCAGCTTGCGCTTGTTGAAAGTTTTTTCAATGATTTTAATAAAGAGGATACGGTAATCGTTATTGATCCTGTTATGGCGGATAACGGAAAGCTCTATCACGGATTTACGGAAGAGTTCGCACTGTCAATGGCAAAGTTGTGCGAAAAGGCTGATCTGATTATTCCAAACCTCACCGAAGCATCTTTTATGCTGGGAATAGAGTACAATCCCGATTATAATGAGGATTACATAAAATATATTCTTAAAAAGCTTACCGGACTTGGATGCAAGAGGGCTGCTCTTACAGGTATAAGTCTTAAGGAAGGAGAAATAGGAGTATATTATTACGACGGTATAAATGATACCTATTATTCTTACTTTAACGAGCTCCTCCCTGTAAGCTATCACGGAACGGGCGACATATTTGCGTCTGCAACGCTTGGCGCTCTGATGAGAGGGCTTTCGTACGAGGATTCACTTTCGCTTGCAACAGACTATACTCTTGAATGTATGAGATTTACAATGAAGGATGAAAATCGCCGCTTCTACGGCGTTAATTTTGAAGAAGCTTTACCGTTCTATATTTCAAGAATTCCTAAACTTGTTTAAATATAAATACGCAGTTGCTTTAAGCCCCGGGGTAGAGACGTTATTTAGCTATGTCTACGTCTTGCGTGCTTTTTCATCTTGCCGATGAAAATGGCGAAAATTGCAGCCAAAGTGAAACACAGTGCGCTCATAAGAGTTCCGCCTGAAATTTTACCGCACATAATAAGAGACGTTATCATAAAAATAACTAATGCAGTGAGCGATGAGAGAAACGGATATATAACGTTTTCTTTTCCGTATAACTTGGTGTTTATGAACGTTGCAATAGCACCTGATAAAACAAGTGAAATTATTGAAAACAGACCCGTTTTTGCAGTAGGATCCGAGCTGTTGTAGGCAACAATAGTTATAACAAATGACGTGACTAAAAAAGTAATAAATATCGTTAAAATACCTATAAACACCGATTTTATAGGATTTTCCTTGTTTTTTGCCTTAAATCTTTTTCTCATAATAAAAAGCCTCCGATATGTCTTTTAATAAAACATATTCGAAGGCCTTTTATTTTATTCTGAATTATTATTTTGCGTCTGCTTCTGGAGGATTTTCAGACGTGGGAGCCTCAGCGCTTTCATTGGCTTCTTCAGCTTTAGCTTTTTCTTCAGCTATAACTGCGGCAGCAATATCAGCAGCTCTTACGTCAACACTTCTGATAGCGCCCTTGAGGAATCTTATCTTTGTCTTATCTCTTGTTGTTTCGAGAACAAAGGTTTCTCCCTTAATAGAAACTACCTTACCGATAATACCTCCGATAGTTGTAACCTCGTCGCCGATAGCGAGAGCTTCGCGCATTGCATTGTCTCTTTGCTCCTGTTTTTTCTGAGGACGAATCATAAAGAGCCAGAAAATAAGAATGACAGCAGCGAACATGATTATCATGCCCCAGGGACTGCCTTGTGTTTCGAGTAAAAAATTAAACATTGAATTATACCTTTCAAAATGTGATTAACATTAATTATTATACAACGTAAACGTTAAAAATTCAATATCAAAGAAAAAATATTTACGCTGCAACTTAAGATTTTTTAGTCAAAAGCTTTTTGCTTTTTTCCGCTTCGTTAACTATGGTACGGATTACCTTAGCGGGAGACGCCCACCAATCGCGGCTCCATACTCGTATAATAGACCATCCTCTGGATTCAAGGAACTGGGGCTTGCAAACGTCGCGTTCAATGCAGGAATCTGAGGAAGCAAAAGCATCTCTGTCAAGCTCAACGCCAACAAGATATCTGTCTGCATCGGAATCATAAACAGCAAGAGAAATTCGGCTGTTACGGTTACCGAGATTGACGTCAACCTTGTAACCCATCTTCTCAAGTCTGTCTTTAATCTGAGTTTCAACGGAAATGAGATTTGCATAAGATGATGCTTGCTGCTCGGAGGAATCAATTTCAGCGAGAATAGCGTCCATTTCCTCGTTGTCTCCCTTTGAAACGGCTCTTACATACGTAAGGTATTTACGGAGCAACTTAGGTCCGAGGTGTTTAGCAGTATCAACCTTAAGAGCTTCAGGCTCGATACTTGTAACTACAATTATCTTGGTTTTAGCTCTCGTAATAGCAACGTTAAGACGGTTTTCGCCGCCCTCTGCCGAAAGGGAGCCGAAGTTTGTGTAAATTCTTCCAAGCTCATTTTCTGCATAGCCTATAGAGAAGATTATAATATCACGCTCATCACCCTGTACGTTTTCAAGGTTTTTGATAAATATGCTTGTATCCTCTCCGTTTTCAATACGAATTTTTTCCTTTAAAATGTGAGAACGGAAATCGTGATCTCTCGCGCATTCCTTGTCTATCATATCGGCAATGCATGACTGCTGGTCAGCATTAAAGGTAATGATACCGATACTTTCATTATTCTTTCTCGTACCGAAAATATTTTTTAGAATTTCCACGATTTTTTTAGCCTCGGCAACGTTCTTTCTTTCAATCCATTTACCGTTGACCTTGTGACGTTCTATGGGGCGTGATTTATTGTTTCTTGAAATATTGGGTGCGATCTGAAGAGTCATATTGTAGAACGCATGGTTAGAAAAGTCAATTAACTCTTGGTTCTTACTACGGTAATGATAAGTAAGGTTTGCGCTATCGTATCTCGCAACGGCAAGATCGAGTAAGCTTTCAACCTCGAGAGCTGCCTGAACAGAGTAATCCTCTTGGGTTTCGGGATCTCCGCCAAGGTAACGCTTCATAAAGGTAGTCGAAGGACGAAGCTGCTTAGCGTCGCCTGCAACAACGATATTCTTACCTCTGTAAATAGAGGGAATGGTACTCTCTATGAATACCTGCGATGCTTCGTCGAAGATAACGAGATCGAACAGATTCTTTGTAAGAGGAAGAAGGTTTGAAACGTTTTCTGGAGAAAGAAGCCAACATGGGAATAACGTAAGAATAAATTCTCCGTACACTTCCATACTTTTTCTGATAGGCCAGTACTTTTGCTTCTTGGAAATCTGATAAAGATAATCTTTGTTGTTCGGCGCGCTTTCATAAAGCATATCGTAATCGCGGCTGGTTTTACCTTCGCATATTTTAGTAGAAACCTCAAGCTGCGATTGCTTATAACGTGAAATACGCGACGTAATATTTTGGAAATCAACTATTTTAGAGAGTTCTTCCTTACATTCATCCTCATAACGCGCAGCCTCGTGATAAATACGTATCTCAAGAAGCTTAGAAATTATTTCTACGTAATTCTGATGGCTTTTGCATATGCTGTATGCAAAGTCGAGAATTGCGCTCTTGTTCTTATCAAGACTTGCAAGAAGCTTGGAAACGTCGCGAAGGTCAATATAGTTGGCAAGAGCATCGCATACGTATCTTATGTAAGAAGTGTTTCCTCTTAAAATGTTGTCTATTACCGCGAGATATCCGTCGGGGGTAAGAACCCTGTGAAGACAATCGTATTCTCTTGCATAAGCATCTATTGCTGCGCGAGTCTCTTTAAGCTTAAGCTTAATTTCCTCGGGCTTTGATGCGGAGAACTTACGTTCAAGACGAACTACAGCGTCAAGATTTTTGTCACTGTCAAGCTCATAGTAATAAGCAAGAACCTGACGGTAGAACGGATACTTTGCAGTGTTGAAAAGACCCTTCTTTGATTTTTGTATCTCAACAAGCTCACCTTTAACCTCACAAAGCGTATTCGTGTCTATATTGGGAAGCATGTAGTCGATAATAGGATTCTTTTCCTTGTCCTGAATGAAGTTGTAATAAAGGTCTTCGAGATTTTTGGCTTTGATATCCATAAGAGCTTCGCTGAGCTGCTTGTAGTCCAGAGCCATAATCTCAGGGCAGGCGAGTAATTTTGTATATATTCCGTAATCAATCGAATTTTTCTGAAGCATAGTTGACGAGCTGTACATTTCAGAAAGAGACAGGCCAAACGGACGCTTATCATTCAGAACGTGATAAATTTTATCAAGCTTGGCAGTTTCTTCATCAATTTTATCCTGGAGCTCGTTATAAGAAGCCTGTAGCTTGTCAATATCAACGAGTGCGGCTATCATATCCTTCTGATGCGCGTCGAGACATTTGTCGTAGAAGGATTTTTTCTCCTTAGTCTCGTCGGTAATATACATAGCTTTTTCATTTAGCGGGCCGAGACGGTTATAAACGACGTCAAGCGCTGCTTTTTTCTGAGAAATGACGAGAACCCTTTTCTTTTTGCTCAGTGCATCACTGATTACGTTAACAATAGTTTGCGATTTACCGGTGCCGGGAGGTCCGTAAATAACCATATTACCGCATTCGTCAACCCGTCTGACAACCTCAGACTGTGCATAGTCGAGCATTTTTACGGTGTAGTTGTTTGACGGAGCCTTGCGTACCTGCTTTTTACGCTTCTTTTTAGGAGCTTTTCCGATTCTTAGCAGCTCGGTTATAGCATCGTTTGTCAGATGCTTTTTTTCAAGTGCGCTGTAATCGTTGAATATTGAATTTGAAAGAGAATATCTTGTAAGAACTGCAGCGTAGCGCAAAGAAAGCGACGGTTTTCCGTCCGGTTCCTTAAATCTGCCGTAATTATATATGTTTTTCGATTCGTATTCGCTTCCGTCAAACTTAATATGGAAAGATTCAAGATATTTGACAATCGAGCTTATACTGGGATAAGCCGAAAGATCGTCAAATTCGGTATCCATAAGATCGATGTTGAGTTTTTTCGATTGAGCATAAGCAAAAACAAGAGCTCTGTTAATCTGTATTTTTTCACTCTCGTTTATAGATATCTCAACGGTGTTTTCGTCTGGAATCTCAATTTTAACGGGGAAGAGAAGCAAGGGCGCCTTGATTGTCGTTTTTGCAGGACCTTGATTAATCGTTCCAAAAACGAAAGGATAACCTATGTATAACTCGCATCGACCGGTTTCTTTTTCAATTTCCTCGACGTCTCTTTTTATTTCCTTAATTTTGGTAATCTCTGCTTCGAGTGCCTTATTGCTTTCTTCGCGTCTTATTCTGTCGTTTTTTTGCGACGCTTTTATGAGATCGTCTCCGGTGAGCTCGGAAGTATCAAGCTTTCTTTTGTCAAGCTTGCTTTGTATATCAAGATTTTCGAGAACCTCTTTTTTCTCTTTGTTGCTGATAAGAGTTAGAGGGAATCTTCTTGTTGTCCAGAGAAATTCAATAAATTCTGCAACCTTGTCGCCGCGGCCTTCGAGGATACGACCTATATCATAAGCGCCCTTTCTTCCGACGCTTTTGAGGTATAAGCATTTGTTATTTCCACCTATTTCAATCAAACGCTCTTTGTAATAGGTATATATACCCTTTCTCATTATTATCCTCCAAAATGTTTTATTTAAAACGTTTAAAGTACAATACAATCTATTATAGCACATATAATATCAAAAAGTCAACGGCAAAAAAACAAAAAATGCAATAAAATTCTACACGGTATGCCACTAATTTGAATAAAAGCGCACAGTTAATTGATATGTCAAAAAAAATGCGATAATGATTGTACAAATGATACAAAATATTTGGATAAATTTTGCTATATTGACGAGTTGATTTTTTACTTAATTAATGATATAATATTCTCGGATAAAATTTTTTAATTAACTTTGGGAGATAGATATGAAAAGTACTAGAAAAATTCTGATTGTGCTCCTTGCTCTTGCAATTTCGTTGGCATTTTCTTCCGTGCTTGTGTTTGCGGCCGATGCCCCTCTTACCGACAGTGAAAATGCATACAATGCAGCGTTGGCTAAGCATGAGAAAGTCCTTGAGTACTATGAAGCAGGGTATTATCTCAATGCTGATTTTGATGATGCAACCGATTTGAGTTCTGCATTGAGCGATGCTTCTGAAGAGTTTTCGTTTGCCAATGGCGGCGCATTCGAATTTGAGTTGGATGAGGAAAATGGAAGTGCTCATTTTTCGTCTATAAACAATTCTTATTTTGATTTTAATCCTGAGACGCCCCAATCCTTTGGTATTAAAGCAAGATTGAAAATAGCTGCCGGAACCTCATTCTCGTTGTCTGTTCACTCCTCTAGAAGAGGGGCGGCGGGAGAATCCCTTCGATTATTTTCAATATCGGAAGGTTCTATAAGTTATAAGCTCGATTGTGAAGGGGATGTCCCAAAGTACTTGTCAAAGCCCAGTAAGGTAAAGGCTGATACATATTTCAATTTGGAATTCTTCCTTACAAAATCGTCTAACAGAGATATTGTTGTTTTCACTGTCACTCCTGAAAACGAAGAAGCGGAAACTTTTGGATACGCTGTCGACGATGAGTATGTTTATGACAATACAACCACTGATTTCCTTAACGGCAAATTTAAGTTCAATTCGTTCTATCTTACCGCCAAGGATGCAACGTTCGATCTACTCCAAGTTTATAAGGGAAGTTTTATTCGAGACGTTGATAATGCAAATAACGTTGATGTTATTGCCAATAGCATAAAAGATATTGAAACTGACTACAACATCTATGCTAATAAGCTGGCAGGTCAGGCATCCGAGCTTTTGGATATAGTTGCCGCACTTGTTGTTACTCACGGTTATGATTGCAGTTCTATCGGTAATCAAGAACTTAAGAAGCAAGTTAGCGATTTTGCTCAGCTTGCGGTAAACAGCGTAACCCCGGGCTATGTAGACGCATATGCTAATGGTGTTGCCGAAATCGATAAAAATGCAGCGTATTATGATAGAATTGCTCATCTTGAAACTATTTCGATTTACAGTGATTTCCTTACCAGACTGCAGTCCAGCGCGTTTAGCAATGTTGAGGGCGTTAATTATGATGAGATCGCCGCTAACGTAGCTATGGTGAAGGAAGAAGAAGCGGCACTTATTAAAGCAAAGAACGATACTATCGAAGCTGTAGCTGCAGCGGTTCTTATCCCCGACGTTTATTCTGCAAGCTATAAGGACTATAAAGAAGTATACGAAACACTCCTTAATCATCCTATCTGCACTACGTACTACGATGATGAGTTGAGCCCGGAAACTGTTAATCTTGCGAGAAAGGTAGCTAACGTTATCCTTGCTGAGTATCCTAAGCTTAATCTTCGTGCTGAGGCTTTCGTTACTAACGTTCCTATTGCAAGCAATTCATCTCTTGATTTTGCCGAAAAATATGCAGCATTTTTAATTGCTAAAGAGAATTTGTTCAAGGATACAAGCTACAATGAGTATCTTGAAGGTACCACCATTGAAGAACTTATTGAAGATTTTGCAACAGCTGAAGCTGCGCTTAGTGGACCTGCAAGCTATGCGGAGGAATTCCTTTCAAAGATTGACGACGCGTTGAGAACTTCTAGCTATTCGGTTAAAACGATTGCTTTGGCAGAGGCAAAGACGTATATTGATGATGTAGAGATAGGATATCCCGGAGTACTTGAAGCCATAAATCTTTACAATACAATTACAAAGGAACTCAGTGATAAGGCTGAAGCTACCAGAAAATATATTCAAGCTGTAATTGACGTACAGAATGCGACTTCTGTTGCAGATAAAAAGAAAGCTATTGAGATAGCAAAGGCGCTTGCTATAACCGGAAGCGACGTGTCTGTTGAGGTTGAGGATTTAGATATCACGGTAACTCAGGCAAACGTTATTCTTTCTAACGAGGAATCGGTAATTTTACTTTCTGAAACCGCAGTTGCCAATTACGTTAATGCGGCAAATGTGCTCAAGAATATTACAGATTATTCCGAGCTTCGCACTGCTATTGCGGAAGTAATGGCGCTGAAGGAAAAGGCTGATGCTAATGCTGCAGGTGTTTCTGAGGCAACAGCGGCACTTGATGCGGCAATCGCTTTCTTTAACGCAGGTATTGACGATGCAAACGCTGAAGCCGAGGAAGTAAGTAATTTGGCGCTTTCAACTCTTGCTGCTACCGTTCCTACCCAGCGTATCGGAGAGGTAGTTGCAATTCTTAAGAAATTCTACGAATAATTAAAATTTTATTTGGACAGTTTTGTTCCAATAATAAAGGTCGGCTCAATTTTTATGAATTCGAGCCGACCTTGCTATATAAAACAGAGCCTTTTTAATTATAAATGTTATAGTGCTATAAAATGGCTTTCAAAGAGGTTTTTTATGATTCCGAATTTTGACGATATATATGATAAGATAAACGAAGGTGGGGTAAATATAATTCCTCCGTCCCGCAAAGAAATTATTTCCATAATAAAGGATATTCAATCTTGTCTGTTTCCGAAATACTTTGTAGGAGTAAGCAACTGTGCCACTCTTGACGAAATTTTTTTAAAGATATCCGGTCAGATAAAAGCGGCTGCAGTGTTTTCCGGAAGAACGGATATTGATCACGCTTCTCTCGCTGAGGAAATAATCAGAGTATTTCCGAAAATCAAAGATTCTCTAAAAAAAGACGTGATAGCTTTATACGAAGGAGATCCTGCGGCGGTATGTCCTGAAGAAGTAATTTTATCTTATCCTGGATTTTACGCTATTTCTATATATCGTATTGCCCATGAGTTTTACATAAGGAAGATACCGTTTATTGCCAGGCTTATGACCGAATATGCTCACGAAAAAACGGGTATTGATATTCATGCCGGCGCAACTATAGGAGAATATTTCTTTATTGATCACGGTACGGGTATAGTAATAGGCGAAACCACAACTATAGGCGACAGAGTAAAAATATATCAGGGAGTAACCCTAGGAGCAAAAAGCTTTGAGCTTGATGAAAACGGCAAGCCCGTAAAGGGAACTAAGCGACATCCCGATATAGGTAATAACGTTATTATTTATGCAAACGCAACAATTTTAGGCGGTAATACGAAAATAGGTGACGGAGCCGTCATAGGCGGAAACGTTTGGCTTACGCACTCCGTTGAGCCGGGCGCCATAGTGTATTATGACAAAAAGCACTAGAGAGAAAAGAAATGAATATTGATAAAAATTATTATCCCGGATGGGTAAGAAAAGCAATATGCTTTACTATTGATGACGGAAATCTTGCTCTTGACAAAAAATTTATTGATATAGTGGGTCCCAGCGGTATATTAGGCACGTTTAATTTATCTTCACCCGATTTAAAGAGAAATACTCCCGAATTTTATCGCGAGCTTTATCGAGGGTACGGTATATCAAATCATTGTAAACTTCATCCGCTTGCTATGATTCCTGACAAGGAATATGACGTATCGGAGGAAGATTTTTCGCAAGATACAGCGAACCCGAATAAGCTTTATCGCGTACCAGGCGAGGAAGGCGTTTATTTTTGTTATACACCTGCAGGCTGGCGAAAGATAGCGGATGATAAAGCGTACGGCCGTCTTGTTACCGAGTGTCACAAAGAGCTTGAAGCGGTATTTGGCGAGGGAAGCATAACCACGTTTGTCTGGCCATACGGAGAGCAGGAAAATCTCGCGGTTCAGGATTACGTTATGAATAAGTGCGGCTATGTAGCAGTAAGAAAAACGGGAGCAACAGAGGACAAAACAGGTTTTGCCGTTCCTAGCGATAGGATGCACTGGTCGTACAACGCAAACCACCTTAATCTTATTTCGGTTGCTGAAAAATACGAGTCTTACGAAGATGACGGGGAGCTTAAGTTCTTTTCTTTCGGTGTTCATTCTCACGATTTTGAGCGAGGGGATTGCTGGAATGTTCTTGAAGAATTTGCTAAAAAATACGGTAACCGCCCCGATGACTATTGGTATGCCTCAGTTGAACAAATTTTTGCTTACCGTGATGCCGTAGATTATTTAATAGTAGAGGATAATGCAATAACCAACCCTACGGATATTGATATCTATGTAAAGATTAATGATAAAAGATTAATAATTCCCGCTAAATCTGTATCTAAGTTAAGATGATATTAAATAAATAACACCGTCTGTGATTTTTTGCAGACGGTGTTATTTTATATGTAGTTTTGAAGACATAATATGATTATATAATTTATAAATTTGTGAAGACTGATAATTTAAAACATTTTTCGAAAGCTTTAGGAGAAGTGGTATTATACATCACCCAGAGGTCCCGCGTCCGGATACCTGCCTTTTTCTGAAAATCCGTCAATCTTTCCTTTGCAGATGGCTTTAAAAATGCGATGCTTAAGCCCTTTGTTTGTCTTTTCAATGTCGGCAAGGAGATTCTTCATATTTTCGCGCTCAGTATTATGATCCTCGGGGCAAAGACTGGTGACGACGGGAAGTTCCTGACGCCTTGCGAAATATACCACGTCTTTTTCCGTCGCATATATCATAGGGCGTATTAAGGTAATTTTTCGGTTTGAAAGAAAGGTCGTAGGAGAGAAGCACCCCAGCCTGCCTTCAAAGAACAGATTCATCATAAAGGTTTCGACGACATCGTCGAAATGATGTCCGAGCGCAACTTTATTGCATCCCATTTCCTGGGCGGCAAGGTGGAGCGAACCGCGACGCATCTTTGCGCAAAGAGAGCAGGGATTTGGCTCGCGCCTTACGTCAAAAATTATTTTTGCAATATCTGTTTTAACAACGCGATATTCCACGTTTAACATCTTACAATATTCCTCAATAGAGGAAAAATTCGAGCCTTCAAAGCCCATATCTATAGTAATAGCTTTAACTTCGTATTTTTTAGGATAAAAACGGCGCATTTCCGCAAGTGTTTTTAAAAGAGCCAATGAATCCTTTCCGCCCGAAACACCGATTGCAATAACGTCACCGTTATCAATCATACCGTAGTCGTCAACGGCGCGTCTTACGAAGCTGAGCAATCTTTTAAGTTCATTCATGTATCAAAAAAACTCCGATTATCATATCTTGTTGTTAGTAAATATTGGTATAATGAGGTATAAAATGGCGATTAAAATATATATAGATCAAGGGCATAATCCGCGTTCCTATAATACAGGTGCAGAAGGAAACGGATATACAGAGCAGGATATAACCTATCGAATAGGTATCTTATTGAACGGTTATTTTAGAGGTAACTCTAATTTTGAAACAAAGCTATCAAGACCGACGCCTGATACGTTGCTTGGCAATTCAAATTCAACCAGTCTTTCGGCAAGAGTAAATGATGCAAATAACTGGGGCGCAGATCTATTTATTTCATTGCATACAAACGCTTCGGTTAATTCGTCAGCAAACGGCTCTGAATGTCTTGTGTACAGTTATTCTGCGGAAGAAGCAAATGCTGTTGCAGAGGATATACTCGAACAAATGACTTTAATAACGGGTCTCAAAAGCAGAGGAATAGTAGAGCGTCCGGGACTTTACGTATTGAGGCGCACGGCAATGCCGGCTGTAGTTGTCGAGATGGGCTTCATAACTAATCCCGGCGATGCAGAATTAATGGCAAATTCACCGAATCTTTTTGCCCTTGGAATATACAGGGGAATTTTGAGATATTACGGTCTGTATTGATAGTTAAAGATATATTAATATAGCCAGTAACGCGTGCTTACGATTACGTATTCTGTTATGGCTATATTTTTATTTAGGTTAACTTTATTTCCTCAAGCGAAAGATATTCCTCTGCCGCTGCAGCAGAAGCGCAGGAGAAGAAATAAGCTGCCTCGCATTCGGGGCAGAATACCTGAATTCCGCCCGGCGCATATCGCAAATCATAATTTCCGCTATGGCAAGGACAGTCTACGCGTCCCTCGGATTCAAGATCCTTTACAACAAAGCGTATAAGGTCGTAAACCTGAGCGTCGGGGAGAATTTCATCTTCGTCCATATCCTCAGGCTGAAGCTCCTCAAGTGTTTCAACCTCCATATCCTTTATAAGCTTTTTGAGGTCCTCGGTGTTTTTTTCTATGGCACTGTCTACGTTATCCTTGTCGCCTATGAAAACTATGTCTAGACTTGAATAAGGGCAACCACCGGTAAAAAGCTCTCTGTCGAAGAAAAGCGCAGGAGAGAGCACAAGGTTGTGATTTTCGCGACAAAGCACGCAGGGCACCGAAAGCTTAATTTTTTTGTCGCGCGTGGGGGAAATATCAAGGGCGGATTTACCGCACTCGCATTTAAGACGCATCATATTGGCGCTGAGTGCAAATTCACCTACCAAGCCGTATATAACTGTTCCGCATTCAGGGCATCTGTAGGCAATATGGGTATGTTTTGTAGAAGACATATTTTCTCACTTCCTTTACGCGATAAAAATATAATAATGTTTCTGCTTGAAAATAAATACGAAATATAGTTTTTGCATCTATTTAATTGTTTTAAAATAATTTAGCGAGCTTTATTTATATTGAAGATTTAAGCTTTTGCAAAAGCTGTTGCCATTCATCAGAGTTCATAATAGTTTCGCGCGTTCTTAATCCGTTCGCCTCGCTGATGAGACCAAGCTCTGTCATCTTATCAACAAAGGTTGCCGCCTTAGTATAACCGATTGACAGCTTTCTTTGAATAAATGAGATAGAGATTTTGCCCTCAACTAAGGCAAGCTCGGCTGCAGCCGCAAATTTAGGATCGTCAACGTATGAATAATCGTCGGATGAATTTTTTGCATCGAAGACACTCGGAGTATCCGAAACGGTTGATAATCTCTGCATTTCGTTGTAAACGTCAAAATCGTAGCCGAAGTCTTGAATTTTAGACTGTGCTTTAAAAATTACGTCATTTACGTCATTATCCGTAGCATAAGGGCATTGAAGTCTGACGTGTGTTCTTCCAAACGAGCTGAAAAGCATATCTCCGTTGCCAAGCAGTCTTTCTGCTCCAAGCGAGTCAAGAATAATCCTTGAATCAAGAGCACTTGTGGTTTTAAAAGCTATACGAGAAGGAATATTAGCCTTTATAACGCCGGTTATAACGTCTGATGTAGGACGTTGGGTACCTAAAACAAGATAGATTCCCGCAGCTCTTGCTTTTTGCGCTATTATCGTTATAGCTTCCTCAACGACTTTTCTTTTTTGAAGCATAAGATCGTTCAGCTCGTCAATAACGATAACTATATACGGCAGCGATTTGCCCAAAGAAGAATCGTTTTCAACAGTGCTGTTATACTGACTTAAATTTCTTGTTCTGCTGACGTTGAAAATTTCATAACGTCTTTCCATCTCGTTGATTGCCCATTTCAGCGAGGATGATGCCAAGCGCGCATCGCGTATAACGGGTACCAATAAATGCGGTGCCGCGGAAAAATGCGTAAAGGATATCTTATGCGGATCGATAAGTATGAGTCTTAATTCCTTTGGCGTGGTTTTAGATATCAGACTGCATAAAATCGAGTGCATAAAAGATGTTTTTCCCATACCTACGGCGCCCGCCACGAGAAGATGAGAGGTTGTTTCAAGAGTCTCAAATACCGATTCGCTGTTAACGTTTTTGCCGAGAGCAAACATAGTTTGCGACTGACTGTATACAAACTCATCTTCGGCTAGCATTTCACGGAGTCTTATGGCTTCTTGGTTTTTTCTCGGAACTTCAATGCCGATAGCTGAAAGCCCAGGAATAGGAGCTTCTATTCTTATGCTTTCGTTTCCGAGAGCTAAGGCAATGTCGTCCTTGATATCCAGAATTTTGCTTACCTTCGTGCCTTTTTCAGGGACGAGCTGATAGCGTATATATCTGGGGGCAACGTCAATTTTTATAACATTTGCTTTTATTTTGAAAGAAGCCAGAGTTTCTATAAGTAGAGAAGTTACTTGTTCGGTATCTTCATCATTGTGGTTGTCGGCAGCCGCTTTGCTGGTTTTTGTTGAAGATGCAATTTTGAGATTATTACCGTATTTTGTTGATATAGATGTATCTTCGCTTTCAGGGAGGGTTTGACCTGCGTATGCAATAACACTTTTCAGCACTTTTTGCATCATATCAGATTCATCGATTTTAGGAATTGCTACTATCTGGTCCGTACTTATGTAGAATTCGAACACGTCGTTCAGTATAACGTCTTCAAGCTGAATAGGTATTATTGGCTTACGGTAATTTATTGCTCTTTCAACCTCTTTTCCAACCCATAGTGAGTTCTGGGAACGGTCTGTTAAAAGAAGTATGAGGCAGGAACATTCTTTAAGAGCTTTGCTTATAACCTGTGCATAATTGCTGCCTGCCGGTATATCGTAGGGGGCCATCCAGGATTCAATTCTGTATTTCTTTAAAAGAGTTCGTAAAGAATCTGCCGGACTCTGATCTTTTGAACTGTAGCTTATAAATGCGTAGCCCATTTAGTATTTCCTCCAAAGGTTAACCTATGTCGATACGTCTTTAATTCTTTACTAATGAAGTTTATTTTCTGCTTTAAGAAGTGATTGAAGTTCTAAAGCAAATGAATATGCCGCAGGCATACCGGAAGCTGTGGTTATATTTCCGTCGGTAACAACGTCGCAGCTTGTAATTATCGCTCCGCGCAATTCATTTTCAAAGCCGGGGAAGCAGGTTGCTTTTTTACCTTCAAGAAGACCGCGTCTGCCAAGCACAAGGGGTGCTGCGCATATAGCAGCGAGTCTTCCGCCGTTTGCAAGAACTGCGGATATCATTTTATCTGAAAAATCCGACGCGTCAAGATTTACAGCACCGGGCATACCGCCGGGGAAAATGACTGCGCCATAATCCGCAGGATTAACTTCATCCTTCGTTTTATCAGCGATAACTTTAATTGCGTGCGCTCCGGATACCTCTTTAGCATCGATAGCGATAATATCTATTTCAATCCCTGCGCGTCTTAGTATATCAACCGGAGTAAGAGCTTCAAGCTCCTCGAATCCTTCGGCTAAAAGTAATGCAACCTTCATAAGCTTTCTCTTTTCTTAATCTGAAAATTCAAAACGGAGTTGCCTCAAACGCAAATCTGAGGCGCCCCCGTCTTTTCATTTGCGGATATTGTGATTATTTTTGCCATACGGCAATAACTAACGTTTAATTGTCAAGTCTGCGGTTGAGCATTTCGCGCCATTCTTCCATAGTCATCTTAACCTCGCGCGCCTTTGCTCCGTTTTTCTCTCCTACAATACCTTGATCTTCCATAATATCAATGTACTGTGCGGCTTTTCCGTAGCCTATTTTGAGCTTGCGCTGAAGGAATGACGTAGCAACGCTTCCGTTTCTTATAGCAAGTTCAACGGCATTGAGGAATTTCTGATCCTGTAGGAATCCGAGTCCTGAATTCTCGTCATCATCATAATCATCCATTCCGTCGCCCGATTTACTCTTGTCACATTTCTGTGCTGCGCGTCTCATATCTTCAAGAGCTTGTTCATCATAATGTTCGCCTTTAAACTGAGCCTTTATAAAGTCGACGATAGCCTCTGTTTCACTTTCGGAAACAAATGCACCCTGAACTCTCTTTGGAGCCTTGCCTGAGGGGGCAAAGAGCATATCGCCCTTACCGATAAGCTTTTCCGCACCGGTTTGCTCAATAATTGTACGCGAGTCGATTCCCGAGGAAACCTTGCAGGCGATACGGGAGGGAATATTTGCCTTTATAACGCCCGTGATAACGTCAACCGATGGACGCTGAGTACCTATAACAAGATGTATACCGGCTGCGCGCGCTTTTTGTGCGATAAGCATAATAAGGTTTTCTACCGGGTCTCTGACCTGCACCATAAGGTCGTTAAGCTCGTCTATAAAAATAACGATTTTAGACATAGGTGCTCCAAGCTCTGGATTCTCAGAAACCTTCTTGTTATAGGAGTCAATGCTCTTAACACACAGCTTTTCTATGATATCGTAACGCTTATTCATTTCGTCAACTGCCCACATAAGCGCACCTGCAGCCTGCTTCGGCTCGGTTACAACAGGGACGAGAAGATGGGGAATGCCGTTATATGGAGCAAATTCAACTTTTTTGGGGTCTATCATTATGAACTTAACTTCGTCGGGACGCGCCTTATAAAGCATACTCGTAATAAGCGAGTTGATACATACGGATTTACCCATACCGGTAGCACCGGCAATAAGAACGTGAGGCATTGAGCCTATATCACCGTAAACGAGCGATCCCTCAACGCTCTTACCTATGCAAACGCAGGTTTTTGAGGTTTCGCTCTGGAATTCATCCGATTCAAGAAGGTCTCTGAGCGATACCAGAGAGGGAACTTTGTTAGGTACTTCAACGCCGACAGCGCTCTTTCCGGGGATGGGAGCTTCGATTCTGATAGATTCCGCAGCAAGCGCGAGCGCAATATCATCGGCGAGCTTTTCTATCTGATTAACTCTTACACCCTTAGCGGGAACGATAGAATATCTCGTTATTCTGGGGCCGTGCTCCATGCCTCTTATGGTAGCTTTAATATTGAAGGAATCAAGAGTATTAATAAGCTGCTCGCCGCCGTACTGAATTTCCTTGTTTATGCTATCCCAGTCTTCCTCCTTGCTCTTTTTTAGAAGCTCAAGTGGTGGGAATTTATAATTTGAATAATCGACGGTAACGGGCTTTTTCTTTTCTTCTTTCTTTACTTCTATTGGATTTGGCTTCTCATAATTTTTGTGTTCTGTATAGTCGTTAAACGGAGGCTCGTCACTTTCTATGACCTCTGTGGAAACTTCGTAAGATTCATAATCTTGTTCAGTGTCATAGCTTTGCATATCGCCTCTCGAGTAATCTTCAAGAGATTCTGCGCCATCTGAGATTATCGATTTGTCGTCTTTAAAGACGTCGAACATCTGCCTTTGAGCGTAAATTTCAGGATTCCTCTCGTTCTCGGGAATTTCCTTTTTGTCTACAATTTCTTCAGGCTCAAGCTCGTCGTAGGGAATATATTCTTCCTCAACGTCAACAGCATCGTTATCGGCTTCTTCAATATCATTCTCGGTATTAAGAGTAGGGTCAAGCATAGTGCGTGAGATTTCGAGAGTTATTTCGTCTTCCGAAGCTGCATATTTAACGTTATTTTTGGCAATATCAACTTCAATTTTGTCGTCAACAGAATATTCAGATGATACAGCAAAATTAAATTCGGTCGAAGACTCGGTTGTAGTCGGAGCTTCTATATAATCTGCGTCTTCAAAATCAATTTTAACAGTCTTGGTAACAGCGGGAGCTTCACCGCATTTTATATCGTCTGAAGAAGCTTCTGCATAATCCGTTTTTTCAGTTGCAGTTACTGCAGGTGCAGATCGCTGGGTTGAAGCGTACGAATTCGCATCGGTTTCTACAATGGGAGAACGCTCTGCGGAGCGAGCACCGAAATGCTCAGGCTCGGCCGTTGTTATGGGAGACGCAAAGGCAGAATTGACCGTTCTTTCTTCTCGGTTTGGTATGAGTGTAGTGTCGGAACGATAAGCTTTTCCGGACTCAACGGTAGCAACACTGTCAAAACGGCGACTGTCCGAGGTTGGCGCGTGCGCGGAAATTCCGTTATACGAAGGTTTGTAATCGTAGGTAACAGAAGATACCGGTTTAGCGATGGGCTCCTCGCGTGAATACAGAGTATCGGCGTTTAATGAAGCCCTTGAATCTCTTTCGGTATTTGTAACTTTAGATGCAGCGCTGCTGTAAACGATATTAGCAAGACGCGCTTGCTCTTTCGCTCTTTCTTCTTCTGCATCAAATATAGGCGAAATGTTTTCTTCCGACGGTGTAGCCGTTACTTTTTCAAACGAGTGGGATACGACGGATTTTCCTTCACGCATTGAGTCGATACGTGTATTTTCTTTTTCAACAGATTCTTTGGCAGATGCTTGCTCAGCAGCTTCTCTTGCAGCCTTTCTCTCTATAGCAGCTCTGCGGTTTCTCTCAAATTCTTGAAGTCTTTTATGCTGCTCAAACTGTTCGGGCGTCATGTCCGAAACAAATTCAGAGAATCCGGATTTATCCTTTTCAAGTTCCTTGGCTTTGCTTGACGGTTTGCTCGCTCTCTTTTCATTCATAGCGAGATCAAATGGGTCAAAGCTTGCCGTAAAAACAGTGTCAGCGCTATCGTCAATACTATAATCTTTTGTATCATTTATTTCGGCTTTAGAATCGGAAAGCTCAGCTTCAGAGTCTATGCCAAAGTCATAGGGGTTTTTTACTTCCTCATAAACTATATCGTCGCTGCGGAAAGTCTTCTCCGGTGTCTCTGTGCGTACAAAAACGGGCTCAGTTTCGATTTCCACGCCAATAAAACGTTTTTTATCTTCTGCTGCCGGATGTGTTTCGGGAATCTCAACCTTAATTTCATCGTCGCTTTTTATCACAGTTTCTCTTAAGAAAGGAGTACCGGCAGTCCCGGACTTTGTTTCAAGAATTCCAAGCTCGGGAATTTCGAGTCTTGAAACTCCGTTATCCGCACTAAAGTATTCATCGTTATAAAAATCAGCGTTTTTCTTGTCATCAACAGCTCTTTGTTTAACGAGCTTTTCGTCACGTTTAGCCTTTTTCTTGTTCTGATTTTTTGTTTCAAGGTCTGCAAAATAATCTGCTATTTTACCGAGTTTCTTGAGTAAAAATCTGGAAAGACCCGATGCCCCTCCGGACGTGAGATATAAAACGTAAAGTGTTGCAGCCAACGCTACTAAAATTATAACTCCAACCTTTCCGATGAGCTTTGCGAGAACGAAAGCGAAAAGACCTCCGACGAATCCGCCGCCACTCGCCACCTTACCGTTGTTATAGAACTCCTTTGCGCTGAAGACGAGTTCGGAAGATAGGTTGGGAATGATATAAGCCATCATTGAGAGCATTACGAGAGCCGCGCAAGAGAATAAAACTTTCATACCGAGCTTGCGTTCTTTTATATCGGTATAGAAAGAAATGGCGTGCAAAACTACGAATACGGGAATCGTATAAGCCATATATGAAAACAGACCCATAAGTACGCTTGAAATAAATTCGCCGAACGCGCCGGTTTCTGCTGTTATGAAGCACAACGTTATAAAAAGTGCCGCAGCTATCATTATAACGGGAACAGCGCGAACAATTCCTTTTATTTCGGCAGGTTCTTTTTTCTTGGTTCGTTTTTCAAGTGATTTGCGTCTTAATCTATCTATAAAGTTTTCTTTTTTAACACTGTCTTTTTTATCAGCCAATTTTTCATCCTCCGTAAAATTTGCAAAATACCGCATCATAAATATCTATATATTTTATAATACCAAATTTTAAAATAAAATACAAGTATTTACAAAAAAAATTAAAAATAAAATATAAATTTTAGCGCGTGCTTCAAATTTTTTCGTAACAATCAATTTTGCTTGACAAATTTGGGGAAGTCTGCTAAAATAATTAGTATAAATTGAAGAGAAAGGCAAAATCAATGCGTCTTTATAATTCGCTGACAAGAGAAAAAGAATTATTCATACCGAGAGTAGAGGGAAAGGTATCTATGTATACCTGTGGTCCCACTGTTTATCATTTTGCACACATAGGGAATCTCCGTTCATACATTATGGAGGATATTCTTGAGAAATATTTGCGGTACGTTGGATACGATGTTACAAGAGTTATGAATATTACAGACGTCGGACACCTTACCAGTGATGCCGATACGGGTGAAGATAAGATGCTTAAGGGCGCAAAGCGAGAGCATAAAACGGTTATGGAAATAGCCGATTTTTATACCAAGGCTTTCTTTGCCGATTGCAAAAAGCTTAATATTAAAACTCCTGACGTCATAGAGCCGGCTACATCGTGTATTCCCGAATTTATAGAAATGATATCTACGCTTCTTGAAAAGGGATATGCTTATGAGGCGGGCGGAAATATATATTTTGATACGTCCAAGCTTGAAAAGTATTACGTTTTCAATGATTTTACAGAAGATGATCTTGACGTCGGTGTAAGAGAGACGGTTGAGGCAGATAATAATAAGAGAAACAAAGCCGATTTCGTACTTTGGTTTACAAAATCAAAGTTTGACGATCAGGAGCTCAAGTGGAAATCTCCGTTTGGCCTCGGCTATCCGGGCTGGCATATTGAATGCTCGTGCATTGCAAAAAAACACCTTGGAGAGTATCTTGACCTCCATTGCGGCGGTATAGATAACGCTTTCCCTCATCACACTAACGAGATAGCGCAGAGCGAATCCACTTTTGGACATGAGTGGTGTAGATACTGGTTCCACGTTCATCATCTTAACACTGCGGGAGGTAAGATGAGTAAGTCGAAGGGCGAGTTCCTCACCGTTTCGCTTCTCGAGGAGCGCGGTTTCGACCCCATTGTTTACCGTATGTTCTGCCTTGGATCTCATTATAGGAAAAATCTTGTATTTTCTTGGGAAAATCTTGAAAACGCAAAAGTTGCATATAATAAGCTGATTTCAAAAATCGCTCAGCTTAAGGATGATAATACCGAAGAAGTATCCGACTCAGCGCTTGAAGCAGGTAGAGAAAAATTCAAAAATGCGTTGGATAACGATCTTAATACGTCACTCGCCGTAACGGCAATTTACGACGTTCTTAAGATGGACGCAAATGATAAAACCAAGCTGAAGCTAATTGCAGAGTTTGATACGGTTTTAGGACTTGATCTTATTGAACATGCAAAGGCACTCGAGGAAGATGCAAATGATAATGAAAAATCAGAGATCGATCCTGCGCTCGTTGCATATATCAATGAAAGAATAGCTGCACGCACGGCAGCTAAAAAGGCTAAGAACTTTGCCGAGCATGTCGCTATCAGAGCAGAGCTTCTTGAAAAGGGAGTAACCCTCGTTGATAAGAGAGAGGGCACAGAATTTGTTATAAACAAATAATTTGAATCAGGCAGAAAAATATTTCTGCCTGAAATTATAATATGTTTTTGGAATTATTCAATTTCAAAGTTGTTTTAGTTGATTTGTAACAGAGGAATAAATATGGCTTTTGAAAAAAGTGTTGCCGATGTTTTGTTTATCAAGGGCGAGTATGAGCGTGCAGCAGAAATGTATCTTGAAGGAGCAAAAGACGGTGAGGAAATAGCATCTTTTGACTATGCGTACTGTCTTTTACACGGGTATGGGGTTGAAAAGGATCCGGAAATGGCGAAAAGCTTCTTTACCTTTGCACGCGATATGGAAGGCGGCGAAAGCTGCTATAATCTTGCGGTAATGTATCTTGAAGGAAATGGCGTTGAGAAAAATTACAGAACTGCAATTCGGTATATGTCTGATGCAGCCGATATGGGATGTGTTGAAGCTATGCTATATCTTGGAATGGCGTACACAACGGGATACGTCCTCTTTCCCGAAATTACTTCAATTTCGATGATTCCTTTCCATAAGAGCGAGATGCGTGACAGTTTTTTGTATCTTTCCGGAAACAGCGGATACTTAGATGAAGCTGATGAGGAAGCAAGATTTTCCGTAATAAAGGCTGATGCAAGACGTGCTTTTGAATATTTTAGCGATGCCGCGCACGCCGATTCAACCTACGTTGAAGATTTGGTTGCCAAAGGAAAATATCTTTATGCCAAATGCTATATCGACGGTATGGGAACAGACTTTAACCGTGAGGCAGGATTGAGATTGATGCTGTCAGCTGGGAAAAGCGGCTCGGAGGATGCCGTAGCTTTCCTTGCCGAAAACGGTATAACAGAAAAACTACTTCTTGAATGGAAGAAAAAGAAGGAATAAAATGCTATACATACTTAAAAGTAAAAAAGTAATTGCTTGGATTATAGTTATAGTAATTACGCTTGGATTTATTTTCGGTCAATCTTTGCTCTCGCGCTCTGAGTCTTTGGATAAGAGCAGAAGCGTTCTTCATTTCTTTGAAAATCTTTTCAAACAAAAAGAAGATAGTAAGGATGATTTGGATATTAGCGGTTCTGCGGATGGCAAAGTAGAGAATAACGAATCGCTTGACGGTGGGCCAAACGATGAATCAGAAGACGGAGAAATCGGCGGGTCGCAAGAAAATGCAAACGGCAGCGTTATCCCGGACAATTCGGAAAACAACGAAGTTAGTGAAGACAAAGAGAATGAAAAAAACGAGCCCGAAACGAAGAAGCCAAGACCGTTTAATCAATTTTTGAAGAAAAACTTCCGTAAAATCGCACATTTTGTAGAACATGGTGTACTCGGACTTGAAGTGTTTTTCCTTGCTTTTGTTATTGAAAAGCATATCAAAAAGAGACGAAAAATTTTACCTCTAAACGTATCTACGCTTCTTTTGGTACTCAATACAGGCTTTATAGTTTCATTTTTGGATGAGAGTATTCAGATACTTTCCGGTAGAGGTCCGAGCGTAAGAGATATGTGGATAGATATTGCGGGATATACTTCGTTTACTGCATTATGTTTCATTGTCACTCTTATAGTAAAATCCGTCAACCTTGTTTTTATAAATAAAAATTCTAATGCGAGTGTTAAATAATATAAATATCGTCTAAAAGTACGTTTTGAGGCGGTATTTACAGTATAGTGAGCCGTTTTACGCCATTTTAATACCGAATTAAAAGGTCTGAGTCAATTTTAAAGACTCAGACCTTAAATTTTAATTCACTTTTGCAAACTGACTGTCATAAAGTTCGCGGTAGAATCCACCTTTTGCAAGAAGCTCCGTATGGCTGCCTTGCTCTATGATATTTCCGTTTTTCATAACCAGAATTATATCGGAATTTTTTATAGTAGAAAGTCTGTGGGCAACTACGAAGCTCGTTCGTCCCATCATCATTCTCGAAAAAGCTTCCTGAATTTTTATTTCGGTTCTTGTATCGATAGAAGACGTAGCCTCGTCGAGTATGAGCATGGGAGGAAGCGTTAGCATAACTCTTGCTATGCAGAGAAGCTGTTTCTGACCTGCAGAAAGTGCGCCGCCGTCCTCGCCGATTACGGTGTCATACCCATTAGCAAGACGTTTTATAAAACTGTGCGCGTGTGCGTGCTTTGCTGCCGCTATAATTTCTTCCTCGGTTGCATCGGGGCGACCCATTGCAATATTTTCGCGTATAGTACCGCTGATGAGCCAGGTTTCCTGGAGTACCATTCCAAAGTTTTCGCGGAGGCTGTCACGCGTTATGCTTCGTATGTCGCTACCGTCAACTTTGATGCTACCGGAGTCTACGTCGTAAAATCTCATAAGGAGATTTATAAAAGTAGTTTTTCCGCACCCCGTAGGACCGACGATTGCAACGCGTTTTCCCGAAGCTACAGTAAGATTTAAATTTTCGATAAGTTTCTTCTCGGGAGTATATGAGAAGCAGACGTTTGCGATATCAATATTTCCGTTCGGCTCGCTTAAAACAATGGCATCATTTACATCGGGCGTTTCACTTTTTTCGTCAATAAGCTCGAATATTCTGCTCGCGCAAGCGAGAGCGTTCTGAAATTCAGTAACCACTCCGGATATTTCGTTAAAAGGCTTTGTATATTGATTCGTATATGAAAGCAAGCAGGATAGCTGTCCAACAGTGAAGGGAACGGAAGAACCGGCGGTTATAACTGCCGCAAAAGCACCTGCAAGTGCCACCGCAGCATAAACTATATTGTTGACAAATCTTGTCGTGGGATTAACGAGAGATGAGAAGAATATAGCTTTAAGTGAAGCCTTTTCGAGCCTTGTGTTGATTTCTCCAAATTTTCCGAGTGCTTCGTTTTCGTGTGAGAATGCTATAACCGTTTTTTGATTTCCTATTATTTCATCTATGTTTGCCGTTTGCTCGCCGTTTGTTTTTGAACGAAGCGTAAACATAGAGTGCGTTTTTGTACCTATGAATTTTGCTATTATTAAAGAGAGAGGGGTTAAAACAACAACCACAAGCGCTATTTTCCAGTTAATAAATAACATAAATACGAGAGTTCCGAGTATTGTAAGAACTCCGGTAAACAGCTGTGTAAATCCGAGCAATAATCCATCGGCAAACTGATCAACGTCGGAGATAATTCTGCTCACGATATCGCCTTTTGATTTAGAGTCAATGTATGAAATGGGAAGTCTTTCAAGCTTTGTAAAGGCTTCGTTTCTCATATCGCGCACGATGTGGTAGGTTATTTTATTATTGATACTGCTCATTATCCATTGTATTACTGCGGTTATGGCAACCATTAGTCCTCCGGTAATGAGCAGTTCCGTGATTTTGGATAAATCAACGTTATCTTTTCCGATAATCAAATCAATAGAGTTACCTATCAGAATAGGAACGTAAAGAGTCAGGGCAACGATACCGATAGCAAGCAACGCAGAAACAAGCATAAGAAATTTATACCGTCCGATGTAGATTAAAACGCGAGATAATGTTGAGGATTTTTTATTGATCATTTTCATCGCCCTCCCCGCCGAACTGAGTTTCGTATATTTCCTTGTAAATGGGTGCTGTGATAAGTAAGTCTTCGTGCGTTCCTATTTCAACGGGTTCTCCGTCATCAAGAAGTATTATTTTATCTGCGTGCATAACCGATGATGCTCTCTGCGAAACGATAAACACAGTAGTATCCTTGGTATTTTCCGCTATTGCCCGTCTGAGAGCGGCATCGGTTGCGTAGTCAAGTGCTGAAGCGGAGTCGTCAAGAATAAGAATCTTGGGCTTTTTGACGAGTGCTCTTGCAATGGTAAGTCTTTGCCTTTGTCCTCCCGAAAGATTTTTTCCGCCTTGCTCAACGCGAGCGTCAAGCCACCCCTTATCCTTAACTATTTCAGAACCTTGTGCAATAGCAATAGCGCTTAGAATTTCTTCATCTGTAGCATGGGGGTTACCCCATTTCATATTCTCTCTGATCGTGCCTGAAAAAAGCACGGCTTTTTGAGGAACTATTCCAATGGCTTCTCTAAGACCGTCCTTGGAAAATTCCGAAATAGGTTTGCCGTCTATAGTTATCTCACCGTCAGTAGCATCATAAAATCTGGGGATAAGATTGATAAGCGAGCTTTTTCCGGATCCTGTACCGCCTATAATACCGATCGTTTCGCCTTTTTTTGCCGTAAAGCTGATATTACGTATGGAATCCTCGCTTGCGCCTGAATATCTGAAAGAAACGTTGTTAAAGGTGATACCATCACCAAGATCTGTTAAAGTCTTGCTGCCGTAAACCATATTGCTTTCTGTTTCGAGCACCTTTTCTATTCTTCCTGCGGAAGCGAGAGACTTTGTAATACTTATAATAAGACTTGCCATTTTAACAAGTTCTACGAGTATCTGCCCCATATAATTGTAGAGTGCAACAACTTGACCTTGAGTAAGGTTACCAAGACGGACCTCTACGGCACCGGTGTATATAAGTAGAAGTGTTGCCGCATTTATGAGAATATAAGTAATAGGATTCATAAGTGCAGAAATTTTACCTACAAATTTCTGCATATCGGTAAGCGCTTCATTGCGTTTTTTGAATTCTGCAATTTGTTCATCTTCCTGGCAGAATGCACGTATAACTCTTGCGCCGTGAAGATTTTCACGCGTTTTTCCCAAAACGCCGTCAAGCCTTGTCTGTACCTTTTTATAAAGAGGTATGGAAATCAGCATAATTCCGAATACGACAATGCAAAGCAAGGGAATTACAACTACGAAAGTAAGCGCTGACTTAACGTCAATAGTGAATGCCATTATCATAGCACCGAAAACAACAAAAGGCGAACGTAAAAGCAATCTGAGCGTAAGATTAAGACCCGTTTGAACCTGATTTGAGTCGGTAGTCATTCGTGTAATGAGTGTGGAAGTTCCGATGTTATCAATTTCGCTGTATGAAAGCTTTTGAATGTGTCCAAAAAGTGCATAACGCATTTTGGAAGCAAAACCGCAGGATGCCTTTGCCGCAAAATATTGTGCTGTTACGGAAAATGCGAGACCGACAGCTCCGAGTAAAACCAATAATAAACACATTTTTACAATGTACGGTTTATCTGCTTTAACGATGCCGTTATCTATGAGCCTCGCTATGATTAAGGGAACTATAAGCTCGAGAGAAGCCTCAAGAAGCTTAAAAAGCGGCCCCAGAATGCTTTCTTTAACATAGCCTTTTAAAAAACTGAAAATTTTTTTCAAATTAACCTCCGGGTGAAAAATAAATTTTAACTGTACTGTATTTTAAATTGTCATTCATACCGAGTCCTGCAAGAATAAAAATCCGTTTCTTTTCCTCAAGACTCTAACGTATATATTGCTTTCGTTCGATAGACTCAAACGCTTTTGTCCCTTTTTAGTGAGTTATTGCAGGAAAATGACTTGTGCTTTCGTCTCCGAGCGCTCCAAAGTCCTCTTAAAACAAATATTTTTCCATAATACTCAATCACTAAGTCTTGTAAAAAATATATTATCACTTCATTATACCACGGCTTTTTCGCTTTGTCTATGCTAAAATAATAAAAATACTTTCAAGAGTTTGAAATTTTTCATTTGTGTTGACAAAAAAATGCAACTATGATAAAATTAAGCTGCGAAGCATTTTTGTTTGTTTCGCAGCAATACCAATTTAAAACTCATTTATAAGGAGAAAAACAATGAAAAAAATTCAGATAACACTCAGAACGATTCAGGATATAAGAAAATTTGTAAACGCTGTAACGCTTCTTGATTACGAAGTGGATCTTGAGCAGGGAAGATATATAGTTGACGCAAAGTCTATAATGGGTATCTTCGCACTGGACACACTTTCTCCCATAAATCTTGTGGCACATAGCGACGATACTGATGAATTTTTTGATGCGATAAAGGAATTTATCGTTTAAAATTCCGACGTAGTCGGTCTTTCTGCGGGAGACGTTTAGTTTTTACTCATACTTACAAAAATGTGATATATTTTGTTTCGGAGATCTGAAAATGACACTTGATAGGTTGGACGTAAATAACGAAAAATATTTCAAAGAAGCTTTTGCTCTCTATGAATCTGCTTTTCCGAAAGAAGAGCGTCGTGATATAGACGAGCAACAACGTGCTATGAAAAATAAAGACTATCACTTTGATTTAATTACGGATAATGGATCTTTTTGTGGTATTATGCTTTATTGGGAGACCGATAATCTTATTTTTCTCGAGCATTTTGCAGTATTACCCGAACTTCGAGGTAAAGGCGTAGGCAAGTGCGCTCTTGAGATATTAAAGGGAAAAAATAAGCCAATACTGCTCGAGATAGAGCCTCCGGAAGATGAGATAACAAAAAGACGATATGAGTTTTATAAGCGTAATGGCTTCATTATGAATCCATACCATCATATTCAGGCTAAATACCATCTTGGAGATGAAGATCTGGAGCTTAAAATTATGTCTTATCCGTATATTATTTCGGAAGAAGGCTATCGCAAGTTTTATGAGTATATGACTCGTGAGATTGGTATAAGACCAAGCTTTTCCGATGGCATAACGATTCGTCCTATGGAAAATGGTGACGATATTATGCAGATTGCCAAGTTGATTTATATGACGGATCCTTATATTTTTCCGAGGTGGTTTGATTCTATCGAGCAAGGTCAGCGCGTAATTGCAGAAATGATAAAGCTTCCGACGCTATACAATGAAAAAAATATAACTGTTGCAGTTGATGAAAGCGGATTTATTGCGGGAATTGCGGTTTCGTGCGATACGCCGTTCGCGGAAGATGAGAAGTATATAATTGAGGCATTTCGTATAGCAAACGTACCTTGTGACAGTCGTACTCACGATATATTTGAATCATATTATAAAAAAATGGGTGACGAGAAAGACGGTTACTACATAGCTAACATTGCTGTAGATCCGGATTTCCGAAAACGCGGTATCGCGGCATCAATTGTTAACTATTTACTCGAGGATAGAAACTTCTGCACTTTAGAATGTATAACAGAAAATCCGGGGACATGGAGACTGTATCAACGACTTGGATTCAAAATTATGTATGAGTATCCGGGTGTGTTCTCGGTTCCTTGTTATAAAATGGCATATAGGAGATAGATATGGACGTATTTATAAGTTATAGACGCGACGGCGGATATGCAATGGCGAGACTTTTATATGAATGTTTTAATAATCTTGGACTTTCTGTATTTTTAGATCTCGAAGAATTAAGATCCGGTCCGTTCAACGAAAAGCTATACGAAGCCATAGATAACTCCGAAAATTTTGTTTTGGTTCTGCCGCCAAACGCTCTTGACAGATGCGCTCATGAGAACGATTGGCTCAGGCTTGAGATAGAGCACGCTATAAAGCAGAAGAAAAATATTATTCCAATTATGATGGTTGGGTTTAAATTTCCCGACAACTTACCCGAATCACTAAAGGTTTTGCCGTATTTTAACGGAGTACAATCTAGCAGGGAATACTTTGATGCAACGTTTGAAAAAATAGTTTCAATGTTAAAAAACGTTGTTATCGGTGAGAAAAAAACGCAGATTTTGATGCGTCACGACGACATTAGATATTACTACGACGAGGATGAGTTAGAAAAACACAGATTAAGATCCGAGGATAAGCTTCTTTCAAAATATGAAAAACCTATAATAGAATCGCTCATAGCCGGCAGAGAAAAAGCGGTATGCTTAGACGTTAACGTTTTGAGTACAACAGGGGCTTATGCACGTTTTCAGTTTCCAGAGATAACAAATGTGATAGCGCTTACTTACAATGAAGATATAGCTAGGCGCGGAAATGATAAAAAGGCAACGTCGCCAAACGGTGATAAAATAGATTTTTTCACAGTTCAATTCGAATCGGATGACTTTGAGCGGCAGCTCGAAAAATGTATCGAAAGCGCCGGCGTAGACGGAATAGATATCGTTTGCTTAAGTATGGCTATTATGGATTTTAAAAAGCCTTTTAAGGTTTTGCAAGCAATTCAAAGCTTTTTGAACGATGACGCTGTAATGATAGTAAGGGATGTTGACGACGGAGCAGTTTTTGCATATCCAGATAAAGACGGTTTGTTTTCAAAATTTCAATCGTTCTACATACACAATATTTACAGCGGATATCGCTATACGGGCAGACAGGTTTATTCCTATCTTCGAAAATTGGAACCTCAATCTGTAAAGCTTGAAAAATACGGAATAAATACGTCGGATATGTCGAGAAATGAAAAAAAGCTGCTTTTTGAATCGTGGTTCAGCTTTATTCCAAATGATTTTAAACGTATGCTCAGAGAAAACTCAAATTCTAAAATATCGAAAGAGGTCGTCGAGTTTTGTGATAAGTATTATGACGATCTCAATGAGCAATTTTTCTCTCGCGATGTTTTGTTCTCTGCAGGATATGTAATTTATTCTGTAAGATTTTAGCGCTTTAATGTAAATAGTTGTTATCATTATAATAAAAACGGAGGAGCAAGAATAAATCTTGTCCTCCGTTTTCATTATGCATAAAGTTTTATAAATGCAATTATTCAATAGCAATCTTCAAATTGCAGATATCAAAAAGTCTATTTGTTTTCACGTGCTTTTGCCCGTTTTTCGAGCATTTTTTGTTTATCTCGCATTCTGTAGTCTTTTGATCTGTTTTTCTTAACGTATATGCTGTACACGGCAAACGTGATTACGGCAACTACGATCGTAATGCTGGTCACGTGCACCCATAGCTCTGTAGAACCGGAAATTTTAAGATCCTCCCAAAGTGTGTTCACGTGAGTCTGAATGTCAGCAGGGAAGCTGCGATAGCATGCAGGCGAAACAATATCGTCATAAAGTTCATTATACCCTGAGTTAACTACGTCTGGAGTATAATTATAGAGCAGGTCGTAAGCATTTTCACCGTTTTCCCCCTCATACGCATATTCCTTCATAGCTTCAATGTAGTCTTCGTTTTGAATTACAGCGGTATTCGGAGAAGCGTATCCTATATAGGTGGCATTGGCAACGGCTGCTTCTTCGCCAATCATAAAGTTGATATATTCTTTGGCTATGTGCGGATTGGACGAGCACGAAGGGATGCACATTGCGTCAACAAAATAATTAACGCCCTCTTTTGGATAGTAAAATGCAAGGTTTTCCTCTTCTTCAGCCATTACCAGAAAATCTCCTACGAAATAAGAAGCTATGGCGGCTGATTCGCTCTTCATCTTGTTAAATATTTCATCATTTACATAACCCTGTAAAAGCGGCTTTTGATTTTTCAGAAGCTCAAGAGCTTCATTCCATACGCCAGGATCATTCGAATTTATATCGAGCCCTTTCCAGTACATAGCGGTGGCAAACGCATCTCTCGGATTATTGTACTGAAGAATATTACCTGCATATTTTTCGTTCCACATAAGGCTCCAGCTTTTATCCTTAACGTCCTCTGCGTCAACAAGCTCTTTATTATAAATAACGCCCATCATACCGTAAGTATAGGGAACAGAGTAGCTGTTCTTTTCATCGTAATAGGCATTTTTAAAGCTTTCATCTATGTTTTCGTAGTTTATAAGCGATGAGGTGTCAAACGAGAGAAGCATGCCTTCTTCTATAAGCTTCTGTATCATATAGTCGGAAGGAATAACGATATCGTAAGAAACCGCACTGTTTTTTAACTTTGAATACATATCTTCATTAGTTGGATAGGTGGAGTATTCAACCTTCACTTTGACACCGTTGTATTGCGGAAGGAGAGAAAGGGTAGAGTTAAAATATTCTTCAAACGCTGCGTTAACGTCAAGTGTACCTTCGGACCCGTCGGAAATGTACTCACCCCAATTATATACGTTAAGGGTAATGGTTTCGCCGGGCTTGTAATTCGGCATTTCAATGTTTTCAACAGCAACTACGTTTTCGATATTATCGTCATCGGAAGTGCAGGATATGAGACCTACGAGCAGTATTACGGTAAGAAAAAGTGAAATTAGTCTTTTTATCATTTCTTAGCCCCTTTCTTTTTATCGTAAGGAGAAATTTTTCTGGTACTTTTCATATTTGAAATAACGAGAAGTATAAACACAGAAATGATAATAATAGTAGAAAGTGCATACATATCCGGTTTTACCGTCTTCTTTGTCATAGAATAAATAAGAAGCGGTAACGTCTGGAAATTGGTAGGACCTACAAAATAAGATATAACGAAATCGTCGAGTGACATTGTAAACGCCATAACCATACCAGAAACTACTCCGGGCATTATATTCGGAAGCTTAACCTTGAAAAATGCTTGCATTGGAGTGCAGCCAAGATCGAGAGCCGCTTCCGAAAGAGAATTTCCAAGCTCGTTGATTCGCGGCAAAACTGAAAGAATAACGTATGGCAGACAAAACGTAGTATGAGAAATGAGCATAGCAAGGAAGCCTATTTTGTTATAATCGGCTATTTTGAAAGTTGCCATTACAGCTGCAAAGAAGAGCATCATAGACATACCTGTAACAATATCGGGGTTCATCATAGGTATGTTTGTTACCGAAGCAATAGCTGTTTTGCAAACTTTACTTCTCATTTTGTATATTCCTTCAGCTGCTGCTGTACCAATTATGGTAGCAATAAGCGATGAACTGACAGCTAGAATAATTGTGTTTCTAAGCGCAATCCACGCTTCCTCGGATTTAAAGAGTTCGGCATACCAGTAAAGGCTGAATCCCGAAAACTCTGCAGTACTTTGGGTTGCGTTAAAAGAAAACAGTATAACCGTAACAAGCGGTATATAGAGCAATCCAAATATAAGACAAATATATATGCGGGAGGCATATTTTCTCATACTATTATACCTCCATCATCGGAATTTCCGAATTTGTTCATTACGGTGAGAGATATAAGAATAAGTATCATCATAACCAGAGAAATTGCTGCACCTACGTTTAGAGCACCCGTAACGAACTGACGCTCTATCGTGTCTCCAATAAGCTCAAACGTACCGCCGCCCAGCTTTTGAGAAATGTAGAACGTACTTATCGATGGAACTAAAACCATAGTGATTCCGGATACTATACCGGAACGTGAAAGGGGGATTATAACCTTTGTAAGAGTTGAGAATGTATTACATCCGAGATCACTCGCCGCTTCCCACATATTCTTATCTATCTTGGAAATGCAAGTATATATGGGAAGAACCATATAAGGCAAAAAGTCATAGACCATACCAAATATAACAGCACCCTTTGTTCCTACTATTTTCATTGACGTACCGAGAAGCGTGTTAAGAATACCGCCGTTATCCAGTATTGCCATAATAGAGTATGTTCTGATAAGAAGGTTTGTCCACATCGGAAGCATAAGAAGCATTATAAATATCTTCTGATTTTTAGGAGCCGCTTTAGCAATGATATAGGCTAAAGGATAACCTAAGAGCAGACAAACCGCAGTTGCGATAATAGAAAGCTCAAGCGAAAGCCAGAAAATTGAGGCGTAGCTCGGAAGTGCGGCGATGTTAGAGAAAGAAAAGCCGCCTTCAGAGTCGGTAAATGCGTAATATAAAACTATCAGCAACGGCAATATTATAAAGAGTATTGCCCAGAATACGTGAGGAGCCGCTGCGATAGAATTCATAAGAGATCTTTTTTTATTCATCGTAAGCCCCAACTTTCATCAGAATTCTTCCGCGGTATCGGCATCGGAAAGAGTATCTAATTCATCTGAGAACGATGAGTAGTCTCCGAATTTGCCGGAATACTTGGATTTTTTCATAACGTGAATAGCATCAGGCTCAATGTAAAGTCCGATTTTTGCTTCGGGAGCAACGTAATCCGTTGATTGAATCATCCATTTAAAGCCCTTGATATCAACAATTATTTCGTAATGAACGCCCTTAAAGGTAACGCTTGACACGATACCTGTCAGCATTCCGTCTTCGGGTTTAACAACGTCAACGTCTTCGGGACGAACAACAACGTCGACAGGTTCATTTTTATCATATCCGCCGTCAAGGCAGTCAAACGTATGACCTGCCATACGAACCTTTTTGTCCTCAAGCATAACTCCGTCGACGATATTACTTTCGCCTATGAAATCGGCAACAAAAGCATTTTTAGGTTCGTTATAAATATCCGTAGGCGTACCTATCTGCTGAATCTCGCCGTCCGCCATAACAACAATCGTATCGGACATTGAGAGAGCTTCTTCCTGGTCGTGAGTTACGTAAATAAACGTAATACCGATCGCCTTCTGTATGGTTTTAAGCTCGTTTTGCATATCCTTACGAAGCTTAAGATCAAGAGCACCTAATGGCTCGTCGAGAAGAAGAACCTTTGGATGAGAAACCAAAGCTCTTGCAATAGCTACTCGCTGCTGCTGACCGCCGGAAAGAGTGCTTACGCTTTTATTCTCAAATCCGACAAGCGCTACCATTTTGAGCATATCGGTTACACGTACTTTTATATCTTCCTCAGGGATTTTTTTCATTCTGAGGGGAAAGGCAATATTTTCATAAACATTAAGATGAGGGAATAAAGCATATTTCTGAAATACGGTGTTTACCTGTCTTTTATGAGGAGGAACGTCGCTGATTTCAGTACCGTCGAAATAAAGCTCGCCTTCGTCAGCGGTTTCAAATCCGCCGATAATACGAAGCGTTGTGGTCTTTCCGCAGCCGGAAGGACCGAGAAGGGTAATAAATTCACCGTCTCTTATGTAGAGATTTATGGAATTTAAAATAACTTCACCGTCATAAGACTTGGTGATTCCTTTCAACTCAATGAGCTTAACCATTTTATTAAAATCTCAGATCCTTTCTTTAAAACTCGCACTTTGGAGGAGCAAGCGTTATTATTCGTCGAAATATGTAGCAATATAACGATGAGGGTATTATAGCAAAAAGGATAGAGTTTTGCAATAGTTTTTATAAAACTTTTTTGAAAATATTTGAACTTAAACGCTTCCTGCCTTGATTTTTTCTGATTTTTCTGCCGTTCTTACGATGAAAACTCTTAAAATCTCTTAAAATCTCATTTTTTCTCTCGTTTTCTCGCAAAAAATACCTTTTTGTCGTTAATTATAGTTTTTATCAGAATTGCTATAAATATGAAAAATGTCCAGTATCCTACGTCTAGTCTTTTCATAAAATACAACGCAGCAAATGAAAGTGATGAAATCAATATGAATGATACCTTTCTCATAACGTTTATAAAAGTGTCACTAAAACCAAGAATCATAGCTGTGGATAAGATGATTCTATATCCGTCGTAGCTTTCAATAGGCAGTAAATTTGATAATGCGGTCAAAAGATTTATAATACCAAAACTCAAAAGATAGTCGTTGTGTCTGTAAAACGGAATAAAAATGCAAAACACAATTAAATTTGCCATAGGACCGGCGATAGCAATTACAATTTCTTTTTTATAGGAGATTGGTTTTACAGTTTTTAATCTTAGTCCGCCTATAACAGACTTAAGTTTAAAATCAACGGTTGTTTTGGATATTGCGGCTATATGTCCAAGTTCATGTATCAAAGATGAAATGAGAGTCATTATGGCAATATAGGGTAAATCAAATCCCAGAATAAGTAAGATCCAAAATGCCATTGGCAGTAATTTAATTAACAGCTTTAACCACTCATTCATATAGTGTACATTTTGCATAGTTTTCAGTACCTGAAATGTATGTTTTTTACAAAAAAAGCAAGGAGAGAGAAAAAAAGAAAAATTAAAACTTGTTTTTGCTTTATTTGTATGCTAATATATTAATATGGTGTAGTCCAGTTCGTAATGAATTTTAATTAAAATTAAATAAAAAAATACGCGGAGGGAAGATGAAAAAAAAGCTTTTACTTATATTACTGGCATCTATGATGTTTGTTTGTATTATTGCCTTAGTATCGTGCGAGGGAATTATTATTCCCGGTGTTACCGATAACCCTGGAACGAATAACGAAAATCCCTCTGACAACGAGAATAGTACATACCTTGTTAAGTATTATTACGACAATGATGTGATTCATCAGCAGAGTGTAAAATCGGGTAAAACGCTTACATCTTTTCAGTTGAAGGAAAAGGACGAGCTTGCCTCAAATGGCATTCGTTTTACAGGATTTTTTGCTGATAGTGCGATGACCAAAGAATTTGATTTTGATGCGGAGATAACAAAAAACGTTAACGTTTATTGTCAGCTTCTTCATACGGTAACGTATTATTACGCTAATAACATTATAAAAGAACATAAGGTTGATGCGCTTTCGGGATATCTCACTCAGGCGCAAGCGGACGAACTTACAGAAATGCGTAAATCCTTTGATGCTTTTTATGTTAACAAAGATAAAACCGTTGAGTTTGATCCTAGTAATAGGATCGTCGGTTCAATAAAGGTATATTGCCAAACCTTAAGCGTTGTTAAATTCTACTATATGGAAACCGATAAGGAGATAGATGGACTCAGACAGCGCGTTGATACTATCGATGGCTTTACGGATGAGCAGATAGCAACCATATATGACTATAAATATAACGGATTCTGCCTTGATTACTTCTATTCGGATAATAAGACTTGTTCTAAATTTGATTTTGATGTTGCTCCCAAAAGAGACATCGTAATTTATTGCGAAAGAGACGAGAATAAAGCGGGCAAGAATGTAAAATGGGAATTTGACTCTAAGTCAAAAACAATTACGTTTTCCGGTAATGGCGATATGTACGATTATTTGTACAAATCAGACGTTCCGTGGAGTCATTGCGGAGCACTCATCGAAAACGTTGTTATTGAAAAAGGAATTACTTCTGTTGCAGGATGGGCATTTTCGGAGTTTAACAGAATAACAAAGGTAAAGCTCCCCGACACTGTAAAGCGAATAAATAAGAATGCATTTTATAAATCTTCTATAGTTGAAATTAATTTCCCGGATGCACTTGAATCTATAGGTACCAGCGCGTTTTCAAACTGCGATGGTCTTGTTCATCTTGATTTTAACCAGGGGCTTACAACCATAGAGAGCAATGCGTTCTCGGAGTGTGAATCTCTCACGACCGTTGTTCTTACTCCAACTATTATCGGTGTTGGAACTAGCGCATTTAAAAATTGTACCAATATTGAAACCGCCTATTACATAGGTAACGAGGAGCAGTTCAATATAGATATCAGCATCTCTAACTTCTGGATTGATCAACTGGCGCACAAGTACTTTTTATCTCAGGAAAGACCGGAAGAACCGGGGCCTTTCTGGTATTATGACGATGAAGGAAATATAGCTCAGTGGTATTATACTATCTGGTATTATGCAAGTAAATTTGATAAGCTCCCCTTTGATGCTGATTATATAGACGTTGAGAACGGAATTTCTCAGGCAAATATCGACTTTATGAATGACGGAAGTGAAGAGACCGGAACAGGATACCATGGATATAAATTTATTGGCTGGCATCTTAAGGATAGTGATTACAATGATCATTATACGCTTACCCTTGGAGATAAATACGATGAAAACATTCGTTTGGTAGGCGACCGCGGATACGACTGCGGAGATAACGTTGAGTGGATATTTGAACCTAATACAAATACTCTTACAATAAGTAAAAAAGATGCGTCCGTTGCAGATGCAAAAATGTGGGACTTCACTTATTATGATGACGCGCCATGGTATATGTACCGTAACAGAATTAAAAACGTTATAATATCCGACGATATTACTCATATCGGTAGCTATGCGTTCTCAGCGATATATGACGATACCGTAACGACATATGAACAATTCAGCTACATAGTAATTCCTAAGAGTGTAACCAGTGTCCACGTAGATGCATTCTATAGATGCAATCGTCTGCTTTATATTTATTATGAGGGAACTAATGCCGACGTTTACGGAACCGAGACCGAAGCTCCAACCGTTACGGGCTTGAATTCGCTCAGCTGGTTTGACAATTCGGCAAATGTAGCAAAGCTATATACAAAGGCAGAAGAAGCTGATTTTGCAACTCTTGGCGCAGGTTCATATTGGACAGTTCTTAACACCGGTGCAGACGAAAATAATAACCTTCGCGTCGCCTGGTCTTATGATGACGCAACGGGTACGTTGCTTGTCGGAGGCGGTGATGACACGCACATAATGGTTAATTACACAAACCATAATCAGACACCGTGGTACTCATATAGAAATGATGTTAAGAAGGTTGTAATCAATTCAAATATTAAGACAATCGGAGATTGCAGTTTTGAAAATATGAAAACCGTAACCGAAATTGTAGTGAAGTCCAAGGTTTTGGCTAAAATTTCCGGTACTGCTTTTGTGGGAACAGGATATTACAATACCGAGTATGCGAACAAAGGTGCTGTATATATTTATACTGACGGCACATTAGAATTAAGATATGCCCATCTTATTAAAGTTGATCCCGCTAAGGCCGGATATATATATATTATCCCTGCAAGAACAGCATCTATATCAGAGCAGGCATTTGAAGGCTGTGTAAATATCAAGAAACTTGTATTTTCAAAGGATATAGGTGTTAATTCCGTTTGTTCTACAGCAATGGTAGGACTTACCGAGCTTGAAGAAATATACTTTAACGGAGCTGTTACCACTTGGAGCAAATACGCTAACATACCTACTCATAATGGGAACGGGGCCGAGATAAAGGTTCTTCACTACTTCACGGTTAAACCCACTGAGGCAGCGCTTGAAGAATATGGCTTCACGCTTGCTGAATGCTGGCATTGGCTAGGCAATAAGGAAAATACCGAGCTTATTATTTGGGCGGACGAGGAAGCTTAATACTTTGGTCTGATTGCTTAAAATAAAATGGGATATATGTATTTCGAAAAATAAAAGCAGCGGTTGCTCAGTACTTTACGGTATTGGGCAATCGCTGTTGCATTAATAAAAAGCGGTAACTTGCAATTTTTTGCTTGATTACCGCTTTTTATTATCAGTGCTACTTACTTTATCTTAATTTTGTTTGGAATTATTATATTTCTGTTTCCGGATATGTGTTTGATAGTTCCGTCTTTTGTTTCGATTATCAGCCTGCCGTCAGTACTTTCTATTCCGAGTATCTTGCATCTCTTTTTCTTTCCGTCTTCGATATATTTTGTCGAAACTCCTCCAAGAATAAACTTACGCTTATAGTTTTCCATAAATTTTTCGGGATTCTTTATTCTTTTTGGATATAACGCGAAAAATTTTGAAAGAATATTTTTTGCTATTATGAGAGGGATTGAAGTATTTTCGCTTTCAAATACCTTTTTTATCATATCGGAAAGACGTGGAGGAAAATATTCATCAGTGAGCTTCACGGTAAAGGTTACTATTATATACTCGTAAGCCATAAAGCTATCAAGCTTACCCTCTGTAGAAACGGTACCGATTCGTTCACCCTCGCAGAACATATCGCTTACCCAACCGATGCCGAGACGCTTGTCGGTTTGTTCTTCCAATGCATTGATAAACGCAACGGCAGACATTGCGCCGAGAAATCCGGCTTGAGAAGGGAATATGGACGGCCTCAGTATGCAGGATAAATAAACACCGTGTTCAGAGGATTCCGGCGGCAGCTTTTGAGAAAGAGAGTTATATTTTGTCTGATTTTCGGAGAAGACAACGTAACCGTCAGCGTAACCTGCACGCGCATATGATCGCGCTAGCTCATGGGTTGACGGAATCGAATCATGGCATTCGAGATGAAGTATTTTTCCATCGTGTGTACGCGTTATTATCGTATTAGCCATAGTTCTTCTCCTTTCGTAGCTTTAAAATAGAGTATAAATGCAATTAATCAATTAATATGCCTTACCCCAATAAACGAGCTTCTTTGCCTCTCTGCCGCAGCATACGCATTTTTCTGCGATGGGCTGACTGTCAAAGGGCATACACCTTGAGGTAACGTCTGCAGTTTCCTTAAGCTTTTCCTCGCACTCACGGTCACCGCACCACATAGCTCTGATATATCCGTTGTTCTCGTTTGCAATCTTTGTAAGCTCATCGAGATCGTACGCGTTAAAGGTTCTGTTTTCTCTGTTTGCAAGAGCCTTTTCATAAAGAGCCTTAATTACAGCGTCAAGAGACGTATTAACTTCATTAACTATATTATCAACGGAAACGAAGGCTTTTTCGCGATTGTCACGTCTTACGATAACGCACTTGTTGTCAGCAATATCGCGAGGACCGATTTCGATACGAAGCGGAACGCCTTTCATCTCGTACTCAGAGAATTTCCAACCGGGGCTTTGATCGGAATCGTCCATTTTAACTCTGATTCCGGCAGCTTTAAGAGTATCGTAAATCTTGCCTGCAGCTTCAAGAACGCCCTCTTTGTGCTGCTGAACGGGAATAATAACTACCTGAATAGGAGCAACGGCAGGGGGGAGAACGAGTCCGGAGTCATCTCCGTGAGTCATAATTATACCTCCGATAATTCTCGTAGAAACACCCCAAGAGGTCTCGTGGCAGTATTTAAGGGTATTATCGCTGTCAAGAAACTGAATGTCAAAGGCTTCAGCAAATCCTGTGCCGAAGTTATGAGAGGTACCGCCCTGGAGAGCCTTACCGTCGTGCATAAGTGCCTCTACGGTGTAGGTAGCCTTAGCTCCGGCAAACTTTTCTTTTTCGGTCTTCTGACCACGTATAACCGGCATACCGAGGTCGCTTTCGAAGAAGCTTGCATATATGTTGAGCATCTGAATAGTTCTTGCCTCAGCTTCTTCTGCGGTTCTGTGCACTGTGTGACCCTCTTGCCAGAGGAATTCTCTTGAGCGTAGGAACGGACGCGTAGTTTTTTCCCAGCGCACAACGGAGCACCATTGGTTATAATTTTTAGGAAGGTCTCTATATGATTTCACAACGTTTGCGAAATGCTCGCAGAAAAGGGTTTCCGAGGTAGGACGAACGCAAAGACGCTCAGCAAGTCTCTCACTTCCGCCGTGAGTAACCCATGCAACCTCCGGAGCGAAGCCTTCAACGTGGTCTTTTTCCTTTGTGAGAAGCGATTCGGGAATAAACATAGGCATATAGACGTTTTCAACGCCGGTTTCCTTGAATCTTGTGTCAAGAATTTTCTGAATGTTTTCCCAGATAGCATATCCGTAAGGACGGATTATCATGCAGCCCTTAACGCTTGAATAGTCGATAAGGTCGGCTTTTTTAACTATGTCGGTGTACCATTTTGCAAAGTCTTCATCCATCGAGGTTATCTGCTCGACGAACTTCTTATTGTTGTTAGCCATATACTTTTAATATCCTTTCAAAGCATGTACGATAAAAAATAACGTGCATATATAAATAATTTTACATTATATTATATAACACTATTTAAATTTTGTCAATATGGCTGTAAAAAATAGCTAAAAGTGCTACATTTTCTTAGCTTTGAATTGTAAACTTGAGAAAATTGCATAATTTTGAATTATTTTTGCGAAAGGACTTGCAAAAAAAGTGCAAATAAGGTATAATATAGAAGTGTTTTGCAAGAAAAATGAATTATTTTGCACAAGGAAATTCAAAATCCAAGGAAATTGTTATGAAAAAATACCTCGAACTAAGCAGGAAAGAAGCTGAGAAGATTTATTTTGAGCTTTTGGAAAAATATAATGTATACAAGTCAAGAGGATTGTCGCTTGACCTTTCTCGCGGAAAACCTAATTCCGACCAGCTTGATATTGCTGACGGACTTCTTTCGTTTTCAATGGATAGAGAGCTTTGCAGAAATTCGGACGGTTTTGATTGCCGTAACTACGGTATTCTTGACGGTGTTCCGGAAGCAAAGCGTCTGTTTGGCGAGCTTCTCGGTATAAATCCTGAAAATATAATAGTCGGAGGAAACTCCTCGTTGCAGCTTATGTACGATGCTTTGACGAGAGCTTTGATATTCGGAACCTGCGATTCCGAAACTCCGTGGTGCCGCGAGAGTGGACTTAAATGGATATGCGTAGCTCCCGGATATGACCGCCACTTTAAAATAACGGAAGATCTGGGATTTGAGCTTTTGACGGTTAAAATGACGGAAAACGGACCTGATATGGATGAAGTTGAGCGTCTTGTTCTCGATCCTAAGGTTAAGGGAATCTGGTGTGTTCCGAAATATTCAAATCCCACGGGAAACACGTATTCGGATGAAACCGTACGTCGTCTTGCTTCTATGAAGTGCGGTGCTCCTGATTTCAGAATTATGTGGGATAACGCATACGTTATTCATGCTTTCGGCGAAAAAGACGATAAACTTCTCGATATATTTGCAGAAGCGAAGAAATGCGGTAATGAGAACAGAGTGCTTTATTTTGCGTCGACATCTAAGGTAACGCTTCCCGGAAGCGGAGTTGCCATCGTGGCAGCGAGCAATGAAAACCTTTCCGAAATCAAGCGTCATATGGGTACTCAGACCATAGGCTACGATAAGATAAATCAGCTTCGCCACGTAGCGTATTTTAAAAATGCGGAAAACGTAATGAAGCATATGAAAAAGCTCGGAGCTGCTATAAAGGCTAAGTTTGATATCACTCTTAACGCGCTTAAGGCTCTTGACGGGCTCGGAATAGCCGAATGGACGAAGCCGCACGGCGGTTACTTCGTTTCTCTTGACGTCACGCTCGGCTCTGCGGCGAGAGTATACGAGCTTATGCAGGGTGCAGGCGTTACGCTGACTAAGGTCGGCGCAACCTATCCTTACGGCAAGGATCCCGAGGACAAAAATTTAAGAATTGCACCTACTTATCCTAAAGATACCGATCTTGCTCTCGCTTGCGATATACTCACGCTTGCGATTAAGATGTCTGCTCTTGAAAAGGTACTTGCTTAATTTTAAAAACACTAAGGCTGCCTCAATTAAGATTTGAGGCAGTCTCTTTTTATGTTAAAGGCTTTAATTTTGTTGACAAAGCATTGGAATAGTGTTAGAATAGACTTAACTAAGAAAAACACGTAAGGAGAAAAAAATGACCTATAAAGTAAAATCATACCTATTTCCGTCGCTTATAACGCTTGGCTTTTTATTGGTTTATTATTATCTCGCGCTTCCTGCGTTCAACGTGCGCTCGGGAGAGATGTGGGTGATGATAATTCTCGCATCAATCGTATTTTTTGCTTGCTTTGCATTTTTTAAGAACACTGCTTTCTTTAAAAACGTAGGTGAGTGGTTTAAAGCCGCCGCAAACTCCGAAGCCAACAAGAAAAACAAGAAAAAATCGAATCCTGACGACATCGTGGTAGATGAAACTAAGGTAGTTACGTTTGAGCTACCCAAAAAAGCCAAAATAGCTCTTATAGTTATAGCTGCAGTTCTTATTCTTGTCGTATTGCTTTGCTTCTTTACCTCATCCAAGATTTTCAGAGCAAAGGCATATCAGGAAATGCTTGACGTAACACCGTCTGATTTCTCAAAGGATATTGCCGAAATGTCTATATCTCAGATTCCCGTAGTTGACAGAGATACGGCAGAGCGCCTCGGCTTAAGAAAAATAGGAGAGGTGGTTGAGCTCGTTTCTCAGTTTAACGTTTCGAGCTACTATTCTCAGATAAATTACGACGATAAGCCGTTTAGAGTTTCACCTCTTGAATATGCGGGTGTTTTAAAGTGGTTTTCTAATAAGAACGAGGGAATTCCTTACTACGTATCTATAGATATGGCAACTCAGGAAACTAACCTTATAACTCTTAAAGAGGGAATGAAGTATTCTCCGTCGGAGTATTTTTCGCGAGACCTTAAGCGTCATATACGCTTTGCTTATCCTACGAAAATGTTTGAGAACCTCTCGTTTGAGATAGACGATAACGGACATCCTTATTGGGTAATGTCCTATTATACCTACACGATAGGTATCGTAGGCGGCAAGGATATCGCGGGCATTATTCTCGTAGATGCGGTAAGCGGTGAAATGACCGATTATGCGGTTAATGAGATACCGCAGTGGATAGACCTTGCGTATTCTCCCGAGCTTCTCGTAGAGCAGGCGGATAATTGGGGCTCTCTTGAAGGCGGATTTTTGAACTCTATCTTCGTTCAGAAGGGCGTTGTAGTAACTACCGAGGGATATAACTACGTTGCGGTTAACGATGACGTATGGCTCTATACGGGAATCACTTCGGTCGCAGGGGACGAATCGAATATTGGCTTCATTCTCATAAATATGAGGACTAAAGAAGCGAAAACCTATATGATTAACGGTGCCGAAGAATATTCCGCTATGGAATCTGCAGAGGGACAGATACAGGAAAAGGGCTACACGGCTACGTTCCCGATACTTCTCAACGTTGCAGACAGACCTACCTACTTCATCAGCCTTAAGGACAAAACGGGACTTGTTAAACAGTACGCATTCGTTTCTGTTGCTGATTATCAGAAGGTAGGAGTTGCAAGCACTATAGCTGATGCCGATGCTGCATACCGTAATGCGCTTGGTATAGCAGCTGAGGACAATTCCGGTGAAACGGCTGATTACAGCGGTGAAATAGTCGAGATAGCAACTGCCGTAAAGGATGGAAACACGCTTTATTATCTTATCGTAAAGGTTGGCGAAAATAACGCTATATACACAGCGGATATCAGAATAAGTGATATTCTTCCGTTCCTTTCCGCAGGCGATAATATTACTTTTGTCGCAGATGAAAATAGCAAAATTTCCGCTATTGAACTTTCAAAATAATAAATGAAAGTAACCTAAAGTTTGCAATCTAGCGAATTAAACAACAAAAACAGCTTGAAATGCATGCTTACCGAAACTCAGGTAACCTGCTGTATTCCAAGCTGTTTTTAGTTATTCAAAGCATTTCATAAACTCAAAGATAACGCGTTCGCGGTCAACCTCTTTTGCAAGCGTATGGGTCCTTGAAAAATCAAAGTCGTAATAGTTAGGGTTTAAATACGCCTTTGTATATGCTTTTACGTTGAGCGTAAATCCTCTTGCAAATCCGTCTTTTATAACAGCAATAGGTGCTGTTTCGCACTCGCAAACGCTATTGTCTTTTGCGTAAAAAATAGCAAGCGGATCGTGTAGAACACCGATAGATGACGATGCTTTCTTCCACTTACCGTATAAAAGGGAAATATATTTTGTGATATCCGAGCTTTTTGCTTGAATTATCCTTTCGTCATCGCTTTCCGAAATTTTGAGCTTATGCGTAACGTCAGCGCCTAGACATTTTATATTTTTTACGTTGTTAAACATTATTTCCGCTGCCTCAACGTCGCATATTACGTTCCAGTCAGAGTATTGCTTAAAGTATGCGCCGCCCATTATAACGACGTCGCCCGCAAGATTCAGGGCATCTTTATCTCGCTCGATAACCCTCGCAATATTCGTAAAAGGGCCGATTGCGATAACCGTTAAATCCTCTTTATATTTTTTGCAGGAATCAATGATAAAGCTTATAGCGTCGTTTTCATCCGTAGAATCGGGAGTATATTCGTCATAATCAATATCGGGAGTATATTGGCATAGGTCAGGATAGTTTTCGCAAGCTTTGGCTAAAGGTGTGCCGTATCCTGCATAAACCGGGACGTTCTCGTAGCCGTTGCCGTATAATTTGAGTATTTTTTTCGTTATTCTCGCTCTTTGTACGGTATTTTCAAAAACCGTTGTGATTCCGATTATATCGAAATCAAGCTTCATTGCGAAAAGCAGAGCGAAAGCGTCGTCTATATCGTCGCCTATATCAGTGTCAATTATAACCTTAAGTCTTTTATCCATTTTCAAAATCAGCCTTTGATGTAAGTATTAACCGTTCGTTTGTGAACGGGTGAGTGAATTCAATGCTTTTTGCGTGCAGCTTATAGATTTTATCGCCCTCGCGTACGCCGTAAAGGAAATCATATCGCAAAGGATGTCCTATATATGCCATATGCACGCGTATCTGATGCGTCCTTCCGGTGTGCAATGTGATTTCGCATAGCGAATCCCCGTTTTCGAGTATTTTCTCAACAGTGTATTCGGTTACGGCTCTTTTACCTCGTGCGGTGACTATGCGCTTAATGTTTCCATCGCTTTCGCGGTCGATAGGCGCGTCAATTATTGCGTGGGCAGGTGAGGGAACACCCGAAACGATAGCAGAATATTTTTTAACGTATCCGCCCGACTTCATTTCCTTTGAAAGTCTGTCTGCGCTGACGGGGTCCTTAGCTATTATCACTATACCGCTTGTGTCTCTGTCAAGCCTGTTTATCGAGCGAAAAACAAAGCTTTGAGGAGCAAAATATGCCATAACGCCCTCTGCCAGAGTTGGCAGAGTGTTTCCGCGCGATGGATGCGTCGGCATACCAGACGGCTTGTTTATCGCTATGAGATATTCGTCCTCGTAAATAACGTCAAGAGGAATATCAATAGCTTTTATATTTTTGCTTGATTTTTCGGGGAGCTTTACGGTAACGCTGTCACCGGTATGAACCACAGCTCGCATATGTACGTTTTCGCCGTTTATAAAAACACCGCCGAATTTCACTTTTTTAATAAGAGTAACAGAGAGGAGAAGACCACGTCTGAGATAGTCAGATATTCGTATTCCGTTAAATTCGCAAGTAACGTTTTTTAAAATTTCTTTCATATATATATACCGTAAGACCCAACGCGAGATTTTCGCACTTCTATATTAGTCATATAAGGTTGGTTTTGACAAAATAGGAGTTGTTTTATTTTTTGCAAACCGATTGGAAAGTACGCTTTTTGCAAATGCACAATCTATAAAGTTTTAAATATTATTGCGTTTGAGTCGAAATTTAGTTTTTTAGAAGGTTTTAATTCTCGAGCTAACTGCGCTCTCTCTTCCACGGTCTTGACGTCCACCGGAAGCCCGATCTGTTGCGTTTTTTCTTCAAGTTAGCCAATCGGTAAAAGAAAAAGGAACGAAATGCTAACCGTATCTCATTTCTATTTTTTGCCTTAAACGAGATGAAGTTTAAAAGTTGAGATAAAAACGAACAAAAACTCAACTCAATAAGTAATTGTGCGCTTCGGTTAAAATACGTCTTAAATTCTCAAATTGAAATGAAGATAATGCAGTTTCATAATCCATCAAATGAATAGCGTTTAATTCTGTTTCTTGTGGCACCGGAATCTGGTTGGAATATTCTGCTAAAAAGTATACAATTTTCTTCATTCGAGTTTCGTTATTGCGCTGAAATAAGTAAGAATCTTCCGTTCGGAAATTTTCTGAAAATTCAACCTTCAATCCTGTTTCTTCAAATACTTCTCGCCGTGCTGTTTCAAGTTCTGTTTCATTGCTCTCAACATGTCCTTTGGGAAAGCCCAAAAAACCTTCCTTAGATTCAATGATAACATATCGAATACCATTGTTATCATTTGTAAAGACTATAGCACCACAGGACTTTTCTATTATCATTTTGCTCACTCCCTTCGATAATCAGCATAAAAAATAAATCAAGGCGTCAGCCAGGTATATTATCAATTCCGTAGAATTTGCATATTATTAAGAGGCAGGGAAAATACAGCCTTCGCTGATGATATACACGCTATCGCGTGATGATATACCAAGGCTGCGGCTTGGATAAACAAAAAGAGAACTTTTGTTTGTCAAAAGTTCTCTTTTTGTTGGCAGGGGCAGAAGGACTTGAACCCCTTAAAATGCTATATTTATCAATAGTTTTGAGATTTTTGACCTTTTTTTGACCTTTTTACGCATTACTTGCAGAAAAAACTGACAAATCTTTGCCAGCTTTTATAATTCTATCTTCACGGACCTCGGCGTATATATTGAGGGTGGTTGAAATATCTTTGTGACCGAATATAGACTTAAGAACATCTGCAGGTATATTCGCACCGACAGCCATTGTGGCATAGCTTTTTCGTAATTGTTGGAGAGTTGCGGTAATTCCGGTTTCTTTTTGAAATTTGGAGTACATATATCGGAATTTTTTTTCGGATAACGGTTTTTCATCTCCAAAAACAAAGTAACCGGGGATGCATTTGTATTTTTGTAATTCGTTCTGCAAGGGAAGCAAGATCGGGATTTTTCGAATACCTGCTTCGGTTTTAGGAGCTTTAATGTTTGTTCCTCCTCCATACCATACGCTACGGTTAACACTTATTAGATTTTTTTTGAAATCAATATCATCCCATTTTAGTCCTAGAAGCTCGCCCTTTCTCATACCGGTAAGAAGCGCCATGTAGGGCATCAGCCATATATGAGAAGCATTGTGTACCTTTAGTTCTTCTTCGTGAGATGCAGGTTTTCTTTTTGTTTCGGATAAGCCACGTGGCATTTCAGCCTCTCTTGCTGGATTGAATGCTATGTAACACTCTACAACGGCATAGTGCATAATTCGAGATATCACGATTTTGTGATTTTTGACCGTCTTTTTAGCGTAATTCTTACGTCCTAAGTGATGCAAAAACATTGTGATCTCGCTAGTGGATATATCTTTGACGTAGCGTTTTCCAAAAAAATCTATCGCTCGTTCTGTTGCTTTCCTATATCCTCTGACTGTGCTAGGGGAGAGTTGTTCAACTTCAAGTACCCACCACTCGTCAGCAACTTCTTTGAACGTTGGTCCTTTTTCCTTTTTTTCTCTGTAATCTAAAATCTTTTGGTTTATTTCTCTTTCGGTTTTTCCATAAAAAGATTTTCCGTTTACAACCTTTCGCAGGCGTCCGTCCGGACGTGGTTTAAGCTTTGATTTGGGCATAGTTACCTCCTATTTAATTATTTCTTGACTTTTTTAAATAGAGGTAGTATAATAAGGGTGTGTAGCTTCTTTGGTTGGGAGTTACTACCTCTGAGCCTCATGCGGCGTTGGCGCGCCCGTGGGGCTTTTTCTTTTGATATCAAATTATTCAAATATATTTATCATATCAATGATTGTTTGTGCAAATTCAATTATTTCGTCTTGTATCTTGTTAAACTCGGTCATAAAATCCAAAGAAGTGTTAGCTGCTTTTAAAATAATTGGTGCTTCAGCATAGTTGTTTAAATATTCCGGAAAACATAAAAGATCACCATAACAGATAAACAATTTAGTAATAAAGTTGTCGCCAGAATTGTAATAGCACCACATACCACGTGGTGAGACTACTCCTCTTACGATTTGACCCATTAAATCGACCGTATTGTCAAAAATATTCAGTTCAGCATTCGATAGATTCCAATATTGTAAAAAATTAAACACCGATTGGGCTCCATTGAGTCGAACATCTTTTTTTGTTTGAGTTAAAGTTAAGTCAAAAATTAAAAACAAGAGCGCAGCGGTTAAGGGTTTGTAGTTTTCACACTTATTCACAATAGGGAATTCAATAAACTTGTAGTAATAGGATTTATATGCATTTGCATAGTCTGGTTTAATTATTTCACCAAAATAATCAGATAATTCATGGTGCATATCTCTTAGATCTAACTCGTTTTTTATAAAATGACGATGAACTACAGAGAGTGAAGGTAAGAAGAAAAATGAGGCGATTGGAACATAGTCACCCGTGCTAGAGTATTTGATTCCGAGTTCTTTCATTCGTTCGATTGCGTGACTGAATTGTTCAAATGAAAAGTCGGTTATGATATCTGAAAGGATTTCATCAGAGCATAAAAAACCATATGCTTTTTTTCGTTCTTTATAAAGTGTATTTTCGTCTACAGATGATTTTTCCATTTTTATGGCCTTTTTTAAGACCATGCTTTTCTTTAATGAACGAAGTATTGCTTTGAAAATATTCATAATGCTCCCCTTATTATAAAATCAAATTTAAATATTCTCATAATTTTCTGTTAAAGTATTGATCCTTGCAAAATCACCAAAATCCAAATGAATAGCGTCAGGAAGTATCAGTATATATTGCAATATTTCGAAAAACTTCACAACTACAAATGTAAGTGTTCCAAAAACAAACGAAGGGATAATAGCAATTAACGGGAAAATAGATAATACTGTATTTATACTTTTCGCCACAATTACTATGCAAAATAAAATTGCAAATTCAGCGATTGTTATAGCTACGAATGGAACAAAGCAAACTATCATATTAATGGTTTTCAAAATTCTATATTTTTTATCTGGATAAAGATATGTAAAAAACATAGTAAATCTTGTGGCGCTCAGCGCAAAACAAGCGAAAAACGCCTTAATGATACTAAAAATTATACATGGGACTATTAAAAGTATTTGTAGTAATATTTTTCCAATTTCATCAAAAAATCCTTTCATTATAATGTCTCCTTAAAATTTAAAACTTAGCTCTCAATTCAACTACTCTACCAAGAATAGTAATAGGGATATTTATTATATCCTCATTTGGATAGAATACCGGGGCATACAAAGGATTGTTTGCCACGAGTAGGATGCCGCTTTCTTGCTTCATAACCTTTTTACAAGTAGCATTATCACCGTTCACGCATACGATAGCTATTTGTCCTGAATCAACATCGGGTTGTTTACGTACGATCACTACATCACCTTCAGATATCTTTGGCTCCATTGAGTCACCTTTAATTCGTAGAGCAAAATACTCAGATCCGTCTTTTATCATATCGGGGGATATTTCTTCATAATCGAGGATATCAGTTATTGTTTCGATAGGAATCCCAGCTGCTACATCACCAAGAACAGGAACGTTTGTTTCGGAAAAGTTAGGAAACATCGTATCTAAAATATAATCCGAAACAAATGACATCGGTTTAATATATAATTTCGGTTGAGGAGAATCTAAAGTAACAGGCATATCTTCAGCAGTAGAAATTAATTCGTTGAGTGATATGTTAAGTGCCTTTGAAATTTTCTTTAATGTGGTCAATGTTGGTATCATAGGTTCGCCGGTTTTTGAGTTTTTTCCATCTTCTAGCATGGCTATATAGCTGTGAGAAGTACCGCATATTTTAGCGAACTCTCTTAATGTTAAGTTGTGTTCTTTTCTATAGTTTTTTATTATTTCGCCTAATTTCATAAATTCACCTTCAAGACTTTTGTTAAATATATTATACAAGTTTTAGAGGCGGTTGTCAAGCAGTTTGTAAAAAAAACTGAACAAATTTGTTAAAAACACTTGACAAGCGGAAATTTGAGTTGTATAATTGTTGTACAGCCCACTGAACAAAACTTAGTTTTATATTTGAAAGGAGGGATTGTTATGGGATATAGAATAAAGAACCTTCGCGAAGAAAAGCGTTTAACTCAAGAACAACTGGCAAAAAAAGCTGGTGTCAGTCGAGTTACAATTGCATTGTTGGAATCAAAAGAAAACTACGATACAACTACTAAAACTCTCGTGAAGATTGCAAAGGCGCTCGACACGACAGTTGACGCCCTTTTTTTTAGTGCTTCTGTAAAGTCGGCTGAACAGAACAAAAACAAATACTAGAAAGGAAACAAGAAATGAAAATCAACGAAAATCAGTACTACGTTGTAAGAACAAACAGAGCCGGAGTATTCTTCGGAAAAATCAAAGAAGCAAGTCATGATGAGATTACCATGACGGAAGTTCGCAAACTATGGCATTGGGAGGGTGCGTGTGCCGTTGAGCAGCTTGCAATTGATGGAACGTCAAAATCGCATAAATGCAATTTTACAGTTGTTGTTCCCGAAATGACTATCGCGGATCCGATTCAGATTATTCCTTGCACAGAAAAGGCAACCAAGAGCCTGTCCGGGGTGGATATATGGAAGCGTTGAAAGAAAGGATTGAGAAGTTTCTAACTGTCAGCTCTGGCTATGGCTATGGCGATGGCTCTGGCTATGGCTCTGGCGATGGCTATGGCTATGGCGATGGCGATGGCTATGGCTATGGCGATGGCGATGGCTCTGGCTATGGCTATGGCGATGGCGATGGCTCTGGCTATGGCGATGGCGATGGCTCTGGCTCTGGCTCTGGCTCTGGCGATGGCGATGGCTATGGCTCTGGCTCTGGCGATGGCGATGGCTATGGCTCTGGCTTGAAAAACTTTTGCGGCTTGCCTGTTTACCTTATAGATGGTATAGAAACCGTGCTTTGTGCCGTTCACGGCAATCACGCAAAAGGTTTTATCATCAATAGAGATTTAACCACAGAAAAATGCTTCGTTGTTAAAGGTCAAGATAAATTCGCTCATGGCGAAACCCTTGCAGAAGCATTAAAAGCCTTGCAAGACAAGATTTTTGAGGATATGGATACAGACGAAAAGATTGATGCTTTTCTTCGAGAATTTAAGCCTGATGTCAAATACCCTGCAAAATCTTTCTATGAATGGCATCACAAGCTTACAGGCTCTTGTGAGTTTGGAAGAAACGCATTTATCAAGAATCACGGCATTGATCTTGGAAAGGGTATGTATACAGTCAAAGAATTTATCGAATATACAAAGAACGATTTCGGAGGCGAAATAATACGTCTTTTGGAAAAACATTATGCTTAAAGATAAAAAAAGACCGCAAGTGCTGACACACTTAACGGTCTAGTGGGTAAAGGTGCTTTGTCCGAGAACCTTTACTCTATTGTATCACAAAAATTTAAAGAAATCAATACAAATGGAGGTAAAAATGCGCGAAAAGGAATATTTCCGAGAACAGTTGGCGCTCATAAATGATATTGCCCCCGGCAAGCTGACGTTTACGGTGCCTGAAGTGGCAAAACTTCTCGGAGTAGACGTAAGGACTGTCAGAGCTTTAATTGAGCGTAAAAACAATCCTTTACCCGCTCAGAACGTAGGCAGGGGAAGTAAGTACAAAACATATTTAATACCTAAAACAGCTTTAGCAAGCTTTACCGCAGGAGAAAGAAAATGAGACTTTACTTAATTAAATTTACTCAAGATACGGGAAAGACGGAGCAGGAGATTGGAATTCCCGCAAAAAATCTCGTCGATGCTTACATACAGATACAGATTAACTTTCCAAAAGCAGAGATAACAGGTGTGAGAGATTCCGGGAAAATGCTTACTTTTGGAACTAGCAATTGGCTTTATATCCTTGCAAAGCACCTTGTCGATCATGCGACGGTTGAGCAAGTTCGTGAGGTTGCGGATCTCTGCGACTCTGATATGCGCGAAGAGCTGACCGATGCTATATGGAAATTTAAAAAAAGTAAATAGGAGATTGAAAAATGAAAGATATTCGTATTAAAAGCTTAGAGCTTGAGAATTTTAAATGCCATTCGCATTTGAAGATAGACTTCAACGGAAGAAACGCTTCTTTACTGGGAGATAACGCTACGGGTAAGACAAGTATTTATGATGCGCTCGTATGGTTGCTTTTCTCAAAGGATTCAAAAGGCAACGGTGAAAAGAATATTGAAATCAAGCCATTGGATGCGGACGGCAACGTTAAGGACCATACGGCTATTACAGCTGTTGACGCTGTATTTTACGTTGACGGCGAGGAAATAGCATTCAGACGTACATATCAAGAGGTATGGACCACAAAGCGAGGAAGCAGTGAAGCGAGCTATGACGGTAATACCAGTGAGTATTACGTTGACGGTGTACCCTGTAAGAAGTTTGTCTTTGAAGAAAAGGTAAACGAACTTGTTGACGAAGAAACGTTCAGACTTCTTACGAGCGTTTCACATTTCGCAGACGGTATATCCTGGCAGGACCGCAGAGCCGTACTCTTTAAGGTAGCCGGTGTTCTTGCGGATGAAGAAATAATGGTGACAGACGAGAAATTTAAGCCGCTGATTGACGCTAAAGGCAAACTCACTGTAGATGATTACAAGAAGAAGCTTCTTGCCGATAAACGCGGTTTTGTTGGCGCTAAGACAGAGATCCCGGCAAGGATCAACGAATGCCAGAAGACGATCGAGGACGTTGCGGGCACAGATTTCGATAAAGCTCGCTTGGAGCTTGATTCTCTTAACGTCAAGCGCAGTACACTTGAAGGACAGCTTATAGCCCTTGAACATGACGTAGCTTTGGAGAATAAGCGCGTTGAGATACGTGAAGCGAGACTTGAGCTTGATAAAATCATTGCCGAAAACGAAAACTATCGCGCAAGTCAGATGACAAACTCTCCCGATATTCCTTCAATGCGTAATACTCTTAACCGCTTGAAAAGTCAGTTGAATATGAAGAAGAATTCGTTGCTTGCCACCGAACGCAATATAGCGAATTACGATGCCGAAATCTCTTCGTCTCGTGAGCGCTGGATAAGCGTAAATTCAGAAGCATTTACAGGCGGAGTATGCATCACTTGCGGCCAGACTCTCCCCGCGGGACAGTTGCAGATTGCCAAAGAGAGATTTGAGAATCAGAAGGCTAGCAGGCTTCGTGAGATCGAGCAGACTGCAAACGCAAAGAAAGAAGCTAAGGCGCAGCAGGTATCTCATCTCGACGAGCTTAAGGGTGAGATAGAGGAAATAGAATCCGATATAAGTGCGTGCGAATCAAATATCAAAGTTGCAGAAAACTACGTCGTTACTCCTGTAAATATGCCCGATTTCGAAGAAAAGAGAAAAGCAGCTGACGAAAGATTACATAATCTGAACGTTGAGCTTGCGGATCTTTCATCAAATACAAGTAACCTTAGAGAATCTATTAGAGTGCAGTTGCGAGAGATAGAAAGTGAAGCAAATAAACATAGAGCGATAATAAGCCGCGAGTCCTTGCTTGAGTATTCAAGACGCCGTATTGAAGAATTACAGGAAGATGCAAGGAATACTGCCGCTTGCCTTGATGCTATTGAAGGCGTACTTTACCTTATTGACGAATATTCGAGATATAAAACGAAGTTCGTTGAGGAAAGCATAAACGGATTATTCCGCATTGCTCGTTTCCGTTTGTTCCGCGAACAGGCAAATGGTGGTATAGAGGACCGCTGCGACGTCGTTTACAACGGCATACCCTACATAAATGTAAACAATGGTGCGAAAATCAACGTTGGAATTGATATCATAAATACGCTTTCCCGCGCGTATGGTGTAACCGTTCCTTTGTTCGTAGATAATGCCGAGAGCGTTACAAAGCTTGAAAGATACGAAGGACAGGTTATTCGTCTTGCCGTATCAGAAAATGATAAAGTATTGAGGTGCGAATATGAAAATTAAAAACGGAGTTAAGCCTAGTTTGCCGCCCATACCTGGAGGTACATATTTGGCGATATGCGTTTATTCTATAGCGATTGGCGAACAACTGTGTGACTTCAAGGACAAAGGAAAAGACTACTATAATCAAGTAATGCTTGGATTTGAGTTGCAGGGGGTTACAGTGGAGATTGATGGCAAAGAGGAGCCCAGAACACTTGGCCGAACATTCAATGTAAAAAAAGGTAAAAACTCTGCTCTGCGTAAATTTGTGGGTGCATGGGAAGCCAAGGAATACACGGACGATGAATTTTTAGAATTAGACACAAACGATTTGGTAGGCAAACCCGCCATGTTAAATGTGGTGTTAAACGAAAGTGGTGAATACTCAAACATTGAAAGTATAATGCAGATTCCATCGGGTTTTCCAATACCTAAGCCTACTATGCCACTGATTCGTTTTGATATCGAGCCGTGGAATCAAGTTGCATTTGATGAACTTCCGAGCTGGGCACAAGAGAAAATCAAGAAGTCCACACAGTATCAGAAACTCCACGCTCCCGAAACGACAGTAGAAGTTAAGACCGAGACTGCCGCAGGAGGAGAATGCCCGATATGAGATTTGAAGCATTAGCATCATCCTCGCAAGGTAATGCCTACATAGTAACAGATAACGAGACCTGCATTCTTCTTGAGTGCGGGCTCTCGCATAAGCAATTGCAGAAATTATCGGGATTCTCGCTCTCGGAGTTTAAAGCCTGCTTGGTGAGCCACGAGCACAAAGATCATGCCAAGAGCGTTAAAGAACTTATCGAGCGCGGTATGCCGATCTATATGAGCTACGGAACGGCGCAGGCGCTTGAAACGGATGCGGTAAATCTGATTGAAAGTATGGAGCAGTTCAACGTCGGGAGCTTTGATATAGTTGCATATTCGACGTTTCACGATGCAGCTGAGCCTTTGGGCTTCTTGATCAAGAGTCGCATCGACGGTGACGTGCTTGCGTTCGCGACGGATACGGTGAATCTGCGGTATAAATTTCCGGGACTAAATATTTTGGCTATCGAAGCAAATTATGATAAAGCTATTCTCGATCTATGCGAGAAGCTCCCGGAGAAGGTACGCCACCGTATAACAAACACGCATATGGAAATTGATACGCTCTGCGATTATCTGCGTACGTTGGATTTATCGAAGTGCCGGGAGATACATCTGCTGCATTTATCTGATGCGACGAGCCACGAGGATAAATTCATATACAAAGTAAAAAGATCTATTCCGCCCGGAATTGAAGTAAAAGCCTGTAAAAAGTGAGGTGAGTTTAATAATGTCTGACGTAAAATGGATTAAACTTGCTACAAATATTTTTTCAGAAAATCGAAAAATAAAATCAATTGAAGTTATGCCAAAAGGCGATACTTTTATAACGATTTGGTTTAAGCTTTTAACCCTTGCGGGAAAGATAAATGACGGCGGAGCGATCTACATAACACCCGAGGTTCCTTACTCTTTGCGTACTCTTGCAAGTGAGCTGAAAAGACCCATAAAAACGGTCAAAAATGCCCTAGAAACCTTCAAAAAGTATGAAATGATTACTATGAAAGACGATTTTATCTATCTTTCGTCCTGGAGTGATTATCAGAATGTTGAAGGGCTTGAGGCACTAAGAGAATACAACCGATTAGCTCAGCAGAGGTCGAGATTACAGCGCAAAGAGCAGCAAAATGTCAATGACAATGTCAATGACAAAAACAGCGAAATGTCAATGACTTGTCAAAAAGAAAACAAAGAAGGAAAAAGGACCAAAAAGGAAGAAATAAAAGAAAATAATAAAGATATAGAGAGGGAGATTAAGACGCAAAATCTTGACACCCCCACGCTCAGAGAAGTCATAGCTTATTGCAATTCCAAAGGATACGACTTCGCTGAGAAGTTCTACGCCTATTATAAAAGTACAAACTGGCTTGATAAAAACGGTTATCCCATTGATTGGCGCGCCAAAGCCGATTACTGGGCATTAAGCAATGCGGAGAAAAAGCCATCACGAGCAGGTGACTTTGACCCCGAAGAAGCATTTCGTTTAGCTCTCGAACGAACCGAGAGAGAATTTAAAACAACCAAAGGAGATAGCGATGGCACACACGTATAAGATGTATGAAAAGGCAGCAGTAGAAAATAAGCCTTTAAGGATAGTCGAATATGATGAAAACGGAAATCCTTTTTGCTATTATAAGGGCTTTTACAGAGCACATAGCCGTAGCTTCAAATTATATCCAACCGTTGGAGCGTTTGCAAATAGAGAAGAGCGAATAAAGACGGTCAGTGATTTAAACGTTCGTAGGGTTTTGAAATAAAAGAAAGAGGTAGTAATTCGTGAAACAATGTAATATTTTCGATTATTGTATCGTAGATAGCTTTGCCGGCGGCGGTGGAGCATCGACGGGCATTGAAATGGCGACGGGACACCCGGTAGATATAGCCATAAATCATAATGAAGCAGCGATTATGATGCATAAGCGTAATCATCCGTTTACGGAGCATTATAGAGAGGATATATGGAAGGTCGATCCTATAAAAGCTGTCCGCGGCCGCCACGTCCGTCTTGCGTGGTTTTCTCCCGACTGTAAACATTTTTCAAGAGCTAAGGGAAAGGCGTTGCTGGATAAGAAAATCCGCGGGCTTGCTTGGGTAGTGCTTAAATGGGCTCACGACGTTAAACCTGACGTTATTATGCTTGAGAACGTTCCCGAGTTCGTTACGTGGGGACCTGTGAGGAAAGGGCGCCCGGTGAAAAAGAAAGCGGGAGAGACTTATCAGCGGTGGCTTAAGCAGCTCAAAGATCTCGGTTATGAGGTTGAGACCAGCGAGGAATGTGCCGCGGATTTCGGAGCGCCTACTATACGTACGCGTTTCCATCTGATAGCGCGTTGCGACGGCAGACCTATCGTATGGCCGGACCGTACACACGCTCCGAGAAACAGTGAGGAAGTTAAAAGCGGTAAATGCTTGCCATGGCGAGCAGCGGCAGAGGTAATAAACTTTGATTTGCCGTGTCCGTCGATCTTTGATACTAAGCAGCAGATAAAGGAAAAGTATAATCTTAAGGTGCTACGTCCATTAAAACCGAACACCTTGCAAAGAATTGCTCGCGGACTCGATAAGTTCGTTATAAAAAGCACCGAGCCGTTTATTATTCCGCGCGGATATGGAGAGAAAGCAGGGCAAGCACCGCGCGTTCACGATATAAAAAAGCCGCTTCCAACTATGGTGGGTACGTCTAAGCATTATGTTTGTGATCCTTTTATGACGCCGTATTCGATAGAAGTTAATCATAGCGGCGGTGAACGTGCTTATGATCTTAAAGGACCTCTCAACACCATAACGGCAAAACACTCGCTTGGAATTGTGGATCCCGTCCTGGCGCCGTTTCATATGCACAATCATCAGAATGCCACGGGAACGGATATGCGAGATCCAATAAATACGATAACCTCCACAGGCTCGCAAATGTTACTTGAGCCGAAGCTAGCTCCGTATATCCTTCAGCATAAGTTTAAGAATGGCGCCCAGGATCCTAAGGCACCGTTATCGACAATAACTGCAGTTGGTGCGCACGAGCTTGTTACTCCTACCATTTCACCTTACATAATGAGTAATAACTCAAATAACGTTCCGCACGGAGTTGATGAGCCTATACCCACGATAACAACCGGGGATAGGAATTATCTCACAACAGCACATCTGATACAGTATCACTCGGAGCAGACGGCAAAAGAGGTTCGCGGTCAAACGTTGGACAAACCTATCAATACTCTCGATGCCGCAAACAGATACGGTCTTGCGACTGCCTATCTCGTTCAGTATTTCAGCGGTGCCGGGCATTATCACTCTATAAATAATCCGATAAATACGCTCACGTCTATGGATCGCGAGGGGCTAACATCTGTATTTCTCTCAAAATTCTTTACGGGCGTTGACGGTGCAAAAATACAGGAGCCATTGCCAACGGTAACAGCGGTTGATCATAATGCATTGACGGCGGTGCATCTCGCTCACTTCAAGGGCAAAGACAAAGGTCAGCATCCGCTTGATCCAATGATGACTATAACGTCAAAAGACGCTCTTGCTGAGGTCCGCACAATGCTCGTTAAATACGACGGCAAAACAAATCTTCATCACTGGGGAGAGGTCCGCGAGCTTCTTAATACCTACTGCGATTACAACATCAAGGACGATGAGATCCTTCTTTTAAATATTCTCGGTATTTGGTGGTTTATATCGGATATAGGTCTTAGAATGTTGATACCGCGCGAGCAGTATGATGCTATGGGCTTCCCACACGATTATATTATCGATAAGGATGCTTACGGAAACCCGATAACGAGAACCGACCAGGTTGCCCGCTGCGGTAATGCCGTTTGTCCGCAGGTTGCTGAAGCGCTGACCAGAGCCAACCTCCCGGAGCTTTGTCCTCAGAAGATTAAGGATATGGACGAGCTGTTTAAGGTGATGACGTCTTAATACATCGAGGTGTAATAAAATGCTACAGAAATTTGTAATAACTTATATTCCGCTTTCGGGAATAAAACGCACGACAGTCATTGAGGCGACGTCGAAATATGACGCTAAACAGCGCTTTTATCGCAAACATCCAAAATACAAAATCTTACATACAGAGGTAGTAAAAAATGAAAGTAATAATCCAAAGGGATAAAAGAAATCCGCTTGACCGTCAGTACGACGATCTTTGGAATAAGCTTGCAAGAGACGCCAATCTCTCAAAGCTGCAGCAAAGAATAGTAGCGCAATATCTTCGTACTATTATCAGCAAACGTTTTGCTGAAATAGTTGACTCGGTTGATATGTCATACATTCTTGCACTTATAGAATCTGAGCATTTTGGAGTTAATGAAAACCGTGGAGCTACCAGCCTTCATAGAGTGCGTGATAAAAGTCTTGAGATCCGCGAGGAAGCTTACAGTCACAGCTGCATTGACGCTAACGGGCATTATCAGAAGTACGACGGCTGCGGCCGCGAATACCTGGCAAACAGACTGAAACAGTATGGCATCACTTACGAGCTTCATTGAGAGGAGTCGGGGATGAAATCTATTTTAAATTACCCCGGTGCTAAATGGGGAATGGCTGAAATGATAGCATCTATTATGCCTAGCCACAGATCCTATCTTGAGCCGTTCTTCGGTTCCGGCGCCGTATTGTTTAATAAGCCTCGGTCTGCTATAGAAACAGTAAACGATCTTGATGGAGATATAACAAACTTTTTCAAAGTGTTACGAGATCAAACGGATAAGCTTATACGTGAGATATCTTTAACGCCTTATTCGCGTGATGTTTTTGATGATGCACACGAGAATCGCGGTGATACCGATTTCGACAGGGCGTATCGCTTTGCCATTCGTTCTCGGATGGGACACGGTTTTAAGACCTATCAGAAGACGGGCTTCAAAATCGACGTTTACGCTCGTGAGAGAAGTTATTGCGTAAGTGTTTGGAACGATATGCCGAAAAGACTTGCCGAAGCTGCTGAACGTTTAAAATGCGTGCAGATCGAGAATCGCCCAGCAATTGACTTAATCCGAAAATTCAATTACGAAAACGTGTTGATCTACGCCGATCCGCCGTACCTGTTACAGACTCGGGGGGGGCAAGCAGTACAGATGCGAAATGAGCGAAACTGAACACGTTGAACTTCTCGAGGCTCTCTGCGATCACAGAGGATACGTAATCTTGTCCGGGTATCCATCGGAGCTGTATGACGATATGCTTAAAGGCTGGAGTAAGATCGCGAAAAAATCCTATAATCAGAATAGTGATCCAAGAACAGAGGTTCTTTGGTGTAATTTTGTAACACAGCCTACAATTTTTGATATTGCGAAAGGAGATAGTTGAGTGAACACTGCAAAAGAAAAACGAGCTATACAGTATCTACAAACATTTGAACCGCAGACAGAACCCTATTATCTTTGCTATTCAGGCGGAAAAGACAGCGATGCGATAAGAATTTTAGCTTCGTTAGCAGGTGTGAAGCACGATATTGTAAATAATCATACTACGGTTGATGCACCCGAAACGGTACGATATATAAAGTCAATCCCAAATGTGCAGATTCTTTATCCCAAAAAGACTATGTGGCAGTTAATCGTAGAAAAAGGTATGCCACCGACAAGAACTATTCGATACTGTTGTAACGAACTCAAGGAGCGAGCTGGTAAGGGAAGAGTAAAAATCACAGGAGTCAGAAAGGATGAAAGCGCACCTCGTGCTGCGAATAGCGCACTTATAAAAATTATAGGTAAACCAGTTGGTACCGAAAAGAAAGCTCAGCAACTTCAAGTCAATTACAAAAAAAACCCCAAGGGTGGTATCGTGCTGAACAATGATAATGCGGAAACTCGGCAATTGGTCGAGCAGTGCTATCGAACAACTTCCACTATGATAAATCCTATCGTTGACTGGACAACTAGTGACGTGTGGGAATTTCTTAAGCACTATGGGTGTAAAAGCAATCCTTTGTATAGACAGGGTTTTTGCAGGGTGGGGTGCGTAGGCTGTCCTTTGGGCGGATATAAGTCAATGAAAAGGGAGTTCGCATTATATCCAAAATACAAAGAGAATTATATAAGAGCCTTTGACAGAATGATTGATAGAAGAATAGATAGAGGTCTCCCTAAAGTTTGGAATAGCGGTGAGGAGTGCTTCACTTGGTGGATAGGCGATGATCCCAACCAAATTTCACTTGATGATTTTGATGAAGATTGGTATTTATGAGGAGGTGTAAACAATGACCGGCGATAATCGAATCGAGAAAATATACGAGCTATTCGAGGTTACTGATGAAATGCGTTACCTTGCAGATGAAATGAGCAAATCCATATCAAGCGAATATGAAAGCTGTGTTCTTGCGGATGAAAGAAAACTCGAAGCCGTATTGAGAGAGAACGGGTGGCGCAAGGTTTCCGAGGTTATAGACGAGATTGCAGACTTCATTTGGCAAGACGGTGAAAAATGGAATATTTCGATTGGAAAGCGTTGTTACGATAAGCAAGAGTTTATTGCCGAACTCAAAAAGAAATACACGGAGGACTGCGATGGATAAACAGACCGAAACCATCTTGGGTGAAATACTTACAGCCATAGAAACAGGAACTGAAGAAGCTAACAACAAAGTTGTGAATAGCACTTCAAATTTAGACCTTCGAGATTTATTAGTACATACAGGTGAAATGTATGCAGGGTGTGTCGGAATGGCTATATGCAAAGTTATTAAGAAATACACGGAGGATAAATAAAATGGAAACGAGTAGAAATGCCTGTTTTAATTGCAACAAGTCATATCTGAATTGCCTTAACACTTGCCCTCTTTCTCCAATGAAACAAGGTTACACTAAAGTATCTGAAAATCAAGTATTAAGCAAAAAACCCGTTTATAATTGCAATCGTGGGGCATTGTGTCCTGTTTGTGATGGAGAACTATATCCAAAATTCTTATATGTTAGAAAATTTAAGCACCAAGAAATAAGGATTAAAGAAAAAACACCTTATTGCAAACATTGTGGACACGCTCTTGATTGGGGTAAGGAAAGCGAGGACACGGAATGAGCCAATGTTGTACTTGCAAAAATTATTCCACTTGCAACGATAAGGAGAGAGAAAATATCCAAAGACTTGAATTTTTTGGTGTCGATGTGAAATGCAGTGGCTATGAATACAAAAAGCCGTTGACACAAGAAGAAATGAGGGAACTATTTAGAAAGGGAATGTTATGATTTGTAAAATTTGTGGAGATGACATAAACGAAAAAGGACAAGACAATATTTCGCCAATAAGCAATTATCCCGTTTGCGAGGATTGCAAAGACGATATTATGTGTGCCGAGTGTTGCGAGGGTAATTATGGTGCAAACCTTTACTATGTTGAGGAATATGACAAAATACTTTGCAAAGATTGCCTAATCAAAAAAGCGGAAGAAGACAGTTATATTCATTGTGCAAAAATATACTATGACATTGATTGGAATGAAATTTGTAGCGATTGCGATACCGAGCCGATAATTAAACACCTAAAAGACAATGGTTGGGATATTCAAGAAATCATATCCGATTGAAAGGAGCGAAAATGGAAAATAGAGAGTTGCGTGAATGCCCCTTTTGTGGTGGTCAAGCAAGTGTGTCACAAGGGTGTTCTCTATGGAATGAGCCACTTGGGAAAGGGCAGTATGAATTTGTGTCTTGCGACCTTTGTGGAAGCCGTACTACAAGGTTTTTCCATTACGATTATGGCACAGAAGCAAGAAACGAAGCAATAAAGGCTTGGAACAGGAGAGCAGAAAATGGAAAATCTTAATGCGGAAGCAGTAAAAAAAGATTTGAAAGAACTTATGTATGAAGCCTACGCAAGTAATGGTGCTCACAAACCGTATTTGACTATGAGAGATGCCCTCGCCCTCATAAACTCGCAGGCGCAGAGGATAAAGGAACTCACCGAGGAGAATGAGAGGTTGAGAGCCGAGAACGTTGATTGCCAACTTGGATTTAGACTTCTTGAAGATGCTTTCAAAAGGCTCGAGAAAATCAATGAGCAGACGGAAACCGAAGTAAAAGCCGACACTGTGCGGAAGATGCGTGAATGGTTGCAGGAACGCGTAAAAGGCATTTATCTTAACGAAGGCGAACTTTTCGAGATTCTTGATGAGTACGAAAAGCAAATATCGGAGGACTCATAATGCTATTTATCTTGTTTTCATATCTCTTGCTTACATATGCCGGCGCAGCGGATCTGATGATGCCTTTACACATTAAGCTTATTGCTGTTGCAATGTTTCTTGAAAGCGCTATATTTGAGATCATACTTTGGGATAACGCGAGATATGCTATTTCGAGAAGAAAAGGAAAGGGTCCGGATGATGAAGAATTATGATATCTTCGGTAATCTCACTGAGCAGCCTGAGCCCGAGCGCGTTGGCAGAAGATATCCAAATATGCGCGAGATCTACGGCACAAAGGAAGGTAACGATACCTGCAAAACCTGCAAGCATTGCCTAAGAGAACGTTATCACGGCAGAACGTACTTTAAATGCGAGCTGTGGTTCATAAGCAACTCTGCAGCTACGGATATCAGACTCAAAAATAAGGCTTGTAATAAATACGAGAAGGAGTAGTACAATGCTGAAACGATTAAAATTTTGGCTTACTCATAAACGGCACTGCGATAAGTGCTGCTTGTTTTGTAAATTCTATAAAAAATGCAAAAATAACGAGGAATAATATATGCCAGACGAAAGACAGACAATCAGAAATACCAAAGCAAACGGTCTCTTGAAAGACGAATGGATCCAGCTTGCAGCGCTTCTGATAAAGGCGGGATATACCGTCAGACAGACGATGAAGCTGAAACCCGGTAAAACCTCTAAGGAAACCGTTATCGAATATTGGGAAGAACAATCATAAAACTATAAAGGAGCGCGAATACAATGAGTTATTGCAAAACCTGTTTAAACGCTAAAACACCGATATGCGAATACTGTAGAGTTGTTAAGACTCCATCGGGAAAGAAGAATACGCCGAGTCAATACGTGGGATACAATGAGGTTGTTCCCTCGCGTGAGGTCAAGATAAAAGACGTTGCAGCTTTAATTAAATCCAGATTAAGCCGCAGATTACCTATCCCGGTCGAATGGATCCTTGAATATAACAAAGAATTAACGACGGAGTGATAAAAGTCATGGGGAGAAAGAAGATCTATAACAATTGGAATCATCCTCAGTCGCTTGTCAATATCATTGAAACAATTATATCAGACTATCCGCGGCGTGACCGTATCGTTCGTTTCTCCTCTGCATCTGAATCCGTTATAGAAGAATATAGGCGATTAAATGCCATTATCGACAAAGCGGTGGAGGAGTTAGAGCCGGAGCTTGCGAGGACGGTTAAATGCGATATAATCGAAAGAATCGGATACGATAAAAGCCGCGCGAGCTTATGCGCATCGAAAAGTACATATTACAACCGAAAACGTAAGCTTATACACGATGTAGCGGTGTATATGTGCTTAGTGGATGCGGATTGATACAGCAAAAATCTTCTGATACAAAAATAAACTAGGAAAAAATCGACCTACTTTTGTGTTAGAATATAATTACACCTAAAGAACTAAAGTGCCATATAGCCTTTGAGCTGAGAGCCGATAAGCGTCAAAATGTACGCTGTTGGCTCTTTTTTGTTTTTAAAGAAAGGAGTCAAACATGGGAAGAAAATTCCAGGTTGGTAACATACCGGCAAATCTAAAGTATAAAGACGAATACGCCGAACTCATGCTGCTTTATTTTCTAAATCCCGATAACAAATTTCCAACGTTAGAAGATTTTGCGGTGAGAAATAATATCGCAATCAGAACGCTGAAGCACTGGATCGAAGAGGGGGAAAAGTACCCTCGCCTTGCACTCGCACACGCGCAGGCTATGGCAATTCAGAAGCAAAAGCTTCTCGTCGGTGGTCTTACAGAGGAGTTTAACGCGCAAATGGCTAAGTTCCTTCTGGTCAATAACCACGGTATGAGTGAGAAGGTCGAACAGCAGGTAAAAGCCGATGCATCGTTTACCGTTCAGATAAAGGTTGTTGACTGATGGGAAAGATTGATATTCAGATCACGCGCAAGCAAAAGCGCTTTCTCGAAGCTACTGCATCCGAGGTGCTGTTCGGTGGCGCAGCGGGGGGCGGAAAGTCATACGGCCAGACAGTTGATGCGCTGCTGTTCGCGTTGAAATACCCGGGATCTAAGCAACTGTTATTGAGACGTACGTTTGCGGAGCTTGATAAATCGCTCATAAGGACCGTTTTAGGTTGGTATCCGCGCGAGATATTCAGTTATAACTCGTCGGCGCACGTAGGTAGGTTTACAAACGGCTCGTGCATTGATTTCGGTTATTGTTCAACCGAAAATGACGTTTATCAGTATCAGTCGGCAGAGTATGACGTTATACGCTTCGACGAGCTTACGCACTTCACGGAGGCTCAATACATATATCTGATTTCGCGAGTCAGAGGAGCAAACGGATTCCCGAAGCAGATCAAGTCATCAACTAACCCCGGTGGTGTCGGTCATCAGTGGGTGAAGTCACGTTTTGTAGATCCTTCACCGCCTAACGTGGAATTTCGTGGCGAGGACGGTATGAAAAGAATATTTATTCCGTCGTTGCTTGATGATAATAAATTCCTTATGGAAGGGGATCCGGATTATAAGAAACGTCTTGAGGCTCTCCCGGAAAGAGATAGGAAAGCGCTCCTTTACGGCGATTGGAACATTTTCGAAGGGCAATATTTCCCCGAATTTAACAAAGCCGTACACGTTTGCGAACCGTTTAAGCTGGATCCTGCCTGGCGTAGATACAGGGCCTTTGACTACGGACTTGACCGCTTGGCTTGTTATTGGTTCGCAATAGACTCTGCAAAGAACGTTTACGTATACAAGGAGCTTTGCGAGAGCGATCTGCCTATATCTAAGGCATGCGAGCGCATTATCGATATGAATGACGGCGATAAGATATATTCAACGCTTGCACCGCCTGATATGTGGTCCAGGTCGCAGGAAACAGGACAAAGCAAGGCAACGTTGTTTATGGATAACGGCGTTGATATCGCAAAATCGAGTAATAACAGAGAGGCAGGATGGCTCGCAATTAAAGAGCTATTGAAGCTTGATAAGAACGGTGAGGCTCGCTTGCATATATTCAATACCTGCACCGAGCTTATAAAATGCCTGCCCGCGCTTCAGATAGACAAGAAGCGACCCACAGATTGCTCTACGGAGCCGCACGATATTACTCACGCGCCCGATGCGCTCAGATACTTCGCAGTATATTGGACGTCTCCGGAGCCTTGGACCTATGAGAAATACGTCAACTATCTCCCCGATCAGCTCGAGGATTACAGAAACGCTTCCCCCGAGGAGCGAAGAATAATAGAAAAACTTTATGGAGGAAAACCAAAAAATGTTTATTGATTTACAAGGCGGAGACAAGCTTTCGTTCTTCCAGGATCTATACAGGGATGCGAAAGCAAAGCTTGAGGAGTCATTTTCATTGCTTGATCAGCATTACGAGCAGTATAAAGGCTCAAAGAAGATAGACGGAGAAGAAGCCGTCGAAGCAAAGGTAGTAAGGAATATAACATATGAGCTTATAGAGTCGCAGATTACGGGATACATTCCGTCTGCGTCTGTTTCACCGCAAATGCAGAGCGAGAAGAACGAAAGAAATGCAAAGAGTATAGAGAAGCTTGCATCAAATAAGGTGGACGAGCTGTCCTTCCAAAAGCTCAACGATATGGATGAGCGCTATACGTACATTTACGGAGGCTCTATCTGGCTTGTAGAATGGGATAATTCTATCTTAACTCACAATACAGTGGGTGACGTCAAGGTAACGTGTATCAGTCCTAAGCGCTTCGTTCCGCAGCCTAAGCTTTTTGATATAGAGGATATGGAGTATTGCTTCGTTACCTTTGAAACTACGATCGAGGATATAGTAAGAAAATACGGTGTATCTCCCGCAGTTGCGGAATCGGTCGGAGAGGAAGAAGGCGAGGATGAAAACACCGCAACTCTTTACGTCTGCTATTACAAAGACGATGACGATAAGGTATGTGAGTACGTATGGAGCGGTGATACCAAGCTTCTTGATATAGACGATTTCTATGCCAGAAAGCGCAGGAGCTGCCGTAAATGCGGTAAGCGTGAGGAGCTCTGCGAATGCGAAAAGCCACAGTTTGAACTGCTGAACGTGGAATACGAGGAGCTTGAGCGAGATATAAAGCTTGACGGTGGTAAAACCGTTATTCCTGCGTATAGCGAGGTCTACAAAGACGGTCGCGTTGTGAAAGAAACGGCAGAGAAGCCAAGTATATTGCCTAACGGTATGCCAGAGCTTATAGAGGTTGACGGACATCTCGCACCTAAGATGATAACTGTTGAATTTGCAAAGCTTGAAAAAACAAAACTACCGTTCTATAAGCCTAACCGCTTGCCGATCGTTATTCGTAAGAATACATCCCAGGAGGACAGTCTTCTCGGACAGTCTGATTGCGAGTTTATAAGACCTCAGCAGCAGACAATAAACAAAGTTGAGTCGCGTATGGCGGAAAAGATTTTAAAAGCGGCGGTCATTCCTACTGTTCCCGATGATTACATGGGCGTTGTAACCGATGGAATATTCGACAGAGCACTAAAGATTAAACGCGAGGATGTTAATCTATATGGAAGAATAGATCTGCAGGTCAATATATCTCAGGACATCATAGAGGCAGACAGGCTTTATGATCAAGCAAAGCGCACGCTTGGTATAAGCGACTCATTCCAGGGGCAGTACGATTCTTCTGCGCAAAGCGGCAAGGCTAAGCAACTTCAGATACAGCAGTCATCCGGCAGACTTGATTCTAAGCGTCGCATGAAAAATGCCGCTTATGCTGATATTTATAAGATTATTTTCCAATATTACCTTGCCTATGCCGACGAACCGAGACCGATCTCTTATAGAGACAGTAACGGTAATCTTCAAAATATAGAGTTTAACCGATATGCCTTTATCGAACGAGACGAGGCAGGCGAATGGTATTATAACGATAGCTACATATTCAGAACAGATGCGACGATCGACGTTGAGAAGAATAAAGAGTATCTGTGGGAGCAGAACCGTCTCAACTTCAAGCAGGGTGCTTATGGAGATCCTGCAAATCCGAGAACGCAGCTGATCTTCTGGCAGAACATGGAGAAGGCTCATTACCCGTTCGCTCATGATATCGTTGAGCGATTGAAGGAAGAGGTTGCGCGTCAGAACGAACTCACGGCGGCTCAGCAACAGATAAATAAGCTTCAGCAGAACATCGAAGGTCATAAAGCTTATGAAGCATATCTTCAAGATTTTTATAACGAAAAAGGAGTTAATAAAATATGAGTATCAAAGTGAAAAAGCCTAACGGTGCCGTCTTTGATAAAATACAAGGATATTCAGGCATCCTGGGCTCGAATAACGTTAGCATCTTTCATCCTTCTTACAGTGAGTTGGAAGGATCAGTATCGCAACCGAGCGAAAATTCTCAAGTCCAGCCTGTAAATACAGCACATCAGAATGTCAATTATTCGGATTTGACGGGAGACGGTGAAGCGAAGATAACTCTTGATTCAAATAACGAGTCAAGCGATATAGGAGGTTCTGCCAGTGGTAGCGAATCTGGCGAAGCAAAGCTCACTCCCATTACTTATGAAGAATACACAAACCTTCTGAAAGAAACTGCCGGAACAACGAGAGATCGTGAGATTATAGATGCGCGAAGTGCTTACGAGCAAAATCGCGCTACCTATGGCAGTACTGCTCAGGAATTAAGCAGACTCGGTCTCACCGGAAGCGGATACTCTCAATATATTGATTCTCAAGCTTATGCTGGGATGAGAAATGATATGAAAGCCGCAGATGTTAAATACAGCGATGCGATAAGGAATATAGACGGTATGTACGCTTCTTATCTTCAGCAAAAGGAATCTGAAAAGAACGCTATGTATACAGACCTGTTCAAAAACATTGATAGCTTTACTGCAAGCGATATTTCAAATTTTGGCTCACAGTATGGTCTTAGTGAAGAACAAATAAAGAGTTTGACCGATAAACGTCAGAATATAAGCTATCAAGCCCTTATGGACGGTGGTTATGATAAGATAACTCTTGATACGGCGCTTAGCTCCGGGGATATAGATCAACCGCGTTATGACGAACTGCTGAAGGATTTGCAGAATCCGTCGGGCGAAATTACTTCGGAAACGTTTGTAGATTCAGAGGGCAATTTGAAAACTCGTGACGAAGCAAAGGCGCTTATCGATGAATTAAAATCCAACGGAGTAAATAAAGATATCGTAAATCAGCTTGAAGATATTTATTCAACTATCTATAGCATCTCGAAAGAGAACGAAGTTAAATTTAAAAGAGATGGCGGCAAAAATAAACCCGGAACCGCAGGTAACAACTTCTCGGTTGAATGTGACGGCGCTACGTATCGACTTCAGTACAGTGGTGAAAAAGCTGATGCAAGCGTTAAAAAAGCTACACAGACTCTAAAACTTGAAGACGGCACTTTGTTTATGCATAGTGGAAAAGTATACATTATCTTAGATGGCGAGGTATACGGGGTAGAAAAACGCAATAACTCGTATGAAAAACATTGGACAAAGGTAAAAGAACTATTGGGAGGTTAATTCTCGTGGCTGTTTTAAAGTTAGATGAACTCGCAAAAAAATTTAATATAGATCCCACTGCAAAAGCGTCAACAGGACCCGATTACGATGTTGAATCCGGTAAGCAGGGATATCAAAAATATCTTGATGATCAAAGTGCAAAAGCTGCAGAAAAACAGACAAATAGGTATTTCGAACAACAAATTAACAGAAGTAAAACTAGTGACAAAAAAATCGTAGATGCATTCACAAACATTTTTGGAATCACTCAAAAAAATCCGGATCAGGAACGAATGACTGCGCTCGAGAGCAAAGATCCGAAAGCTCCTAACGATAATTGGACGGAAGAACAAAAAAATATATTCGGTTATAAATATCTCTCAAATCCCGACGAAGCATATCGTTATGCTATCAAGACTAACAATGCTATAAACCAAAACATAAAAGAAAAGGATCTTGAAAAAATAGAAGAATCCGCGACTTCAAATGTCGGGTCAATGATAGGACAAACTGCGGCATCTGTTCTTTTAGCTCCAATGCATCTTACTGATTACATTGCTTCTGTTGCTGAAAAAGCAAAGTACGGAGAAATTATAACAAAGCCTTACTCTTCTTTATCCGAATACTCAGGAACAGTTCAAAAGTCAATAGGAACAAAGTTAAATCAAGAAGGCGGAACTATCAATGAGCACGTACCTATCCTCGGTGGTAAAGGTTGGGGAGATGTATACGGTCGCGGAACAAGCATAGCGCAATCCGCTCTTGCTGCTACTACGGGAAGTCAAGCATTCACTCTTGCGACCTTTTTTGGAATGTCGGCTTCTCAGGGTGTAAATGATGCAATTTCACGTGGTGCAACTTCTGATCAGGCTCTCTTATACGGTACTGTTATCGGGCTTGCCGAGGCTATCCCGGAAATGATCTCCGTTTCAAAACTTCTTAAGATAGGTTCTGCGGACTCAATGACAAGCTTCTTTAAAAGTGTGCTTAAGCAAGCAGGCGAGGAATCAGAGGAAGAAGCAATTACGTCTGTACTTAATACTATTGCCGACGGTCTTATAATGGGTGATAAGAGCAATTTTAACGCGCTCGTTGCTCATTATATATCCCAGGGAATGACCAGGGAGCAGGCAGAGAAAAAAGCACTGACACAGACAATAGAAGATATAGCTTTTGATACTATTGCAGGCGGTGTTTCTGGCAGCATAAGCGCAGGCGGCAGAGCTGGGGTATTGACTGCGTATGACCGTTTAGCCTTTACAAAAGATAACAAAACTGCAAAAGCTGAGCTGGGCGCTCAGACTGATAAAATGTTTGAGGCTGGCGCGAAAGTAGAAGATAAAAGCGCTAAGGCTGTTATAGACAAGTATCGTGCAAAGGTTGAGCGTGGCAAAGAGCTTACAGGCTTTGAGCTCCGTAATCTTAATGCGAAAATAGCGCAAGGCACCCAAGCAGACTCCAAAGCAAAAGTAAAGACCGCTATTAAACAGAGGCTTACCGCACTTGGAGAAGACGCCAAAAACGTTGACGGTCTCGCCAACCTCATTCTCAAGAAGACGCTCGGTGAGGAGCTTTCTGTCATTCAGAATATCCGTCTTAAGAACAGCGAGCTCGGTACAAAGGTTGCAAATGAAATAGATTCCGCAAATATGCAGTCGGGAGATTTCGACTCATCATGGGCAAAAGCTTCGGGCGTAGATGAACTGAGAGCGACGATTTCCTCAGAACAGCAAAAAACGGCTTCTGCGACGAATAACGAATCAACCCCGGCAAACGTATCGGGATTATCGCATAACGCCGCGAAACCGCAGTATAAGGTCAATATGGATAGCGTAAAGGGCAAGATAGATCTTGAAGGTAATGAAGCCGATAAAATTAAGTTCAAAAAGTCGAGTCCTACGTCTAAGATTCATACCGATGATATCCGTTCGAGTCTTACCAAAGAGGATATTACCAATCTGACCGCGATAGAAAAAATCGCAAATGCTCTTGACATAGATATCTACGTCTATGAATCAACGAAGCAGTCGGACGGCACGCGCAAATTCTCATCCCGCAACGGAAGCGAGACGAGCGCAAACGGTTGGTATGACTCCTCGGACGGCAGTATACATATCGACCTTCGCGCCGGGCAGAACGGTGAGGGAACTATGCTCTTTACCGCAGCGCACGAGCTTACGCACTTTATAAAAGAAAACAGCCCCGAA